>NZ_JBHSJJ010000021.1:0-99105 GCF_042652345.1 Negadavirga shengliensis
TTGCCAATTGGTTCATCACCAGTCTGGTCCCCATAATCCCCAAATTGACTGTAGAGAAAAGACTCAAACAAAAGCCCCATCATCAAATACTTTACGACCTGTTCTATGCTTAAGTTAACGGATATGGTACAGCTGTCGGGAGCGAGTGGGCGAGGGGCTCTGCGGGGAGAAGCTTATTTTTGCCTTGACTTTTTTCGTTCTTTTTGTGTCAAAGCCTGCCCCGACCAGCGCAGCATATCGGGGACAAAAAGTACAGAAGAGTAAGAGGATAATTAAAAACAACCACTTACCCTAAAAGATAAGCAATCATTATCTCCCTGGTGTAGTAGGCGTTGTAACTCCGCCTTTCTATCCCTCTGAATTTGCAACTTCATTTTTCCAATTGTAAATTAAAAATACTATCAGGTAAATTACAGCTTAAATTCCAACACAAAATCCTCCATCCAATATCCCTGGCCGATGGGGATGTTTTCTTCTGCGACGGTTACAAAACCCGAACGATGGTAAAACCGGAGAGCCGCTTCATTGTAACGGTTCACATTGAGCACCAGAGAGCCGTTATTGGATTTCAATGCTTCCCCGCCGATATATTGGATGAGCGCTTTTCCCACGCCCTTTCCCTGGGCTTCCGGAAGGATGTAGATTTTATGGATTTTGGTTTTATCCGAATGCTGATGGTTGGTTTCAAAAGAGGCGAAACCCAGCGTCCTTGCGCCTTCCATGGCCAGGATAAATATGTGGTTTTTAGGCCCCATTTGTTTTTCCAGTGAAGGTGTGCTGTACATCATTTCCAGCATGTATGAAATCTGGACTTTGGAAAGGATATGGCCAAAGGTAGTGGGCCAGGTCTTCTGTGCGACTTCCTGGATAAGGGGGATGTGTTGGGTGCCGGCTTTGATGATGTCAACCACTTATTCGGTGAATTAAAAGCAGAGAAGGCCGTTTTCAACCTGACTTTGACATCGATAGGAAAACGGCCTGGAATGTGTTTCTTTACGTTATTATTTTCTGGCCTGCCTTTATTTTGATGGCGTAAGCACGATTTTTCTGAATTCCACCGCTCCGTGGTCTCCCTGAAGCATAAGGGGACCAGGTTCGCCTTCATTGCTGTCAAGTGCCCCCCCGGTGATGCCCGGAATGATCTGGTCACAGACAATGGTCTTGCCATTGGCCACGATGGTCACTCTTCTGCCGACAAGGGTAATCTCAAAAGTCTGCCATTCGCCCGGCTTTCCGGCCACCATTTCATTCGGCGTTACAAATCCGTACACGCCACCGAAATACACAGAAGAGGGAGGCGTGCCTTTATTGTCCTCAATTTGTACTTCATAGCGTCCCCTCAGGTATATCCCACTATTGCTTCCTTCGGGATAACGGAATTCTGCCTGAAGCTTGAAGTCTTCATATTTTTCATCCGTAATAAGGTTGGCCCCGGCTTTCGGATTGGTGAGAATCCCGTTTTTGACTACCCACTGGTTTTCAGCGGCATCAGGATGCCATCCGGAAAGATCTCTTCCGTTAAAAATCTCAATGGGTTCTCCCCAAGCAACTTCTTTTTCCCGTACCAAAGATGGCGCGGGTTCCCCTGTAAACTTGTATTTTTTGCCCATGGGGTGGTGGATGGTCCCTTCCAGCTTTCCCCCTTTTAAAGATCCTTCAAATCCCAGTTCGGTATCGGTGTCTTCCCACTGAGGAGGAATACGGAAAGATATTTTGCCGTTCTGGAAATTTATCTTTGAAACGGGACGGACACTTCCATTATCCCCCACATAATACCCTACGAGGGTACGGATACCGGACTGCTTTACTTCCAGCCAGGATGGAGCAGATTTACCGTCCATCTCCACCGTGAGGTTCCACCTACCAATAAGGTCATCGGTTGACTGGGCCTTTAGCGTACCCGGAACCAAAAGGAATGTACAGATTACCATAAACAGGGTCGATCTGCCCCATATCGTATTTGCCGAAAAGAAGGAATAACCAATATTTTTCATCATGTTTGATTTGTTGTTGAATAATTTTTAAAAATACAGGATTTTTGGGAGGAATGACAATGGATTTTCTAAAAGTTAATTTCGTTGTAAAGAAAATGGAATATTGGGAAACAGTTTTTATAAATAGTGTTTTTTTTAGGATGTTGGTGTTAACATAATGGATAAAAATTTGTAATATCGGTTAAAAGCAATAGGATTATGTTACACTTGGTTCAAATGTTTCTCTGTGCATTCGCGGTAGTGACGGGATTTGCATCAACAGAACTGCCAATATCTGTTCTGTTGATTACAGGGGGGCATGATTTTGAGAGGGAGCGTTTTTTCGAAATGATGGATGCTTTGGAGAATATCCAATATGTCGAGGTGAAGCATCCGAAGGCAAATGATCATTTTGTCGGTGAGGATATAGAAAAATATGATCTGATCCTGTTCTATGATATGGTGCAGGAGATTACCGCGGATCAAAAACAGGGATTGGAAAGATGGGTGGATAAAGGGATTGGACTGGTATTTCTCCACCATTCTATTGTATCTTACCAAAATTGGGATTATTACAGGGGATTGGTTGGCGGGCGATACCTGGAAAATGATTCAGGTTACCAACATGATGTCGCATTCAGGGCCCACATCATGGAGAAAGGACATCCCATTGTGAAAGGCCTGTCCAATTTCGAAGTCTATGATGAGATTTATAAAGACGTTGACATTTCGGATAATGTCCAGCCTTTAATTTCCACTGATCATCCCGAAAGCATGCCTCTGTTGGCCTGGTGTCAACAACTATCCCCTTCCACCAGAACCGTCTATATCCAACCTGGCCATGGTCCCGAGGTGTATGCCCTACCCGCATACAGAAAACTGCTGCAGCAGGCGATCCAGTGGGCTGCGGGCCGGTAGTTTCTTAAATGCTTCTCTGATTTTTTCGCTGGAAAAGTATTTTTTCTTTTACCTGCAGGTTTCCAGGAGGATATGCCATCTCCGGATATAAATGTCATCCGGACGGGTCTGTCCAATGAAAGCGTAAGTCCACTTGAACGAAATAATTTCGGGAAGACTTGTTCTGATTTCAGATTTTGGAACAGAAAATGTGCGTGATTATACCCTAAGTGAAGAAAGATAGGATTGAACAACCTTTTCTATTGACCTTCAGGATATTCAGTAATAACTCCAACCTTGAAAAGCAATGAATACAAAACTTGATAAAATCCAAGAATGGCTGGGCAAAGATGCCGGGTATCTCATGGATCACAAGAGCCAAACTTTCGACAAAAATCTGTTACATGCCCCCTCCCCGGATTTTGTGGACAAAGAATTTGTGCACAGCAACAGAAATTCACAATTCTTACGCAATATGGCCACATTATTCAACACCGGCAGGCTGGGAGGAACGGGATACCTTTCCATACTCCCCATTGATCAGGGGATAGAGCATTCAGCGGGGAGTGCATTTGCTCCTAATCCCATTTACTTTGATCCTGAGAATATCATCAAACTTGCCTTAGAGGCGGAATGCAATGCCGTGGCCACCACCATTGGGTCTTTTGGCATTCTTTCGAGAAAATACGCCCATAAAATACCTTTCATAGTTAAACTGAATCATAATGAACTGCTCTCCTATCCCAACAAACACAATCAGATCATGTTTGGGTCAGTAGACGATGCTTGGAATCTGGGGGCGATAGCTGTAGGGGCAACCATCTATTTCGGCTCGGAAGAATCCAACCGCCAGATCATTGAGGTTTCGGAGGCTTTTGAGCGTGCCCATGAATTGGGCATGGTCACCATTTTGTGGTGTTATGTAAGGAACAACGGTTTTCAAAAGGATGGTGTCAATTATGAAACCGCAGCGGACCTCACCGGGCAGGCCAACCATCTGGGGGTAACCATCCAGGCGGATATCATTAAACAGAAATTACCGACCAACAACGGTGGTTTTACCCGCATTGGCTTTGGCAAGTCCCACCCTGAAATGTACAATAAGCTCAGCAGCGACCATCCGATTGATTTATGCCGGTATCAGGTAGCCAACTGTTACATGGGCCGGATAGGACTGATCAATTCAGGAGGAGAATCCCAGGGAGAGGGGGATCTGGAAGAGGCCGTCAAAACCGCTGTGATCAACAAACGCGCAGGCGGAATGGGTTTAATCATGGGCAGAAAGGCCTTTCAAAGGCCTATGGAAGAAGGGGTTCAACTATTAAACCATATTCAGGATGTATACCTTAATCCGGAAATAGATCTGGCCTGAAAAATCCATCAGGGATGATGAATCAATGGGGCAACTGATTTGCAGTCATTGAATCCACACCTGTATAAATCCTGCCGTCGCCCTGCAAAAAGCCAGTTCCTCCATGTATCCGATGCCTCTGCGAGGAAGCATTTTTCAACCGCTGATCATGGGGTTTCAGAGGGATTCAAGGGCATATTCTTGCTTTTTTGGAGCGAAATTTTTTAAAGTACCCTGTTTACGGTGGGTTTCTGAAAATAATTATGTATTATAGGTTCCGTAAATAACATTTGGTCCAATATAAACCCCATTATGTATCTTTTTCTGGTTATCCTGTTGTCGCTCGCACTCATTATCATCGCCATCATCAAATTCGAAATCCACCCGTTTCTGGCCTTATTTGTAGTGGCCATTATCTATGGTTTGATTTCGGGCATGCCTGCTGAACTGATCATCCAATCGATTTCAGAGGGTTTTGGGGGCGTGTTGGGGAGGATAGGGCTGCTGATTTTGTTTGGGGTCATCATCGGGACCTTTCTGGAAAAGACGGGAGGAGCGTTTGTCATTGCGCAGAAGGTGCTTTCCTGGATAGGGAAAAAGGCCGTCATGCTCGGTATGATGGTTACAGGTGCCATTTTGTCGATCCCCGTGTTTGGAGACAGTGCATTCATCATGATGAATCCCATCAACAAGTCCCTCTCCTTTAAGGGGAAACTGCCTTTTGCCGCCACCACGGTGGCATTGACCCTAGGCATTACCGCCACCCATTCCCTGGTACCGCCTACTCCTGGACCGATAGCAGCCGCGGGGATTTTGGGCGCCGATCTGGGCATGATCATTTTTTGGGGCGCCATCATCAGCGTCGTGGCTTTGGTACCTTGTTACTTCTTTTGTAAACATATCGTTTCCAAAATACCTTTGACCCCGGACTTTGCGGAAATGGAAGCAGTGGGGGAAAAGAAGAAATACCCTTCTATTGGAAAATCATTTATGCCTATTTTCATTCCTTTGGGTCTGATTGTGCTGGCCTCAATAGCTGCCTATCCGACACGGCCATTTGGGGAGAACCTATTTACTTCCGTGATATTATTTGTAGGAAATCCCATCATTGCCCTTTTGTTAGGTGTGTTTTTGTCTTTTACGCTTCCCGAAAAATTGGACAGAAAACTTTTGTCATCCACCGGTTGGTTTGGTGAGGCTTTGTTGATCGCGGCTCCGGTGATCCTGATTACCGGGGCAGGAGGCGTGTTCGGGAAGATGCTGGAGAATTCCGGTGTGGCGGATCATGTAAGTGCCACACTGATGGTAGGAAATTACAGTTTGCTGCTGCCGTTTTTTATGGGTTTTGCGTTAAAATCGGCCCAGGGATCTTCCACCGTGGCCTTGGTTACCACGGCTTCCATCATGGTGCCTTTGATGGGTACATTGGGGCTGGATTCTGAGTCGATGAGGGTGATGACGGTATTGGCTACCGGTGCGGGAGCCATAGCCGTTTCCCATGCCAATGACAGTTTTTTCTGGGCCATGACGCAACTATCCGGCATGAATATCAAACAAGGCTACCAATCCCACAGCATAGGCACCGTGATCCTGTCCTTTACCGCGATGGGTTTGATTTTGATCATAGCCGGTTTTATGCGGTAAAGTTGATGTGGCCGCCGGCTTTTCCAACACCGGCTGTCCGTAATCTGCATGCCGGATCTTTCTTTGGGAAAAACACCTTTTTAATTTTGGTGCATTTTTTGCCGAAAATTTCCGTATGGGAAGATTCAAATTCAACCACATCAAACCGATCATGGTGGAAACGGCCAAGAGATGGATGAGGGCTGAACCGTTCAGGCAAAGTGCCACCATCTCCTACTATGCCATATTTTCCATCCCCGGTCTGTTGATCATCGTCATCTGGGCAGCCGGCATCTTTTTCGGACAGGAAGCTGTACAAGGGGAGATAAGTAATCAGATCGGTACCATGATGGGAGAAGAAACCGCAGAAAGTGTGGAAGACCTGATTTCCAACGCATACATCAGTTCCACGGGCTGGGTGATGAAAGCAATAGGTATCATCGCTTTGGTATTTGGGGCCACCACACTTTTTTTTCAGCTTCAAAAGTCCCTGAACTTTCTATGGGATGTAGAACCCGATCCCGAAAATAACCTCAAAAAAATGATCATTGACCGAGCCAGCTCCTTTGGGCTGATTTTGGTCATCGCCTTCCTGCTCCTGATTTCCCTGGTATTGAGTTCCATTTTATCCATTCTGAGTAATTGGATAGCGGGCCGCTTCGGCGAGGAAATCTATTATCTGACGGAGATTGTGGATTTCCTGCTGAGCTTTGGGATAATTACCCTTCTTTTTGCCATCATGTATAAGTTTCTACCGGATGTGGAGATCGGGTGGAAATCTGTTTGGGTGGGTGCCATGGTCACCGCGTTTCTTTTTACACTTGGTAAGACTTTATTGGGTCTGTATTTTGGAATGGCGGATCCCACCTCCGGATTTGGAGCTGCCGGAACCATCATTTTGGTGATGGTTTGGGTGAACTATACCTGCCTTATTCTTTTCTTCGGGGCCGAATTTACCCATGTGTTTGCCAAAAATTACGGCCATCAAATCCAGCCTTCCGAACATGCCAAATGGACCGCCGCTTATCTGCACCGGAAAGAGGAAGGAGAACACGAAGATCCCATTGAATCCAGAACAAGAGAATAATGTTTCAAGGATCAATTTTAGGCGTACTGAATTTATTGTCCACGCCGGCCCCGGACCCGGACGAAGAGATTCGGGAATTCCACGGATTGACGCGGATTTGATATGATTATAATTTTTGACTTGACAATGCCGGCTTATTTGGCCGTCCAGCCACCGTCTACGGTAAGCATAGCACCCACCATATAACTGGCCGCTTCGCTGGCCAGGAAAATGGCAGCGCCTTGGATTTCCCGCAACTCACCCCAGCGGGCCAGGGCAGTGGCTCCTACGATGAAATTTTTAGCCTCATCCGTATTGGCAATGGGAATGTTCATTTCGGTTAGAAATGGACCCGGACATATGGCATTGACGTTGATATTGAAAGGAGCCAGTTCCAGTCCCAAGGCCCTTGTCATTTGCACCACCGCTCCCTTGCTGGCCGTGTAAGGGGTCCTGTTGGCAAGCCCCACCAGCCCTAGGGTACTGGCCAAATTGATGATGCTTCCTCTTTTTTGTGCTTTCATATAAGGGGTGACCGCTCTGCAACAGAGCCAGGTACCGTTGACATTCACATCCATCACCTGGTCAAATTCCTCCGGCGTCACTTCATCTATAGGGCCCCGGATGTTGATCCCCGCGCTATTGATCAGGATATCTATCCGTCCAAAAGCCGCCATGGCATGCTTGGCCATGGCTTCTGTCTCCTCTTTTTTGGTGATGTCTGCCCCAAAAGAAATGGCTTCGGTTTTAAAATCGCTGGAAATCTCCTGGGCGGCTTTTGCTCCTTGAGCCGCGTTTCTATTTACCAGCATCACTTTGGCACCCGCAGAAGCCAAACCTGCGGCCATGGCCAGTCCCAAGCCTTTTGAACCGCCTGTAATGATGGCTGCTTTTCCGCTCAAATCAAATTGTTTTATTCCGGGTAGGATTTCTTTTATCATGAATCAAAATTTTTTTTAGTTAAAAATCAGTGTGTTTTTGCTGAAGTCCAAAGACAAGGTCACGTTTTTTTCCTCTTCTGCCAGCAATTCCTCCGCGTTCAGCTTGTCTATCCTGGGGAGCGTGGTCTTTTTCTCCCTGACCAATTTCAAAACAGGAGCCAATTCCATTCCGGAAACACCTTCAAAAGTGGTCCAATAACCATGGGTGAGACAAGGTATTTCCAGAGGATTACGGGTGATCATTTCGAGGTTAAAGGTGACTTTGGGATTATGCTGCCTGCACAAGCGGGCGATGGCCTGGAGATCCAATATACCTTGGCCCAGTGGAACTTCAGACAGGAGAAAACCTTTTTCATATTGGTCCACCGCCATGTCTTTGATATGGGTGCTGAAAACAAAGGGCGCCAGGGTGTTTGCGGTATACAACGGGTCTTCCAATAGCGCCAGGCTATTCCCGAAATCCAAAGTGACGCCTATCCATTCGCTGTCAACTTTTTTGAGGATGTCTACCAATTCCTGAGCCCGCCAGTCTTTATGGTTTTCCACGGCCAATCTCACCCGGTATTTTTTTAACACCGGTTCGACTAATTGCAAAGCTGTCAACGCATTATTTTGGAATTCCTGGAACTCATGGTAACTGTGGAGCGCCTCGTATCTCCTGGGCCCCAGACTCACGGTTCGAAGTACACTGGCACCGGCCTCCCTGGCGCTTTTTACCTCATGATCAAATGAAGCCACGTCCCCCTGCTTTTTGGGCAAGGCAATGGAGCCCTCCAAATAAAGCCCCAACCTCTCGCGGTGGTCCCGCACTTTTTTGGCAAAATCCTCCTTCCAGTCCCTTACACCCACCTGAATACCGCCAGCACCTATGGCATGGCAATGTTTCATAAAATCGATGGCATCCATAAAGGCGGGATATTTGTCGCTGGCCGTTTTGGATTGCCATCTGACGCCATAAGAATGTACCACTATGCCCATTTTTTCTTGTTTGAAAAAATCAGGTAAATGGGCGAAGCTCATTGCCAACGCGCCGAAGGACGCCGCTTTCAAAAACTTTCTCCTGTCCAGTGGGGGTGGGGTCGGGTTTGATGGGTTGCTGTTTGTCATTCCAAGGGTCAGATTAGTTGGAGGAAAGATTGCGTTTGTCTTCCAGTATGTATTTTTTAAGTTCCTCCGCTTTCCAGGGATAAACCCTGCCCTGCAGGGTGTTCCTGTTCAGCGCGATGTTCCTTCTGCTCACTGCGCCGGCATCATTTCCCCATTCATTGCGGATATAGGTCATGATGGCAGCGATGGTGGCATCATCCAGATTGGAATGGGCCGGCATCACAGGGAGTATTTCGGGTTCATCATAGAGCTTACCGCCCACTTCCACAGGACCTTCCATGCCATGCAATATGATCAGGGATAACTGCTTTTCATCACCAATGACCCATTCAGAATTGGCAAGGGGCGGACCCATGCGGTTCGAGCCGCTTCCGTCGGTCCCGTGACAACCCGAACAGGTACTCAGATAATACTGTCTTCCCAACCCAAACTGCTTGAATTGTTCTTCGATAAGCTCGTGTTTTTTGGTACTTGTCCATTGCTGGCCTTCATGGCCCGGCCATTCGAAAAGCACGGCAAGTGCTTGAAGTTTCCTTGGATCGATGTTCAGGTCATCCTGGGACAATAAACCCGGGGCCGAATCGAGCGTTACCGGTATGTGATCTTTGGTGATGCCATGCATAGACATCCCTGTTAAAATGGCTTGTTGTTGCCAGCCAAAGGATGCCTTATTCACATCCAGCGCAGCAAGAAGGCGCTTCAGTTCAGTGGGTTCCCCTTTTTTTGCCACGGCTGTGGAAATCATTTCGAGGAAAATCTCCTTTTCCGGAGAAAAACGCTTCCAGTCTTCCAATTTCAGGAGGTTTTGTAAAAAAGCATACTCTTTGTTTTCCAGGCTGCTTAAAACAGCATCACGGATCAGAGGAATGGATGCGTACCGGGTGGTAATACCTGTTAAAAGCTCATGGGCATAGTCGGTTTCCAGTACGCCTGCGGAAAGCGCTGTCTGAAGGACAAACTCAATCGGTGCGTCTTCCCACGCTTCAGATAACATTTGTCCTAATTTATTTTTCACAGCAGTTTCTTTTGCCGCAAAAGGTTCCAATAGCCGAAGGGAAGTCGCCCTTACCCCTGGGTCGGGATCAGATAAAGTGGTAAACAACAAGTCTGTATCCAGCATTCCAAGGCCTTCCAAAGTCCATAAGGCGTGGATTCTACCGTAGGGGTCTTTGCCGCGGGAGACGGCATTTCGTAAAAAAGATTGGCTTTCAGGATCACCCCTTTCTACCAGCAATCGCTGCGCCATGTCACGCTGCCATCCGTTTTCGTTGAATAATTCGCGGGCCAAGGCTTCTGGGGAAAATGCGGACAGCTTTTTGACTTTTGCCGGAGTCCAGCCTTTGGGAACAATCCTCCATATCCGTCCCATGTTGACCGGAAGCACCAGGTTTCTGCTCAGTGTTTGTTCTCTCAGGTAGGGTGAGATGTAGGCGCCGTGCTGAACAAGACCACGGTACATGTCCGCCATATAAAGGGCCCCGTCGGGTCCTGAGGCCAGGAAGACAGGTCTGAACCGTTCATCGGTTGAAGCAAGAAATTCCACACCGGGATGGGGATCCTCAGCGGTAAGATATAAGCCTTCGGCACTTACCACGTTCCTTTTGATGAGGTTTCCTGAAGGTTCACAAACAAAGACGTTTCCATAATACCTGGAAGGAAGGGTTTGGCTTCGGTAATAAAAGGGCGCACAGGCAGAGGTAAACTCCATTAGCCGTCCCTGTTCATCCAGAATGCCGGGGATATAGCCTCTGTTTACAGCCGGATTGGTGCGGATGGGATAAATTCTCCTGTCTACGGTAAGACCGTGGTCTATGCCTGTAGTAGGCGTATGATGTTTGTTTCGGGACAGGTAATTGGGAGGTACCAGGTCGCCGTGGAGCTGAGACCAGTTGTAATTATAAATCAAGCGGCCATAGTCATCATGGCTGATGCCCCATTGGCCGCGGTATTCGGTGCTGTCACGTATCCACTGGTCATCTGCCATCCGGTACCTGAAATTCGATTTGGCATTGTAGTACCAATTGTCCATTCCCCTCCAAAGCCCGTTTCCGGAGTGTTCGGGCAGGTTGCTTCCCGCATAGTCAGGGTCAATAAGGACTTTGGTGTCGGCTGTTAAGTCGCCATCCAGGTCCCGGGTCCACCATAATGCCATGTTTTCGACTACCAACGCCCCGTCCTTCACGACAGCCAGCGCCCTTGGCATGATGAGGCTATCCAGATAGATCGTACTCATGTCCATAATTCCGTCGCCGTCGGTGTCCTCCAGCACATTAATTCTGCCTACAGGCTCATTTTCTCCTTTCCCGTCAATATCAGGCATAAACCCGCGCATCTCCACTACCCAAAGCCTGCCATCTTCGTCAAAGCTGATAACGACAGGGTCTTGGACCAGGGGTTCCGAGGCCACAAGCTGAATATCCAGACCTTCTTCAATTTGAAAAGTTGCCCATTCCTCACCTGGTGATTTTGGGGGAGAGGGGTTCTTATCTGTTTGGGATTTAGATTTCATCATGTAAAACAGCAAGCCGAACAGACCTGCAGTCAGAAGTAATATCCAGCGTAAGTTTTTCAAAATGCATGAATTTGCTCCTTTTAAAAATAAAGGGATTTTTTTTGAAATGAAAGGTGGACTTGATAAATAACTTGAATTTGGGTTTTGTGGCGTTCTTATATACCAAGTTATGGGTTGAATGTAAGATTAAATTTGGTTAAACCGGTGGTGATTGGCAGGAGGCCTTTCCTGATCCGAGAACCACACTGCCGGAATTGCCACCAAAACCGGCTGCATTGACCATGATGGATTGGATTGGATTTTTTTGTTGAGCCATGGGGGTGGGATAGGGAAAGGAAGGGCAGCTTCCCAAGGCCAAAATATCCAGGGCATTTTGAATGCTCAACGCAGCGGAAGCCCCGAGGGTATGGCCAATCTGCCATTTGTTGGAATACAGATCGGGGGTATTGTCGGCAAAAACAGTATTTATTGCATGAAGTTCAGAAGCATCGCCCTTAGCAGTGCCAGGGGCATGAAGAAGAATAAGGTCAGGAGGGGAACAGCCTTGTAAAGCCATTTTCATGGATTTTTGAAAATGCTCTCCCCCGGAACTGATGTTGGTCAAACTATGAATGGCTTCATTGCCATATCCAAAACCTTTGATAATGGCCAGTACCTTTCTGGTCTCCAGTTCCTCTTCGGAGATCTTTTCCAACAGGAACAAAGAAGCGCCTTCCCCTAATACCATGCTGTTTTGGTTGGGGTGTCCGGCCGCAAGAGGCATACAGGGGAAATTCTGCATTCCCTCTGAGGCGTAGACATTCATGGATTGCATTTGGGCAATGGTGAAAGGAGTAAGCGGGGCTTCTGTGCCTCCGACAATAAACATGTCCGCCATATCCGCCTTTAGCCAAGCTATCCCATTGATGAGGGCCTGCATGGCCGTGCTGCAGGTGATGGAGTGACTGATGATGGGACCGTGTAACTCCAGGTGCTGCATGACCCAGCTTGAAAGATTCCCTAAAGTGGTTGTAGGTGAAGTATAGGCGGAGGTTTTCATCGTCTTGTCCGATGAGAAGCTGTCATAATCTTTTTCGAATAGACCTGTAGCCCCTCTTGACGAGCCGATGTTCACACCGATTCTGAGGTTTCTTTTTAATTCAATGTGCGGCTTCAACTCCTCGGCAGCCAGTAAGGCCAGCAGCACAGAGCGGTCGAGATGGGAAAATGCTTTCTTTTTCCCCTTTAGTTCTTCCATCCGTATTTCAGCCTCTTCCGGCAGGGCAGCAGCATATGCATTTCCGAAGCGTTCATGTTTTTTGATCCGTGTTTGGCCATCATACCAGCTTTCTCCCGTTCCGGAGGCGTGCAGACCCAAAGGGGAAACCGTACCTGAAGCGGTGATGGCGATATATTCCTTGCCGCTACGCATCTGACTGTAGTTGGTTTAAGAAGGCCTTGATTTCCGAATAGATGGTGTTGAGTTGTTCCGTTTCAATGCAATAGGGGGGCAGTAAATAAATCACATTTCCCAATGGCCGGATCAATATACCCTTCTCTATAAAAAAGCGGTAAGCCCGGTCTCTAATGCTGTTGAAATAGCTTGTGCCTGAGTCCGTGCTGATTTCAAAAGCGAGGATGGTTCCCCTTAGTCGGAGGTTGGCAACAAGCGGATGTAACCGGATCTCCTCCATAAATGTTTTATGGGCTTCCCCGATCCTTTCTATCCGCTGTTGTGTCTCTCCTGAACTCACAAGATCCAGACTTGCCAGCGCTGCGGCACATCCCAGGGGATTGGCCGTATAGGAGTGGCCATGGAAAAAAGTCTTCTTTTTGTCATCGGACAAAAACGCATCGTAGATTTTTGAACTGCAAGTGGTCACTCCCATGGCCATGGTGCCACCTGTCAGGCCTTTGGAAAGACAGATCACGTCCGGTTTGTGTACGCAATAATCGCTTGCAAAATGCTTTCCTGTTCTTCCAAAACCCGTCATGACTTCGTCGGCAATGGCAATGATGCCGTTTTTCAGGCAAATGGCGAGAAGCTTGTCGAGCACTTCAGGTTCATACATCACCATTCCGGCAGTTCCCAGAACCAGCGGTTCATAGATAAAGGCGGCTATCTGATGTTTATCCAGGGCATCCTGAAATTGGGCCAATGTCTCCTCTTCCTTGCCGGGAACGGGTGTGTCGATAAAGACCGTTTCAAATAAAAGAGGATGAAAGGGTTGGGTAAATGCCCCTCTCTCACTCACGGACATGGCACCGAAAGTATCGCCGTGATAGGAATTTTTGAAGGCGATGATCTTGTTCCGCGGCTTCCCTGTGTTGGCCCAAAACTGTATGGCCATTTTCAGCGCCACTTCCACGGCGGTGGAGCCGTTGTCTGAATAAAACACCTTTTCCTGTCCATCCGGAAGCACATCCAATAGACGGGAGGCCAGTTCTACCGCAGGTGGATGGGTGAAGCCGGCAAAGATCACATGTTCAAGTGTGCTCAGTTGCTTGCTTACTCTTTGGGCAATATGAGGGTGGGAATGGCCATGTAGATTCACCCACCAGGAAGAGATGGCATCAATATAGCGCTTCCCTTTGTCATCATACAACATGGCTTTTTCTCCCCTGACAATGGGTATGGCCAAATCCGCTGTTTGCATCTGCGTGTAGGGGTGCCAGACAAATTGTTTGTCTTTTCGCGCCAAATCAGTAACCATTCCCGGTGAAGGAACATCGGATCTTAAGGTGGCGGAATTTTTCAACAGCTCTTTTGCATACCGCTTGACAGTCGTTTTATCAACAACCTGTTCATGTTGGATATGCAAAAGTCTTTTGTACCCGCTGTGTTTTAAAATGATCTCTTCACCTTGGGGGTATGGATCCCCATTAAAAATAATGCCTTTTACTTCAATGTTGCGCGCTTTTAGGATTTCGCAGCTCATTAAGGTATGGTTGATGCTGCCTAAATAATTTTGGGAAACCAACACCACTTTTGCATCCAGATGATGGATCAGGTCTAAAATCAGGTCTGTATCATTAAGCGGTACCATCAGCCCTCCGGCCCCTTCGATGATGAGCGGGTTTTCGGTTTTGGGAGCTTGGATATTTTTAAGTTCAATTTGTGTGTGTTCCCTTTGGGCGGCATCATGGGGACTAAGGGGGGCCTTCAATTTATAGGCCTCCGGATGGAACCTGGAGACGGTATTGCTTATCAGTTGCTTCACCGTTTCGGTATCGGAACCTTCGACATCACCCGCCTGGACAGGTTTCCAGTAATCTGCCTGCAGGGCTTCTGTCAATATCGCCGCCGCCACGGTTTTGCCGATTTCAGTACCTATTCCTGTGACAAAGATTCTTTCCATTGTATTGTTTTTTCAAATTCTTTGATACCCGCAACCAGCGTATCCACTTCTTCCGCTGTGTTAAAAGCATGGAGACAGATACGGATTCTCTCCTGTCCGACGGGCACTGTGGGGCTTAGGATGGGTTTTACGTCAAAACCTTTGGCTGCGAGAAAGGAACTCGCTTCTCTTGCATTTTCATTTCCGGGTATTATCAAACAGTTTACGGGGCCGCTGCCCTGAAATTTAAACCTGGAATTCCCATTTAATTCCCTTTTGAGTTTCTGATGCAAAGCAAAAACACAGGTTCTCTCTTTTTCCATTTCGGGAAGGAGGTGGTAAGCGGTCTGGACGCAGACCGTCATCGGCGGCGCCATGGCTGTGGAATAGATAAACGAAGGGCAATAGTTTATCAAATATTCGCGGAGGATTTCCGGCCCCACGATGATGGCGCCCTGAAGTCCCAAGGCTTTTCCAAAGGTATGGAGGCGGGCAAACACATCATCCTCCAATCCCAACCCGCAAACCAAACCTTCTCCCTTCGCCCCATACAGGCCGGTGGTATGGGCTT
This sequence comes from Negadavirga shengliensis, assembly GCF_042652345.1. Lineage (NCBI taxonomy): Bacteria > Pseudomonadati > Bacteroidota > Cytophagia > Cytophagales > Cyclobacteriaceae > Negadavirga > Negadavirga shengliensis. The sequence continues at coordinate 15,359 of NZ_JBHSJJ010000021.1, forward strand.
CATCCACGATTAAATTGAAATGATGGTTTTTACAAAACACGGCCAACTCAGGCAAAGGGGCCATATCCCCGTCCATGGAAAACAGGGATTCGGTGATCACATAGACGTGGCCCTCACCAAGCCGGGCTTTTCGCTTCAAGTCATCCACGTCATTGTGCTTAAAAGAATAGGCCCTGGCATGGCTTAGCCGGATGCCGTATTTTATGGAAGCATGACACAGTTGATCATAAAAAATGGTGTCTCCTTTTTGAGGCAATGAAGAGATCAGGCCGATATTGGCGAGATACCCTGAACTAAAGATCAACCCGGCTTCGGCTTTGTGAAAGCGGGCAATCTGCCTTTCCGCCTCCTCAAGCCATTCATGGTTACCGCTCAACAACCGGGACCCCGTTGCCCCTAAAGGAAGCCCGCTCTTTGTAAACGCCTGTACAGCCAGTTCTTTCAGTTTTTCGCTTCTGGATAATCCCAAAAAATCATTGGAAGTAAAATCACAGAGGTGGTTGCTTTTTGGCAGGGTCCTGTATGTGCCTGATGTTTTCCGCTTATCGAGCAATTGTAAGATTTGGGATCTGACATCTACCATTGCTGTTTATTTTTATCGGTTTGTGGGCACAGGCTATTCAAGGTTGGCTTGCAAAGGGCTCAGCCCAAATGACTTTAGCATCTCCAGGTCTTCTTCAAAATTGGCTGTGGGGGTCGTCAACAGCTTTTCTCCCGAATGTATGGAATTTGCACCTGCCATGAAGCAGATGAATTGCTCGGCCGTGCTCATTTCCTTCCTTCCCGCCGATAGGCGGACCATGCTTTGCGGCATTAAGATGCGGGCCGTGGCCACCATCCTTACCATGGATTCCATGGGGACCTCTTCCTGATCTGCTAAGGGGGTGCCTTTGATCCTTACCAGTTTGTTGATGGGGACTGACTCGGGGTGTTTTTTTAAAGTGGCCAATGTGTGCAGGAGTCCGATTCTGTCTTCGTCTGTTTCTCCCATGCCAATGATGCCGCCGGAACAGACGGTGATACCGGCATCCATGACATGGTTCAAGGTATTTAACCGGTCATCATATTTTCTTGTGGAGATGATTTCTCCATAATAGTCTTCGGAGGTGTCGATGTTGTGGTTGTATGCTTTACAGCCCGCTTCTTTGAGTTTTCTGGCCTGTGAATCCGTCAGCATGCCCAAGGTGCAACATACCTCCATATCCATTTTTTTCACCTCGGTCACCATCTCGAGTACTTTGTCAAAATCGCGGTTGTCCCGCACTTCCCTCCAGGCAGCTCCCATGCAAAACCTGCTGGCGCCCGCCTCTTTGGCTTTTTGGGCTGCTCCAATTACTGTATCCAGGTCCAGGAGTTTATTTACGTCAACATCCGTTTGATAACGCGCCGCCTGAGGGCAATAGGCGCAATCTTCAGGGCATCCGCCGGTCTTTATGGAAAGCAAAGACGCTATCTGCACTTTTTGAGGGTTGTGGAACTTACGGTGAACGGTCGCCGCTTCAAATACCAATTCAATCAATGGCTTAAAATAAATTTCCCTGATTTCCTCAGGCGTCCAGTCGTTTTTGATTGCTGTCATAGTTGAAATTATTCCTTGTATTGACAAAGCTATATAATCCCACTGAAATTTGTACTTTTATTATGGATAAAAACGCCGGTGAAAAGCCAGAATGTGGGTGCAGGTCAAAACCGGCTTTCCAAAGGCGATGGGGTCAGGGTTGGCATTCCGCGGTGTTTGCCGCATCGCAGGAATGTTGAACATATCGGGGTTAATCAACGGATTTATCGTCCACGAATTTCACGGATTGACACGGATTTTATATAGGGGTTCAGATTGTTGAATCGTTTTTTGCAAATAACTAAGTGTAACCAAATTATTCTCATCCTCGGTGCTTATTCCCCGGTATTGGAGGGGGCGGACTTCCCGGACTTGGTTCTCTCCCATGGGTTGTACCCATGGTGACTGAGAGGTTTGACCACTTCGTGGGCGGGATGATGGTTTAACTGGTTTATAATCAGATTGTTGAGTCCATGGTTGTTGGGGATTTTGGCCACTTTGTGGTCATTCTTGAGATAAGCCTTTATCTCCCCCCTTTGACAGCGAAGCGGTCGAACTTCTCATTAACCCCCTGTGCAACAGTGGGTTAAAAACCACTGATAACCTCTCTGTCCCAACCCTGAAAGGGTGGAACTGAATGCTGTTTAAAATCAAACTAAGGTAGATGCCAATCATGCTACCTCTTCTTTTTGGGATGCCATTTTGATACTTTTGGGGATTGGGAAATAGCAGTTGTTTCATTGGATACTCCAAGGGTTGAACCTGGCCCGGAATCCCAGCAGTCTGTGGATTCGGAGGATTTCGTTCCATTTCACCATGCGTTCACTGTGACGGAAAGAACCTACCTTGAGCTGGCCCGCATTGGTGGCGACTGCCAAATGGCTGATGAACGCATCTTCGGTTTCCCCACTGCGGGCTGAGACAACGGCTCTCCAGTTGGCTGCCTGTGTGATGCGGATCGCTTCCAGGGTTTCTGTCACGGTGCCGATTTGATTCAGTTTGATCAAGACCGCGTTGGCCAAATTATTCGCTATTCCTTCCCGGATGCGGGAAGGGTTGGTGGTAAACAAATCGTCTCCGATGATCTGGATTTGGTTTCCATGGTGTTTCATTATGGTTTTCCAGCCTTCTATATCGGTGTCTGCCAAAGGATCTTCAAGGGAAATGATAGGGTATTGATCAATCCATGTACTCAATAGCGATATAAACTCAGCCGATGTAAATGTCCGGTCATCCAAGCGAAACCGGTAAGTATTTGTGGTTTCGTCATAAAGATCACTTGCCGCAACATCAAGGGCAATGGAAGCGTCCTTGCCCGGTACATATCCTGCCGCTTTGATGCCTTCGGTCAGGGTATCCAGAATCTGCTCATGGCTATCAAATTCCGGCCAAAACCCACCTTCATCGGCCGCACCATAATACCTGCCCATTTTCTTCAGGAGTTTGCCTGTAGCATTGAACACCCGGAAAGTGATCTCCAGGGTTTCCTCATAATTGGAGGCACCGTTGGCTATGAGCAGAAAATCCTGGACATCCACCCGCCATTCGGCATGGGCGCCGCCCCCGATGATCTGGATCTCAGGAAAGGGCAGCAGGTTTCCTTCCGCACCACCCAACTGCTCAAATAAGGGAACCTGACGGGAATTGGCCACGGCAGCCAACACAGCGGTGGATACGGCCAATATGGCGTTTGCCCCTAAATTGGACTTATTCGGGGTTCCATCCAGGTCGATCATGGTTTGGTCGACGGCCTGCTGGTTTTCCGGGTCTTTGCCCAGCAAGGCAGGGGCAATGATCCCATTGACGTGGCTGATGGCTTTGTCCACCGATTTGCCGTTGAAATGTTCGGGGTTGCCATCCCGTAATTCATGTGCTTCATATTGCCCGGTGGAAGCACCGGATGGGGCGACTCCCCGGCCCAAAGCCCCATTGCTCAGGGCCACTTCTACCTCAACTGTGGGATTTCCCCTGGAATCAAAAATGGTGTAGGCTTCAATTGATTTTATTTTCACGGTATTCCAATTTATCGATTTGGTAAAACCAAAGCCTTATCAGGCTTTGGAGGTCATCATGTTTTTCTTTTATATGTTTCAGTGCGAATGTACGGACAAACGCACGCCTTTCTTCATCCAGGTATTCCACCTGAGATTTACCGTCTACCCTGGCCAGCAAAAGCATCGGGAGCAAACGGCTGACACGATGCGCCAAACCGGCGTATGAGAAACCATTGGGCGTCCTTTGGTTTTGGTAGCCAGTCCAAAAAGTCTCCGCTAAAACCATAGGTCCGGTTTTTTCAGGCGCGTGATACAAGCCTTTCAGCAATAAATGGCATAGCAAAAAACCTATATCAAAAGCCGGATCTCCATAATAAGCCACTTCACTGTCCACAAGTACCATCCTGTTTGGAGCGATCAGGATGTTTTTTGGACTGAAATCTCCATGTATCAGACATTCCCTGCACCGGGTCAAACGTTCTGCTTCTTCAAGGATGGTGTCGGACACATCCGGATGTCTTTCGGCTGTATAATCGAGATAAGGCGATACCCTGAGTTCCCTAAAATTGGCAGTGCCATCAAACTGCCTGGCTGCAATAGGATCAGCAAATGAATGGTGGTGAATTTGACCTAGCAGGATTCCCGCATGCCGGGCATGATCGGGGTTGAAGTTCTTTTCCAGCAATAAGTGCTTCCAGTCGCTGAAGCCGTTCAGGAATTCCATGACGAAATACCCATCCCCCTCTCCCAATAGATGGGGTACGGATTGGCGCATGAATGCACCAACATAGCGGAGGAAGGCGGCTTCGTAGCGATTACGGGAAACATCAGCATACCAATCCGCTTTTACCTTGAGTTTTTTCAGCGCCCTTTTTACCACAAAGGTCCGTCCGTCATCATCAACTCTGTAGATTTCGCTGGACACGCCACCGGTAAGGGGGAAAACTCCGGGGGATTTCGAACGGAATACACCGTCTTTTCGGAGCAAACTCAAAAATGCATTGTCTATCATAGAAACTGGTCTGATCGTTAAAACAGATTCCGCTTCGCCGGAAGATGATAAAGGTACTCAACATTTCTGAATGGGTGAAATAACGATCATGGCCGTTATTGCCCACAGATGTATGGAAAGATTGTAAAGTACAATAATGTTGTTTATTTTCAGGAGGAATAATTTTCTAAATGCCATACTGATGAAACCACTTACCACGCTGTTTTTTTGCATTTTGCTTAATTCTAATCTAGTTGGTCAAGAAAACCATATACAGTTACCGCCCCAGCTCTTGAGCGGTCCGATGGTAGGCCATACCACCTCCTCTCTGGCAAATATCTGGCTGGAAACGGACAAGGCCGCTGATGTGAAGGTACACTATTGGGTGGAGTCAGGATCCAGTCCCATTGTCAAGGGAGTGGCCGGGGGCCGGACCAGCGAAGAAGCCCCTCACGTGGGTACCGTGATTTTGGATAATCTGCCCGCCCGTGGGATCCTGCATTATGAACTGGAAATTGATGGGCAGGCTGTTCGGCCGCAGACCGTACAGTCGTTTATGCTAATGCCGGAGCCGGAAACGACGGCTGATTTCAAAGTGGCATTTGCTTCATGCATCAACCCGATCAGGGTGCCGCTGCAGCCTATATGGACCCAAGTGGCCATTTTTAATCCGGATGCACTTTTGCTCATCGGGGACAATAACTACATGCCTATGCGGCCAGGGGCTTATGAAGCGCCGGAAAGCACCGTCAGTTTTGCATTGACCAGGTATCACCGGTACCTGCGGGACATTCCGGGGCTCAGAACCGTGCTGGCTACCACACCCACTTATGCCATTTGGGACGACCATGATTTTGGCCCCAACAACTCTGACAGGACATTCCGGTGGCGGAACCTTACCCTGGACCTCTTTAAGAAATATTGGCCTAATCCATCGGCAGGTACCCCTGAAACACCGGGGATTTTCTATTCATTCAAAATAGCGGACGTGGAATTCTTCATGCTGGATGACCGCTATCACCGTGATCCAAATGAAGCGCCCGACAGGGCCACCATGCTGGGGTCCGGCCAGCTTTCCTGGCTTAGAGAAAAGCTAAAAGCAAGCACAGCCACCTTTAAGGTGATTGTGAACGGGCATACGATGACCATTGACCGGCAGGATGCAGGGGAGTATTGGGCGAATTTTGGTTCCGAGCGCGATGACTTCCTGAATTGGATGTTTTCTGAGGGTATAAACGGGGTGTTTTTTATCTCTGGTGACTGGCATGTCGGCTCCCTGAGCCGGATTGATTTTTCAAAGGAAGGCTACCCTCTCTATGAGTTGATCAGCTCCAATGCAGCGGTGCATCCGGTGGAAGCCGATGACCACCTTTATAGGCAGAACAGGCAAACCTCCGGTCACAACAGGCGGTTTGACGGGCCCATCATCAATGATATTCTGGATTACAATTTTGGCCTTTTGGAATTTTCGGGCAAGGAGGGGGACCGCGCTGTCACCTTAAAACTTATCGACCATCGCGGCGAAGTGCGGGCCGCCCATGTGCTCAGAGAGAAGGACCTGACAAGATGAAAATTGGAGGACATGAGGAACGGGGCGTTTTCATTGCCTTGTGGTTGTCGTGATTGTCATGGTTGGGGAGTGGAATAGGGTTGCGTCTTAGGTTTTTGCGGAAGTCTACAGTTTCAGGACCAAATATTTGTCCACTAACATTGAATAAAAGTCGGGACAAGCTATCCCGACCTGCCGTGCGGGACAAATTGTGGCCGATAAAAAAGCAATTATAAACATATGAAACCACCATGTCGAGTCTTGACACACAGGAAGATGATTATCAGTGGTGGTTCTCCCGAATCAGTTCGGGACAAGCTATATGGCCGATAAAAAAACAAATTATAAACATATGAAATCGAGCATGCCGTAAGCGACACACAGAGGGATGATTATAAGGCATGCGAGATTCCATATGACCTTTGAAAAAACAATTATAATCATATGAGATACACGGCATTACTGAATATGAATAAGCAAGGGGTTTTCCTGATCGTGCTTCTGGGCTTAATGGCTACCATTCCCGGGTTTTCACAGCATTATTTTCCGGATAAGGGTGTCTGGGAGGAAAAAGAACCTTCCGAAATGAAGGTAAACCCCGAAAAGCTAAAGGCGGCCGTGGCGTTCGCCGTCCGGGAGGAAAGTGATTCGGATAAAAACTTGAAAATGGCCCATTATCTGGGAGGGTTTGGCAGGGAACCTTTTGGCTTTCCGGTTGGCCCTATGAGGGACAGGGGAGAGGCTACCGGCCTGATTGTGTACCAGGGGTATGTCATTGCCAAATGGGGAAATCCCGAACGGGTGGACCTTACCTTCAGCGTGGCCAAAAGTATCCTGTCCACCACCGTTGGCCTGGCGGTGGACCAGGGTTTAATCAGGAGTGAAAAGGACCTGGTTTATCCCTACATGGCGCCGATCATTCCGTATGAACCCCAACGTCCGGCGGTCAACAAATCCGATCACCTGGATCAGGAGGATGTCTTTGATCTTTTTGATACGGAACACAACCGCAAAATTACATGGGAGCACTTGCTGAGACAGACCTCTGATTGGGAAGGGACTTTGTGGGGAAAGCCCGATTGGGCAGACAGACCGGAGGGAAACAGTAACGAATGGCTGACAAGAACCCGCCATGAACCGGGTACCGTGTACAAATACAATGACACCCGGGTGAACGTGTTGGCCCTGGCCGCCTTGAATGTATGGAGAAAACCCCTTCCCGTGGTGCTTAAGGAGCATATCATGGACAGAATCGGAGCCAGCGACACCTGGCGCTGGACGGGATATGAAAATTCCTTTGTGATCTTGGACGGCCAAATCATGCAATCCGTCAGTGGAGGCTCACACTGGGGAGGCGGGATGTTTATCAATGCGTATGATCAGGCACGGTTTGGCTACCTCACCCTTCGCAAAGGCAAATGGAAGGATCAGCAGGTGATATCCGAAGAATGGATCAACAAATCCAGGACGCCTACTTCTGTCCAAACCAATTATGGGTTTATGAATTATTTCCTCAACACCGATAGAAAAGAGATTCCCGCCGCACCAGAAAGTGCCTTTTTCCATTTGGGAGCCGGGACGAACATGATCTATGTGGATGAAGAAAACGATCTGGTCATTGTCAGCCGGTGGATCAAAAACGAGCAAAAAGCCGAGTTGGTGAAGTTGGTTTTGGAGAGCCTTCCTTAACTTTTTCTTGATTTCGGGTTAAGCAATGAATTTTTTTGTCCACCAATCCCGAAGCAAGTTCCCCGAAATCAGTTCCCCGAAACCAGTTCGGGGCAGGCTAGGGCAGGCTGGGACAGGTCTCCATGGATTGTCATGGATTTTATGAATGGTTTGGGTTGCGGAAACCAAATTGCCTTCATTTTTCGTGTGAGTCGTCCTGAAAATGGTTGGCAAGCTGAGGTCGACTGACGTTACTGCTTATGTTTTTCAATTCCGTTGGGATTTTGTCATGGTTTTTGCTTGGTTCCCCGCAAAAACGCACGCCAAAATCTTGTCAAATTTGCCCATAGGTTCCGGGGACTGTCATGCCCGGGTACAATATTTTTCACCCGCTACGCGGGTTTTGCTACGGTTTGAAAGCTTCGATAGTTGGCTTCAACTCAGGTTGACATTTTTATTTTTCCACTACTTTGATCAGCATACCTTTGGTGAGGGGGGCATCCAGGTCCATGCCGTTTAAAATCGCCAGTTCTTCCAGGCGCTCTTCCGGCATGTTAAAACCGGTCAGGGCGGCCTGTAAAGTCATCGGCTTATCTATGGTTTTTACCCTTACCACTTCAGGTTGCCGGTTAAGTTTTTTGGGATCTTTTAGCTCTTTGAAGTTCCTCATCGTGGAGAGAAAGGCAGGTTGATATTTTGAAAAGTTGCGCACATCCGATATGCCCATAAAGCTGTATATGTTGTTTTCAAACTGGATCAGATAAGAAAGTACCCGGACGGTGGCGTTTTCCTGCTTTTGGTCGGCTACTGTCCTTAGGGCGGAGAGGCCATGGATGGTTTCCTGTTGGGATTCTACCAGTTCAAGGTTGTATTGTTCAAGGATGTTGTTGGCGGCTTCTTTGAGGGAATTGCCTTTGGTCAGGGAGAGCATCATGACAGCCTCGCCGTTTTTCGGAGCCATCTGTACCTGCTGAGGTGTGTTTTGAAGATTCCAGGCATCGGGTGTGGGGAATTCAAACTTTAATACCGGATGATAAAAAGTACCCCTTTCTACAAAACCCTGCTTGGGGTCTTCCCCGTAAATCAGTCCGTCAATTCGCCTTAAATAACTTTCCCTGTTGATTTCCGCATTGGAAAGGTTCAATTTCTGCTGCCATTCTTCGGCCAACTGTGCCACAGCCACATTCCGGTCAGCCGGGGAAGGGTGAGTGGACAAAAACTCCGGGACAGGGCTGCCTCCGGCCCTTGCCTGTTGCCTTTCCAAGGTCTTGAAAAAGCCGGCCATCTCTTTTGCGTCGTAGCGGATCTTGGAGGAATATTCCACCCCCAGCCTGTCGGATTGCCGTTCTGCCTCCCGGCCGAAACTCAGAAAGGCCAGCTGCATGCCCTGGGACAGGGGTTCTACAAACTCAGACAGCTCAGGGACCAAAACGATGCCCGCTATGATGCCGATTTGGCCAAGTAAGGCATTTCTTTGCTGGATGACCGAGTGCCGGGCGGTGATATGGCCGATTTCATGGCCGAGAACACCGGCAAATTCCGCTTCATTGTTGAAGTGGGCCATGATCCCCCTGGTAAAGTAGACAAAGCCACCGGGCACAGCGAAAGCATTGATCACCGGGGAATCCACAATTTTGAATTCATAGGCCAATTTGGGGCGGTGGGATATGGCGGCCATTTCCAGCCCCTTTTCGGTGATGAATTTTTGCAGTTCGGGGTCTTCATAGAGTCCAAAAAAAGCTACGATTTCAGGGTCGGCCTGCTTTCCCATATTGATTTCCTGGGCTTCCGACATCAGGACCAACTGTTTCCGGCCGGTAACCGGATTGCGGGCACATCCCCAGAGAAACAGAAATGCAAAAAATATACTTATCTGAACCATCAAGACAGGCTTTTTTATGCTAACCGGCGCGGTAGGTGTTCGATGCCCCTTCTTCTTCTTCGGATAGCGCGTTGTTATGAAAAGGGAATTTTTATTTTCTGGCATAATTGGGTATAGATGGATTGTTGCTGTAAAGGTTGATTTATCAAAAATCATACAAATACATCCTTTTTATATTATCTTTTACGGTCATGCCTGGATGACTGGAAATATTTTTTATTAAATTGACAGGAAATTTTATAAATAAAAACCATCTAACACCTTCTACTAACATGGAACCCATAAAAAAAGAAGATTTAAATCAGGAGATTTTTGACATATATGATGAATATGTGCACAGCAAAATAGACCGCAGGGTTTTTGTAAACCGCTTGTCTGCTTATGCCGTGGGCGGGTTGACGGTTTCGGCCATCATGGGGTTTTTATTGCCCAATTATGCTAAAACCAAGCGGTTTCACCTTGACGATCCGCGTCTGATTTCGGAATATGTGGCGTATGATTCTCCCAAAGGAGCGGGAAAAATGCGAGGCTTGTTAACCAGACCGGCTGATAAGACCGGGAAACTGCCCGGAATAATCGTGGTGCATGAAAACCGGGGACTCAATCCCTACATAGAGGACACTGCTCACCAGGCAGCCATGGAAGGGTTTGTGGCATTTGCGCCGGACGCCCTTACGCCTTTTGGAGGGTATCCCGGTACGGATGATGAAGGAAGGACCCTGCAGGCAAAGCGCGACCGGGAGGACATGTTGGAGGATTTTATCGCTGCCTATGAGATGCTTAAAGGACATGAAACCTGTACTGGAAAGGTTGGTGTGGTGGGTTTTTGTTTCGGTGCCTGGATCACCAATATGATGGCTGTCCGTATTCCTGATTTGCTTGCCGCTGTCCCTTTTTATGGAGGACAGGCCCCCGCTGAGGAAGTTCCCGCGATTAAGGCTCCGTTACAGCTTCATTTTGCAGAACTGGATACGCGGGTAAATGAGGGATGGCCAGCGTATGAAGCCGCTTTGAAAGCCAACAACAAGGAATTTGAAGTTTATTTCTATCCCCAGGTCAATCATGGTTTCCACAACCATTCCACCCCCCGATACGATGAAGCCGCTGCGGAATTGGCCTGGGGAAGAGCCGTTGCTTTTTTTAATAAAAAACTAAAGTGAGGGTTTAGGCTACGAGTTTAGATTTTAACAGCGTAGAGGTTTCTGAAAAAGAGCTGGGATATTTAAATTCCAACCGTGCGCTGGGCGTAGTTTGTAACTACGCCTTTTTATCTTTCTGAATTTGTAATTCAATTATTTGATGTCGCTTATGATTTTGGGGAAAGGGTGTATTATTGATAATTATTTGGGGATAATTCCACATCACATCCACTCTTGAGGGTTTAGAAAGCCGGCATTGCAAATGGCTCTGTACCATTTTTCAAAAGGGATAGGAAAGGTTGTTTTATTGAATGTAATTAAGACCCGCCGATATCTGTGTTTTCTTTTTTTGTATATTTATTCCTAAACCCAACAGTTTGTTACCATGAAGCACCCCATTTTATCAGCGGTTTTATTTTTTATTTCTTCCATGGCAATTTCCCAGACCGGGGAATATCACCAGGCATTTGTCGAGGATTTTTCGGATTCGACTTCTGCCTACTTTCGGTATGGTTCTACCGGGAACAAAACCGATTTTAAATACAAGCTCGGGGAGAATTCTTCAATTGAGGAAGGGACTAAAGTTCTTTCCTTTAAGATAGATCCTCTGGACAGTGCCGGTGCGGGCCGGGGACCGGAAATTATCTCAAAGCGCTTTACCCATTTTGGTACCTATGCCGCCCGGCTGAAAGTTCCTCAGGTGACTGAAATCCAGCCAAACGTAGGTGCGGTAGTAGGCTATTTCACCTACCATGTAGATAGCGTACCCGGGCTGAGTGAGATCGATTTTGAGTGGCTCCTTGCCGATCCCACCGTCATCTACGTAGGTACATGGACCGGTCAGCCCGGCGAACTTAAAAGGGTTGGCAGAACCATCAATTTGGCCAAGGGAATTATCTACAACACCACCTATAGAGAGGGGCATGGAGGGGAAAGAACGCCTTTAACCGGTATGCAAAATCAGCCGGATACCATCGCGGCCATTGCAGATTATGATGCTTCGGCCCAATTTTACACCTATGGTTTTGATTGGCATGCAGACCGCATCCGCTGGTGGATGATTCATCCCACGAGTAATGAAAAAATAGTGTTGTGGGATTATCAGGGAACCACAACGGGAATACCCCAACACCGAAGCCTTTACCGGATGAACTTTTGGCATACCAAAGACTGGTCCGTGGAAACAAATCCGCTTTCTACTGAAAAGCCGCTACACCCTTATGAATTGGAGGTGGATTGGATGTCCTATGAACCTTTCGAAAGTGGCTCTAAGTGAGGCTTTTTGCCCTCAAGAAGGAGAGGGGCGCAGCCGGACCTTCCGAATGGTTATTTTTTTCAGGTGATGTATCCGCCGGCCATACTTTGGGGTGAGAGGGGTGCAGATACAACCTACACCGGTAGGAGGCCGTTTTCAATATTTGGTCGAACAACCAGTTCCTAACAGGATCCCTAATTCCCTACGCTGCCAATTATTGATGCATCAATTTAATGATTTCTGTTCTGTTCTGGTATTTTATTTCGATGAAAACCAGTCCCTTGGGAAATAAACTTACGGTGCTGCTCAAATCCACCAGATTACCTTCTAAAGCAAAATAACCATGGTGGGCAGCACTGGCTGAATAAATCCGGATATAGACCCTTTCCCCGGAAAGTCTGGCATCCCCCAGGTATTTTAAAAACAGGCTTTTTTCCTTAAAAGGATTGGGAAATACAGCCCATTCCCGCTGGAAGGGGAGAGGGGGGATGTCCACCCTCATCGTTTCGCTGACCATGGCCGCCCCGTTTAAGCCTACTTCTTTAATCCTATAATAAAGTTTACCGCCGTTCCTTGGCAAATTCCTGTCTTCAAATTGGTAATAAGTGATCTCTTCGCTCCATCCTGCGCTCTGCACCTGCCCTACGCTTTCGAAATTCCCGGGATCGATCGTCCTTTCGATTTCGAAATGACCCGATTCCCATTCCTTATGCGTGGACCAGCTTATGGTTACCGCCATTTTGCCCGGTTCAAAACGGGCCCCCGTTTTATCCCAGGAAATGGGAAGGGGGTTGAGGTACATGATTTCAAATTCCAGGGTTTTGGAACAGTCCCCATTGGTAACGGTGACTTCATAGATACCGGGGGAGAGACCGGAGAGATTCTGTTGGTCGCTGGTAAATCCATCCGGACCCGTCCAACTGAAGAAATGGGTCCCGGAGGAGTATACATCCAGGTCGATGGACCCGTTGTGGTTTTCTTCATCCGTGGAGTGGGTCGCGGTGCCCTGCACATCGATCTCCTCGGGTACGTCAAAGTCTACAGAGTAGGTGTTGACGGTGCCGTTGCCATCGGTAACCTCAAGGGTGGCGGATCCCGACCCGGGATAGAAATCAACGGAGGGATTTGGAGAGGTGGAGTTTTCGATGGTGGCATTGATAAAAGTCCATTCATAGGAATAAGGCTCCCTGCCGCCATTGGTGGTGCTGGTAAATTCCACCAGCGCCGTGCCGTCTACAGGACATAGCGGTTCATCATAAGTGAACTGCACGGCGAGGGGGGCATCAACTACAATATTTGATGGGAACTGACATTGCCCACCTGGATAATCTTCACATGTATAGCTGGAGGAAAGGTTTTTTGAAGAGCTTGTGGTCCAGGCTATCATTGGATTCTCCAAGGTAACTTTTTCCCCACAGGTCCAATTCATAGGAAACTGAGACAAAGTCAATTTTTTTGACGCCGTAGTGGCGGAGGGAATATTCCCAAAATAATAATTCAAAAATTGAACCTCGTCCCCAATTTTCAGATTCGCAAGCAGCCGTCCATTATGGACATCACTGGTTGAGTTTGTTTTATATTCCAGGGTGATGTAGGTGGTCTGTTCCACTCCCGGAGTACAAGTTAGCAACTGATTGGTGATAGGATTACCGTTGACATCACTCAAATAGACCTTTTCTATTGTATAATTACTGCCCGTACAACTTTTTCCACAGTCTCTTAAATCATCAAGATGCGGCTGGTTCTGGGAATGGGCTAAACCTGCCATTCCCACCAGTGAAAATACAAAAATCATTATCCTCCATAGGAAAAGCATTTTTCTAGTATTAAATTTTGCAAATTCCATTTTTCAACGATTTTTGAAGTATGATATGTAAATATATAGAATTTTATTTTATATTTCATATATACCAGCGTTCCGGATCAGAAAAAAATGCCGTTTTTTTCTGATCACTTTCGCCGATTTCAAAACTGATGCTCAATAATTTAAAGGAACCAAGACGGGGATTCCGACGCAGATCATAAACGGAATGCGAACTTGAAAAGTAGGGACATAAAGGACCGGCTTTGATTTAGACAGAGGCGATAATAAGTATATTTTTTCCGGTGCAATTTCTGGATTTAGGGCATTTTCAAGTATAGAATTCTCCTTGATTTTTTTAATGGTTCATTAGAGGATTAATTTTATTTTTTTTAAGTTAAAAAAGGGATCATTTGCTTTTATTGTTATTTTTATATAATATTAATTGCCGATAAAAAAACCGACAGCGTTTATTTTGTTGGTGAGATATAGTATTCATCCGGTCAATACCTGAAATATATTTGGTATCCATCAATGGTGCAATGGGTAATATGGGTGGAAGGGATATGTCTTTAGCATGGATCTCATTTTAACTATACTGCGGCATTTAAACCTTGTCCGCCCATGGTAAAACATGGCTGTCAAGACGTCCGTCGCCTTTCGAAAATACAGGTTCGGTTGAACGATGATTGTTTTGGTCCAAAAAATTAACAAAAAACCCATTATGAGAAAAAATCTACCAACCCACTGTTTGTCATGGTTTTCCGCTTTATGCTTAACGGTGCTCCTTGTGGGCCATGCGGGCGATCTTTTGGCAGGATCCCATCTCAGCCCGGCCGGCGGTTCCCCGCACACTATCCATGAACTACCTGTCCCCGCTTCCCTGAAAGGCGCTGGACCATCTTTTGATGCGGACGCATTCGACGTGACCATTACGGGAAAGGTAGTCGATAAAAACGGCGATCCGATTCCCGGTGCCACGGTCTCCGTGCCCGGAACAAACCTGGGTACGGCTACCGATATTGAGGGAAATTATGCCATTACTGTACCTGAAGGTGTTTCATTGGTCTTTTCGTTTATCGGTTATGAAAGCCAGACCATTGAAGTGGGCAACCAACAGGTAATTAATGTGACGTTGACGGATAGTGCGCAGGCCTTGGAGGAGGTGGTTGTTGTAGGATACGGAACCCAGAAGAAGGCCAACCTCACCGGCTCTGTGGCCAGTGTGGGGAACCGGGAAATAGAAAACCGGCCCATTACCAGTGCGGCAACAGCCCTTCAAGGCACGGTGTCCGGAGTCCATATCAACCAGAACTCCGGGCAAGCGGGTCGTGACCAGGTCCAGGTAAACATCAGGGGGATCGGTACCCTGAACAATTCCAACCCCTTGATTTTGGTGGATGGCATCGAGGCACCGCTCAATAACATCAACCCGGACGATATAGAAACCATAACCGTTTTGAAAGATGCCGCCTCCGCCGCCATATATGGATCGCGTGCCGCAAATGGCGTGGTATTGGTGACTACAAAGAGAGGCGCAGCCCAAGGTGAAAAAGTAACTTTCAATTATAATGGCTTTATGGGAACCTCAGAAGCCATCCGGCTGCCGGAAATGGTCACCAACTCCGTACAGTTTGCTGAACTGTGGAACGAGGGGGCTACCAATTTTGGAAATCCTGTGAAATATACCGATGCAGATATTGAGGGTTTTAGACAAAGGGGCATCAACACGGACTGGATCGATGTTGTTTTTAGAAGAGGCATGATGCAGCAGCACAATTTCAGCGCCTCAGGTGGGACGGAGAAAACAAATTTCCGGTATTCCCTCGGTTACCTGGACCAGGACGGAACAATCCCCAACTCCAACTTCAAACGGTTTAATACCCGCCTTAATCTCGACACGTATGTGAATGACAAGGTGCGGGTAGGAACAAGTTTATCTTTAACGAGAGGGGACATGAATTCTCCCGGCAGCAATGTTTTGGGCGACGGAAATGTGGCGGGGCTTGCCATTCAAGGCTTGCCGTTTAACACGCCTTATGACAGTCAGGGCAGGTTTGCCTCCCCCTTGGGATTGGCAGGAAGGGCCAATCCTATGGCCGTCGCCGCTTCCAGGGAATTCAGGGAACTGGACACCCATATCCTCGGCAACACCTATATCAACTATGAGGTGATAGATGGACTGAATCTGCGGGGAACCGCCGCAGTCAACTACCGGACAATCAACCGGGCCTCCTTTAACAACATGGTGGAGCATTTTGATATCGTTACCGGGAACCCCACCCAAATGGCACCGCTCCGTGGTAGGGACCGCTATAACGAACAGTCGCTCAACGTCACTACATGGCTGCAGGCCTCCTATGAGAAAAGTTTCGGTTCACACTATTTAAATGTGCTGATAGGTTTCAATCAGGAAGAGCATAACAGCGACAATTTTTCAGCCTTTAGGGCCGGCCAGATTTCCAATACGGTGCATACCCTCTCCTCGGGGGATGCCTCAACGTCCACCAACGCTGAAGGCGGCACGACCTGGGCTTTACAGTCTTATTTTGGGAGGGTCAATTACAACTATATGGAAAGGTATCTCCTTGAAGCGAACATGAGGTACGATGGTACCTCGCGGTTTCTCAACGATAAATGGGGGGCTTTTCCGTCGTTCTCTGCCGGCTGGGTAATCTCTGAAGAGGATTTCATGAAGAACATCGGATTTCTCGACTTTATGAAAATACGGGCTTCCTGGGGGCTTCTCGGCAATCAGAATATCGGTGATTTCCGGTTTGCCAGAAGTCTTTCCCTTACCCAATCCTATTCTTTTGGAGGCACTTTAGTGCCGGGAGTGGCCGTTACCGACTTGGGCAATCCGGACCTCAGTTGGGAATCCACGGAAATGACCAACATCGGGATTGACCTTGGACTTTTTGAATCACGGCTTACTTTGGAAGCGGAATATTTTAACAGGTATACTTCAGGCATATTGTATGACCTTCCCTCAGAGATCACCACAGGTTTCAGCACCCAGATATCCAATGCCGCGGAAGTGAGAAACGAAGGTTGGGAGCTCAATCTGAATTATAACGATAATTTTGGGCAGGTACGGTTCTCTTTTGGGGGAAATCTCACGCATGTGAAAAGCACGGTGATGGAATTGAATCCCAATATTCCGAGTGAAGCGGACCGGGCCATTCAGGGAAGGATGATCATTCAGCCCGGTTCCCCCATCAACAGTTATTTTGGGTATCAGTCCCTGGGGATTTTCAGGACCCAGGAAGAATTTGACAGCGCACCCGACCATTCCCTTTTGGATCCCAATTATGGAGTGGGTGATGTGAGGTTGGCGGATATCAGCGGCCCTGACGGGGTACCCGACGGGATCATAGACCAAAACGACCGGGTCGTGATGGGTTGGCAAAACCCGGAATGGTTGTTTGGATTCAACACCAGGGTATCCTATAAAGGGTTTGACATCTTTGCGCTGTTTCAGGGCGCGGGCGGTTATCATGGTTATTCAAGCGAGGAACTGGCGGCTCCCTTCTTTAACACCGCGGGGTTGGTTGGTTTATGGGAAGACCGGTGGACGCCGGAAAATCCGGACGCCTCCATGCCCAGAATTTTTGTCTCCAACGGTCCCAGCAACAGTACCAACAACTCTTTCTGGCTATATGACCGGACCTTTTTACGGATGAAGAATCTCCAGATCGGATATACGATACCGCAGCCCTTGCTGGAAAGAACCTTCATACAGACCCTGAGGGTGTTTGTCAACGGGAGTAATTTATTCACCATCACGGAATTCCCCTATCTGGATCCGGAAAGGCCTCCTGGAGCGGACAGGGGGACAAATTCCTATCCAAACCTCAGGGTATTTACAGGGGGACTGAATATTAATTTTTAATAAAATGCAAACAACCATGATAAAAGATAAATTCTATAAATTAGGACTTACCTGTGTGCTTGTTCTCTTGATGGATGGATGCAGTGAAGAGATTTTACACAAAGATCCTGTCGGTTTTGCTTCGGCAGAGGGGTTTTTTCAGACGGAGAATGATATTATGACAGGTGTGAATGGGATTTATCCCATATTCCAGGGAGATATTTGGGGAGGTGCTTTTGTACATGTGCAGCCCCATTTTGATGCCGCTACTGACAATGCTGTGCTTTGCTGTGATTGGGAACATGGGTTTACCGCCATTGCCAGGGGTACCATGAGTCCGACTTCCGGGGGGATAATTTCCTGGAAATACAATTTTGGTTATCAGGGGCTGGCAAGGATCAATAACATCCTGGAAATCATCGAATCCAACACCATCAGTGACCTTACCGCAGAAAGGGCGGCCAAATGGATGGGTGAACTGAGATTTCTCAGGGCATTTATTTACTCGGAAATGGTAACCGTGTTTGGAGGGGTACCCATTGTGACCAAAGTCATTTCAAACCAGGAAGCGGAAGCCCTTACCCGGAGCAGCAAAGAGGAAGTAATCCAGCTTATCCTGGATGATTTGGATTATGCGGCAGCCAATCTGGACTATACACCCAATAATAATCAAAACGGCCGGCCTACAAAACAGTCCGCCTTGGCCCTTAAGGGAAAAATCCTGTTGTATAATGAAAGGTGGACCGAAGCTGCCGCTACTTTAAAGGAGATCATTGATGCGGAAGGGGCTGAAATACGTCTTGATGCTGATTATGAAAGTCTTTTCCGTGGCACCAATGAGGAAAGCAAAGAAATATTTTTTGCCATCCAGTATTTGACGGATGCCGGTGGAGAAGGAAGTTTTCTCCAGGTGCATTATGCACCCTCCAACATTGTCATAGGCGGTGGCTGGGGTTCTTTTACTTACACTAAAAACCTGCTTGATGCTTATTATATGACCGACGGCCTTCCCATAAATTCCTCCCCGCTATATGATCCAAATAACGAATTGGCCAACCGTGACCCCCGTTTGCGGTGGACTTTCTTCTTTCCGGGAGACACCTATAGGGGCGAGGTGCTGGAGCACCCCACACATTTCCTTGTTAATGGTTCGGCCGTGACCAGTCCGGATGCAGCGGTGATGAGAAGTAAGAAATGGGTTTCCGAGACAGGCAATACCGGGGACAGCAACAGCCCGGTAAACCTGGTCCTTATGAGGTATGCAGATGTGCTGCTCATGTATGCTGAGGCACAGAATGAGGCAGTCGGGCCGGATGCCACGGTTTACGAAGCTGTCAACAAAGTAAGGAACAGGGCGAATATGCCTGATTTTCCCCCTGGATTGAGCCAATCCGAAATGAGGGAGGAAATCCGGCATGAACGCAGGATAGAGTTCGCCATGGAAGGCACCAGGTATTTTGACCTGCTTAGGTGGAAAACTGCACAAGATGTGATACCCTCCTTACCCTCATTGGAAAACCGGCAGTTTGATCCTTCCCGGAACTATCTGTGGCCCATTCCCCAGTCTGCCATAGATGGGTTTTCGGATATTGAACAAAACCCCGGTTATTAAGGTGTTGTGTATATAGACACCCGGTCGAAAGCCACGGAAAAAGGGGTTGACCTATGTGGTTGGGAGATTGCCAGGCAACATCCCTTTTCTAACCCATGGAGATGCCGGACCAACGGCCTTGATTAAACAGAATTTAGGTTGATAATATGCGAAATGTTCTTCTCCTTTTGATCATGTGGCTGATTGTGTTTGAAATATTTGCCCAGCGGCAATTCACAGATGTAACGGAAGAAGCCGGTATAGATCATTATTTTGAGGTGTTTCAAGGGATCTTTGGAGGGGGAGTGGCGGTATTGGATTACAATAATGATGGATGGGAAGACGTATTTATTACCGGTGGCCTTGGAAAAGATGCCCTGTACAGAAACAATGGGGACGGGACGTTTACCAACATTATTGATGAGGCGGGCTTTTCTGAATTAAAAAACGTAGTCACACAGGGCGTGGTTTGCGCCGATGTGAATAAGGACGGATTTGTCGATATCTTTATTACCACCATCGCAGCCATAGAAGGTGATCAATTCACGGCTTCTGCCAACTTTCTCTTTATCAATACGGGCGCTGGAAAATTCACCAATAAAACGAAAAGTTATGGGTTGGACCAAGTCACTTTTTCAACCGGGGCAGCTTTTGGAGATGTGAACAATGACGGTTTTCCCGATTTGTACGTGAGTAATTTTTTTAACCGGTTCAGTGGCCGATTGGATGACTACCTAGGGGTGATCGCGGAAGGCGACAGGGCTCCGGCGGTTGACTTGTTGTACATCAATAACGGGGGAGGCAGCTTTACAGAATCGGGAGCGCATTACGGCATGACCCATACGGGATTTGGTTTTGGGGGTGTATTTACAGACTTCGACAATGACGGTGATCTGGATCTGATGGTGATCAATGATTTCGGTTACCAAGCCACTCCCAACCTCCTTTATAGAAATGAATACCCGGATAATACCTTTACGGATATAAGCAAGAAAATGGGGTTCGACCAGGCAATCAACGCAATGGGGATAGGCATAGGTGACTATAATTTGGACGGCTGGTTGGATTACTTTATCTCCAATATATCGACAAGCCCTTTTTTGGAAAACCAGGGAAAGAAGGACATGCCTTTTGTCGAGAAAACACGGCAAATAGGAACTTCGCATCCCATTCTTTTTACAGAAGAAGGGCAGGAAGTAGTTGCCATCAGTTGGGGAGCCAACTTTTTTGATTATGACAATGACATGGATTTGGATCTCTTCGTGGCCAATGGCTGTCTCAATCCCAGCGTTTTACCCAATCCCAACGTTATTTTGGAAAATTTCAACGGTCAATTTGTCCTCAACGGTCCTTCCATGGGATTGTCGGACCCGTCTATTGGTAGGGGATCCGTCACTTTTGATTTTGATAATGACGGTAACCTGGATCTTTTGGTGGTCAATCAGACCCAGATTCCTCCCGGGGATGAAACATTTGAAAATAGAAGTGTGAGGCTTTATCGGAATGAGGGGTTTGGCAACAACTGGTTGAAGGTAAAATTGTATGGAGAAATGGCTGATAAAAACGGTATTGGTTCCAGGATAGAAGCATATGTGAATGGAAAGAAATTGATCCGGGAAATTGATGGGGGATCGAGCCACATCTCCCAGAACAGCACCATCGCTCACTTCGGGCTGGCCCAGGCCGCTGTTGTGGATTCTCTCATAGTACGGTGGATGGGAGGGGGTGAGGAAAAACGGTACGGATTGGATGCGAACCAACAGCTGGATATATACCAGGAAGCGCTGGTTACCGGTATACCAGAGCATACAGTGGCGGCTAAGGTTACTGTTTTCCCCAACCCTGCACAGAACCTGATCAACATACAGGTCGGTCAAATGAATGTTGCCAACGGCGTAGAACTTGAAATTTTTAACGCCATGGGAAAATCAGTGGCCAAAAGCGGGGTAAATAAGGAAAATGTCACCTATCAGATCATATCCTATGAGCTCCCGGTTCTTTTAGAACCGGGTATTTATCTTCTGAAGATAACAACCGGAACTTCAGTTGTGTCCATCAAATTCATGAAAGAATAGCATGCGGTAAAATGTTCAGCAAATCCATACTTGTGGTACTTCTGTTGGTGGCCAGCGAACTGGCCATGGGACAGCAAACTGCGGCACGCCACTGGAATGAAGCTTTGCTTAAAGCCATCCGAAATGACTTTGCAAGGCCCACCATACATGCCCGCAACCTCTTTCACATCGCTGCCGGGGTCTACGATGCCTGGGCGGTTTACTCCCCTGTCGCGTCCACCTATTTTCTGGGAAACGGGCATGGTGCCTATACCTTTGATTTTGAGGGTGTCGATCTGCCGTCTGAGGTGCAGGCGGCCAGAGAAGAGGCCATCAGTTATGTCAGCTACCGTCTTATCAGGTTCAGGTTTAGGAACAGTCCGGGCTGGGAAGATACCTATGCCCATATAGACAGCCTGATGGAGGCGTTGGGATATGATGCTGGATATTTGAGTGAAGATTATAAAAACGGCCCTCCTGCCGCCTTGGGCAACTATATAGCGGCCCGGATCATTGATTATGGACTCCAGGATGGGGCGAATGAGGGCGGCGTTTTTCAGAACCTGGCGTACGTACCGGTAAACAGTCCCTTGGTTTTGAGCAAGCCGGGAGACTTTTTTCTGGAAGATCCAAACCATTGGCAGCCTTTGACTTTTGAAACTTTTATCGATCAGTCCGGAAATGAGGTGTCCGCAGGTACTCCGCCGTTTTTGAGCGCCGAATGGGGTAAAGTCATTCCGTTTGCCTTGAAAGAAGAACAGCTTTCCATTAAAGAAGCTGATGGAAGAGAATGGTGGGTGTACCATGATCCGGGGGACCCCTGTTACCTGGACGCAGAGGAAGGTGAAGGGACCGGTGATTATCAGTGGAATTTCGGTTTGGTCGTTAACTGGTCATCCCATCTTGACCCCACGGACGGGGTTTTCTGGGATATTTCTCCCGGGGCTATGGGGAATTTGAACATTGAAAACCTTCCAAATGGTTTTGAAGAATTGAGGTCCTTTTATAAAAAGCTGGAAGGAGGTGATCCGGGGACGGGGTATACGGTAAATCCCAAATCCCAGCAACCCTATGAACCGCAGGTTGTCCCCAGAGGTGATTATACACGGGTGCTGGCAGAGTTCTGGGCAGATGGTCCCGATTCGGAAACACCCCCGGGCCATTGGTTTTTCATTTTGAACTATGTAACCGATCATCCCTTTTTTGAGAGAAAATTTGAGGGTAAAGGGGAGGAGATGGATCTATTGGAATGGGAGGTGAAAAGCTATTTTGCACTTGGCGGGGCGATGCATGACGCAGCGGTCACTGCTTGGGGCATCAAAGGATACTACGACTATGTAAGGCCCATTTCTGCCGTCCGCTTTATGGCAGCTAAAGGACAGTCCACAGATGAATCCCTTCCCAACTATCACCTCCACGGCCTGCAATTAGAGAATGGGTACGTGGAATTGGTAAATGAAGACGATCCACTGGCGGGTGCCGATGGAGAAAACGTGGGCAAAATTAAAGTATTTGCGTGGAGAGGGCATGATTATATCACCACTTCAGCCGACGTAGCCGGTGTGGGGTGGATTTTGGCGGAAAACTGGTGGCCGTACCAAAGACCCACCTTTGTAACTCCTCCTTTTGCAGGATATATTTCGGGCCATTCCACTTTTTCCAGGGCAGCCGCAAAAGTGCTTACACGCCTTACCGGCGATGAATATTTTCCAGGGGGCATGGCTGAGTTCGTGGCCAAAAAAAATGAGTTTCTGGTATTTGAAGAAGGCCCGAGCATGGACGTGGTGCTACAATGGGCCAGGTATTCCGACGCGTCCGACCAATGCAGTTTATCCAGGATATGGGGCGGTATACACCCTCCGGTAGATGATATTCCCGGCAGGGTGATTGGGGAGAAGGTAGGGGAGGAAGCTTTTCGGTTGGCAAAGAAATACTTCAAAAACATTGTCCTTGGAATACCAAAGAATGGTGAAACCGGGTCAGTTTCCGTTTTTCCCAACCCTGTGAAGACAGGGAATCCGCTGAGGATAAGGCTACCCGCTGACCGGCAGCATCTGACCGTCAGTCTCCGGTCCATGAGCGGAGCCTTGATACTGGAAGAGAAAGGCTTGGCCACGGAAAACAGGGAGGTAATTTTGGAAACATCCTTATTGCAACCCGGCGTCTATATTGTCTCGATTGAGGATAAGACATCATTTATCTCCAAAGTCATATTTGTCAAGTAGCGTTTAAATATTTCTTTAAAACCTTCGTGCCGAAACCCTATAAAACCCGCCTATGGGATTCCCGGATTTCCATCCTTGGGTACGTCATCTTGCCGCTGTTTAAAATTTCTAAAATTATCGTCAAGTTCAGGTTTAAAATAACATGAGATCGGAGTAAGAACGTCTAAAAAAGCCGTCTATCGTCACCGTCTATCGTCACGAGGCTTAACATTTAGAAAATGCACCAATCGGAATGACGGTGTAAACACGTCATCGGTAGGAGGGACAGCCTGTCCCGGTTGTCGGGAACGAAACAGTCTCTAAGATTTACGGTTCCGGCAAGAGATCGCGTCGTCGCGGATAAGGTCTCCGTCAATTAAACCGATAAGTTGCCGCTCCTCGCGAAGACGGGAAAGTTCGTCATCGGTATCCGCCGCGGCGGAAATGGCTGCTTTCCCCTTCATTTCCCCGGTCAATCATGGGGATGGAAAAAAATTATGGTTAAAAAAGAATTTTTTTTCCATTATCCCGAATGGATTTTTGAGGCAAAATACAAATTCTGTTCAATGACTTGCATTAATCCGATGGTATAAAAAATAAGGTGTTAATTATCTCATTTTCAGATAGTTTTATCGGCATAATCAAAGTTTGAATTTTAATTTTTTTGTTTCATCTTCGTGGGGAATTAAGGGAGTGGGTGCTGCGGCACCGGTTCCGTTATCATTCATTTTATCAAAAAATCTTTTATTAAGCAGTATGAAAAAAAGTACAAAATTGATTGTAGCCAACCTGTTTGCGCTGGTTGCTGTTGGTGTAATCCTTGGCGCCACCACTGGGCTGGGAATTGACCTTAAAGGCGGTTCGGAGGCAATCGTTGCCAAGGTTTTATTGGTATGCCTTCCCCAGGCAGGATTTGTTTACCTGTTATTGAAGTCTCTTCGACTTGAAAATCAAAAAGTACCTGCCTAATGGTATTTTGTTTTTTCCGTGTTATCTGTCTAACAGCATTTAAGCGCTTCTTTTAAAATAGAGGAATAAAACGAAAAAAAGAGCCATTGCCATGCCGCCTGCAATTATCCAAAAATGTAAGCTTTTGGCTGGCTCTTCCTGAATTACCAGTTTTTGGTTGGCCCGTTGGTTGAGCAATACCTGTTCGCTGCCGCCCAACCATCTTATCTTGACCGTATCCACCTGCGTGGCTGCACCTAGTCCGAAGTGGGCGATCACGGAGTTTTGGGAAAGGTGACTGCTTCCTCCGTCTATTTCCCGGATCATGGTGAGGTTGCCCATTGAGACCTCAACACGGGAGCCTATGCCATTGAGATCTGCTTTTACCCCCTTCAACTCCACCTTCAGCCAGTTGCCTGCTGCTGAGTCATTTCTAAACAATAAGGTAGGTGAGATTTCAGGCAAGCCGTCATTAACAGGACTTTGATTTACTACCAGAAGGTCCAAGTCCCCGTCATTATCATAATCAAAGACAACGGAACCGCGACTTAGTCCCCTGTCTCCAACGCCTTTTTGGGAGGCTTTATTGACATATTGGCCGTCGACTAGGTCAAAATAATAATTGGGCAGGGGAAATACTTCCGGATTCAGCGCCCCGTTGGCTACAAAAAGTTCCAGATCGGTATCGTGGTCAAAGTCGGCAAAATTTGCCCCCCAGCTGATCGGCAAATTGGGACGCCCTTCTTCTCTGATCATGTTGATTTTGATTCCCAGTTCCTCGTTTTTGTTTAAAAAAGGCTTTCCCGGCCCTTGGTTGACCATAAAGGGATTGGCCCTGATGTTGGTGAAATAATAATCCAGATAACCGTCGTTGTTATAATCCCCCACGGCTACGCCCATGCCATTGATAGGTAAATCCATATCCAGAGAATCCCCTATCTCCTGAAGGCGCGCTTTTGGATATTGATTATCCAACAACTGATTCGGGGTTGATTTGTATCCGAAGTCATGATTGACAAGGATGTCCAGATCTCCGTCGTTGTCATAATCGGTCAACACGCCACCAAAACCGAAACCTTTAAAATCCAGCCCATAGCTTGTATACCGGTCTTCAAATGATTTTCCTTTGTTGTTGATCAGCAATAGCCCTTCCGCCATTTGATTGGAGCCGACGATGATGGCATCGTTCATGATATGTAGTTTGCCATCAAACATTTTAAAATAATTTCCCACAAAAATATCAGGAAAGCCGTCTTGGTTCACATCCCCAAACATGGCCCCGGTGCTGAAAGTCAGGTGTTTGTCGAGCCCATATTCGGCAGTGGCGTCGCGAAATGTGCCGTCGCCATTGTTGATATACAGTAAGTTGGCGGCCCGTGGGATGGGGTCTTTGCTGTCTTTTAATTTGATTG
Organism: Negadavirga shengliensis; assembly: GCF_042652345.1. NCBI lineage: Bacteria > Pseudomonadati > Bacteroidota > Cytophagia > Cytophagales > Cyclobacteriaceae > Negadavirga > Negadavirga shengliensis. The sequence goes on from NZ_JBHSJJ010000021.1 coordinate 41,276, forward strand.
TCGTTACAAACAGGTCCCGCCATCCATCCCTGTTTACGTCTGCGGATATGGCCCCTTGGGTAACGTATTTTTCTTTCGTCCTTAAACCGGATTTATCATAGACGTTTTCGAAAGTCCCATCGCCTTTGTTCATATAAAGTTGGTCATCTTCTATACCGCCGGTGATAAAGACATCCTCCCATCCGTCATTGTTATAATCGAAGACCACCGCGCCCCCTCCGAATGTGCCCTCAAAAACTTCAAAAATATGATTGATCCCTGCCTGCTCGGTCACATCCACAAAAGCGGTCTGGGCATGTAGCCCGCCCCCGAAAACCAAAGTAGAAGCGACAAGTAAACATAGTCTGAAAAACAGCTTATGGTTAAATCCGTTCAGTCTGTCTGCATGTTCCATTTAAGGTCGTTTATATGATTCCCGACTTTCATGCCTTCTTTAAGTCCCACCGCGTTGTCATAACGGGAATGTATGCCTCCCAGAAAACGCGAATAGGCGGTTTCTTCCGCTACCTCCCAAAATGAGGTGAAACGCCGCACTTTATATTCCACATTCCTTAATTTATCCCTTTTTCTTCCGGCGTGTGTATCATCCGTAAAGTGTATCTCTTCGCCAAAAAGATCCGCCAAGGCAGTAGCCACCGCGGCAGCCTGGGTGGCATGACCTGAAGGAAAGGCAGGGAAAGGCGGATCCGGCCAAAAAGGTTCCCATTCGTCATCGATGTTCTCAAAGACATAGGTTGAGGGTCTTTCCGTAAAATAATGATACTTCATTTTCCAGCACACAATGAAAGCATCGGCCACGGAAAGCCCTGCCCTGGCATAGGCTTCCGCCGCGGTAATCAGATCCGGCTTTTTTTCCTTCAATACGATACTCACCAAGTTATAGGAATGACCGGGAGGGGTGAATGTATCACCCGGATCATCGTTCCACCACATGGCAATCTCTTTTTGTTCCTGCGTCAGCTTTAAATTGCTTTCATATACGGCATGGAACTCCCGGTAATATTCAGAGTTTGTGTCGGAGTCGTAGGAAAGGAACGCCGGAATTTTCCAATCCGAGTTGGCTTTCAGGAAAGTCCTGTTTTCGCCCCATTGGGGGTGGAGGGGTAATCGGCTTATCGTTTGTGCAAAAAAAGGCGGTCTCCAGTAACCTCTTCCGGATTTTTGTGTCATGCCGGCATCGAAATTTTTCAAATAGCCCCTGTGCCCCCCGTCACTTTTGGACCATTCGAAAATTTGGGCAGCTATTCTTCTGCCGAACGTTATAGAACGTGTCACCACTTCGTTGTCAGGTTCCCTTTTCGAAAGGATTACTTCCATACTTTTTTCAAGGGAATCGATTTTCATTTTGTTTTCGTCGGAAGTCTGTTGGTAAATGTTTTTGATGATATAGGCTTGGGCGGCATTTAATGAGAGTGTCCAGTCATATAGCTCCCCTTTATTGGGTTCTGGGAGCGGCAGCATTTGGTTCAGCTGACCGGCGATTGAAAGTTTGTTTTCATATCCCTTTACGACGGACTCATACATGGTAAGGCCAAAATACCCAAAAGCGCGGCTGGCGAAGGTAGGCGAATTGGCGGGGGTGGTTTGGGTGATATACAAAGCCATATCGGCCCATAATAGGGGCAATTCAAATTCGGCGAGTTCGGGAGTTTCAGGTTCGTCCAGCGGCATTTTACGCTCATCGTACCGGCATCCCCATACCGCTGCCAGCATCCATAATGCCATTAAGGAAGGATAAACCGGAGTATTTTTAAGGGACATTTCCGAAGTTTTGAATCATTCAGATTGGCTGATATTGTTTTTATCTGTCAAAAGAGAACCCGATAATGTAACTTAATGGAGGATATCTTCTCTTTTAAATCGGGAAGTACCGATGAAGCAAACCCATTATGGTAAAAATAACAAAATTTTAATACAGCCTGTAACCGGCGGCTGGTTTTCTTTATTTGCCGAATGGTCTAGGGACGTGTTTTCTGATGATTCCGGTTGGGGATTTTGTCATGGTTTTTGCTTGGCTCCCCGCAAAAAACCACGCCAAAATCCTATAACATTCCTCCACAGGGTCCGGGGATTTCCGTCCCCGGGTACAGTAGTTCCACCCGCTATGCGGGTTTTATGCCGTTTAAATTTTTGATAATTTAGCGCTGAACCCAGGTTTCCACGTTTGAAAATAGCGGGCGGGCTTAATTCAGCCTTGCTGAAATCTTCTGCAAGGTCGCCACTACCTGTTGAAGATCGATCGGTTTTGAAATATAGTAATCCATACCCGCCTCAAAGCACGCTTGCTTGTCTTCAGCCATCGCGCTTGCGGTCATCGCTACAATGATGGGCTGATGCTTTTTCTCAGAACGGATGAGACGGGTGGCTTCCAGCCCATCCATTTCCGGCATCTGTACATCCATCAGGACCACATTGATGGAGCCCGTTTCCAATAAAGATAGCACCTCCGCGCCGTTATTTGCCACCAGCGGTTGGTAGCCCAATTTGGTGAGGACCATTAGAATAAGTTTTTGGTTGATGGGAGTGTCTTCCGCCACGAGTATCTTGAGGGGGTTTTGTGCGGCAAACCCATCATTGAGAATTTTTGCTGGTTTTGTCGTCTCCCTTTTTATATCCTGGCCTTGATTTATTCCGGAATAGACGATGTCCAACAGGTGTTTGTATTTTACCGGTTTGTTTAGAACCGAGAAAAACAGCCCTGGAAATTTACTTTTGGATTCATCACCTACGGAACTCAGCAATGCAATCGGAATCTGCGGATATTTTTCCTTTATGGTGCGGCTTAAAGCGATCCCGTTCATTTTAGGCATGTCCAAGTCGGAAATAATGAGATCAAACCCCGGGTTATCAGAAAGCAGATTCAAAGCCATGGCCCCGGAGGAAGCCAAAACCGGCTTTAACTTCAATTGTTTTAATTGAAGATTTAATATTTTGAGATTGGTGGCATTGTCGTCAACGATTAAGACCCTTTTGTTGACAAGCGTATTTAGATCCAGCTGGGACTCTTGCTGATACGTCTTATGGCTCACTTCACAGGGAAGGAAAAAATAGAAAGTTGTTCCGGAACCATAGACGCTCGAAACCCCCATACTGCCTCCCATAAGGGTAACCAGACGGTCACATATCGCCAACCCTAGGCCGGTACCGCCATACTTGCGGGTGGTGGAGACATCCACTTGGGAAAAGGATTTGAACAGCCTGGATATTTTGTCCTCAGGAATACCGATACCTGTGTCTCTTACTTCAAAATAAAGTTCTAGAGCATCTTTTTCCCCGTTTTCAACCGTTACCTTGACAAATACTTCCCCTTTTTGGGTAAATTTAAGGGCATTTCCCACCAAATTGATCAGCACCTGTCGCAAACGCATGCCATCGGCTATGATCATATCGGGAATCTGATTGTCTATTTGGTAGATGAGGTCTATGCCAATGTTCGCTGCTTTGCTGGAAAATAGATCAAGCACGTCTTCGATGCAGTTGCGAAGACTGAAATCGTGGGGGTCTATTTCAAGATCACCGGATTCCAGCCGGGAAAAATCAAGGATATCATTGATCACATTGAGCAGGGCCTCGCCGCTTACACAAATCGTTTCTGTGTACTCACGTTGCTCGGCATTGAGGTCCGTCTGGTTAAGTAACCCCGCCATCCCCAAGACACCGTTCATGGGTGTCCTGATTTCATGACTCATGATCGCCAGGAAGGTGCTTTTTGCCTGATTGGCCAAATCGGCCTCTTCTCTGGCTTTACGTTCTTGCTGTTTTTGTACCTCCAGCGCTCTATTTACTTCCTGTAATTCGCCTGTCTGCCTTATGAATGTTTTTGATTGCTTCTTAAGTTTTGAAATGACGTTTTTTAAGGCCTCGCCAATCAGATAAAGGGCAATGGCAATAAAAATAAAGAGATACGCCAATACCGTGGCAAAAACCAAGTCCCCGCCTTGATAACCAAAATAAAACAGATCACTAAATTCATTACTGTCATTATACAGTAGGCTGATGACAATGGGAACGCTGCTTAACAGCGAGTAAATCAACATCCAACGATGATTCAGAATAAAAATGCTAAAGATCAGGATATGGGAAAATGCGCCGACGTCCAAAATGATCAATTCCCGGTCTTGCATAAAAAGGCAGTTCAACCAAATAGGCGCCAGTAACAACCAAATTTTCACATGGGTAAGCGCACTTAGCCATTTTTTGTATACCAGCAAAAAAAACAGCAGCAAATGGAGAACGATATAAGGAATAAACTGATAGGTGAGGTCCTGTACCTCTCCTACAAAAAGCAAGAGAACAACGGAATGAAGGGTGCATAAGGCAATGGATAGAAACCCCCACGCAAGCAGGGTCATTCTGGCTTGAAAAATCGGGTCGTGCTCAAGATCCAATTTACGGAAAAAAAGTATTTGGTATAGTTTGTCTAAAGTCATGGCAAACATGTTAGATCAGGGACACTTGCCTGTATATCAACAGACAATAATACCATTGATCGACCTATTTACAAAGTATGTGATGAGAATTATCCGCGGCGGTATGAGGTTTTGGCATCACAATACGCGGTTTTTATCCTCGGTTTTCAGCCACTCTTCGCAAGGATATTACAAAATTTATGGTAGGAAGTCCACATAAGTATCGACAAGATGCTCATCGCTTAAAAAAATCATCTTTGAAAATTTTCAGTCTATGTCTTTAAAATTCATTCCCTCTTTTTTAATAAAAAAGGCCGGCTGGTATGTTTTTTTACTGAACGCCAAAATATTTGCCCTTAGGGCTGTTCCTTGGGAACAGGCCACGGATGGCCCCCGCCACATCAATAGGGAGATCCGATTCCAATACGTCCGCGCCGTCTTCAAAAACTTTTGTATAAGCCTTTATCCTTTCTTCATTGTTTTCCAACTTGTCGTATGAAGATGCCGCTGACACCATGACCATCACCCCTCTTTCATGGAGCATATCGTACAATTCCCGGTTTTCAGGTTTACTCAGCGGCCCTACATAGGCCATAACCTGCTTCCAGGGAATCTTTTCGCTCTCATAAGCCTCAAACTCTTCTTTGGACCTTATAAAAGCCGAAAACATAAAATCCTTGTTCCTGTTCAAATAGTACCTGGCCTCTGAGGGATGGTGTACCGTCAGCATTACGTGGGACAGCGCGTCGGTTTTCTCCAGCAAATCCGCCGTCATGTCCAATGGGACATCCTTTTTGTCCAAATTGAGAATGGTCTTTCCCCTGGCCCACTCGATAACCTGTTCGAGGCTTGGGATTTTATAGGTTGTTGCCTTCCCTTTGTGATCCACCAGGTTGAATTGTTGCACTTCTTTCCAGGTATAGTCAGCCAATTTACCCTCAGCATTGGTGGTCCTGTTCAGGGTGGCGTCATGCATAAGCACAATCACGCTGTCTTTGGTCAACCGGGGATCTATCTCAAAAAATGCAGGGGTATGACGCAAAGTGTTTTCCAAAGTTTCGATGCTGTTTTCAGGAAATCCTTCAACAATACCACCCCGGTGCCCGCTGATCACCGGGATGTTGTTTTCCCTGTGTTCAAAAAAATCATGAAGCTCCTGGGGAGAGGTTACTTTGATGACATGAATGTCCTGGGAAAGTACATTTACGGGAAGTGAACAGCAACCCACCATGAGTACGCCAACAATCCCAATAGTTTTGCGAATAGCTCCAACTGTATATATCATTGATCAAAACAGGGTTTATTTATTCGGGGTATTCTCCTCTATAATTTAACTTCATCAAGGAGAAACCTTCTTTGTCATTCCAATTTACGAGGGTCAAAGCACAGTTTTCCTGTACTATCCTCCGGTAATTTTTCAGTTCCATGCCCAGGTTCCAACACAAAAACAGCCGGTTGACGGTATTATGGGCCACCACCAAAATGTTACCGGATGTATGTTTTTCCCTGATTCCGGAAAAAAAATCCGCCACCCTCAGCACAACTTCCCTGGCTGTTTCCCCGGTACCGCCGGCACGGATATCGTCCGGTGCCGAGGACCATTTGGCCCAGAGATCGGGGTCTTCGGCTACAAATTCTTCACGGGTCTTGCCTTCCCACATTCCGAAATCCACTTCAATAAGCCTGTCGTCCGTTTGCACTTCCGCTTCCGGACTCACCATGCCGGCGGTTTCTGCCGCCCTCATCAATGGGGAGGCATACACACCGTCAAATTTGATTTTTTTAAGCATTCCGGACAGTTGCTTGGCCTGGTTCTTTCCTTTATCTGTCAATGCTGCGTCTGTTCTGCCACAATATCGGTTGCCATCCGCATTGAATGTGGTTTCTCCATGTCTTAACAGGAAGATTTTCAAATCAGCCATTTTTCTGAATATATCCTTTTTGGAGAAGTAATTCTATAAATTCTTGGTAACAATCCTCGTATCGATCTGTCAAGGCAGCTTCCGGAAAGATCTCCTCATCCGTCTGGATAAGCCCTTCCCCGGCTTCTGTCAAGTTAGTAAAATGGGTCTGGGATGCGGCCAATACCGCCGCCCCATAGGCGCCTGAGGTATGTTTCATTTTGTAAATAGGCAACCCCATGACATTGCTTCTTATTTTCAGCCAGCTCTTGTTTTGGCTTCCGCCTCCCGCCGTATAGACGGCGTTGACTTTTTCCCCCGAGAGTTGTGCCATCAGCTCAAAAGCGTATCTTTCCAAGTAAGCCACACCTTCCATATTGGAAACAAAGCGTTCCCGGAGGTCAAGCCCTTCAGGTTCAAAACCGGTCGCATCCGGTGAAATAAAGGGGAAGCGTTCGCCTTTTTGTCTCAATGGATAACTCAGATGGCCCGAAGGAACCCGCTTCATTGCTTCTTGTTCCAGTTGGTCCACCTTACCGCCAAAATCCTGGGTCACCCAGTCCGCTCCTGTGTTGCTGGCACCGCCGGGCATCCAATAGCCCTGCGGATGTCTGTGACTATAAACCCGGTTTTGACGGTCGATGATCTGACCTGTTGTCACCCCTTTTATCACCATCGTGGTGCCTATGGTGGTGTTCCAATCCCCAGGTTTTATGGCCCCCGACGCTATTTGGGAAGCACAACCATCTGTCATACCCAGCACTACCTTGGTAGCTGTGGACAGTCCGATATCCTCAGCAAGGGCACTTCTTATATGCCCGATCACCTTTCCCGAGGGATGCACCTGCGGCATCCAAGCCCTGTCCAAAGGCAACCTTTCAAACAGGTAACCGGGCCAGGTGCCCGTATGGACATCATATCCGGACTTCAATGCATTGGTATAGTCCGTCAAGCCCCATGTTCCGGATAACATACCGCTAATATAATCTGCGGCATGAATCCATTTGGCTATTTTTTCAGCCTTTTCAGGAAAGTTTTCCACAAACCAAACCATCTTGGAAAGTCCGCTTGATGAATTGAAGCCTTTGTACCCCTCATAGCCGGAAGCATCCACTTCCTTCATGATCCGCTCGGAAACTTCAGCGGAGCGCTTGTCACTGTACATCAATGCCGGATGCAAGGGCTGGTGGGATGCATCCATGGGAATAACCGTGCCGGATGTTGAAGTGACGGCTATGCCTTTGATTTTAGACGGGTGAAACTCCCCGTTTACCTGTCCAATCACCTTGGAAAGCACCTTTTTGCTGGCCTGCCACCAAGTATGGGGAGACTGTTCTTCCCTCATGTCTTCGTTCAAGGGAAAGTTCTCCTCAGCGTGCCCCAAGACATCACCCCTGGAATCCATCAAAACGGCCCTGGTTCCCTGGGTTCCCACATCCAATCCCAAAAAAAATACCTTGTCCATACGCACCCTAAATTTCTATTTGCCTCAAGTTTTTTCTCCACCGTTTCCAGGCCTCATATTGCTGCCCATCTCCGGTACCGGATTCTATTTCGACCACATTTTCATGGTCTTCAGGGGTGGGCGTGATGCCTAGCGCTTCATTACACACCAATGCCGCCCCGGTGACAGATGCCTGACTGAAATTTTCCCTTATCCTGATCTTTTTCTGAAGCAGCTCCCCTAAATAGGAAGAGAGCGTATGGCTTTGAAATCCACCCCCGCATCCCCAAACATAATCCCTGTCATAATCTTCTATTTCCACCAAAACATTATAATTCTCTTTGATGCTGCAGGCCATATCCCATAACGCAGCTTGAATAAAAGCAGCCCTACCTAAGTCTTGTCCAACCGGAACCTTGAAAAAGAAACCACCCGTGGTCAGGGGAGCGTCGCCCGCAATGAGTGAGCCTAAGGACGCCAGGCAATTATTTCCTTGATAAGCTTTTAATTCATTTTCTATTACCTCATACCCCTCATTGGGGTAAAATATTTCTTTTAGCCGTTGAAAGTTTAGCCCTGTAACACCTGCATTCGTTTCCAAGATAAACTGTCCACGCTCGATATGCCGGCCGGTCCACGACCGTTGCCTTTTGTCGAGCCGGTAGTGGTCCACAACCTTGACCACCGGCGTGGTGGTTCCCGACACCAATACAATATCCCCCGGCATGGGTCTGGTGCTTTTAATGGCCAATTGGGTATCTGCACCGCCTACCACCACAGGAACATTGTCATTCAAATCCCACTCGCTGGCCATTTGAGCGTTCAGTGTACCAAGGATTTCTCCTGAGTGGTGCAATGGCGGCATCATCCGAAGGTTTATGCCGAATATGCCGGCCAACTCATCCGACCAGACCATTTTTTCGACATCATATAGAAGTGTTTCGGAAGCCTGTGAATGTTCATAGCCCATCACCCCGCTTAGCTGGAATTGCACCCAATCACTTATGCTCAACACCTGGCTTACTTTGGAATATAGCCCTTGATACTTCTCCCGGGTTCCGATAAGCTTGAATGCTGAAAACAGCGATGAGGGGAAACGGCCTGTAAGCTCATATATCCTCTCCTTTTCTTTTACCGTATCTTCCCAGGCCCTCCCTCTGTGATCATGGTTAGGCAGACCAAGCAGCGAATTGCCGTCCTTGTCCATCAGCACGATACCCTCTCTCTGGCTGGAGGCGGTAATGGCCTTGATTTCCACTTGTCCGGCCGCCTTTTCCAAAACGAGCTTCACCATATTGCCGATCTTTTCCCAAAGTTCGCCGGGATTGAAATAGAAAGAGCTTTCAAATGCTTCATCACTTAGATAGCTCATACTCCTTCTTTCAAAGCTCAAGATCTTTCCGAGACGGTCTGTAATGGCAACCCGTACATTGCCGGTTCCCACATCCACCACGATGTATCCAGGTATTAAAGGCATGGTTCAGGGTTTTTGGGATAGATTGTTTTCTTCTACAAAATGGTCAAAGAGGACCTTGTTCATGATTTCCACATGGTGGTTTTCCACCTCATGCGTAGCACCGGCAATGTGTGGCGTGGCCAGGACACTGGGCAGGCGTATCAGTTCATAATCCAGTTCGTCAGGGGGTTCGTGGTCAAATACATCCAGTATCGCTCCCCTGATTTGTTTGGATTTGAGCGTTTCGAGCAGGTCTTCCCTTTTCACGACCACGGCTCTGGACATGTTCACAAAAACAGCGTCTTTTTTCATAAGATCAAACAGCTTTCGGTCAATCATTCCCCGGGTGCTTTCCACAGCAGGGAGGTTAATGGATACAATGTCACTTTTGGAAAAAACCTCTTCCAAGCCAACGCTTTTGTACAATTGCTGTTTTTCAATATACGGGTCAAAATAGATCACCTGGCAGGGGAAATGCCTGATGAGGTTGGCCATTCTCTGCCCGACAGCCCCGAATCCTACCATACCCACGGTTTTTCCGGCCAGTTCATTTCCCTTAAACTGGAGGTATGAAGTGTGGGAACCTTCGGCCCATCTGCCTTCTTCCAGCCACCCCATGGCAGCGGAAGTATTTCTTAAAAGCATGATCACATTTGAAACAAACAGTTCGGCGACCGCTTGGGCGTTTCTGGCGGGGGTGTTGAAAACAGGGATGCCATATTTTTTGGTCGTTTCTAAAGAAACATTGGATGGGGTGCCTCTGCAGACACCGATGAACTTCAAATGGGAGTTGTTTTCCACCACCCTTTGGCTGACCTCATCATGTTCTGTTATCAGCGCTTCTGCATCAGTTTCCCGCAATAAACGGATCAATTCGTCTTCATTGAACGCTCTTCCATGGGGCTTCCATGATTTGTACACTACTTCACCAAAGTAAGTTTCCAAATCTTTAAGGCCTTCCCTATGGTATGGAGCGGTAACTAATATTTTCATACTCTTTTTTATTCTTAATATTTCCCTTGCCTTCATTTCTATATCACATACCAAGCTATGGTATCCTGTTTGCCTTGGCAGTATCAAGTTTCTCCCCCAACGGGAGGATGTTTTTACTTTCCTTATCCAACGTAATAAAGCCGGTCATCATGGCGCTGATCAAATAAAGGATGGACAGTACCCATACCACTCCTTCATTTCCTAAAGTACCGATGAAGCCCCATACGATTGCGGGTCCCGCGAAGACCGCCAATCCCGCTCCAAAGTTCAACACCGCCATTGCCGCTCCCTTGTCGGTTTTTACCAATGACGGTACCAACGCTGACAAAGGCACATAGCCTGCCAAAAACGCTCCCCAAAGCACACCGCAGAGCATCACTACCCAATAATTCCCGTTAAACACCAAAGGGGAATAGTAAAACAAAAGGGTAGATAGGCTACATCCCACGCCCCCAAACCACATCACGGTATTTCTCCATCCCAATTTGTCTCCTACAAATCCAAAAATCAGGTTGAAGATAATGTTGGCCATAAAGATGGTCCCCCAGATCTGGAGCCAGGCTGTTGTGTCCAGTCCATAAGCAGCCATATAGACAGGCAGGAAAACGGGAAACGCAAATTGCGCCGTGGTGTTAATGACCCTTACAATTCCTCCCAACAGTACTTTGGGTTTGGTTTTCATGATGGTCAACCCTTTGAGCAATTCTTCCATTTTAGAGGCATTCCCCTTTGTGACGATCCGGTAGGCTCCTTTTTTGGTAAGGACCAGGGCAAAGAAAGCGCCCACCAATATCCAAAAAACCGCACTCCAGAGGGTATTGGTGTATCCGATCGCATGGATGGCCCAGGTGCTGTAATAGGCGCCCAAGACGTTCAATCCGCCTGTGAATACAAACCAAAACCACCCCACGGCTCTTCCCAATTTTTGTTTTGGACTTATATAGGTAAGCCAGACCAGAAAGGAATAGGCAAAAAGCGGATAACCGAAACCCCTTAAGGCATAGGTAGCGAGCATTACAGGATAATCCAATGTCTCAATGCCATAACCCACAAATCCGATGGTGCCCAGAATATACAAAAACGTCCCCATCAACATGGTTTTCCGGGGGCCGAAGCCCTCCGCCAACACGCCCGAAAACCAGGAAGAGATAGCGATCGTCACCCCATACACCGTAAAGAGTGTAGCGGACTGCTCCATGGTCATCCCCCTGTCAAGCAGATAGGGGCTTAGCCAGCCCTGTTCTATCCCATCTCCCATCATAAAAACAAGGACCCCCAGATACCCGAACACCGTTCCGTTGGGAATTCCGAGTTCTGAAAGCTTTTTCTTTTGTATTTGCATGTCAATTGGCCCTAAATGCGGACATCACTGGTGTACGAATGAGATATGCCAGTTTGGCAGGGGCAGGAATGTAATTGTAAGCCCATGGACGATACGAAGAAATACCAAGAAAACGGAATTGCATGATTAAATCGGGTAAATTATCCAATGAGGTAAAATTAAATCAAAATGAAATAAAATAAAACTTTTCGAAACTTATTTTAAATATATTGATAAGTACACCATACCTTTGAAATCAGGATTTTGGTATTCACATGGGTTTAAGAAGGCCCTCCCCCATAAGCAGGGGAGCAGCCTTAGTTATGAAACAAGTTATTGATCCGGTTTTCATTAAGCCCGTTTGTCGATAGAGCCAAGATGTCTATTCCCATCCGGGATTTTGTTCCAGATTGGGATTGAGGACAATTTCATCGAAGGGTATAGGATAGAAATATTGATGGTCTTCAAATCTTCTCACAAAATTATCCATGGCGATGATTTTGCCGTTGGACTGGCCGGTCAGCTTGTGTTGATTTCCGTCAATGATGAAATAATAAACACCTTCCGCAGGATTCTGTGGGGTTTGGGTGACAAACGCCACGTCCGGGTTGCCATCGCTATTCAGGTCATAAGCCGTATCCATTTCCGGTACATACATGCCGTCATGGGGCATTTCAAGCAACTCTCCTTTTCTCCACCGGACGAGGTCGTCAAAACGAAAGCCCTCAAGGCATAATTCAATGCCGCGTTCCCGTCTGACTTCCAATAAGAGCGGGTCACTGATCTCCGGAAAATAAGTTCCCATCAAATAGTTATCGGCAGAAGACGGCATTCCGGTGTCGGTTAACCCGGCCCTTTCCCTGAGCTTGCCTATCGTGAGTTCCCAAGCGGCCTGGGTAAGCGTGCCCAATTCAGCCCGGGCTTCTGCATAGTTCAGCAAAACCTCCGCATACCTCATAATGGGGAGGGAATTGTTGTTTTCTGCCACGCCGTCCGTGCGTCTTGAGTCCAACGTGAATTTCAGGGGGTGATAACCGGTATAAGTATAGGTGAAACTGGGCGGCGTGGGCACACCTTCTCTTTCATAGCCCCTCATTCTGATCACCTGTTGCAGCCTCAGGTCCCTGTCTTCCACTTCTTCCCAGAATGGCATTTCGTCATATCCACCCCGATCGGTAAACCTCGATCCATCCCTCATCAAAAAAGTGTTGATGAAGGATTTGATAAAGCTGTACCTGCCTCCATAGGTGGCGCTGGTCCAGTACCAATTGGCGTCATTGAACACCCTCAGGTCAAGGCTGTTTACTGCAGCCAACATTATTTCAGTGGTATTGGGGGTTTCGTGGATGAACAGGTTGCGATAGCTCAGCTCCAAGGGCCCCTGCATATTAAGTTGGTATTGCCCGTTTTCTATCACTTCCTGTGCTGCTTCAGCGGCTTGTTCCAGCCAGAAATCGGCTGTTTCCTGCAAGCCCAGTTCAGGATGGTACTTTCGAAGGGTTCCCTCAAACAGACATACCCTTGACTTGAACCCCAAAGCCACCCATTTGTTCACAAAAGAAGCGGTGTTGTCCTTATTGGGCCGGATATGTGTGCCAGCAAAATCGAGGTCGGCCAAAACCTGCTCCATTACCATTGACCTCGGATCTCTTGGTTTATAAAGGTCTTCATCCGCCACATCCAGTACCGTATCGTACCAGGGTACATCCCCAAATTGTTTGACTTTGTCATAGTAAAACCATGCCCTGAAAAACCTCGCCATACCTTCATAATGGTTCAATTCCTCTTCAGGAATTTCTGCCTTCCTGAAATGTTCCAGAAAGTAATTGATGTTGCGAAGTGCGCCCCATCCCCATCCGGTCGCCTGGGCCGCGTTAAAGGTGCCTGTTAGGTACTGACTGGGGCTTCTTCCCACTAAGTAATCACTTAAGGCGTCCCCTCTTACGATGGTGTTGCCGGTGGGCAGGTTGTTGTAAAACGAATTCACATACAATTGTAGATCGTCAGCGGTATTGAAAGCCGTTGCCGGTGACAGTCTATCCGGCGGATACAACTCAAAGGCATCCTGACAGCTTATGCATGTCATGATGGTCAGTAAAGTTAAAAGCCTTTTCATTTGATAAATATTTTATGGTTGATTCATTTTATAAATTGTCTCTCTCTGGGTTAGAAAGTAATGTTCAGCCCCAACGTGAAGGTTTTGAGCATGGGATAAGCCATGCCTTGGCCACGGTTTGATGCCAGTTCCGGGTCAGAGCGCTCTATGTTTTCCGGGTCCAGATTTCTTGTATATTTAAACATGGGGGACCATACCCACAGGTTTTGGCCGGTGAAATAGACTTTCACATCTGATATCTTCAATTTTGAAATCAGGGGTTTAGGCACATTATAGCCAAATGTCAGGTTCTTCAGCCGGATATAGGCAGCATTTTGCAAATACCGGGTCTGGTTAAAGGTAAGCTGTGCTCTCGAGTTCAAAGCCGTGTATCCTCTTAGCCTGGGATAATAGGCATCAGGGTTTTCTTCAGACCACATGTTGTCCACGACATCGTGGGGGTGCCAGCTGTAAGGCCGATTATAAGGCCCCCAGAAGAGGGCATTGTCTGCCGTGGGCATCCAGTCCCTGCTCCCGACACCCTGAAAGAAAACACCCAGATAAAAATTGTTCCAATCCGCATTGGCATTGAATCCAAACTGGTGCCTCAGGGAAGAATTTCCGATGATGGTCCGGTCTCCGGGATCATCCAAGGTGCTGTTGCCATAGTCAATTACGCCGTCTCCATTCAGGTCGGCAAATTTGATGTCACCGGGCAGGATGGTATTGGAGGCAGATACGCGTATCCAGCTTTGATCGGCATGATTGGCGATATCTTCCTCATTTAAGAAGAACCCTTCCGTGACGAAACCCCAAATCTCACCCACTTCCATCCCTTCATAATAGGTGTCAATCAATCCGAGCGGGTTATTGAAGCGGGTAATATGGGACCTGCTGTCGGACAGGATAAACCTCAGATCATACCGAAAAGGCTTCAGGCCGCCCGTCTGGTCTCTCCATGTCAAAGTGAATTCCCAGCCTTTGGTGCTGAGGTCAGCGTAATTTCCCCTGGGTACTGAGGCCCCGAAGGCACCCGGCAAGGGCAGTCCCACTGTAAACATATCCACGGTATTCCTCACATACCAATCAAATTCCGAGGTAAGTTTGTTATCAAAAAAGGCAACATCCGCCCCCACATTGAAGGTTGTCGCTTTTTCCCAGGTCAGGCCATCGGGAATCACATTGGGCTGTTGGGTAAAATTAGGCCTGATTCCACCCAGCACCCGTCCAGACCGGCTCACACCCATGGTTTCTAAAAACTGGTAAGGTGAAATATTCCCATTCCCCAAACTTCCATAAGAGGCCCTTAGCTTAAAGTCGCTCACCGTTCCCTGCACCCCTTCCCAGAAAGGCTCCTGGGAAAGTCTCCACCCGGCGGATGCGGAAGGAAAAAAACCAAACTGTTGTCCCTGTGGAAATTTGGAGCTGCCATCATATCGGCCGTTGATTTCCAGGAGGTACTTGCTGTCATAATTATAGTTCATCCTAAAAAAGCCGCCCATGGTGAGCCATTCATTTCCCCCACCTCTTAATTGGAAATTCATCCCATCGATGAGTGAGAAGTCAGGCAAAGCAGGATTGATCAGCCCATCGCGCTCCATAAACCTGCGGGAAAGCAATGAGCGCTCATAGTTATACCCCAAAAGCCCTGTGAAATGATGTTTGTCAATGTCCCCCGTATATTCCCCGTATACGTTCAATGCGGTATAACTGCTTTCATCTCTCAGCTCATTCATCCTGCTTTCTCCCCGTTGTGAAAACTCCCCGGGGCGGGCGCTGAATGGCACCGGGGTATACAATTTGGTTTCCGTATCGAGGATATTGTCAAAAGTAAAATCCGCATTTACCTTCAGGCGCCCGTCTAAGAAGTTGGTAAAAACCCTGGATGTATTCCTGGTCTGCCTTCTTCTTTCGTCCATGTGGTTGTTGCCTGATATGAAGCTTCCGAACACGATGGATGCGTTCTGGGTCAATGTTCCATCTGGGTTGCGCAGCATCGCGATGGGAAAAGCTTCGTCCGAAATCCTTCTCCATACCGGCGTGTCACTGGGGTGGTTTAGGATGGGGAAAAAATAATCCATCTGGGAGATCATGGTTTCGTTTTCCACCCTCAGCCAGTCAAGAGGTTGTATGGACCCTCTTGCCCGGATATTGTACATATCATAGCCGTCCGGATTGTGTCTGAAAATCCCGCCCTGATTCATGTAACGGCCGGAAATATAATAAGATGATTTGTCCCCGCTGCCCGAGACGCTGACCTGTTGTTCCATCGAGGGGGTGTTGTCTGCATAAAGTTCCCTCAGCCAATCCGTATTTCCGTAATACACATAATTTCCATTGGAGGGGTTGATGTCTGTGGATGGCACGTTTCCGGACTCATGTCTCCTTCTCAATTCTTCCAAATAATCCTGGGAAAAGGGAAAAACACTGTTTACGTTTTGGGGAAAGGCATTGTAGTCATTCCATGAGCTGAATGACTCATTAAAAACCTTGGCCCAGGGATAACCTTCCGTGACCAATTTGGGATAAACGGTATGCCTGTTGAGGGAATACGCGGAGGTATAGTTCACCACCGTCCGCTCTTGCTGCGGCCTTTTTGTGGTGATCAGCACCACGCCGAAACTCCCTCTGGCGCCATAAATAGCCGCTGAGGAGGCATCTTTCAGTACAGACACGCTTTCAATGTCATTGGGATTAAGTAGATCCGGGTCACCGGGGACGCCGTCTATCAATACCAAAGCCTGTCCTCCCGCTCCAATAGAAGTGGTTCCCCTCACGTTATAAGAGGAACCACGCGTAGGTTTTCCGTCTGTCATGCGTATATTAAGATTCGGGATGGTACCCTGCAGGCCTCTGGTCACATTCGGCATCGGCCTGTCTTCAAAGACTTCACTGCCTACCTGGGAAACTGCCCCCGTCAGGTTGACCTTTTTTTGTGTGCCGTAACCGACCACAATCACTTCGTCCAGTGATGAGGCATCTTCTTGAAGGAATACTTCAATAACCGCCCTTTCACCTATGGAAACACGCTGGGTTTGAAAACCCAGGTAAGAAACTACGAGGGTGGTGGCGTTCTCGGGTACCGTTAGAGAGAATTGCCCGTCCATGTCCGTAACCGTGCCTATCGATGTGCCTTCTACCAGCACAGAGGCGCCCGGAAGTGCATCATTGGCTCCTTCAATGTACACGGCGCCGCGTATTTCCCTTTCCCTATCCTGGCTTCCACTATAGCGGTCAAATTCTTCATGATGGAGAAAACCTCTTTCTTTTGAAAAACGGGGCTCACTTATCCGGTCCGTTCCGGCAGCGGAAACTTCCATCCATAGCGGCACACCATGCAGCAGTAAGCAAATCAAAGCCACCTGTGGGACGCGGCTCCTTCCTTTACAGTGTAATGATTTTTTCATGATCCACTTTTTTTAAGTTGTTTTTTGGTAAATAAGAACGGTATCGATAACAAAAGTAAACTTAATGAAAGTTTATGAAATAAAATAAAATGCAAAAAATAATTAATCAATAAGTAATCTGTTTCTGATATAAAAAATGAAAATTTAACAAGTATTTAATATAAAATTAATAATAAATTGAATTTATCAATCGAAAATTAGCCGATAAAATGTTGATATATTAAAACAAATATAATTTTACTAATAGACCTTTGGAAAATCATTATGTCTATAAATGTCTTAATATCAGGGGATTTTAGGGGTGAAAGTTTGAATAAAGCACCATTATGTTTCAAATGTTTTGAAATATATTGAAACTTGAACTCACGGATTAAAATTACTAATTTTAGCTTGTATTCCGTTTCAAAGTGAAACAGGGAACAGGTCCACAATTTAACAGCTATCAAATTGGGAATATCAGAAAGACATCAGTCCATACTAAAAAAGCTCAAAGAAGAGGGAAAGGTCAACATACAGGAGCTCAGTGACGAAATGCAAGTGTCAAGTGTCACGATCAGAAAAGACCTGAAATTTCTGGAGGAAATGAACCTTCTTTACAGGACCAGGGGAGGGGGATCCCTCACAAATCCCTACATCATGGAGAGATCCATCCATGAAAAGGCCCTCATCAACGCCGATGAAAAGCAAAAAATCGCGAAAAAAGCGTTGACGTTTGTCCATAACCATGATTCCATCATCATCGGGTCGGGGACAACAGCTTTTGAATTGGCCAGACAGCTTAGCCCTTCTCATCACGTTACGGTCATTACTCCCGCGGCCAAAGTGACCCTGGAGCTGAGCAATAAGCCCAACATAGAGGTCTTCCAGTTGGGTGGGCTGATAAGATCCAAATCATCATCGGTAATCGGAACAGTAGCCGAACATACACTGGAAGGAATATCCTGTGAATTGCTTTTTATGGGTGTGGACGGGATCGATATGGAATTTGGCTTTTCCACCACGAATATAAATGAAGCAAGTCTCGGGCTGAAAATGATAGAATCTGCCCAAACGGTATTTGTACTTGCTGACAGCACCAAATTCAATAAAAGGGGATTGGGGAAAATATGCAACCTGGAACAGGTTCAGTATTTGATCACCGACGACAAAGTTTCCCCGAAAGATATAAAATTTCTGGAAGAGCGGGGAGTTCAGGTTATCGTCGCGAAATGATATTTGATGGAAAAAATCCAATCAAAACATGAAAAAAACAGCAAAGCAAGTTGGCCTGACAAAAGATGTGGGATGGCAGTTTGGACTTCGGAAAACATTTCCTTATCCCCAGGAATGGCTGTGGGACTTTATGTTTTCAGATAAAGGTCTGGCAATATGGCTGGGCAGGCTCGAAGGGAAATTAGAAGTTAAAAAGAAGTATCGGACAAAAGAAGGGATAGAAGGCCTGGTGAGGGTATTCACACCGTATTCCCACATCAGGATGACCTGGAAAGAGAAAAATTGGGACAATACATCAACGGTTCAGGTCAGGGTGATGGGCAACCAGGAAAAAGCAACCGTTAGTTTTCATCAGGAAAAGCTTGTAGACAATGGGCAAAGGGAAGAGATGAAAACATATTGGAACAAAAAAATGAAAGGAATTGAGAAAGAATTGACAAAATAATCATTCAAAAGGAAAATATTATAGAGGATTTTTTTAACTTGAAGAGCGGAATCGCAGGTGAAATCCTTCAAAAGTTCTCAAATTACCGGGTGCGGTTAGCTATCGCAGGAGAATTCAGCCAGTATAAGGGGAAAGGCATGGAAGATTTCATTCTTGAAAGCAACAAAACAGGACATATCAGTTTTGTGAACTCGATCTCAGAAGCATTGATAAAATTTTCACCAATGGACAAAAACTAAATGTGTAGTCAACGATTGAGAGCGAAACTGCCCACTGGGCCTTTGAACAGGGAATACTACCATAGGCGTTTAACCGAGTGGGTTTGTAACAATGCTGATGAGGTATTGACGCTTATTGAGGATGATGACGACCAAGCACCTGCAAAAAATGAGAAGGACATTTTTATTGACAATTACTTCCTTACTTTCATTCATATACATTAGCCGGGTTCCTCAGGCCTCCTGATATTTTTCCACCCATTCTCCGCACTTTCAATTTCCTCCCTTTCTTTTTGTTTTTTTTCATTTTATTGATCCAGATGAAGTCGCCAAAACCAGGTTGATCGAAACCGACGATAAACTTGTGGACATCGCCGGGGATCTGGGGTATAGACACGCCACTCATTTTTCCGCGGCTTTCAAGAAGTACCACGGCAAATTGCCCAAAGATTTCCGCTGATGGGGCAGTTTTTTTGGATGGTAAACGGGCTTTTCTTTCTCCGAAGCCGGCATATCATCGCCCCACGGGGCCTTTTTCCAAAAACCGGGCCTCCGGTATCTTTTCCGCATTTAAAGTTTAAATTTAATACCCCCATTAATTAAAAAACCATCGAGCGGAGCGTAAATGTCTCTGAATTCAGGATTCGTAATTGTTCCGGTGTAAATCGTGTCAAATCTGGTTTGCCGTGCGTCGAGGAAGTTTTCAAAGTTGATATAAAGCGAAAATTCATCCCAAAGCTTTTCAGCCATAAAACCGCATAAGACATAGGGTTTTCCCGTAGCTCCGTCGCTTAGCTTTTGGCTGCTGAAATAGTAGGTCTCCAGACCTATTTTCCATTGTTCTTCAATCTCATACATCAATACTGAATTGATCCTGTGTTTGGGCGTCAACGGATTCTCTGTGATCAAACTGTTTTGATGCATTTGGGTATCTGTATAAGTATATCCCAGAAGCCATTTAAAATCATCATAACCGATTTTGATGTTTGTTTCCGTGCCCCTGGTGTCAATATGTCCTGATGAATTGATAAACTGATAAAAATTATCCGGCTGCAGCTCAAGCAGAAGCGGATTATTCAAATAGGTATAAAAAAACAGTTGGTTGATGGTGAACGTTATTTCTTCGCCGATGGTGGTACGGTAATTAAAATCAATGTTACCTCCGTAACTGCGTTCCAATTGGTTGGTGATTTTATCAATGGGCAGCACATGCTGATATTGTATTCTCTCACTTTCTTCAGTGAAAATGGTTGGTGCTTTGTATCCGAATCCACCTCCGATCCGTGATGAGAGCCGGTCAGTGAATTTAAACAAAGCGGAAAGTCTAGGTAGAAAAGTGATCCCATAATCCATCACATAATCGGTTCTCAGACCTGTCTCAAGGTTCAGCCGTTTGGTGGCTTCCCAAGTATTCTGAACGAATGCGCCAAAAATGATTTGATCATAATCCCTGAGTGGGAACGTGTCTAAATTTTTTTCCTGAAAATCGTCTGTCCACAGATTTATTCCTACAACCCATTCCGATTTCTCTTTGCTGTTGGTGTAGCTTGCCTCAGTAAAGGTTGCTTTCTGCGTTCCGTCAAAAATGTAGCCGGGTATGGATATTCTCCGACTAAACAGTGTGTAGCTGTTTTTTATGTTGAAAAAACTGTTGTCATTTATCCGATGATCAAAAGCCAATTGTGTCGAATAGCGTTGGGTTTTGTTTTCCTCAAAAAAGCTGTGAACGCTGTCCCCTTTGCCTTCGATAAAATGGATATCGCCGCCCAACCGGTTTTCTATGGCCGTATTGACGCCTACCTCCAATGTTGTACGGTCATCGAAGTACACAAACAGTTTCGGATTAAAAACATACCGGTCGAATTTTGGAATGGCGGACAAGTCAATTCCCGCCGGGTCATAAGCCCAATTGCGGTTGTGCGAGGCAAAAATGGTCGTCCCGATTTTGTTGAAACGCTGCCCATAGAAACCGTTCAGGTCAAATCCCCCGCCTGAACTTCCGTTTAAATGAAACCGCAAATCCTTTTCCTTTGTAGGTGTCTTGGAAATCAGGTTGACAAGTCCCGCTATGGCACCGCCGCCGTAAAGCGTGGATGCTGAACCTTTGATCACTTCCACTTGCTTTAGATCAAGCGGGGGTGTCTGTAATAAACCCAGTCCGCTCGCCGCACCGGCAAAAAGCGGGAAGCCATCTTTGAGGACTTGGGTATAACGGCCGTCAAGCCCTTGGATACGGATGGAAGCATTCGCCGATGTTGCCGAGGTCTGTTGGGTTTGGATGCCTGTGCTTTCGCTCAAAAGCATGCGGATGTCCCCAGGCTTCATGTTGCTTTTTTCTTCCAGCTCTTCGCCTGCAATGAACTCAACCCTTGTGGGAATGTCCTGAATGGTTCTTGTACTCCGTGTAGAGGAGATAACTACTTCATCTAATTGTCCTTCTTCAGAATTGAGAAGCAGTTCAACAGGTTCCCGGCTTGTAAGGGGGAAATTAAAGGTGCCGGTTCTCGGTTTATAGCCTATGTAGTGAAATTCTATTGTTTGTTTTCCATCCGGAATTTCAGAGAGGGTTACCAGACCGTTGACATCAGATGTTGCGCCAATGGTTGTTCCTTTAAGTATCGCCGTAGCGCCGACTAAAGGCTCTTTGGTGTCGCTGTCTTTGATGATGGCTTCAAATATGTTCTGCCCGGACACATCGTGTATGTTCAAGGCTACGCATAGTAGCAAAATGATTTTGACTTTCATTTGGAGAATGATGGTTAATGTCTATTGGTGATGATTAGTGAGGTGGGGCACCGCCATTAACAAATCGGGGCGAAGCCGCTATAAACATTAATTTGTTTTAGGCGGTTGCCAGATGGATGCGTGAAATTCAGAAACAAAGGTTTCCTCATACAGAGAAATTTGCAAATCTGAATAAGTGAAAAAGGGTGGGGCTGAAAAGAAAGTAAAAAAGAGCGTAAATCCATTGCAAGTGTGACAGCTTCTGAATGGTGAACAACAGTCGCTGCAATCTGTTTCATCATGAAGGGGCTGGCCCTGTTCTGTGGTTTGCTCTTGCCCAAACCGGTACTCCGGAAGATTGGGTATTGCCGATAATAACAGAACATAGGCGGCCAATATGAAAGAAAAATATTTCACAGGATAAAGGTAAAAAGAAGCGTGGGAAAAATGAACACATTTGCTTGCATTTGTCCACCCATCATGCCTCTTAGATATCAGCCGGGATAGGTTACCGGTTGATTTTCGACGACCTGCCCCACCCATCCTGAGTCGCTCTTCATCAATAGGTTTTATTTCAGACGCCCGAAATAAACGTTTCAAAAGTCCCCGGTTTCCCTGAATAAAAAGCAAAAACGATCGAAATCCAACACGTTGGGAGAGCTGGGTGCAAAATATTGATTATTCTCACAATGTATCAAGTTTTAACTGGGAAATTGGATTTTTTATAGTACATCATTGCTTACGGGTCGTACCCATGTCTACGGCGTATCCTGCCTGCGGTCGCATAATTGGAAAACAGGTATTTTATTGGCATTGCCAAGGGTTTTTTCCAGAAGATCGCCTAATGATGTAAACCGCAGGTATATATATGGTATAGGAAGTGAAAAAATAAAAATTTCTGCACTATCATTCATTGCTTTTCGCACCACATGCGGACGGCAAGCTGTCCATCTCCCGCAGTGTTTTCGCTCAGAAATGAAGGTAAAAGCTACCAAATAATATTTGTGATTTGATCGGATCATCGATTAAAATGAGTTTCCCCATGCCTTTTGGTAATTTATATTGATAATCAGTTATTTAATTATAAATAAAAATTATTTTGATTTTAAAAATTTATATTTTATGTTTATGGTAACGTACACGCTATTTGGAAATCTTGCCCCGAATAAGCCTTTTGTTTTAACCACAAACATTTAAACCATGAAGAAAAATTACAGATCATCCACCTGCCACACCCCTAAGTGGCGGGAGAAACTGCTATGGAAAGAACAGCATCGTTTTTCAGTTTACATTATCATTTGGATATTCTTGATGAATGGCCTGCCGATTTTCCCGGCAGTCTCTCAGGAGGAAAAGCGGGTGATAACGGGACAGGTCTTGGATGCCACTTCCAAGGAAAGTCTGCCGGGAGTAAATATCCTGGTTAAAGGGACTTCCATGGGTACCATTACCGATGTGGACGGAACATACAGCGTGTCGGTGCCCAACGAGGATGCTGTCCTGATATTTTCTTTTGTGGGATACCTCGCACAGGAAATTAAAATCGGGAGCCAAACCATAATCGATGTGGATTTGGTGGCAGACCAGGCCCAGTTGGACGAAGTAGTGGTGGTAGGCTACGGTACCGTCAAGAAAAGCGACCTCACCGGCTCTGTAGTCCGGGTCAATGCGGAGACTTTTAAAAACCAGAGCAATGTACAGCTGACCGATATGCTGGCAGGAACGGTGGCGGGCTTTAATGCCAGCCAGGCTACTTCAGCGGCAGGGGGCAGTTCTTTGGAGATCAGGGGGCCGACCTCTCTGGGTGCGGGGACGGAACCTTTAGTGGTTTTGGACGGCGTGATTTTTAATGGCAGCATCAGGGACATCAACCCTAATGACATCGAAACGCTGGACATACTGAAGGATGCCAGTTCATCCGCTGTATTTGGGGCTAGGGCAGCCAATGGCGTCATCCTGGTGACCACCACCAGAGGCAAGACAGGCAAACCCTCCTTTAATTTCACCACCAAATTGGGAGTGGCGGGTCCTACGCGGGACGATTTTGCCGTCAGAAGCCCACAGGGATACCTTGATTTCAGAAGGGACTATTACAGGACGCTGGGCTTGGCACAGCCTGACTACCACTGGTTTAATCCCAACGAGCTTCCCGAAGGAGTCACTTTGGAGCAATGGCGGGCGTCCAATAATAATCCCCATCCCGATGATACCCGCGAATGGCTCGCCAGAATGAACTTTTTCCCCGTTGAGATTGAGACTTATTTGGCAGGTGAAACCATCAACTGGAGGGATGAAGTGATGAAGCCGGGAGTCAGGCAAGAATATGACCTCAGCATAGGAGGGGGTACCGAGCAGATGAAGTATTATTGGTCGCTTGGATATGTGGATAATGAGGGTATCATCACGGGCGACAAATTTTCAACCCTAAGATCCAGGCTTAACCTTGATTTTGAAGTCACCGATTGGCTCAACCTGGGTTTGAACACCCAGTTTTCTTCCCGGGATGAAAGCGTGGTCCAGGCCAATTTGACAGGGATGTACCAGACCAGTCCCTTTTCCCGCATGTACGACGAAGATGGCTCCATCAGGTGGTTTCCCCATGGTTATATAGGGGGAGAAAATCCTTTGATCAACTATTTGGGACAGGACAGGTTCCATAAAATCAACAGTTTGTTCAATACCCTCTATGCGGAGGTCAAGCTGCCATTTGGCATTACATTCAGGTCTTCCTTTCAGCCTCGGATGCAAAGCATAAGAGATTATAATTATTGGTCTCCGGAAACCATCATGGGTGGACCGACCTATGCGCAGGGACGGGCTACCAGGCGGGAATCGTCCTTGTTTGAATGGATGGTGGACAATCTCTTAAAATGGAACAAAGAGATCGGCGTGCATAATTTTGACGTGACCTTTTTGTATAACCTGGAAAGGAACAGGATCTATGAGTCCATCATGGAAAACCAGACTTTTGATCCCAGTCCTATCCTGGGCTACCACGGCATGCAGTTTGGTAACGACCCTACCATTTCTACCAATGATATCACTTATTCCGGGGAGGGGTTGATGGGCCGGTTGAATTATACCTTTTGTTTACCGGATCCATTCGCCGGGACGGGTTTAGTGCCTTTGGCCGTGAGAACCCCAGAGCCGTCTTTCCGGCCGTGGCTTTTGCCTGGCAGGTATCTGATGAAAGCTTTTATAATTCGGGGCTGATTGATCAGTTAAAAATGCGCCTGTCCTGGGGGGTAAACGGGAACCGTGACATAGGGCCTTATTCGGCTTTTGCCCAAATGGGCAGCAACCTGTATTATGATGGTTCCCAGGTACAGATGGGTATTTTTACTTCACGCCTGTCCAATCCCTTGCTTTCCTGGGAAGAGACCGAATCTTATAACATAGGCTTTGACATAGGAATATGGGAAAACCGGTTCAACCTTACCCTGGATTACTATGACATGTCTACCCGCAATCTCCTGGTGGAGCGCTCATTGCCCAGGGTAACCGGTTTTGAAAATGTGACCACGAACATCGGGAAACTGGCCAACAAAGGGTTTGAGGTGACATTGGGCGGTGTCAACGTGAACAGGGCCAATTTTAACTGGCGGACGAATATCAATTATTCCATGAACCGTAACAAAATCATCTCTTTGTTTGGAGAAACAGGAGATTATACCTTACAGGGGCAGTTGCTTACAGGGGAGATACCGGATTTTGAAAACAGGTGGTTCATTGGCCAGCCTATCGATGTGGTCTGGGATTATGATATCCTTGGTATCTGGCAGGTCGAAGAGGCTGCTGAGGCCGCCGAGTATAACCTGAGCCCGGGTGACTTTAAAGCCAACGATCTCGACGGTAACGGCGCTTACGAAGCCCTGCAGGATAAAAAATTTATCGGCTTCAGCCAACCCCGGCACCGTCTGGGACTGAGAAATGATTTCGACTTCCTGCGCAATTTCACGGCATCGGTTTTTATTCGGGCTGACCTTGGACACATCAATCATTTTTCTCCTTCCGTAGCGGGGTGGTCTACCTTTGATAGAAGGAGTACCGCGAATTATCCGTATTGGACACCGGACAACCGCACCAATGATTTTCCCAGGCTGAATATCAATGATTCTCCCTATGGGGGCGGAATCATGCCGTATAAATCCGCCTCTTTTGTGCGGATACAGGATATCTCGCTTTCCTATAATTTCCCCCCTCCCGTGGCAAAAAGGCTGAGGCTGCAAAATGCCCGGGTTTTTGGCTCCGTTAGGAACCTCTACAGTTTTGACAATTGGCCGGGATGGGATCCCGAATCAGGGCATCTCCCAATGCCCCGGATTGTCACGATGGGATTCAGTTTGTCATTATAAACAAAACGCCGAAAACAATGAAACGATATATAAAATTTCCGATAGCCGCATGCCTGCTGTTCCTTCTGGCCGGAGCTTGTTCCGAAGATTTTCTGGAACCCCAACCCTTATCCTTTTTCACGCCGGAAAAGGTATTTGTGGACAAAGGGGGCTTTGAAGCACTCCTGGTGACCATGAGAAAAGACCTCACCCGGGAGCAAACCGCTCAGAAAAACTTCATGGCGCACCAGTGGGCCGCATCAGAAGCAGGGGTGCCTTGGCTTCAAATGGATTATACCAATCTTACCCCGAACTCTGACCGGTATCAACAATTTGTCACGCAAATCAATGACATCTTTGAGATGGTAAAAAATGCGAATGTAGCCATCAGCAGGATTGACGATATAGAATGGGAGGATGAAAACGATAGAAACCGGATATTGGCCGAAGCATACTGGCACCGGTCCTATTGGTACTACAGGCTAATAGGCAATTACGGTGACCTCCCCTTTATCAACGAAGAGATTCAGGGAGTGAGACTCGATTTTCGGTCTCATAGCAGGTGGGCCATTTTGGACAAGATACAGGCTGATATGGAGTTTGCGGTGGAACATATGCCGGTATCGGCCGCTCCCGGAATACCTACCAAAGGTGCAGGCGATCATTTGCTGACGAAGATTTATTTGGCAAACATGGAATTTGACAAAGCCATTGAAGCAGCTTCCCGGGTAATTGATGGGCCCTATGCCCTGATGACGGGCAGATTCGGGCAAGATGCGGACGATCCCGCCAAAAACGTGATCTGGGACCTGCACCGCCATGCCAACAAGAGCTTGTCGCAGAATACGGAAACCATCCTGGTATTCGTGGACAGGTGGCAGGCACCGCCGACCGCCAGGACCCCGGGTCTGTTTACCATGAGGGTCTATCACCCTTCCTGGTGGCACAATGCAACGGGCAAAGACAGGGAAGGTAATCTGGGTATGATCGATGCCGGCCCTTTGTATGATTCGCTGGGGAGAGGCAACCCGGATGTCGCGCTGAGCGATTGGCATAGTTACGACATTTGGGAAGACGCTGATTTTGATTACAAGACGACTCCTGATCTCAGGAGGGCAGGCATCAATTGGTACGATAGAGAAGATTATTTTTATAACAATCCGGCCTCCGTTCAATATGGGGAACCCTTTGATCCAAATAACATGGATATACCCTCGGAATATTGGGCCAGGATGTACCCGGTGCCGTTTTATAAAACTTATGCCCCTAATTTTCCCGACCAGACAGGCATACCGATGGGAAGTAACGGTGACTGGTACATTTTCAGGTTGGCGGAAACATACCTCCTCAGAGCGGAGGCCTATTATTGGAAAAACGACCTGGCAAATGCCGCAATAGACATCAACACCGTCCGACAAAGGGCAAATGCCCCGCTCATCGGCCCTGCGGATGTGACCATAGATTTTATCTTCGACGAGCGGGCAAGGGAATTATTCGCGGAAGAACCCCGGCAAAATGAATTGAACCGGGTATCCTATATCCTGGCGGCCAGGAATGAACGCGGCTACAGCTTGTCCAACCTTCATGAGAACAATTGGTTCTATGATAGGGTGAGAAACCTGAACCCGTTTTATGACAGAGCTGATGAGGTGGTTATTCTGGGTGCAAGACCCCGAATCATGCCTTATCACTTTCAATGGCCCATTGACGACGATATCATCAATTCGAATACTTTGGGAAGGATCAACCAGAATCTGGGTTATACAGGGTCTTCCAATAATGTCCCGCCCCTTGAAGCGGTGGAGTGATGATAAAAAAGCATCCCCTTCCTTCGCGTAAAATTTGATATATTTAAAGAAGAAAAGATGGAGGGGGATACTCCAATCTTCCGGTCCGGTGGAGGTGCAGAACCCCATTGTATCCACAAAACCAAATTGAAAATTCACCATGAAAGTTTTATCCGTCAAACGGTGATACAACCATATCACAGAACCATGAAAAGAACAGTTTTCTATCTCCCGTTGCTGACACTTCTGACAATGGCTTTAGCCCCTAGCACTTCGGGCTGTCCGCAACAACAAACGGCTTCCTGGAAAGCCGGCGTGGCCAAAGTGGATATTACCCCGAGGGGACCCATCTGGATGGCGGGTTATGCTGCCCGGGATCACCCCTCTGAAGGCATCAGGCACCCCATCTGGGCCAAAGCCCTTTTTCTTGAGGATGCAGAAGGAAAAAGCGCCGTCTTGGTGACTTCCGACCTGATAGGCTTTAGGCAAGAGCTTTCCAGGCGCATTCGTGACCGCTTAACAAAACAATATGGTCTATCCAGAGATCAGGTGATTTTGAACAGTTCTCATACACACACGGGGCCGGAGACAGACAATAGCAGGTATAAATTTCAACTGGATGCCGGTGAATTGGACAAGATTGAAAACTATGCACGGGCATTGGAAGACCAGATTGTGGAATTGGTAGGACAGGCGCAGCGCTCCATGGAGCCGGTTAACCTGTATGCCCAAAATGGTGTTACCCGTTTTCAGGTGAACAGAAGAAATAATAAAGAGGCTACTTTGATCCATCAAGTTGAGTTGAAAGGCCCTAATGACTATGCAGTGCCCGTATTAAAGGTGGAGACCCTGGATGGCAAGATGAAAGCGGTGGTGTTTGGTTATGCCTGCCATCCTACCGTGTTGCCTGATTATCAAATTTCAGGCGACTACGTCGGTTTTGCCCAGATTGAACTGGAAAAAGTATATCCGGGCACCATGGCGATGTTTTTCCAAGGCGCCGGCGGTGATCAGAATCCTTTGCCCAGACGTTCCGTAGCATTGGCGCAGCAATATGGAAAAGAGCTGACAGCAGCCGTGGAAAGGGTAATTCATGAGGATATGCCCAAATTAGAAGGAAAATTAACCACCGCTTATTCTGAAATTGATCTGACTTTTGCCAAGCCATCACCCAGCAGGGATGAATTGGTAGCCATCACGGGGCCCCAATCGGAATATCCTGAATACCTTAAAGAAAATGCGAAGGTACTCATAGACAAACTTGATAAGGGAGAAACCCTCATCACTTCATACCCTTATCCTGTCCAGGTCTGGAAACTTGGAAGCTTGCCGGTTTTTAGCCTGGGAGGGGAACTGTTGACGGGCTACGCCATAGCATTCAAGAAGATTTTCGGCCACGAGATATTCGTCATGGGATATTCCAATGATGTAATGGCTTATATCCCTACCTTGAAGGTATTGGAGGAAGGGGGATATGAAGGCTCCAGGTCCCCCATTTTCACCACCCCCTGGGCGCCCGATATCGAAGATAGGATAATCGCTGAGGTGGTGAAACTGGCAAAGGAGGCAGGGATTCAACCGGCCGAAGGTCCGGTGACCGATCGTTGAATAGAACTTGCCCATTAAAAAAGAATGCAGATATGAGAAATAGGATTAACCGTAGAGAGTTTTTTTCAGATACAGCCAAATCTGTCTCAGGCCTGTATTTGGGGATCAACCTCACGGGCTTTTCCATGCAGGAAGAGTATATGTTTGCTCCGAATGATCTGATGAAGGAGGTAATGAAGTACCGGAAAATCGACGCTCACGCCCATGTCTTTTTTACCGATGACAGCCCTGAAACGCAAATATCATTTGCGGATCGCCTTGGGATAGAGAAACTCGTGATTTCGAGGCCCATGGCACCGGGCAGCGAGGGACTTCCGGAGGAATTCATTAATTGTAACGATCTGATCATAAAATCGGTGTCCAGGTATCCGGACAGGTTTATCGGCCAACCCACCATCAATCCTGCGTTTCCCAAGGAATCCATGGAAGAACTGAAACGTTGCTTGGACCACGGCATGGTAGGATTGAAACTGTACAACCATGTAAAACTGAGCGATCCTTTGTTTTATCCTTTTATAGAAAAATTCATAGACCTGAAAATGATCATTCTCATGCATATGGGAATTGGAAAATCCAGGGTGGAATATGACCCAAGGGAACCTGCAAATGTATCCACTCCGGAGGACTTTGTCATCGCGGCAGAGCGGTATCCTGAGGCGATGTTCCAACTTGCCCATCTCGGAGGCGGGGGAGATTGGCTGGATGCCTGCAAGGCTGTCCGGCCTTATCCAAACATATATGTGGATGTTTCCGGAAGTAACAATGAGGCGGATATCATCTCATTTGCGATGGAACAACTGGGAGAGGACCGGATATTTTTCGGCTGTGACAACAGCTTTTATCAGGGGGTAGGCCATATGCTTGCCGCGGATCTGACAGAAGTACAAAGGGAAAAAATATTTTTCCGGAATTACAACGACATTCTCAGAAAGGCAGGTAGACATGTGGATTGACAGCAATACTTATATAGGCCACTGGCCGTTCCGTCAACTTAAAAACAACACCTGCAAAGACATTCTGGAAAGGATGGACAGGCACCAGGTGGAAGCTTCGGTGGTCAGCAACCTGAACGGCATATTTTATAAGGATACCCAACCTGCCAATCAGGAACTTCATGAAGACATAAGATCCAATAAGAGATACCAGGATAGATTGGTGCCGTTTGCAGTCATTAATCCCATTTATTCCGGCTGGAAAGATGATCTCAAAAAATCCATATCAAAGCTCGGGATGAAAGGGGTAAGGCTGTATCCTAAATACCATGGCTATACCCTGAAAAATCCTTCCTGCGTGGAACTCGTTAAAAAAGTCAGAGACCTGGGTTTACCGGTTGCTCTTTCTTTAAGAATGGTGGACAGCAGGCCCAGTTCATGGCTGGACATCAACCAGGAATGGACACTCAAAGACGTAGTTCCCATCATAGAGGCCGTGCCTGATGCCAAGTTTATGATACTGAACATTGCCAACAATACCCTGTTGGAACCGGATCAATTAGACCTGTTTAAGAAATCAAACCTATTTATGGACACTTCAGGCAGGAACATCACCAACCTGGGGAAGCTCATTGATACTTTCGGAAAAGAGAAATTTGGTTTCGGCACACATGCACCCATACTGGATTACCGGACCGGCGCATTGAGAATTGAGTCCCTGAATGAAGATGAGGCAGATGAAAAAACAAAACAGCAGTTGAGGTACTATAATATAAAACACCTGCTTCAATTGTGATAAACCATCCGTTCCCGTGGTTTATCCGCATTGTATTCCCTGATGTTGCTAGAGTAATTTACACTACATAAAATCTTAAAGACATGAAAACCAATAACAACTTGAATTCCAGAAGAAGGTTTATAAAAACCAATGCGCTTTTAGGGGCGGCTGCGGCTTTATCCTGGGGCACTGCTTCTGATGCTTTGGGAAGCGTAATTCTGAAAAGCCAAAAACCTGCTCTTATGGGAGGTGATCCGGTAAGGACAGCACCATGGCCTAAATGGCCTGTTTGGAAAAGTGAAACGGACGAAAAACGGATATTGGAAGTTTTAAGGAGCGGTGTCTGGTCCCGGGCGGATGTCGTTGCTGAATTTGAAGAAAAATGGGCAGAAACCGTGGGTGCCAAACGGTGTGTGACGGTAGTAAATGGGACCAATGCATTGGTTACAGCTTTGACCCAACTCGATATCGGAGGGGGAGATGAAGTACTCGTACCGCCTTATACCTTTGTCGCTTCCGTGACGGCCATCTTAGCTACAGGCGCCATGCCGGTTTTTGTGGATACAGATAGGGAAACTTTCCAGATTGACCCGGATAAAATTGAAGATAAAATCACGCCCCGTACCAAAGCCATATTGCCTGTGCATGTATGCGGTTTGCC
Organism: Negadavirga shengliensis; assembly: GCF_042652345.1. Classification (NCBI taxonomy): domain Bacteria; kingdom Pseudomonadati; phylum Bacteroidota; class Cytophagia; order Cytophagales; family Cyclobacteriaceae; genus Negadavirga; species Negadavirga shengliensis. The sequence goes on from NZ_JBHSJJ010000021.1 coordinate 73,001, forward strand.
CGCAGATATGACCAGGATCATGAAAATCGCGAAAAAACACAACCTGCTTGTGGTGGAGGATGCCTGCCAGGCTTGGACAGCTGAAATCCATCACAAACAGGTAGGTACATTTGGAGACGCTGGCTGCTACAGTTTTCAAAATTCCAAAAATATTCCCATTGGAGAAGGCGGTGCCGTTGTCAGTGACAACGATGAATTCATAGACCGATGTTTTTCGTACCAGAATTTCGGCAATCCTTTTGGCTCTGTCGTAGGTGCCGTCAATTCCGGAACCCTGATGATGGGCACCAAACTGCGTTGGACAGAATACCAGGCTGCCATTGGATTGGCACAGCTTGAAAGATTTGCGGAACAGAACGAAATAAGAAGTAAAAACGCAGTATATCTTAGAAACCGGATAAAGGACATTCCGGGAATAAGACCTTACCGGCTTTATGATGAGGTTACAAAAGCTGCATACCATCTGTTTCCGTTTCGTTTTATTACAGAGGATTTTCAGGGACTGAGCCGTGACGCCTTTATCAAGGCGCTGCGGGCTGAAGGGATTCCCTGTTCCAACGGATACGCCACGCTGAACACCATGCCCTTCTTGGAAAACACTTTCAAAACCAAAAACTTTAAGAAAATGTATTCCAAAGAGGACCTGGACTACAAAAGGTATATGGAGAATAACCAATGTCCGGAAAACGATAAACTTTGCAATGAAGAGGCGGTATGGTTTACCCAAAACATGCTGCTTGGCTCCCATACAGACATGGATGACATCATCAAGGCGATAGAGAAAATAAAAAACAATGCGGAGACCATCAAAAATGCCGAAAAATCATGAAACAATTTCTAGCCCCTAAGCCAGAAAAGCGGGTGTCGCCTCATTTGATTATATCTTAAATGAATAAAACCGTTTGAAATAATTTTCCATGAAAGTATTTGAAGGAGAACATCAACATTCCTATTCCGCCTACGGGGAGAGAAGCGGGACCAACAAACATTTGGAAGCGCGACGTTATTATTCAGGATTTGAAATGGCGCATGATACCTATAATGCCCTGTCCTGCGCAAGTGACGGTAACATTTATTATGTTCTTTCTTCTGAATCCCCTCATACGGGTGGAAAGTTTTTCGTTTACAAACCGGAGCATGACAGGGTGGAGTTTATTGCTGATCTTACAGAAATATGTGGTGAAGACGGACTGAATGCCATTCCACAGGGCAAAAGCCATGTCCGATTTTACGAAAGAAAGGGGAAACTGTATTTTTCAACCCATGTGGGATATTATGAAATGATTGATGGAATGGACCGGCTTCCAAAGAATCCTCCCGATGGTCGCCAAAAGTATCCGGGTGGGCATTTTCTGGCCTATGATCTGAAAACAAAGAAAACCGAAGATTTGGCCATGGTGGGAGGTGGTGAGGGGATTGTTTCCATGACCATGGATACGGACAGGGGTCACATATATGGGATCACCTGGCCAACAGGGCATTTTGTGCATTATGATTTGGAAAAAAACAGCCTTTATGATCTCGGGCCGGTGTCAGCTATGGGGGAAGCTGGTGTACCGGGGGAGGATTTCAGGTCGCTGTGCCGCGCTCTCTTTGTCGACCCGGCAGATGGTAAGGTTTATTTCAGCACAGCTGAAGGGGATATATTCCATTATTGCCCGGTGTCGGGAAAAATGGAACTGGAAAAGGAGATTGATCTGCGCCTGGATTATTTTGGGCAATATGATCCCACCGTTCCGGGCAGCATGGCTTACAACTGGAGAATGGTATGCTGGCATGAGCCTGAAGCGGTAGCCTATGGGGTACATGGGAATTCCGGGTATTTATTCCGGTTTGACCCCCGTCGGAAACAGATAGAAATCGTGCAAAGAATAACTTCTCTGCCTTCCCAGCGGAGTGGAATGTTTGACCAGTTCAGCTACGGTTATCTGGGATTCGGGATAGCGCCCCATACCCATACGGTTTATTATCTGACAGGCGGCCCCATATATGAAAATGGCAAAAGGGTCGGCGGTGTGGAAAGGATAGCCAAAGGTGCGGCAAGAGGCATGGAGAACCTGCATTTGGTTACTTTTGATCTTTTAAACCGTCATTATATTGATCATGGCCCTATCCGCTATACTGACGGCAGCATCCCTACTTATGTGAACTCCATTGCGATCGGCCAGGATGGGTATGTCTATGCTTTGGCAAGGTTTGCACACAAGGGAAAGGTCATCCAGGATTTGATCAGCATCCCGGATCCTTTGAAAGACTGATTGAGCTGGAGCCTGTCTATGGATGATGAAAGGGGTAGTTCCCAAAAGAAGTGAATTACAGGAAGATCGAACTGTTCGAAAAATTCGAACAGCTGTCGAGGGCCCAGGGCCGCAATATCTCGGGACTCAAAAAATGATAGAAAAATGACCAACCGCTATCGCAACAAATACCGTATCGCCTCCGCCCGCCATCCTGCTTGGGATTATGGATGGAATGCCGCGTATTTTGTAACAATATGCACCAAAGACAGGGTTTGTTGGTTTGGTGACGTAGTAAATGGTGAAATGCGGCCGTCACAAATAGGGGAAATTGTCCAGTCCGAATGGGTCAAAACACCAAAAATTCGGCCGGATATGAATTTGGAATTAGGGGCATTTGTGGTGATGCCCAATCATTTTCATGGGATTATCATTATTGGTGAAAATGAATATAATGATCAGGGTAGAGACGCAATGCAGGGTAGAGACACAATGCATTGCGTCTCTACCCAACCCGCCGATAAACCCAGAAACAAATTTGGACCGCAATCCAAAAACCTGGCATCTATTATAAGGGGTTTTAAAATCGGTGTAACCAAAAATGCCCGAATAAACACCCAAGAATTTGCCTGGCAGTCGAGATACCATGATCATATCATTAGAAATGAAAAATCCTTTCATACCATTTCAAATTACATCATGGATAATCCAATGAAATGGACGGAAGATAAATTCTATGCCCCGCGGCACGACTAACTGAAAATAAAATTTAGGAATTCGGCATAGCTGCAAGAGCGTCCGGGCTTCTAATTCATTTATGGACCCAAACCAGCAAAGGGGAAACAGGGTATAGCCGGGATGCCCAATTCCCGGAGAAACTCTTCAATCCTGCACCCCTTTTTTCCTTGCTATGTAACTTTATCTTTTCTTAGTTTAAAAAATAGAAGGTTTTTATAATACTGATAATCAGATATTTATGTGTTATGTTTTTTTCATTAATCAAATATTAACGATTTATTCACCTCCTGTCGGTTAAGTTGGGACTCTATGAAAACTGGTTCAACAATAGTTGGCGGGACCTTTTTCTTCAAGTTTTATCTAAACCCAAAATAGCTTTATGAAAACATTTATTTTCCTGCTGGTAATTTTTCCTGTTATCTTTTCTGTTGCTGACCCTCATTGTTATGGCACACCCAATAAGAGCATCAGGGAATTCAATGTATTACCCGAAAATCCTGCTGCTGTAAATACAGAAAACCTGCAAAAAGCGATTGACTGGGCTTCCGGTTATGGCGCGGCATTGTACGTAGACCCTACCGATGAACCCTACGCTTTAAACAGCGGGTTGGTTTTGAAACAGAATGTATCGCTGATAGGCGTCCATGGCCCGACTCCCCGAGGCACCAAGCATGCCTCAAAAAACATCCCCGTGGGCAGTGTTTTCAAAATTGAAGATGCAGAACACGCCTTCATTACCGTTGAATCGGCCACTCAGATCAGAGGGATACAATTTTGGTACGGGAACCAGGAACTCGACGATCCGGAGAAAATAATTAAATATCCCCCGACCATCCAGACCAGCAAGACATCCAGCACCCAAGGTGTGACCTTATCAAATCTCACCTTTTACGGAGAATATGTGGCCATGGATTTTAACGCATCAAAAGAATTCATATGCGAGCTGATCCTCATAGAACACTGCTATGGATATCCTTTAAGCGGCGAATTTATAAGAATTGATTATTGCTATGACATTCCCAGGTTTCTTCACACCCATGTGAACCCGGCCATCATGCGAAAGATCGGGCTTAGGTTTTCCAAAGCGGTGATTGACCGGGTAGTAGCCAGGAAGACGTTTGCCTACTCCATCAACCATACGGACAATGCCCAACTGATAGATGTGTTCACTTTTGGTACCTGGGGAGGCATTCATCTTGGGGACGAGAGCTATGGCCAATTGACCAACTTTAATTTGGATTGTGTAGCGGTAGGCATTTTCAAGCAGGGAAACAACACCAAAAACCGCAATTGGATGATTGGCCAAGGGTCCATAATTGCGAATGCCGGGGAGACCGTGGAGGAAACACATCCCATTATAATTGAAGGTGAAGGACACACTGCCTTTGTGAATGTCGAGGCCTTTTCAGGCGGCAATGGGGCACTGACAAACGTCGGACGATCATTTGATTTTATGCTGATAAGAGGGGAAAAAAAATTAACGGTTTCCCTGATCGGATCCCGGATGCGCAATTATGAATCCGCCAACCCGATAACGCTAAAAAATCCGTTGGCGGTAATTCAGGCAGTAGCCTGTTTGGATAAAGATGAAAACCTGTTTAATAAAATTATTGGCAATGAATAGGCATAAGCTTTATTTCAGCACCGGAATGTACAGTCAATGGGCTTACATAAGCCAGTATGTTATGTATTATTCTATTCCGCCTTGATCATTTCTTCTCCTATCCATCATTTCACACAAATTGTAATAATTAAAAATTAATGTATTCATATGAAATCGAGCATGACGAGGTCGTCACAAACTGGGATGCCCCGATAGCCCCGATAGCTATCGGGGGGGGAAAACATGCGAGATTCCATATGACCGCTAAAAAACAATTATAAACATATGAAAATAATTTACTTATTATCCATTATGCTCATTTGCCCACTTTTCCTGTTTGCTCAGGAAAGAATCATTAGTGGGACGGTGACCGACTCATCAGACGGGAACACCCTGCCAGGGGTCAATGTCGTTGTCAACAGGAACGGGGAAAGAGTCGGAGGGACGATAACCGACATCAACGGGGAGTATTCCCTCAGTGCTCCTTCCGGCGCCACTGATTTGGTGTTTGTTTTTCTTGGGATGGAATCAGTGACCGAAGAGATTGATGGCAGAAATATCATTGATGTAGCCATGGTTACTGACCAAAAAGAACTGGAAGAATTTGTGGTAGTGGGGTACGGATTTGCGGAAAAGGCTACCTTGACAGGGTCTGTCAGCGCCATTGATAACAAGGAAATCCAAACGACCACCCATTCCAGTTTGGCCCAAAAACTTCAGGGCAAAGTGGCAGGGCTCAACATCCGCCAAAATTCAGGTCAACCGGGATCATTTGACAATTCAATTAACATTCGCGGTTTTGGTACGCCCATGTTTGTGATTGACGGCATCATCCGAAATGATCCGGGGGCGTTCCAAAGAATCAATCCTGAAGATATTGAAAGCATTTCGGTCTTAAAGGATGCCTCTGCGGCAGTTTATGGAATCGGGGCCGCAAATGGGGTCATCATCGTAACTACCAAACAGGGAAACCGGGGAAAGACGGCCTTTACCTATAATGCTGTCACGGGAATTACCCGGCCGACCGGCATTCCCGTGATGGCATCTACGCCCCAGTTTGCGCAAATGCGCAATGATGCGAATATCTATGGACCGGGGGCGGGTATCCCTTATTACACCCGGGATGAACTCCAAAAATACATGGAAGGTACTTTACCGGGCTATACCAATGTAGACTGGTATGACGCCACCATGAAAGAATATGCCCGTCAAACCCAACACAACTTGTCGGTCAATGGGGGAGGTGAAAAAGTACTGTATTATTTAGGATTGGAGTACGTCGAGGACGGCGGATTGCTGAGAAGCAATGACATGGATTACAGCAGGGTAAACCTAAGAAGCAATATTACAGCTGATCTTACCGACAACCTGAGGGCTAGGGTGATGATTTCCGGCAGGTATGATAAACAAACTGAACCGGGCGACAACTTCTTCAACATATTCAAGACCACCCGGGTGACACTTCCCACGGAGAGACCTTTTGCCAATGACAACCCCCAATATCCGGGTTTTGTTTCTTCAGGATTCCAAACGCCAACGGTATTGGCAGACAGAGACCTCTCAGGTTATACAGAGGTGGAAAACAGGGCAATTCAAACCATGGCGGAGCTTAGGTATGCCGTTCCGTTTGTAAAAAATCTGTTCATTACAGGTACGGGAGCTTTCGATACAGGCACAAGGTTGCACAAAAACCTATACAAAGGCTTTACCACATATACCTATACGCCGGCAACGGACACCTACAATCCCCTTATCCAAAGGGCTGACCAAAACATAAATGCCAGGACCGATGTAGGCAATACGTATACCCTCCGGTTATCAGCTGATTACAAAACACAAATCGGCCAAGTCCATGACATTTCGGGCATGTTGGTGGCAGAGCAAATCAAAGGCTGGAGCCGGTGGCAGTCAGCAAGGCGGTACTACGGCGATTTTTATACAAGTGACCAGATCCGGTTTGCCGGACAAACAAACCTCCAGAATGATGGTCAAGACGATGTCAATTCCAGGATCAGCTATATAGGAAGGGTGAATTACGGGTACTCCCAAAAATACCTGATTGAAGGTGCTTTCAACTACAACGGATCCTTCCGTTATCATCCCGAAAGACGATTCGGGTTTTTTCCAGTGGTGTCTGTTGGGTGGAGAATTTCGGAGGAAAACTTCATATTGAATAATACTCCAGCTATCAATGAGCTGAAAATACGTGGATCATACGGTGTAATCGGATCTGATGAAGGCGTGCCGTTTCAATACTTGCCCGGGTTTACATTCGGGGGTGTCAGTACCTGGGAATTCACCAACAATAATTTAACAAACGGCCTGGCCTCTCCTGAGATAACCAACAGATTCCTGACATGGTCCACCAATCACCTGTCGGACATTGGCTTTGACCTCACCTTATGGAACGGCAAGTTGGAGGTAATCGCCGACGTGTACAACAGGGAAAGAAGGGGGCAATTGGCAAGACGTAATATTTCACTTCCCAATACCTTCGGGGGTACCCTGCCGGAAGAAAACCTGAACAGCAGCAGGCAGGTCGGTTTTGAATTTTCGCTGGGTCACACCCATAACATCAATGATTTCCAATATACGGTCAGGGGTAATTTCAATTTCAGTCGATACATGACCTTGTATCAGGAGCGGGCACCGTTTCAGAGCCAACGTGACCGGTGGTTGCACGGAGAGGAAAATAGGTGGGGAAACAGGCAAACCGGCTACGTAGTCGTCGGACAATTTCAGAGCCAGGAAGAAGTATGGCATGGCCCGGTATACGGAGGAGCACTCGGAGGTATGAGAGAGCTTCCCGGTGATTTCAAATACGAAGATGTAAATAACGACGGGATCATCAATGAAGAAGATGCCAGAACCCCTTTGAATTACGGCCCCACCCCACTAATCAATTTTGGAGCCACATTCGGTGCGCAATGGAAGGGTTTCGACCTGAATTTGCATTTTCAAGGTGCGGGGGGATATACCATGCGGTTCAGTGAGGTATACGGCGAAATGTTCGCATTCAGAGGCAATTTACCTGCATATTTCTTCGACAGGTGGCATCAGGAGGACCCATACAATCTGGACAGCGACTGGATACCCGGTGAGTGGCCTGCATCCCGCTTTATTGGAGACGTAGGAATGTTATATGCAGAAAGTTCTGTCTGGAGACGGAATTCTTCCTTTGTGAGATTGAAAAGCATGGAGTTGGGATACACCTTCAATCCAGCGCTGCTGACAAAGTTAGGGATGGAACGCCTGAGAGTTTACACGAACGGATTCAACCTGATCACCTTTGCTAAAGATCCGTTTATGAAGCAGTTTGACCCGGAAAGGGTAGAGGGGGCATTTAACGCAGGTTATACATATCCCCTGAGCAAGAGCTACAACTTAGGCCTGAGTTTAAATTTTTAAATGAGTTGCTATAAATAAATTCGAAACAATGAAGATCCTAACATATATATCAACAGTAATTTTCGCTGCTTCTGCGATCATGGTATCCAGCTGCACTGAAGTGCTTGATTTGGAACCCCAGGATAAGCTACCGGTAGAGACGGTCTTTTCCTCACCTGCGGGTGTAAAGCTGTATATGGCCAACCTGTATTATCAGTTACCCACAGAAGATTTTCTTTTCTTCAATTCAGGATTCAACCAGAACCAGGGAGGCCCAAACAACGGGGGGCAAACCAGAGCACAGTCTACGGATGAAGCTGTACATTCTGAGGCCGGGGGCCTTAATAATGGGCCAAACGGGAACGGTGACAACATGAACAATTATTGGATTTCCGGCTATTCCCTGATTAGAGACGTTAACTTGCTCATCGATGCCATTCCGACATTGGACATCCGTGATGAAGATAAGGAAAGGCTGAATGGCGAAGCGGCGTTTGTAAGGGCTTTTGCCTACTTCGGAATAGCCATCCGGTATGGTGGTTTACCGCTGATCAAGCAAAGCCAGGAATATCTTGGAGACGCCGAATCCCTGAAGGTGCAGAGAAGCACGGAAAAGGAAACCTTTGATTACATTCTGTCGGAGCTGGATATTGCCGCCGCAAATCTTCCCGAATCATGGAACGGGGAGCGCAGGGCGACAAAATGGGTGGCACTTGCCCTCAAGTCCAGGGCAGCACTCCATGCAGCCTCATTAGCCAAATTCTGGCATAAGGCTCCATTAACAGGCGACGCTGTAGACCGCGGGTATGTGGGGATGTCAGCCAATGATGCCGATGACTATTACAGGCAGTGCATTGAGGCATCCGCGGAGATTATGGATTCAGGGGTATTCTCCCTTTACCAAGCTACCCCCGCTACGCCGGCCGAAGCTGCGGAAAACTACAGAAGGATGTTCCAGGATCCCAATGTCGCATTAGACGAAGCGATCTTTATAAAGGGCCATACCATTCCAGGTGACAGAAGGGGCCATAATTACGATATTTGGTTTACGCCTGCCCAGCTGGCGAACGGCTGGCCACATCCCGGCCGTATGAATCCCACTTTGGATTTGGTTGATCTGTATGAGGACTACTCAGACCCCGGCAAATCTGCCCCCATTGTAACCACCACAGACGGTGATATCAACAATTATAACGGGTATGATGCCAACAAATCATACCTTCGGTTTGACAATCCGACCGATCCGTTTACCAACAAAGACGCCCGTTTGCATGCGACAGTGGTAGTTCCCGGAAGTAGCATGAAAGGGGTGGAGATAGTCATCCAAGCCGGCTATATTTTGCCTGACGGTACTCCCCGGATCCGCACTGGAGGTTCGGTGGAAATCGATGGCGTGACCTATTACAATTATGGAGGTCCTACTCCAAATGATTATTCCGGGTTTGACGGTTTTGGAGGGAACAATACAAAAACCGGTTTTTCTTTTAGAAAATTCATGAAGGATGACCCCATTACGCCGGGATGGAACCAAAGTACTTCAGACTGGATGGAATTCAGGTATGCCGAAATCCTGCTGAATTATGCAGAAGCTGTCGCGGAAAGCGGGCTGGGTGATGAAGCCAGGGCAGCACAAGCCCTAAATGACATTCGGAGACGGGCGGGTCATACGGTCGAAATTCCCTTAACCGTTGCCAACGTGATGCGGGAAAGGACAGTGGAATTGGCCTTTGAGAACAAACGTTGGTGGGACCTGATCAGAAGAAGGGAGCGTCATGAGATATTTGAGGCGCAAATATCGCATGCGCTCCTACCCGTATTGGACCTGAGAGTCAGCCCGGCAAAGTATATTTTTATTCGGGCAAATGTCCATAACATGAATCCCCGGACCTTTTTGGTAAGGGACTATTATCTGGCCATTCCCGGGGTAGGAGCAAGTGGTGTTGTACAGAACCCGACGGGCTAATCATTTAACCTCAGCCAATTAAAAATCTTTCAAAATTTGTCAAAGTAATTAGTTATGAAAAAGATCAATTCTATATTTTATCTGCTCGCTGTGGCCATGAATTTGTCTTGTGAGATTGATAATTATGACCAGCCGAATGCGGAGTTGTACGGTACTTTTATTGATGAGGGCACGAACCAACCTCTTGCCCAGGATATTGTGAATGGGACGGTAATTGAACTTATTGAGCTCGGCTGGGTGGAAAACCCGACCAATGTCACCCAGACCCTGGTCAGCATGGGGGACGGTACTTACAGAAATAGCCAAATATTCTCAGGGGAATATCTTGTGCGGGCGGTGAGGGGAAATTTTCACGAAATACCGGCCATAGAGAGCATGGAGATCAAAGGCAGGACAAAACTTGACTTTCTGGTCACACCGTACCTCAGGATCGTCGACCCTGTTATTGAAAGGGTGGGGTCCACCGTTACCGCAACCTTCAGGATTGAGCAGACTTCCACACAGGATGTTGCCAGGATCGGATTGTATGTTCATCCCAACCCCAATGTGGGCAACCCTATGACGCTTACCTCAAGGGTGGAAAGCAATATCAACCGCCTGACAGACCCTGAGGAGAACTTTACGCTAAGCATAGATCTTGATGCAAATTCCAATACCCTACAACAGGGGAAGCCGTACTATTTCCGGATTGGCGCATTGAGCAGTGCCGGGTCGGCCAAGTTTAATTATGGCCCCGCTGTGAGGATAACAATTTAATTTTCAGGTATAACAATCCTCACATTTATCTTAAGATCAGTGGGGATTGTTACCTTCATCCCATCTCATTTTTAAAACATTACGATTATGCAACAATTACACCTCTTGTTTTTCCTTTGTTCCTTGGTTATAGGCTGTGTCAGCAATGAGGGAGCATCCGTTTCGGAAGATCCTGACCAGCCTCCCGAGGAGATACCTGAGGCGGTATATGATGAAACCGGGTTACGCTATACCTCGCTGAATCAACTTGTGATGGCAGGTTACCAGGGATGGTTTGCCGCTGAGGGAGATGGTTCCGACAGAGGCTGGTATCATTATCAACGCGCCGGCAGATTTGAACCTGGATTTTCTACAATAGATTTTTGGCCGGATGTAGCGGAGTACGGCAAAAAATACAAAACCGCCTTCCAACATAAAGACGGTTCTCCTGCCTATGTCTATAGCCCCTACGACGAAGAAAGTATTGATCTCCATTTTAAGTGGATGAAAGAATACGGCATCGACGGCGTGCATATGCAGCGGTTTGTCGTGGAAATCAAAGAAGGGAATGTAAAAGGAAGGCGTCACTTCAATCAGGTGCTTTCCCACGCTTTAAAGGCGGCAAAAAAATACGGAAGAGCCATCAGCGTGATGTATGATCTCAGCGGTTGCGGTCCTGAAGATGTGGCTTACCTAAAACAGGACTGGGAAGCCCTGCAAACTACGTTCAAATTGTTTGACAATAATGAAAATCCCACCTACGTGAGACACAATGGGAAACCGCTATTGACCATCTGGGGAGTGGGATTCAATGACAACAGAAAATATGCCACCGCAGATGTGGACCGGTTGGTGGATCAATTGAAGGGACCGGATAATAAGGTTTCGGTCATGCTTGGGGTGCCCTATTACTGGAGAACACTGGACAGAGACACAGAAGCCTCAGCAGCCCTACATGCGCTGATCAAAAAAGTAGATGTGATCATGCCCTGGGCGGTGGGCAGATACAACAGTGAGAGTTATGGTAACATCTCCGGAGGGGTGTTATCTGCAGACATTCACTGGTGCAAAACCAACAATGTGGATTATATCCCGCTTGCTTTTCCGGGTTTTACCTGGGGCAATATGCGGTCAGATCCCGCCTTGTATGACCAAATTCCACGGAAAGAAGGCGAATTTTTCTGGAAACAGGTAGCGGGGGCAAAGCTTGCAGGGGCCCAGTCTCTGTATGTAGCGATGTTTGATGAAATAGATGAAGGTACGGCCATCTTTAAATGTCTTAATGAAACCGAGGTTCCGCTGAATGGAAGCGGTAAATTCATGGGAATAGAAGATGGCCTGGATTCAGACTATTACCTTTGGTTGACAGGTCAGGCCACTCAATGGTTTCATGGTAAGGACAGTTTTGGCCCAGAGAAACCAAATAGGCCATAGTCATTGCTCTGATTCCTTAATTCTTACCCGGGTCAAAAGTATAGAATGTATACTCGTTGTGGTAATTCACTGCTTCGCCGGGTAAGAGTTTTAACCGGATATAGGGCTCAGCACAATAAGTTGATGGATTGGCCCAAAAAACCAATTTCTCCAATTCCCGGTCTCCGCTTACGGTCACGCCGGCACCGGTTTTGGTGTTTTCCAGCGAAAATTGATTGTCTTCCGTGCTGCTGCCGAATCCCTCCAACCCGCTACTGTATACCTGTTCCCCTTTATTAAACTTTCTCTCAAACCTGATAGCCCTGTCTTTTATGTGGGCCAATGTGCCAAATCCCCGCATGCTCCCGTCTCCTTTGTCGGGGACCCTGACATCATAAGGAAAAGTCAATTTAATATTTGGGCCGGTAGGTTCACCATCCAGAACAAAGAAATTATGGTTATACACGTTGGTACTGATGATTTTCTGGCCGGTGTTTTCTAAGCTGTATGAGATCAGCATCTTCGGTTTCCCTTCCACCAGCTCAACTGTTTTGGTATAAATGTAGGAATAGCCTGCAGCATCTTGAAGTTCATGGATGAATGCTATCCGGTCTTTATGAGGCTTTACCGTCCATTTTCCCGGATTGGTGATGTCGTAGGTAAACATAAATCTATATCCTTTCTCCTCTACTTTGCGCAGCGCACCAACCCCTATTTTCACAAAGCTCTCCCCGGGTTTAGCCTCTGCATATCCCAAGGGGCCATATTCATCCACCGGCCCCATGATGGCATCATTTATTTTCGGATCATATTTTTCAAACCATTGGCCAAAATATTCATGCCCGTCGTATTTCAAACTTGAGATTACACCTGACCAGTCAAAGCGCGAGGCCCGGTAATAACCTATTTCCCGGTCCGGCAGGTAAAGATGCACATCCAGGAGACCGTTCGTAATCTCAGCTTGCGGAGGATCGTTTTTCGAAGTAAAACCGATCCACAACGGTCCAAGGATCAGAAACAGCATGCTGCAAATTTTTAGATTTTCACCCATCTGGAATCCATTTAATTAGGTTGTTTTAAGGCGAAAGCGATATAACTGCCGCCCATTTTCTGCTGTCTCCCACCTCCTGCTGCGATGACGACAAATTGCCTGCCGTCAACCTCATAGGTAATCGGTGTGGCAAACCCCCCGGCGGGAAGCTGGAATTCCCACAGGATTTCACCGGATCTTTTATCAAAAGCCCGGATTTTTTCGTCTTTGGTGCCGGCGATGAAAACCAAGCCACCGGCAGTCACTAAGGGACCGCCATAGGATGCTGTGCCTGTGGGCGGGATGCCCCTTGCGGTCAGTTCCGGATATTCCCCCAACGGTACCCGCCAAAGGTATTCCCCGGTATTCAGGTCAATGGCATTCAGGGTGCCCCAAGGCGGTTTAATCCCCGGGTAACCCTCCTGGTCGGTAAACCTCCTCCAAGGGTTACTCACATAGGCGGGAACATAGGGAAATCCCGGATTGGTTTCCGGTACATTATCATTTCCAGCGTACTGATCGGGCTGAACCATTATGGTATCGGCTGCTGACTCAGTAATGAATCCCAGGATGCTGCCCCGGTCTTCGGCAGAAAGGTGCTGGAATGAAGGCATCCTGCTTCCGCCGTATTGGATCAGGTCATTGATTTCAGTCAGGGATCTCTTTTTTTCAATACCCATAAGGCTTGGCAATTCAGGGCCGCTCCCCCGGCGGTCCTTTCCATGGCATGAAGCACAATGAGCTAAATATAAGGCATTTCCCTGAGATATTTTTCTACCGCCACCCTTGTTTGCTGTCATAGATTTCCTTTCTGACATCACCAGTTCCCAGGGTTCCTCGTTGGAATTCTGATATAGGATCCCATCAGGATCTATCGCATTTCCTCCCCACTGTGCACCGCCGCTATATCCGAAAAGCAGGGTTCCTTCCGTACTTGGAGGAGCAAATTTATTATCGGTCTTCATTTCGAGAAAACGTTCCTTTACAAAGGCATGGGCTTCGGGAGACAAGTCGGTAATATCATTTTCCGTAAACACCTGCCGGGCGAAAGGCGCTGGTTTAAGCGGGTATTTCTGGGTAGGATAGGGGTGTTCCCCGGGAAGCCCGTCGGTGGGTACCGGCCGTTCTTCCACGGGGAACAATGAGCTGCCATTGTCTCTGTCCAGGACATACACCAGACCGTCTTTTGTGGCTTGAACCACCACATCGACGGCCTCTCCGTTGTGCGTAATGGTAGTAAGATTAGGGGGACAGGAATGGTCCCGGTCCCAGAGATCATGGTGGATGGTTTGATAGTACCATTTCATTTCCCCGGTAAGGGCATCCAGCGCCATGATACAGTTGGCGAAAAGGTTTGCCCCTTTACGGTCTGCACCATAGAAATCAGAAGCGGGTGAACCGGTCCCAAAAAAAACCAGCCCCCGCTTTTCGTCCAACGTCATGCCACTCCAGCTGTTTGCGGCCCCTATCTTTTTATAGGCATCTTTTGGCCATGTATCGTAACCAAATTCACCGGGTTGGGGAATGGTGTGGAAAACCCATTCCAGGCTGCCGGTTTTCACATCAAAGGCCCGGATATGACCGGGAGCCGCATCTCCTCCCTCTGACACAGCGGATCCAATAATCAATGTGTTTTTATAAATCATACCTGGGCTTGTGGCGTTTACGGAGAGGGCGCTTACCTCATGGTCCATGTTTGTTTGCAGTCCTTGCTTTAAGTCTGCCCTCCCGTCTTCGCCAAAATCATTCACTATTTCACCCGTTATGGCATTCACGGCATATAAACCGGCCCCTACGGTGTAAAGGATGCGTTTATCTCTTCCACTTTCCCAATACATAACCCCCCTGCTCTGATGGGGTTTATCTTTCTTGAAGGGTGAAAATTTCCAAATCTGTTCGCCGGTTCCGGCATCCAAAGCAAACAAATTTAACTCGGGCGTGGTGCCATAAAGTATGCCGTTGACCACTATGGGTTGGCACTGGATTTCTCCCTCCCTGGTAGCGGCGGCATTATACATCCACGCGATTTCCAGATCCCTGACATTTTCAGTATGGATTTGATCTAACGGGGAATATCGGTTGCCTAATTTGTTGCCGCCATATGTGGGCCAGTCTTTTCCGGTAACCAAAGGTGCCGGTGTTTCTCTCAAGAAATAGGCAATACAACATCCCAAAATCAGGATGCCGGAAATCAAAAATGCAGATTGCTTCATCGAATTGTTTTTAGTTAATCATCATCATGGCAATTTCTTTCATTTACCCGAGTGATCGGATAAAAAAAAGAGGGAAATCATCCTGTTCCAACTGCCACTCTTGGGATGAATGACATATTTTTTTAGGGTTTGATGATGGTCCCATCCCCTTTGCGAAGTGTCCCCATACCATTATGCCGGATCGGGTACTTAGCAGCCTCCTTTTCATTAATGTCAATTCCCAGGCCATGCTGTTCAGTAACCGTAAAATATCCGTTTTTCATCAGGGGGGTACCGGGAAACACCTCCTGGACCTTGTTGTTGAAAAATTGACCCTCTTGGATACCAAAATTATATACCGCAAGGTTGATGTGGTTGTTTGCCTGATGTCCGACAGGGGAGGTATCCCCGGGGCCATGCCAGGCAGTCCTCACATTAAACCACTCACCTAATCTAGCTATTTTCATTGCCGGAGTAATGCCCCCAATTTGGGAAATATGACAACGGATAAAGTCGAACATTTGATTGATCATAGGCTCCCTGAATTCATTGATGTTGTTGAAAAGTTCTCCCATGGCGAGGGGGACGCTGGTAGTGGCGCGAAGTTGCTTAAACCACCCCATGTTTTCGGGAGAAAAGGGGTCTTCAATAAAAAAGGGGCGATAACTTTCCAACTCCTTTATCATATTAATCGCCTGTATGGGTTCTACCTGCTCATGCATGTCATGCAAAAGTTCTACTCTCTCCCCACATTTTTTTCGAATATATTCAAACATTTTTGGTACGCGTCTCAAATATTCCCCCTGGTCAGAGTATCCGTCTGTATCTCTTCCGTAACCCGCGGCTTTAAAATCAGGAACCACATTTCCAAAAGTGCCGGTACCTCCATACCCACCTTGCTGGATCCGAACGTGTCTCCATCCCCTGTCCATAAACTCCTGTACCTTATCCGCTATTTCTTCAACCGTACTTCCACTCGCATGAATATAGGTATCCACATCAATTCTGCTTCTGCCTCCCAAGAGTTGATACACAGGCATTTGGGCCCTTTTGCCCTTGATGTCCCATAAAGCCTGATCCAACCCGGATAAGGCATTGTTCAGCACCGGTCCATTCCTCCAATAGGAGCTTACATAAGCAGACATCCAGAGGTCTTCGATATTGTCCACATCCTTTCCACGGCAGAAATCATTGAGGTATATATCTATGGCGGGAACAACAACCGCAGCCCTTTGTGTAAAGGTGGCACAACCCAATCCATAGAGGCCCGGTTCCGAAGTCTCGACCTTTACGATGACCAGGTTGGATCCGCCCGGTGCCGTTGTGATCGCCCGGACGCTGGTTATTGTGACGGGTGCTGCCCCTTTTTGGTAAGCCGGAGTGGTATGATTGGCAGCGCGGACTTCTGGACTGTCGAATAGTCCAAAAAATCCGGCGGTGGAACCCATTGCAAGCATTTTTAACACATTTCTGCGTTTTGAGGGAGAGGTTGGGGTTGATTTTTTCATGTGAGATTTAGGTTTATTTTAAAATTGTTGTCAGTGACAGCAGGCATTTTTCTAAGAGAATGATAGAAGAATTGGAGCTATATATCACTTTAATCCTGTCTTCGTGCAATAATAGTCTCATGCATTAAAAAAACATTAATGGAAGATTAACGGTGGATGAGGGTTCTGGATTTTTTGTTTTTTCCAGCTGCTTTTTATATTGCCGAATGCCGGCCAGGTAGGGATTTTACCGGTGATCTCCTTTGATGAAAGCGTGCAAAGAATAAAAGAAAATGAAAAAAAATATTTATTAACTTGTACCAAAATGTTGTTATTCGCCGTCAGCAACGCAATCTGGTATCATGACATCAAGGCGATGACCCGCATATGGTTCTTCTGATTGAGGGAGCTGGCTCTGGTGGTAAAACGGAGAGCTGATTGGCTGGTGATATTGTAGCTGAATGAGATAGTAGTGTTGGCGTTTTGCCGGGTTGCATAACAAATGCCTCAATTGATTTAAATAATGAAATCCTGGTTTAAGAAATACCTGATTCCGATATGTTGCCTCTTGAGTATTTCCAGTTCCGTTTCAGGTCAGTTCTACGGTCTGTCTTTTTCAGGCAGCGAGACGGTTCAGGACAAAAGGACCGGGCTGGATCTGAGCCCGGACAATACCCTCTGCCTTGATAAAAGTTTTCGCTTGTCATTTGATATCTCATTTCAGCCGGATCAGCTGGAGTACTTCGGATATGTTTTCCGGATCATCGACGGGGAAAACCGCAACATAGACCTGATCAGCAACCTGCATTCCCCTGATGCCAGTCATTTTGTAGTGATCAATGAAGGCAACTCAACGCCCCATTCCTTTGATTTGCAAAACACCGGTATTTTTTCTGACTGGAACAGGTTTGTCTTTGATTTTGATTATGAAAATCAGGAAGTCAGGTATTCCTTTCTGGGAATATCCAATGTTCAAAGCATGTCTTTCGAGCCTGGGAGTTGTTTTAAAATATTATTCGGAGCCAATGATTACCCGAAATTTAAGACTACGGATGTGCCGCCTATGAATATCAGGGACATTGAAATCGTGGAAGGGGGAGTAGAAAGGAACAAATGGCTTTTGGATCAACATCACGGTAATTCTGCGCAGGAGAAAATTTCCGGTCAGAACGGACATGTCCGGCATCCATTATGGATAAGGAAAATGCGGATGGAGTGGAAGCTGCTCAAAAATTTTACCACAGAGGGCCCAATAAGTGTGGGCTTTAATCCCAATGATGAGCTTTTGTATTTTATAGGACTGGATTCGCTGCTTTCGTTTTCCTGTGCCAATAACAGATTGACCAGAGTGCCCTATGAATCCGGGAGACTCCACCTTTTACGTGGGAATCAATCCTTTTTTGATCAACATCAGAAACAACTGCACAACATTTACCTCGACCAGGAGACCATATCTACCTACGACGAGGAATCCCAAACCTGGAACAAAAATTTTGAACCGCCGTCGCGGCTTACTGACAACTGGCAATACAATAAATTCTACTCGCCGGTTGACAGTGCCATTTATATACTTGGAGGATACGGTCATTTCATCTATAAAAATAAAGTAAGGAGGTACCACCTGCCCACTGAAACCTGGGACTCGATCATTCCCCCTGCCGATGCATTTACACCCCGCTACTTGGCTGCTTTAGGGGCCGTGGATGAGGGGGCTTATGTGCTGGGAGGATATGGAACCTTTTCCGGCCAGCAGATCCATAACCCCACCAATCTCTATGACCTCGTTTATTTTGATGTAAAAGAAAGAACATTTAAAAAATTATTCGATCTGAAGGTGAAGGAGGAAGAATTTGTATTTGCTAATTCGCTGGTGATCGATGAACAGAACCGGAGCTACTACGGACTGATCTTTTCAAAACATCAGTACAACTCCAATTTGCAGCTCATAAAAGGGTCGCTGGATTCGGCTGTGTATATAGAGGTTGGAAACAAGATGCCCTTTAAATTTTATGACATCAATTCATTTGCCGACCTGTACTATGCGCCAAAACTGGACCGCTTTTTTGCGGTTACGCTCTTTCATAATACTGAAAACCAGACAGAAGCCGCTATATTTTCCATTGCTGCCCCGCCGATCCCTGTAGAAGAAGAGAACCATCCGGAAACATATCCAGGCTACGTCATCATCTTACTCATAGGCGGCACTCTCCTGTTGGGAAGTGTGGCATACTATTTCAAAAAGCGGAATACAACCGTTCCAGACTCCCATACCCTTGCCAGGGTCCCGCAGAAAAGCCAGAAGCCGATAATTCCGGGGCAGCCTGCTGAAAATCCTCACAGGAATGACATCTACCTTTTTGGAGTATTCCAACTGTTCGACGATAAGGGCGATGACATCACCAAAAACTTCACTCCCCTTATCAGGGAATTATTCTTGGTCATTCTGCTTTACACCATCAGATGGGAAAGGGGTATCAGTTCGGAGAAGCTCAAAGATCTGCTCTGGCACGATAAGTCGGCGGAAAGCGCGAGGAACAACCGTTCGGTTAATATTGCGAAGTTAAAAACCATACTTGCTGAGGTTAAAGGATGCCAGATCTCCAAAGAAACCGGTTATTGGAAGGTGAACCTTGATCCTTCCCAGATAAACGTGGATTACCAGGACTACAACAACATTATTCAGGACAAGAAATTTCTAAGCAAAAACAGGATTCAACAATTGATAGCTATTGTTCAAAGGGGCAGTTTCCTTTCCAACCTCGAGTACGAATGGCTTGACGTATTTAAATCTGAAATCAGTAATGAAGTGATCGATATTTATATCAATTACACCAATTCGATCGATATTTCAGAGGATCCGGAATTTATAATAGAGATCGCCAACTATATATTCTATTTTGACATGGTGAATGAGGAAGCGATGATGTTGAAATGTAAAGCACTGGTACACCTTGGAAAACATTCCTTGGCAAAAGGTGTTTTCGAAAATTTCAAAAAGGAATATAAAAACATTTATGACGAGGATTTCAGCAAAGATTTCCAAACTATTTTGGAGTGAATCAATCCCTTAGGGTTACCGGAGTGGCTCTCGGGGAGTTTGATTTTCAGTAATTGCGGCAAATACGGAGAATTGACTACAACAAAAACAGATCGGACTACACCTGTTTTTTAGATGTTGATAAAATTTACAGCAATATGGGAGAAAAACCATTTAATGACGACCAAACTATGGCCATAATAACGCTAAGCCGTTTTTAATAGTATTAAACGCTGTCCTAAGTCCATTGGAAACGCAAGGAAAGGAGGTAACCCCATGAAAATAGCAATCATTGGCGCCACCCGTGGCATTGGCTTGGAGCTGGTAAAAGCCGCTCTGGCTGATGGCCATGAGGTAACTGCGCTCGTCCGTAATCCAGCCCACATGCCGGTTAGCGACAAACACCTGCGGATTGTCGAAGGAGATGCATTAGATCCCAACGCAATCGTTAAGGTAGTGGAGGGACAGGATGTCGTTTGTGTCTGTCTGGGCACGACCAAGATAACGCAAACGATAACCCTGTTCTCCCGTTGTGCGGAAAACCTTTCGAAAACCCTTAAACCCGAACAATTGCTCATCGCCGTTACCGGTATCGGTGCCGGAGATAGCAAAGGACACGGAGGTTTTTTATATGATTATATGTTTATGCCAATTGTATTGCGCAGGATGTATGCCGATAAAGATCGCCAGGAAAGCATTATCAACAGCAAAATTTCTCGCTGGATCATTGTTCGACCCGGCTTTCTGAACAATGGACTGCGAACAGGGCATTATCGTGCACTTACCGATTTGCGCGGCATCCATGGAGGAAGAATTTCACGCGCAGACGTAGCCGACTTCATGCTATCCCAAGCCAAGTCCCCTCAGTTTATCGGCCAGACGCCCCTGCTGATTTATTGAAGCCTCTATAAAACACACAAAAAAGCTTTATGGCCGGAGTAATGAATGTTTCCCCTCTAAGGTTCTTGTTCCGGTTGGCGATAAAGCCTTAATGAGGCCATAGGGATAAAAGATGTACAAGAATTGGATTGGTGGGAAGGTGTATGGGTTAATCCCGACACAAGAATCGCATTTTCCCCGGCGCAGCATTCATCCGCACGCGTTTTCTTTGATAAGGACCTTGGTGATGGCAAGCTTGTCTGGAATACATTGGTTAGATCGCAACGAAAAAAGGGGCCATCAAAGCCCCTTCCCATAGTTTGATAATCATTTAGGAAGTGATATCAGAAAAAACTTACTCATAACTTCCTTCCCTTCCCTGAACGAAAATTGCCTAACTTTTTCTCATTATTTACTCTTTCACAGGTATTAAAGTCAATGCTTTCAGGTCCATTAACGCGCCTTTTTCAAATGCATCTTTGGATTTGACCATTAATTGATTGAGATCGTTTTTCAAGTGAATTTTCCCAACCTTTAACGTTTTGAAGGTTTCCCACTATCCGGACTTGCCTACCGTACCGGTAATTTTTTGATCACCAACTGAGATCACGTAATCTTTTCCGGATTCTTCATCGGATACAGACCATTCCATCCATACTTCATAATCGCCACCCTGGGGCAATTCGATGTCCCATACCACTTGGTCCTTGGCGGTAAACCAGCCAAAAGCATTCCATTCGGGCATGTATTGAATATTAGGGCCTATGCCTTTACCGTTTTCTGCCGTCAATAATATTTCATTGTCTGTCGAAGGTCTTGCGATTTCGGGTATGTTCAGATTCCCCTTCATTTCGTTTCTTTTTTTATCCACATATTCAGCCACTGTTCCAATGGGTCTATCCAGATTTCATTGTCTGGATCAGTAGCAAAGCGACAGAGCTCTCTGAGGGCGTTGAGATAGGTTGTTTGGTTCCCCTTTTCGTCGGTTTCATGCCCAGCCAGCACAAGCCACTGACCGTTTTTTTTGGCATTTTCAATGATAGGCAGGAGTTCATCAAATGTCATGTTGTCCATTTTCATACCCGTGAGCTGGGCCATGTCCACATATATCGGGTCAGAGGGGATCTCATCCAGCCAGCCTCTACCCACCCTGAACAATTCGGACACCAGTGGGACAAAACTTTTAGTATATGCGCCTTTGCCTATAAAGGTCATACCACAGGGGTATGCATAAACTTTTGGGGTAACCCCAAGTAGGGATTCAATTTGAGAATTGGCATCCAGTGGTTCAGCACGCATCCGTTCGAGGGTATAGTCTTCCAGCGTCCGATTACGGGACCACGGAAAATTTCCCGAACAAGGATGATTGACGGAATGGTTCCCCATTTCATGGCCGCTTTTTACGGCCATTTGCCATCCTTCTACATTTTTTCCACGTTGGACGGCACAATAAAGAACGTTGCCTTGACATCATATTCATTCAGAAGCGGCACGCCTAAGGTTGGGTTGCTGGCCCGCGCATCGTCAAAACTTAGGCTAATGGCCATCCTCTTCCCGTCCGGCCACGGAAAAGGTGGATCCTGGGCTTGGGTAAGAGAATAACTTCCGAAAAACAGCAGAAGCAAAAGCGGATAGTTCATCATGTTTGTTGTCATTTGTTTATAATTGTTTTTTTAACGGACACATGCTTGCGTGCCGTAATACCCTTCAGCATGCAGGCATGGAACCTCGAATGTCCCCGCCCCCTGGCGAGGGTCCCTTCCGATTTTCCAGTTCCGCAGCGCAGGAGGAACTTAGACTCATTTGGAGTGGGATTTTTCGTTGTTAATGAGCTTGGCAATTCCTTGAGATGAAAAGATCCTGGACTAAATCCTCGGCAATAATTTTATCACCGACTTTTTTAATAGCAAAGAGAAGGGAGTTTTTTCGAATATCTGTTATAGATTTCGTCAAACGTTCTGTTGCCGTCTTTTAAAAGGTCAGTGAGATCGTCATCGGTTTAGGTTGGGGCTGTTTTGATGGCCAATTTCTGTAGAAGAATGAAATATATCCTTCGAAATTTATTAAGGTTATTTACATTTCCAAATGTATTAGATCTAAACGGGATAATAATGTTCGGGGAAAGCGTGCAAAAATAGGGATTATGCTTCTTTTCCACTTCCACCACAGTTTGTAGTTCTCTAAAAATTGGGTCGCTTTAGCAGAGAATATGGGTTCAGGGTTCATTTTTGGGCATACCCATTGTCCTTCAGTTATTGCAGATTGCCTGAATCTGACCTCGGTGCAAAAAAGAATAAAATCCTTGTGTAAGATTTTCTCACACGTTTTATGAGGCCCAATGAAGATAAGTTATTGGACCTCATAATTAGAATATTGGCTTCCATTCATCTCCATTTCACAGAATTCAATACCACCTAAAATGTCGCTGTAGGTCCTGGCTAAGTCAGTAACGGGAATCTCAATTCTGTTAATTATTTTCATTTCAATAGCTTTTTAAGTTTCTTTTTGGAAACAAATATAATCAGCTTCATGTCTTCCATCGGCGCTCTTCCATTATTTTCAATAAGCCACATTTTACTAATGTATCCTTTGAGTTGGGCATGAACTTCAATATGTTGAAGCCGCATTTACATGTAGCATGTCGTTATAAATTCTGAAATCAGGAGTAAGTTTTAACTTTCGGATACTGCGCTTAATTCCTTTGTCAGTTCGTCTACCATCTCGGGTCTTCCGTGGAATTGTGCCGGGGTATTCTGAAAAAGGGCTATTTTCCACACCCCATTTTGTTTTACAGTGGTTATAGTTTGAATAGCATTCGCTGCTGGATTAATGTCCCTTTTTCCGGGCGGTATCATCCCTACAACAGCCCGAAGAATGGCGACTCCTGAATGTAAAAAACGAACTTCTCTGACCTTCCAAACATAATCGGCGGTTTGATGATGCTCAAATATTTTTCCTATTTCAGTTTCAATTTCGCTTTTTCCATGATATTGACTGCCATCAAATCCTATTGATGTTCCGGAGTCGGTAAACAGTGAAGCCATTTCCATTGCGTCCTGTTTATTCCATGCGGTAAGCAAATCAGCGTAGGTTTTTTCAACTTCGGTTTGTTCATAATCCCTTTGATAAAGATGTTCCACATTTTCTGATCCGCGTTCATGTTTTGTCTTCTCGGCCAGTTCCTTTATCCTTCTAAAAGCTTTTGGAGTAGCTTTTTCAAACATTACTTTATGTTCCAAAGGAACATCCTGATCTAAAGTCAGGATTGTGGAACCGTCCTTTTCTATGAGTTTATATTGCTCCATCCGGTCACCGTCTTTGTAGGGGTGTTCCACACCTTCAGTTAGTTCTCCCCGGTGTCTTAATAAAAGCAGTTCATTTGGCACAAGCTTTTCAATAATCCCGTAGCTGCCGAAAGCCGACTCAAAAAACTCGAACCTACTTCCCTCATTCCAGTCGCTTCTAATGTATGAACCTTCCGATTCTTCAGAGAACATACTTGTCCAGTCCCGAAAGGATTCCTTGTTCCAGAGTACGTCCCATACCCTTTCTTTGGGAGCCTTTATGTCGATTGAAAAATGGATTTTTTTCATCATAGCGATATAATTAAGTTTGTTTTCATGCAAAATTATGGAAAGCTCAAATAATAAAATTGTAAAAAAGTAGCATGTCAGGTTATTGGGGTATCATGAAATGCTCAACCCTGCCATATCGTGAAACAAGATTGGAAAGCTGTTTGGGCGTGGATCCAGTGAGATTTTTTATATCCTTGATAAAATGAGATTGGTCACTATAATTCATAGAATAAGCCACTTCAGTCAGGTTTTGAAAGTTCCCTTTTTCTAGCAGTTCAATTGCTTTTCTAAGCCTGTATACCCTCAAATAAAATTTTGGCAATATCCCCGTTGCCGTTAAAAAGCGTCTCTCGAATTGGTGCTTGGATAATCCTGAAAGTTTTACCAGACTATCTACCGTCAGGTTCGAAGAGTCGGTGTTGAGACTGTGAATGATATCAATACTAGATCGAATTATCGAATCGGGCTCATGTGTTTTACAAAGGTCAACTCTTTCCATCAAAAAATCGACAAGTGTTTCAATCCAAGTTGCCGGATGAGCCGTGTCCAGTACTCGGTTTACCACATCTTTTTTCGAAAACTCATTCAAGGAAATCATCCGGTCGGTAAATTCACAGGAACTGGTTTTAAATAACAGAGGCAGTGCCTGGTATTTGAATACCAATCCAGTTAGTGTAATGGCTTGATCAGAAATTGTAACAGAGGGTATTGTATATGGGCCATAGACAAATGCTGTGGGAAGTCTCTCCCCATCTTTGACAAAAGAACTTTTTCCATTGTTGTGTTGAACGATAATGCCAGTAGAACAATCGCTCAGCGATTGGATTCTAATAACCTGATCATCTTTATTTTTCATGATCCAAAAGTATTTGACAAATTCTCTTAGGAAACGTGGTGGATTTATTGTCTGGAACATAATTATGTCTATTTTTTCTGTTTCTTGTTATACTTGTACGACCTTTTTCAGGTTTAATTTAACTTTTGCCATTGTATGGTTTGCAGCCAAACCCTATGAATATTGCGTTATCTTTGAATAATGATACCATCTTAGCGGCACCTTTTTTACTTCCAATGCCATTAATTCGGTGTGTAGCCTTAATTATTTCAGTTTCATTCATTTTCTTTTTGATAAAAAAAGTTAAAGGGGTGTTTCCCTCCATTTCAATCACCGCACAAGGATGGCTGCAAACTCTCTTTTTGTGCAGTTGCAGGACTTTGAGGTACAGATTCGTCCCAGGTGATCGAACGTTAGACGAAGGCAAAAAATGAACCTTACGCTTTACTCCGCTCTTACATAAACAGTTGGTGTCTTCCAGTTGTTTCAAGTATGTTTTCATCTTTCACCGGCAAGGAAGATTTTTCTGTCAATAAACCCGAAAACACCTTCCACGGTATTAACAATCTTGGTAGTGTTCGCTACCAAGGACATGATGTTATTACGTTCGTAGCGGCAAATCACAAGCCATGAAGCGCCGATTTTCTCATCATGGGGATTCTTGTAAAATATGTGTAGCCGGTTAAAATATGCGGATGTTGAATAGCCGGATTTTCAGATTCCTCAAATATGCCCGATTTTTAAAGCCAGACAACTCCTTTTTCTGTACAGGTCCATCTGTGATTTAATTTTATTTCAGTTAAAGTCATGTTACACTTCGAGAAAAACCTACTTATTTCAGACCCAAAGTATTGTATTTTTATCTTAAAAATCAATTCAGCACCAGTTCATCCACCATGAGCCAAGCTTTGGCACCCGCGCCTCCGTGCCATGGGGGCAGGGAGCTTACCGGGGTGGCCACCAGCCTCATTTTCTCCACGCCCTCGGCCGAAAA
>NZ_JBHSJJ010000022.1:0-76295 GCF_042652345.1 Negadavirga shengliensis
GAGCTGGATTTTAGTCGGATATCCCATATCTAGTCATATAACTAGATATAAAAATCAATAAAAAAGACCACAATTCCAAATTGCAGCCTCTTTTTATTTTATGTCTAGTAAATAGCCAAAGTCGAGGAGGCTGCCTTGTAAAAGGCAGCCTTTTTCCTTAGAAGCTGTTGCTAAAGAATATCCAGCAGGGATTTTAAAATGCAACGGATTCCCTGTTATCCTGTTAATTATTTAGGATTTTTTGAACATTTTTGCAACTCAACATCGGACACATGAAAGATAACATGAACAGGAAATACAGGATATACCTGGCTCTCATTTTGATTTTGGTGGCTTTTTTAAAGCTGCTCTTTACGGCACTCACCCCGCTCAGCTTGTTTTCAGAGGAAACCCAATATTGGCTTTGGTCGAGACACCTGGACTGGAACTACTATTCCAAACCCCTGATGATCGCATTGTATAACCGTGCCAGCACCTTTTTACTCGGTAATACTGAGTTGGGAGTGAGGGTCAATGCGGTGCTGTTCACTTCCTTGACTGCTTGGATGGTTTTTGAACTGTCCCTTTATATGTACAAAAAGCCAGCTGCCGCACTTTTGGCTGCGGTGATGCTTTTGGTGATGCCTTTCTTTCATTTGGCCTCTTTGTTTCATACCACTGACTCATCATTGGTGTTTTTTTGGGTATTGGCCATGTATTTTGTCTGGAGAGCCATTAACGAAGACCGTATGGGGTGGTGGATTGCCGCTGGTGTTGCCACAGGTTTGGGCATTTTGTCAAAGAACGTGATGCTGCTGATAATTCCTTTGATATTTCTCTATCTGTTGCTTATGGAACCGAAAACTTTATTAAAAAAAGGTTTTTATGTTTATGGATGGATTGCCGCCCTCTCCTTTGTTCCTGTTTTGGTTTGGAATTTCCAGAATGATTTTGTCACTTTCCGGCATGTGGGGACGCTGGGAGGAGTGAGTGGAAACAACAGCGGATGGGAGTGGAGCCGGGCTTGGAAATACGTAGGGGAATACGTTGGAGGGCAATTGGCAGTGATATCTGTATGGTTTATTCCCTTACTGATCCTTTCTTTTAGAAGAATGCTGAAGTATAAAGGACGGCGAACGCTTTTTGTTTTGCTTCCTGTGGTATCTGTCTGGATAATGTTTTTGGGCATATCCCTTTTTAAAAGGGTAGAAGTCAACTGGCCGGCTTTCGTCTACGCCACGCTTCCCATTGTCTTGGTGCAGGCATTCAGGGGAAAACCTTCCTGGAAAAGATATGCCCACTGGGCAACAGCTATTTCGGCGGTGCTTTTGGTGTTGATCATGAAGCCCGCTCCCTTGGATGCCATCGGCTTTAAAAAATTGCTGCGCCCGGATAAGGATCCCCTGGCAAGGCTTGCCGGATATAGGGAGCTGGGCAATAGAATAGATTTTTTGCTTGATTCGCTGAAGGTGGAGGATCATTTTGTATTCAGTGACACCTATCATATCTCTTCGGAACTGGCTTTTTATATGGAAGGACATCCCCAAACCTACAATCCAAACCTGGGTAGAAGGAAAAACCAGTTTGATTTATGGCCTGGATTGGAGCAGTTTGAGTATAAAGGGTATGCCGGAATCTTTGTCAAGTGGGGGGAGGAGGATATTCCACTAGTAGGGGAGGCTTTTGGAAAAAAGATCCATGATGAAACCCTGACCGCCTATTACAGGGGAAGTCCGGTCAGGGTATTTAGGATACAGATTTTTGAGGATTACAAGAAACTGGAAGAAATGGATTGGGGGACGTATTAAGAAGGTGAAAGAAGCAATGGCGGCAACTCCTTCAGCAAACCGAAAAGCAAGGAGAGTGGGCCGTAATATGGCTCCCCCAGGTCCGTTTTATTGGTAAATAATTGGGTCTCCCGATTACATCAATTGGCACGAAGGAGGCTTTGGAATGAATATGTTCCCAAACATCCGGCGACTTACCGAAAACCTTGTCAAAAACCCGCGGTAATCCCCGGTGTCAGGAGTTCCGTCCCCGAGCCCTTAAATCTCTACTTTTTTTCCTGTTTCCGCACATTCCAAAATGGCTTCCACAATACGGATATCCCTGAGGCCTTCCTCGCCCGGAACTAACGGGGATTTGTTTTCTATTATGGCCCGGGCATCGTTGTCCATTTGATTGGCCTGTTGCCAAGGCACCTCATAGGAGTGGTTGATTTCACCCAGCGGGCTTTTGCCTTTCACCCCTGCATAAGCGGAAAAAGGGGCCATTTCCAAGTTCCCTTGCTCACATGCCACCGTAAGGAAATTGATATTTTCGGCAAAGCTGGTTTTGATATCAGCGGTCACGCCGCCCGGAAATTCCAAGGTAGCTTCTACTACATCTGCCAGGCCGTCCTTATAAATTTCAGGCCGCGTGGAGACGGCTGTGGCTTTGAGGACAGCCGTAGGTTCCATATTGCTGCCGAGCCTTGCACCTTGGATGGAGTAGACCCCCATATCATAAATGACGCCGCCGCCCATTTCTTTTTTTTGTTTCCAGTGGTCGGTTCGGTTTTCCCTGTACCCTGCTGCACATTCCACGCTTTCTACTTTTCCCAATTTATTTTCCTTGATGATTTGCCGGTACTCCCGGGTATTGGGCTCATGTTGCAATCTGTAACCTATAGTAAGCTGGACGTTGTTTTTCTTGCAGGCGTCAATCATGTTCTGGCATTCCTTTGAAGTAACAGCCATGGGTTTCTCACACCAAACATGTTTGCCCGCATTGGCACCCCTAACGGTGTATTCTTCGTGCATAGAAGGAGGAAGTACCACATACACTACATCGATATCGGGATTGTCGGCAATGCTGTCAAAATTGTCATAGTTGTAGACGTTCTTATCGGGGATATTGTACTTCTTTTTCCACTCTTCTGCCTTGGAAGGAGTGCCGGTCACAATCCCTGCCAGATAACAATGTTCAGTCTGTTGCAAAGCAGGGGCCAATAAGTCCGTGCTGTAATATCCCAGTCCTATCAAGGCAACGCCGATTTTATCTTTTTTCTTTTCTTCCGTCCGTTCTTCCACCTGTTCTTCCTTTTTTGCACCGGAACAGGAAACAAGTTGGGTAGGGGTCAACAAAACGATACCACTGCCCAGGGCAATGGTTTTGATGGCATCTCTTCTCGAATTAAAATTCATTGGGTTTAAAGGTTAGAGGTTGAACAGCTGGATTAGGTACTCATTGACATGCGGCAATGCCGGTTAGGAACAGTGAAGATAGGAAATTATGGTTTCCTTATCAAAGGTTTTTGGAGAAGAGTACCGGTGGACAGGTGTTTTTTCCAGAGAATGTATAAAGGTTCCTGGGACCGGAATTTCCATTCTTTCGCCGTTCAAGTTGCTGCTCCTTACAAAAAACCTTATTTTCGCCTAAATTTATATTTTATGCCCACACCTGAACTGTCAGTTGTCGTCACGGTTTTCAATGAAGAAGAAAACATTTGTCCCCTTTTGGAGGCTATATATAGTGCTTTGCACCATTTGGATTATGAGTTGATCCTGGTGGATGATGGCTCAACGGACCAGACAGTGGCCAAAGTCAAGCAGCATGCCAATCACAGGACCACCTTGTTGGTTTTTAACAAAAATTACGGCCAGACCACGGCGCTTTCCGCGGGAATAGACAATGCAAAAGGGCAATACATAGCCACCATGGATGGGGATTTGCAGAATGATCCCACAGATATACCTATGATGTTGGAAAAAGCCAAAACAGAAAATTGGGATGTGGTGGCTGGGAGAAGGACCAATCGGAAGGACGGCTTTGTACTGCGCAAGCTTCCCAGTAAGATAGCTAATTGGGTTATCCGCCACAGTACCCGGGTATATCTGTCAGATTACGGATGCAGCTTGAGGGTCTACAAGGCACATATCGCCCAGAACATGGGGCTTTATGGAGAACTTCACCGCTTCATTCCGGTGCTGGTAAAACAAGAGGGAGCCACCATGACGGAAGTGGATGTAAAACATCATCCACGCATCCACGGCACTTCCAAATATGGATTAAGCAGGACGTTCAAGGTGATGGCAGACCTGATACTGATGCTCTTCTTCCAGAAATATTTTCAGCGCCCCATTCACATTTTCGGAACCCTTGGTTTGCTGGCTATTTTTACAGGAGTGCTGATTAGCATATACATGTTAGTACTTAAAATCATGGGCGAGGACATATGGGGAAGGCCTATGCTTATGGTCGGATTCATTTCTCTTCTCGGTGGAATACAGCTGATTACAACAGGAATCGTAGCGGAAATCATTGTCAGAACTTACTTTGAGTCGCAGGACAAAAAGACCTATTCGGTAAAAGAGACTTTTAAGAGTGAATAAGAAACTCCTCAAGCTGATACTTAAAATCCTGCTTACAGGGGCAGCGTTATATCTTGTTTTCAATAAAATTGACACCCAGGCCACCTGGGAGGTGATCAAGTATTCGCATAAAGGCTGGCTGGCCCTGGCCCTGTTTTTCTTTGTGATATCCAAGGTGTTTTCTGCCTTCCGGCTCAATATCTATTTTCGGGACATCGGTCTGGACCTGCCTGAGAGAAAGAACCTGAAGCTGTATGCCATAGGCATGTTTTATAACCTGTTTTTGCCCGGCGGCATTGGTGGGGACGGGTACAAGGTTTATCTGCTTAATAAGACCCACAAGGCTCCGGTGAAACAGTTGATCAACGCGGTGCTGTTGGACCGGGGCAATGGATTGGCGGTACTGATTTTTTTGATGTTTGGCATCATGCTTTTTTTAAAAGTGGACTGGCCTCTACCCATAGATATATCATGGATAGGGCTTATGGGCCTGTTGGCCGTACCACCGGGCCTTTATGTCGTGATGCTGCTTTTTTTTAAAAATTTTATGGATTCCATCATTCCGACCACGGGTTACTCTTTTTTAAACCAGGTGTTACAGCTTTTCAGTACCTATTTTATTCTTATGGCCTTGGGCATTTCGGATCAGGTGACGGCTTATCTTTTTGTGTTTTTGGTCTCCAGTACGGTGGCGGTCCTTCCGCTGACCATCGGAGGGGTGGGGGCCAGGGAGTTGGTATTTGTTTTGGCACATGATTATGTGGGCATCGATAAAAATGCCGCCGTGGCCTTCAGCTTGTTGTTTTTTGTAATCACCGTCTTTACTTCATTGAGCGGCGTATTTTTTAGGTTTAGGGAAGCGACATAGAATTTCCGGGAAAAACGAAAGGCTCTTGGTGAGCCTGTATATGCCTGTGCATGGTAATCATCCTTTTTATTTCGCAGTAGCCATCCGGTCCTGGTAGCCTGAATGCGACTGATGTTACGGCATATGATTTTCAATCCCGGTTGGGATTTTGTCAGGGGTTTGCTTGGTCTC
The DNA here is from genome assembly GCF_042652345.1 of Negadavirga shengliensis. Taxonomy (NCBI): domain Bacteria; kingdom Pseudomonadati; phylum Bacteroidota; class Cytophagia; order Cytophagales; family Cyclobacteriaceae; genus Negadavirga; species Negadavirga shengliensis. Next base: position 5,371 of record NZ_JBHSJJ010000022.1, read on the forward strand.
CCGCAAAAATCCTGTAGAACTTGCCCCTATGGTCCTGGGATCTCCATCCCCCGGTAAAATAATTTTACTACTGTTTAAAATCTCCGACAGTTAGCGTTGACCTCATGTTGCTAAAACGAAAATGGCACGGAATCTGACCTAAAAGCCGTCGGGTTGTCTTGTACCAAGTACAATTCTTGATTCCGTTGAGGATATCGTAGGATACAAGTCATCATTTTGTATGGATTCATGCGGATATTGTTCACATTTTGGAGAAACAAACAACAATTTATTCAATTATTAAAATAAATTATTATGAACTATCACCAAAAGAGTGCATTTTTTTTGCTGCTGTTTGTATCGTTTAGCCTGGCGGGTTGCCTTCCTTTTACGGATTTTACAAATGAGGAAAGTGAGCAAGTGAAAGTAACCTGCCTTGTTGATGGGAGACCTTTTGAGGCTGTGAATGGGGAAGGTCTTTTTGCGGTGGACTTTGTGAGAACGGAATTGGTTGACGAAGAAACCTATTTTCTCCTGACGGTATTTGGGGGGGAGTTGTTGGATGATGGGGCGGCACTCGCTGTAGGCTTCAGGTTAGGGGGAGATAATCTGGCGGATTTGCAGGAGGGGGATACATTTGACAACTGGGAGCTGGATGAAAATGACGGTGCACACAAAGGCGTGATGGGAGGGGTGGAGCAACGGCCCTCCGCGAATAGTGACGAACATGATTTTAGAGCCAGTTCTAATCATACCGGTGATGTCAGCCTTACCATTACGTCCATCGACCATGTCAGTAAAAAAATATCGGGCGAGTTTCATTTTACGGCGCTGGATAATGAAAACAATGTACGTGTGGAAATAAGCGAGGGGAAGTTTGAAAATATATATTGGGGAAAAGAATAGTCAGTCACATTATAAAATTAAGCCCATTCAATAAATGTGGTATATTATTTGCCAAGGGTTGCATACAAAAAAAAATTATAGCCAATTTAAAAAATTCGCGTTATGAAAAAAACAGGCATTTTTAAAAATCTTTTGTACACATTTTCCGCAGCCGTGATCATGGCCTCATGTACCCAAAATGAGGAAGTGCCAAACACACAGGAAAGTGAAGTTACCTTAACTGCCACTGTATCGAGCAGCACTGAGCCAGGGGCAAGAACAGCAAGTTTGGTTTACAATAATTTGACCATTACCGACTTGAGATTATCTCTTGATGATGTGAAGCTAAATTTAAGAGCGACCAGTAACGACAGCAATAAGCCGACTATCGTGCATATTCGGAGTGGTGCTCCCCAGGTAATTACCTTAGTGAAAGACGGCCAAATCCACGATGTGCTCATTGGAAGCGCAATGGCTTTTAACGGAGTGTATGGCAAATTAAACTTTGACCTCGTAAAAGCTGTCGATGTGGATGAAGATGATGAAATGCTAGGGAAGTCTGTTATTGTCAAGGCTCTTTGGTTCGATGTTCCGGCGGTGATGTACCTGGATATCGAAGAGAATGTAGAAGTGAAATTCAATCAAGGAATTGAAGTTGCCGGGGCGCAGGATTTTCTATTGACGCTCTATATGGATAAGCTATTGGAGGGGGTTGACCCATCTTTGGTTTCCGATGGAAACGGTGATGGCCTGATTGAAGTGGGGCCAAATGATGAAGACGGAAACGGGGAGGCGTATGCTGCTATCCTGGCCAATATCGAAAGTGCACTGGTGATGCAAAACGGAAAATTCAAGGATAAATAATTGTCATCCTATTTTGCCTTTGAAGCCCTATTCCCCTTTGCACGTTAAGAATAGGGCTTTTTTATAGTTAAAGATTCAGAGATAAATTTTTGAGCTAATGGGTGTTTTACCGTCTCGCGATCGAGACATTCGAATAAGGCCATTACTTCCTGGGCCAGGGGGATAAGGCTGATTGGGGTATGTTCATGATTCATGAACCGAAAAGCCAGGTCGTATAAATAAACATGGTGTGATCAGCCTATATGGAATGGTTATTGAGCCGCTTTTTTTGCACCAACCTTCTTTGTCCGAAACTTCTGGGCAAAGCATATCAATTCATGTTTAACCTTAAAATTTTAACCCAAATGGCTATCGTAAAAGTAATTGAAGTAATCGCAGGATCCGACAAAAGTTTTGATGATGCGGTGCAAAATGCACTACATGAGGCTTCCAAATCCGTAAAAAACATCAGGTCAATTTATGTCAAACATTTCAATGCAAATGTGGAAAACAACAAAATCGTATCATATGGTGTAAATGCAAAAGTCTCTTTTGAAGTTGAGAACTGATCGGCAATGAATTTTGGAGGAAACAAAATCCGGTTTTCCGGGTTTTGTTTCTTTTGGTGTTGTTTTTCAGATTCAGTTGGGTTATTTATCATACAGCCGGGATTGATGAGATTCATTGTAAAGAAAATCCCGAACTCCCTCTGAAACACGAAATGGTGGATACCTTTTTTCTTTTTTACTCTGGCTATAATTTATAATTTTAGGCCGATAAGATAAACCCAGTAAACATGAAAACAAAAACATTGGCCTTTTGGGCTTTTTTTGCGTCAGTATTTTTTGTTTCACCCCAGCTTTTTGCCCAAAAAATAAGGGCAGAAAAAATAGGTTCGAAAATAGACATTACCATCGACGGGAAGTTTTTTACCAGTTATCATTTTGCATCCAATGAAAAATACCCCTATTTCTATCCGGTCAATGGCCCTTCGGGCGCATCGGTCACCAGCATGCGAAACGGCACCTATCCTCATCACAGCTCGTTGTTTTTTGGCTGCGATATGGTAAACGGCGGCAATTACTGGCAGGAAGGCCTGGACCGGGGACAGATTGTGTCTCTAAGGGCAGACATCGAAAACCTGGGGGAAGATAAGGTCGTCATCCACAACGAATGTATCTGGACCCGTCCAAATGCCACTGCTCCCATCAAAGATATCCGCAAAATCATTATCTCCGCAGCTGAGCCTGGAATATACCAGATTGATTTTGACGTGGAGATGGAAATGCTGGAAGATGTGACCATCAGAAAAACAAACCATTCGCTTTTCAGTGCCAGGATGGACCCGGACCTGGCGGTGACTGCCGGAGGAATAATGATCAACATGGAAGGAGATATCGGCGAAAAGGAAACATTTGGGAAATCCTCTCCCTGGATGGATTTTTATGGCAAAAGAGGTGGCGGAATGGAAGGACTTGCCATTATGCAGCATCCGTCCAACGCGTGGTATCCTTCCCCCTGGTTTACGCGTGATTATGGTTTTATCTCGCCCACACCGATGTACTGGCCGGAGGATGACGAAAAGGGAACGGTACTGCAAAAGGGTGAGTCGGTGAAGCTGCGTTATCGTGTATTGGTCCATCAGGGCGACCACAAAGATGCAGGTATTCAGGGAAAGTTTGAGGCTTATAGCAAAGAATAGCGGCTTGTTATCTGCTGTTGTCTTACGTTTTCCAATAACCCGTATAATAAAGCAGTTGAAGACCTGTAATTATTCCTATGGCCGCTCCGGCGGCCAATTCACCCGGGTTATGCCTGCCCAGTCGCCATCTGGACCAAGCAACAAAGGGGGTAAAACTAAAAAGTATAAGGGATAAGGGAAGATGTAAAGGCAATAAAGCAAAGCCGGTAAACAAAACCATTGAAGTGTGCAGAGAAGTCTTGATCCGAAAATTTAGCAGGAAAGAAAGTAAAACCAGCTGTTTGAGCATAAGGCAGCCGATAAGCATATCAGCGGGTTGTCCGGTCATTAACAAGAAAGTCATCACCATCAAAGCCAGCAAAAATATAAACCCATACATGGAACGGCGGTCTTGTTTTACTGAGACATCAAAGTTGGTGTAGATGCCTTTTTTGGTAAGAAAATAGTTCCACATCGCCAGTGGGAAAATTCCTATTCCAACCAGGCCTGTCAGGGTCCACCAGGCTGTATTTACCTCGTGGATAGAAAAGGTATAAAATACAAGATATCCGGTGATCAGGCTGATAGGGTGCGCTATGCGGGAAATGATCAATGCGGACTTCATATGTACGTACCTATGAAGGAAATCGGGATATTGACCACAGATGAAGTATCTTGATCGTGTGAGAAGAACATACAGATATTTTATATTTTTAGCATATTTTCCATTCTGCCCCACAAAGCTGCAAAATTTATTTTTAAATGTTCGGGCCTACCGTTAAAAGCCTTAAATTAGCGGCCTTGAATAAAACGATCAAACGGGCAGGTGCCCCATATGATGGATGTAGCAGTAATTAAATACAATGCCGGTAATGTACAATCGGTCCTGTATGCCTTAGAAAGACTTGGCGCCAATGCTTCGCTGACAGACAATTGGGAAGCGATCAAAAAGGCGGACAAGGTGATATTTCCGGGACAGGGCGAAGCCAGCACGGCCATGAAATACCTGAAAGAAAGAAAACTCGACGAATTGATCAAAGAATTGGAACAACCCTTTTTCGGAATCTGTCTGGGGCTTCAGTTACTTTGTGAACATTCGGAGGAGTATGATACGGATTGTTTGGGCATATTTCCGGTAAAAGTCAAAAAATTCCCCCCAGAGGACAAGGTTCCCCATATTGGATGGAATAACCTGGAGAACCTGAAATCGCCCTTATTAGATGGTTTGGACGATAATGCTTATGTTTATTATGTCCATAGCTTTTTTGCGGAAATCCATTCAGCTTACACCATCGCTACGTCCCATTACATCACGGATTTCAGTGCATTGCTCCATAGGGACAACTACTATGCGATGCAGGCGCATCCGGAGAAAAGCAGTGTCAGTGGAGAAAAAATTTTAACCAACTTCCTGAAATTATAATGGAAATCATTCCGGCTATAGATATTATTGGCGGCAAATGCGTCCGCCTTACCCAAGGCGATTACAGCCAGAAAAAAGAATATGCCAGTGACCCGGTAGAGGTAGCCAGGGAGTTTGAGGACGCGGGCATCAAAAGACTGCATTTGGTGGATCTGGACGGAGCCCGGGAGAAAAGGATCATTAACAAAGCGGTGTTGGCCAATATCTGCCAACAAACGTCATTGCAGGTGGATTTTGGTGGTGGGGTCCAATCGGATGAAGATATTGCGTTGGCTTTTAGCTTAGGAGCCCATCAGGTGACCGGCGGGAGTATTGCCGTCAAAAATCCTGAATTGTTTACCTACTGGTTGGAGAAGTTTGGCGGGGATAAACTTATATTGGGCGCGGATGCCAAGGACAGGAAAATCGCCATTTCAGGCTGGCAGGAAACTACTTCAGCCGATGTACTCGACTTCATAAAGGATTATGTGCAAAGAGGGATCCGGTATGTGATCTGTACGGACGTGGCAAAGGATGGCCTGCTGCAGGGCCCTTCATTGGATTTGTATAAAGAAATTTTATCGGAAATAGAGGGGGTTAAGCTGATTGCAAGCGGGGGTGTGTCAGATGTACAGGACCTGGAATCCCTTAGGGAAATCGGGGTGTATGGAGCCATCGTGGGAAAAGCATTTTATGAGGGCAGGATCAGTTTGGACCAGTTGGCTGAATTTACGCAATAGATTATGCTTACAAAAAGGATTATACCTTGTTTGGATATCAAAGACGGCAGAACTGTCAAGGGAGTTAACTTTGTACAGCTGCGTGATGCCGGTGACCCGGTGGAACTGGCCAAAATATATGCTGATGAGGGAGCCGATGAGTTGGTGTTTCTGGACATCACGGCCACCGTGGAGAAACGAAAGACCCTGGTGGAATTGGTGACCAAAGTGGCCAAAGCTATCAATATCCCATTTACAGTAGGGGGCGGCATCTCCACCGTGGAGGATGTCAAAGCCTTGTTGAATGCCGGAGCGGACAAGATCAGTATCAATTCCGCAGCAGTAAAAAACCCCAAGGCCGTCAACGACATGGCCAGGGAATTTGGCAGCCAGTGTATTGTGGTGGCCATCGATACCAAAAACCTGGATGGGATTGATTTTGTGCATACCCACGGGGGAAGGGAACCCACCCTGCTGAAGACTCAGGAGTGGGCGAAAGAAGTGTGCGACAGAGGGGCTGGAGAGATATTGTTAACCTCTATGGACCATGATGGCACCAAATCCGGATTTGCTCATGAAATAACCGCCGAAATCTCCCGTATGCTTACCATCCCGGTGATTGCATCCGGCGGTGCGGGAAACATGCAGCATTTTAAGGATGTTTTTACAGTAGGAAGCGCTGATGCGGCATTAGCTGCCAGTATATTCCACTTCAAGGAAATACCTATTCCTGATCTCAAAAGCTACCTGCAGCATGAAGGCGTGAGCGTCAGGATCTAGTGAAGGATAAAAGATTGTAAACAAAAGCTGTGACGACACAGTGCGGTTATGGACAAGTTAAATATAGATTTTGAAAAGGTAAACGGGCTGGTGCCTGTCGTTATTCAGGATGTCAACACCGGAAAGGTATTGATGTTGGGATACATGAATGAAGAAGCATTGGAAAAATCGGTCGAAACGGGCAAGGTTACTTTTTTCAGCCGGACCAAGCAGCGGCTATGGACCAAAGGAGAGACTTCCGGTAATTTTTTGGAAATAAAAAACATTGAGGTGGATTGTGACCAGGACACTTTGCTTATCCAGGCAAAGACACATGGGCCGGTATGCCACAAGGGGGATGATACTTGTTTTGGGGATGAAAACCGGAGCAAAACCCATTTTATAGATCATCTGAGAGAAGTGATCAAAAACAGGAAAAGCAATCCGTCTGACCAATCCTACACGGCGTCTCTTTTTGCAGCCGGTATCAATAAAGTGGCCCAGAAAGTGGGTGAAGAGGCGGTAGAAATTGTTATTGAGGCGAAGGATAACAACAAAGCGCTGTTTTTGGGGGAGGCGGCCGACTTGTTGTTCCATTATTTGGTACTGTTGGAAGCGAAAGGGTATGAATTGGACGAGGTCATGGATGTGTTGATCAAACGTCACCGGAAATAAATCCAAAATGTTATGGCTGGCGAGGCCACACTTTTCGTATATGGCACGCTTAGAAGCGGTTTTGGGCATCCCATGTGGGAACGTCTAAGGAATAGTTCCAGCCTTTTGGGAGAGGGGTATTTTTGCGGCTTGCTATACGATCTGGGCCCTTATCCCGCTGCCGTGCGCTCTGCTCATGAGGAAGAAGTCGTAAGAGGGGAAATCTATGCCTTGGAAGACGAAGAAAACCTACTTGAAGCATTGGACAGGTATGAGGGGATCGATGAGAAACTTGATGGAGTGGCGGAGTATACAAGGAAAAAAGTCAAAGCTTTCCTTGATGGGGGCAGGGAATATTGGTCATGGGTATATCTTTATGAGGGATACACGGATCATCTCGTGCCCATACCGGAGGGGGATTATCTTAAATACCTGAACGAAAAAGACAATTTGGGTTACTGACCCGGTTTAATTTGAAGCTTGTTCAAAACCTTTACCTTTTTGGGCTTCAATTCCCCGTTTTCCAAGCGGATCACTACTTGAAATTGACTTAAGCTCAGACAGAAATCAATGTCTTCCTCGATATTGTAGTTTTGAAGCCTTTTGGCATGAGAGGCTTTTTTCAGAAAATTGGCCAGATCATCTTTGGCGCCTTCATAAAGCGCCTCCATGGCCAGTGTGGCATCACAGTCATGCGACAATCCCAGGGAAAGGGACAAGGCACCTGCATACAAAGCGTCCTCCAAATTGAATTTACCTTTCCATCCCGCACAAAGTACCAACACATCGGCTTCTTTGGCTTTGAGATACTCAGCTGTTGCTTCCAGGTTCAAAAAGGCTCCGACCAATACTTCAGCCGCATTATCTTTGGCATAGGCAATGGCTCTGGTGCCATTGGTAGTGGTCATAGCGACTTTTTTTTGTTTATGGCGGCCGTCCAGATAAGCCAGAGGAGAATTTCCGAGATCAAATCCCTCCGCTTTTTGGCCGTTGCGCTCGCCGGCGATCAAAAAGTCTCGTTTTTTTTGCCTTCTACAGGTTTCAAGGTCTTCGATGGGGATTATGCTTTCCACACCATTCGCGAGGGCAGTAACCATGGTGGAACTGGCCCTGAAAATATCAACGACGACGACGATTTTGTTTTTAAGATCATGAAGGTGGATCAAGTCAGGACTTAGGCAGGTCTCTATTTTTCTCATTTTTTCAAAAGTGGTAATTTTTCAACTGACGCTTCCAGGTTTTTGTTCCTCACAGAGATGGCGATAGAGGTGCCTGGCTGAGCATATTCTGTTTTTACATAGCCCAGACCAATTCCTATACCCATACTCGGTGAAAGCGTACCTGAAGTGACATCCCCTATGGGTAACCCTTCGCTGTTCACAATGGTGTAATGAGCCCTGGGGATTCCTTTTTCCCGCAAGATAAACCCGATAAGCTTTTTTTCCACACCGTTTTCCTTTTGTTTTTTCAGGTATTCGTGGTTAATGAAGTCTTTTGTGAATTTAGTGATCCATCCCAGGCCCGCCTCTATGGGTGAGGTTTCCTCATTGATGTCATTTCCGTAAAGACAATATCCCATTTCAAGTCTCAGCGTATCCCTGGCGCCGAGGCCAATAGGTTTGATATCTAAGTCTTTGCCGGCTTCAAAAATGGCGTTCCAGACCTGGATCGCATCTTCATTTTTGACATAGAGTTCGAACCCCCCGGCGCCGGTGTATCCCGTAGCGGATATGATGACATCCCGAACTCCTGCAAATTCTCCTTTTTTGAAATGATAAAAAGGGAGGTCTTCAAGATCAACAGGGGTAAGGGACTGGACAGCCTTGGCTGCATTGGGCCCCTGAACTGCGAAAAGAGAGGTTTGGTCAGAGATGTTTTCCACTGTGGCGCCCATATTGTTATGCCGGTTTATCCAACTCCAATCCTTATCGATGTTGGAAGCATTGACAACCAGCATGTACAATTCTTCATCCAATTTGTAAACCAACAGATCATCCACAATACCGCCTTTTTCGTTTGGAAGACAGGAATACTGAGCCTGACCCTTTTTTAGCTTGCTGGCATCATTGGAACTCACTTTTTGGATCAAATCCAGGGCTTTTGGGCCTTTGATCAGAAATTCCCCCATGTGGGAAACATCAAATACCCCCACATTTTCCCGGACGGTCTTGTGTTCTCCGATATCGGACGAATACCTTACCGGCATATTGAATCCGGCAAAGGGTATCATTTTAGCTCCTAGTGATTCGTGAATATCGTTAAGCACTACTTTCTTTATGGCATCTTGCATGTACGGTAAACGTTTTGGCTGGGTAAAGGTAATAAATGGCCTCTAACAAATCGAGTTGCATAAAAAAAAGACCACTGAAAAAGCGGTCTTTTTAAGAATAAGTGCGCATTGTCTATCCTCCGTAACCTGGATTTTGAACCAACTCCGGATTGGCGTCCATTTCCCTTTGTGGAATGGGCAAAACCATTCTGTTGTCGTCATACGGATATTGGAGGGTAGGCGTGTTGTTGTCCTGGATTGATCCCCTTGTTCTTTTCACATCATGGATAAAATGACCTTCATGGGCCAGTTCTACCCGTCGTTCCCGGAGGATTTCGTCGAGGGTTAGGGAGTTCTTTGCTGAGAGTCCTACCCGCGTCCTTATCCTGTTGATGTCTTCAAGGGGGGTGGCTCCTGTGCTGGTGCCTTCCCTGAAATTGGCTTCTGCCCGGGTAAGATACATTTCAGCTAATCGTACCACTTTTACATTTCTGAATTGTTCACGCCATTTGTCTGTCCTGCGATCCCCGGCACGCATGCTGAATTGATTTAAGCGATCATCACCCGTTTCGTACAGCGTGAGATGGCTGTTGAGAATGGTTACATCCCCGCCCCTGGCACCAAATTCGGGGGTAGAATAGAAAAGGTGCATGTTATTGGCCGCATCTTGTGAATTCACCTGGATGGCAAACAAATCCTCTTGGGAATCGGCTTCATTGTTGAAGGCGCCCATGAAATCCGGCGTCAGGGATTTACCGTTGGCTGTGGCCACCTCAATGGCCCTGTTGGCTGCATCCCGTGCATCAGCAAACCTTTCCATCTGAAGATATACCCGGGAAAGTATCGCGGAAGCTACATAGTTTCTTGCAAAGAACCCATTGACGGGAGGCAGCAATTGCTCCGCTTCGGTAAGGTCTGCAATCACTCTTTGGTATACTTCTTCTACCGTATTTCTGGGAACAAAGACCTCTTCGGTCACTTCCCGGGTGGGGTCCAGAACCAAAGGTACTCCCAGGTTAGTGCTGTTGTTGCCGGTTACATAGGGAAGGCTGAAATACCTTAAAAGCTCGAAATATATGGCCCCCCGTATAAACAGGGCTTCACCTCTTACCCGGTTTCTGTCGGCTTCGTTTACTACATTAACGGCATCAAGGATATTGTTGCACACGTTGATGGCACTGTATGCCCTGGTCCAGGTATTGGTAATAAAGGTATTGTTGGTAAACATGCTTTTATTGTAAACTTCCCTGGGTTGGTTAAAAGTACCTTCCCACCGGATTTCATTGTTGGCACCCAACATTTCCGCATACAGCTGCAGCCTGCCTCCCCACAGGTCTTCATGCCTGAGGTCTGCATAGGCGCCGACTAGCACCCTTTTTACGTTGGCATCATTGTTTAAGGCCAGATCCTGATCCACACTTTGGGCAGGGGATAAGTGCAATTGGTTATCACAGGAAGACAGGGCCAGGGTAAATCCTGCCAGTGTCAGTAGGTATATGATTAAGTTTTTCATTTTTCTTGTCCGTTAAAATCCAACATTTAAACCCAACGAGAATGTTTTTGCCTGAGGCGCCGTGTAAAAATCATTGCCCTGGAATACGTTGGCATTTTGGGTGGTATTGAGCAAATAATCCGCATTCACCTCAGGATCCCAACCTTTATACTTGGTCCAGGTAAAGAGGTTTTGTCCCATAAAATAAATCCTGGCGGTGCTCAACTTAAACCTTTCCAACAGGTGCGAAGGAATCGTGTAACCCACAGTCAGGGTTTTGAACCTCACATAGCTTCCGTCCGAAATGTACCTGCTGGAGGCATTACAGCCGTTACATTCACCCAACCGGGCCTGGGGGATGTCGGTGATATCACCGGGGTTTTGCCACCGGGCAAATTGGGATTTCGTGGAATTGTCGAACCAGTCCCCATTTGCAGCATAGAAGCCGGCTCCACCCTCAAATATATCGTTGCCAAAAATTCCCTGGAAAAGAAAAGACATGTCAAAATTCCTATAAGTAAGCGTGTTGTTGATACCGGCTATGAATTTTGGATTGGGATCTCCCACCACCATTCTCTCTGCTTCGTTGTAATCATTTGTGGTTTCTGTCAACTCCGCATTGCTGTAGTACAAGGCATCACCGGTAGCCGGATCCACACCTGCATATTTTGGACCGTAAAATACGCCAATCGACTGATCCAAAAATATGCCATTAAGATAGCTGGAAGTGGAAGGGGGTATGGAAGTCTGGCCTTCAGCCAATTCCCTTACCCTGTTGATGTTTCTGGCTAAATTAAAGGAAGTGTTCCAAGTGAAGTTTTGATCGGCATAGTTGGCAGAATTGATGACTACTTCAAACCCGTAGTTTTGCATCCTGCCGATGTTCTGTCTCTGGGAAGTAAAACCGGTGGTTCCTGGAATGGGTACATTCAAAAGAAGATCGGTGGTGTTTTTATTGTATATGTCCAATTCACCGGTGATCCGATCCCTAAACAAGCCAAACTCGATTCCAAAGTTAAGTTGTGCAGTTTTCTCCCATGTTAATCTTGGGTTGGGAATTTGTGTAGGTTGTAATCCTGGTAGGAGTCCATAAGAGACAGGGCCGAAAAGTCCCAAATGATCAAAGTTTCCGATTTCGGCATTTCCTGTGAGTCCGTAGGAACCTCTGATTTTTAGGAGACTCAGCCCCTCACTTCCCTGTAGGAACCCTTCTTCTGACATGATCCATCCCGCCGAGGCCGCAGGGAAGAATCCGTACTTGTTGTTTTCACCAAACCTGGAGGAACCGTCCACCCGGGCACTGACCGTAAGCAGGTATTTGTTATCAAATTTATAATTGATCCTAGAGAAATACGACAAGAAGGTGAAATTGGTAAACTGCGAGGTTCCCTCTGTTATTTCCGCAGCGGATTCCAGTGTCCTTAGGTCATCCAACGGAAATTCCTGTCCGTCCACGCGGGTGTAATTTTCATCGGAACGTTGAAAGGACATCCCCACCACGGCTTCAAAATTATGTTTTTCAGCAAAAGTATTGTTATATGTAAAATAATTATTGGTGTTATAGTTAAAGATTCTCATCCATCGTGAGCTGCCATAACCGTTGGTTCCCTGGCCAATAATGGTTCTGGATCCGAAAAACCTTTCATCGTTTTGATTGAGGACATCCACCGCAAATTCAGATCTAAACCGTAGGTTATCGGTGAAATGGTATTCACCAAAGACATTGGTGATGTTTCTGAAATTGGTGGTCAGCCATTCCGCATTTTCGGAGTCGATCAGGTTATTATAATAAGTAGTAACCGGTCTGTCATACAGCTCTCCGTTTTCGTCCCGGATAGGTGTGATGGGTGACAGCGCTACCAGTTGGATCGGATTATAAAACTGGTTGTCTTCCGCTATTCTGGTGGTTTCAGTTCTGGCCAGACTGAAATTGGCCCCAATGGTGAACCTGTCAGAAATCTTATGGTCCAGGTTTAGTCTGCCGCTGATACGTTCAAAGTTGTTACGGATCATGATCCCCTCCTGTTTGTCATATGCGGAGGAGAAGTAGAAACGGGTTCTCTCATCGCCGCCATTGGCAGAGAAGTTAACGCTGGTAACACCGGCACCGGGATTGAAGGCTTCTTTTTGCCAGTCAGTGTCCACCGTTCCGTCCCTCCAGTTGGTGTGTCCTGCATGACGGTCTAAACGGTTTTCCACAAATTCGAGATCAGAGTCAGGGTAATCTTCAGGATTGTTGATAGGATCCAAGCCGTTTCTCCGGTCGTTGTTGTAGCCGGCTTCCCTCATGAGTTCCACAAATTCCGCGGCATTTAAGAACTCATTGAGACGGGTGGGACTGCTTACCCCCCTTTGGATGCCCACATTGAATTTCGTCCTGCCGGAGGTGCCGGATTTGGTGGTGATCAGCACCACCCCGTTGGAGGCCCGGGCACCATAAATGGCTGCGGCAGAGGCATCCTTCAATACCTCAAAAGATTCGATGTCATTAAAGTTGATGTCAGCCAAAGGATTACTTTGACCAATCGTTCCACTGGAGGTTACGGGTATGCCATCGATCACATAAAGGGGATCATTGCTCCCCGAAATAGAAGTGGTACCTCTCACCCTGATTTTGACGCCTTCGCCCACTTTCCCGCTTTGGGATTCGACGAATACCCCTGCCATACGGCCCTGAATGGCTTCCTGAAATGTCGGAACGGGGATGTTGGCGATCTCGGTGCCTTTAAGGGAAGCAATGTTCCCGGTCAGGTCCCCTTTCGTCACACTACCATATCCTACAACCACCACTTCGCCCAATGTTTTGGCATCGGTCTGTAACAGGACGTCAATGGAATTTTGGTTACCCACGGTGACTTCCTGGGTCAGAAACCCTATATAAGAAAATATCAAAGTTTCTTCGCTATCGACCGCAATGTTGTAAGTACCATCGATATCCGTAATGGTGCCGCGGTTGGTCTCTTTAATTCTTACATTGACCCCCGGCAACGGCATGTTGTCCTCTGCAGAGAGGACAGTTCCGGAGACATTTCGACTTTGTGCCCAAGTGGACGCTGTGGAAATAAACAGCATAACCAGCACAATAAGTAGACTTTTTTTCATAAGCATATAATATTAAATGGTGTTTCCTTATTTTTCACAGTTTTTTATAAAGATAACGGTTTTGAGGTATTCGGTTCTCCTTTAAAACATGGCGAAAATAGGTGTTTGACTATACTTAATTCAAGTAAATATCGACATATTTCGGGAATATTCCGCGTGACCCCCATATATAACAGGTTAAAGGTGTAATTTGATAAAAGTTAAAGAAAATAGTAGTTAAAATAAAACATTTACAAAAAAAAACAACCCATTTATCTAAAAATGAGTTGTTTAAATACCCTATAATCTTGTTTGATCAATATTAGGATTTGTCTGTCAACAGCGTAATGAGGATCGGCTTATGCTATATTGAAAAACTTTCTCCGCATCCGCATGTACGGGTGGCATTGGGGTTGACAAACTGGAAACCCTTTCCGTTGAGGCCATCACTGAATTCTAAAGTAGTGCCCGCTAAATATAAAAGGCTTTTTCTGTCCACAATGATTTTTATACCATTGTCTTCAAACACATGATCCGTTTCGGAAAGGTGCGCGTCAAAACCCAGATCATACATCAGACCGGAACAGCCACCACCCTTTACGGAAACCCTGATGTTTTCCTCCTCTTTGCGGCTTTCTTCTTTTTTTAGTTCAAGGATTCTGTTTTTGGCTTTTTCTGAAACGATGATCATTTTTTATCAATATTTTTTCCGGTCCACATTTTTCTTTTCTTAACGGAAACTCGGGAAAATAAATTCCCTCCGTTCAAAACAGAACGCCTTAGACTCTGTGTAAGCACACAGGTTTTGGGCTAAATCCTGTATATTTATTGAATATTAATGCAAATATAAACATTAGAAATGAAAATAGAACATATCGGCGTAGCTGTCAAAGATATCAGGGTTTCTAATAACCTATTCGAAAAGTTACTGGGAAGCCCGCCATACAAGGAGGAGGAGGTGAGCTCAGAAAAGGTCATCACTTCTTTTTTTGAAAGTGGCGATGTTAAAATCGAATTGTTACAGGCAACATCACCTGACAGCCCGATTGCAAAATTTTTGGAAAAAAGAGCTGAAGGCATCCACCATATCGCATTTGAAGTAGATGATATCGGGAAGGAAGTGGAAAGATTGAAGGAGGAAGGGTTTGAGATATTGAATGATGTCCCCAAGCATGGGGCGGATCATAAATTAGTTGTATTTTTGCACCCGAAGTCTACCAATGGGGTGTTGGTGGAATTGTGTCAGGAAAAAAAAGCAGATGAATAAAGACAAGAGAACCGAAATCAGTGAAATCGGTGAATTTGGATTGATAGACAGGATCCACCAAGGAGTCAAAATCAAACATGCTTCTACCGTCAAGGGCATCGGTGATGATGCTGCAGTGATCGGTGAAGGAAAGCGGCTTATGGTGGTCACCACGGATATGCTCCTGGAAGGTGTGCATTTTGACCTTGCCTATACCCCGTTGAAACATTTGGGGTTTAAAGCGGTAGCGGTAAATATAAGCGATATAGCTGCCATGAATGCCGTTCCCAGGCAAATAACCGTCAGCGTGGCCCTTTCCAACCGTTTTCCTGTGGAGGCGGTGGACGAGCTCTACGAAGGGATCAATTTGGCGGCGGACCATTACCAAGTGGATCTGGTAGGCGGTGACACCACTGCGTCCAGATCGGGCCTGATCATATCCGTTACAGCCGTGGGGGAGGTTGAAAAGGAAAAAATCAGCTTTCGCTCCGGGGCAAAGATAAATGATATCATTTGTGCCACAGGAGACCTGGGGGCCGCTTTGATGGGGTTGCAGGTTTTGGAACGGGAAAAACAGGTATTTCTTTCTAACCCTGAAATGCAACCGGATCTTGAAAAATACACCTACATTACCGGAAGGCAGTTAAGACCGGATGCGAGAATGGATATTGTCCATGAACTTCGTGATCTTGAGATCGTACCCACCAGTATGATGGATATTTCCGACGGGCTGGCATCCGAACTTTTTCATATATCGAAAGCATCCGGAGTGGGTGTCATGATTTATGAAGACAAATTACCCATTGACAAGCAAACCTATGATACCGCCGTGGAGTTTGATTTAGATCCGATTACATGCGTGTTAAACGGGGGAGAGGATTATGAACTGCTCTTCACCATCCGGCAGGAGGACTTTAAGAAACTTGAGAAGCATCCCGATATTCATTTTATCGGCCACGTGACAAAAGCGGAAGAGGGCTTGTTTCTGGTGACAAAAAGTGGAACAGCCGTGCCTCTCCAGGCACAGGGTTGGAAGCATTTTTAACGCTTTTGGTTTTTGGTCAGTCGGTGGGATACGGGATATAGAGAAAATTGGTGAAAGCCTCATCCACTACAAACAGGCAACAAAACTCATCGGGGTCTTTATAGGTCTGTTTGAACTGTTCCACTGCATCTTCTTCGATAAGCCCTCTCTGTACAAATTCATCCAGGTAGGTGATATAATAATTCCATTCAATGGGCTTGTCCTCTTTACTTAAAAAAAGCTGTCCTATCGGCTGTTCTGTTTTGCTTATAGGGAAGATGGGATAATCGGAAAATTTCCTGGATCTGACCTGGTATGAGGCTTCTTTTAGCGTTTCGCAGATTTTCACAAAATCGCTGCTGATGGTTCCAAGATATTTTCCGTTCAGTTCGGGATCGTTATCGTCTCTGATGATCATGTATCGGTTTATTTGTTTTTGGTTAACAACACTACATTTTCGACATGGTAGGTCTGCGGAAACATGTCTACGGGTTGAACCCTGTTTACGCTGTATTTTTCGGAGAGCAGGGCTATATCACGGGCCTGGGTAGCGGGATTACAGCTCACATAGACTATTTTTTCCGCCTCCAATCGGAGCATCATTTTCACCACGTCTTCATGCATGCCGGCCCTGGGCGGATCGGTGATGATTACATCCGGCTTCTCGTGGTTGGTGGTAAACTCCTCGTTAAGTATATCTTTCATGTCTCCGGCATAAAACAGGGTGTTCTCTATCCCGTTTATTTGGGAGTTTAACCGGGCATCTTCTATGGCAGCGTCCACATATTCTATACCAATTACCTGCTTGGCTTTCTGGGCAACAAAATTGGCAATGGTTCCGGTTCCGGTATAAAGGTCAAAGACCACTTCATCGCCTGTAAGACCGGCGAACTCCCGCGCTACTTGATACAGACGGTGAGCTTGTTCTGAGTTGGTCTGGTAAAATGATTTTGGACCTATTCTGAAACGGAGCCCTTCCATTTTTTCTTCTATATAATCCCTTCCGTGATAATTTAAAATTTCCAGGTCATGGAACGTCTCGTTTTTCTTCAGATTGATGACATACAACAGCGAAGTGATCCCGGGGAAATTCTCCTTGAGAAAATCCATGACCTTTTTTATGGCAGCATGGTTTTCTTCTCCGAATTGCACGATCACCATTATTTCTTCATTTGAAGAGGTTCTTATGATGAGATTTCTCAACACTCCTTCCTGCCTGATCATGTCGTAAAAAGAAATGTTTTCTTTCAGCGCGAAATCCCTTAGCCTGTTTCTTACTTCATTGGAAATATTGCCCTGTAAATGACAGTGCACTATGTCCACTATTTTATCGAAACGCTTAGGAATATGGAACCCGAGAGCGTTTCTCTCCAGGTTTTCTCCTGAATCTATCTGTTCACGGGTCAGCCACCGGTTGTTGGAAAAGGTAAAATCAAGCTTGTTGCGGTAATAACGGGTTTCCTTAGCACCGATGATGGGAGACACTTCCGGGAGGGGCACCTTGGCAATCCGTTCAAACTGGTCGATCACCTGCTGCCTTTTATATTCAAGTTGGAGTTCATAGGAAATATGTTGCCATTTGCAGCCACCGCATGTGCCGTAATGTTCGCAAAACGGTTCTGTCCGGTTTTCTGAGTATTTGTGGATATGTATGGCTTCTCCTTCCAGAAAACTGCTTTTCCCTTTTGTTACCCGTACATCCACTACGTCTCCGGGAGCCACATGGCTTACAAAAACCACTTTCCCTTCATAATGGCCCACGCATTTGCCTTCAGCCGCGATCCTTTCTATGGGAATCCGATGCAGGATCTTATTCTTCAATTTTCTTGACATAGGCTGCAAAATTAGTGATTTTCGGTGAAAGCCATTTGAAATAGAAACAATGCTTTTATTAAATTGGCCGGAATATAGTTGAAATACTTACCTTTAAATGGGATATGGATTTTATGAAATTGAAAGATAAAGTGGTGGTTGTTACAGGGGCTACTTCAGGAATAGGAGAAGCCTGCGCCCGTGTTTTTGGAAAAAACGGTGCCAAAATATGGATAACAGGCCGTAGCCAAATTAAACTTGACAATACCTTGCTCCGGCTTCAGAATGAAGGAATAACGTGTGCCGGCATAGTCTGTGATGCCGCAGACGAGTCACAGAATCAACTGATGGTGAAAGGGGCGGTGGAACGTTTTGGAAGAATCGATATGCTTATCAATAACGCAGGTATCAGCATGCGGGCCATGTTTCAGGATATGGATCTTGAAGTTTTTCACAAAGTCATGAACACCAATTTTATGGGTGCTGTCTATGCCACCAAGTTCTGTCTTCCGGAGATCCTGAAAAATAAAGGCACCATCATAGCCATGTCCTCCATTAATGGATTCAGGGGAACACCCGCCAGGACAGCGTACACGGCAAGCAAATACGCCATGAACGGATTCTTTGAATCGCTTCGAACGGAGGTAATGAAATCCGGGGTGCATGTATTGGTGGCCTGCCCCGGTTTTACCGCTTCCAACATCCGTAACAATGCACTTACAGCAGATGGCTCCATACAACAGGAGTCTCCCAGGGACGAAGAAAAAATGATGACTCCTGAGGAAGTGGCCAAGGCCATTTACAAGGCGGCTTTGAAAAGGAAAAGGGATCTGATATTGACAAGACAAGGGAAATTGGCTTCTTTTTTGAATAAATGGATGCCTGGTATCATGGATACGATTGTTTATAATCACATGGCGAAGGAAAAAGATTCTCCCTTTAAATGAATGGTTTATGCTAAAGGATATTTTTCAGGTTTATTTTAACAGATTGATTGATTTATCATCTGGTAACCGGTCTGTTTTTCTGCCCAAAATCATCAACAGTCAGATGATAGACCTAAAGGATTTTCATTTTTTGAACAATCATCCTGCATTTTTTTACATCACAGAGTTGGTGGGAAGAAAAAGAAATGTGCCATTGATACAGGTCCTGGATTCCAGGGACAAAAACGTGAACCAGCTGTCTGTAAGGCTAAAAAGACTTCATCAAAATGACAGATTTGCCGAAGAGGAAACAGGGGAAAAAACCCTTTTTGTCGGCTGGCCATTTGTTGAAGGCAAGTTGATCAACGACCAATTGATCCGGTGTCCGCTGATATTTTTCCCCGTCAGTATCGTTCATGAGGACAATACATGGTACCTGAGAAAAGCCATTGGCGAGGCCCCGTTTATCAATCCTACTTTTTTGCTGGCATATAGCCAGGCCCAAGGCAGGCCTTTTGACAAAGAGTGGCTGGAACAATCATTGGAAGATTTCTCCAAAGACCCTATAGGTTTCAGGACCGACCTGTACCACTACCTTAAAAACAAAGTCGAGTTGAATTTTGGAAGGGAAATATATCAGGATAAGCTTGAAATATTTCCCGAACAATCCAGAGCATATTTTGAAGAAAGCTTTAAAACAGGGATCTTAAAAATTCAACCTTATGCGGTTCTCGGACAGTTTTCCCAAAAGAGTTCCTCTCTAATGGATGATTACAAGCGGCTAATAACGGAATCGGATCATCAAACCTTGGAGGATTTGCTTTCCGCGCGGTTTGATCACGAAACAGGGGAAGAAAAGCGGCCTCAGGAAAACAATTTGTACAACACTTTCCCCATGGATGCCAGCCAGGAGGAGGTGTTAAAATTTGTGAAGCAAGGTATGTCATGCGTGGTTCAAGGCCCTCCCGGTACGGGCAAATCCCAGTTGATCTGTAATCTTATTTCCGATTTTATATCCAGAGGGAAGAAGGTTTTGGTGGTTTCGCAGAAAAGGGCAGCACTGGATGTCGTGTTTGAAAGGGTTTCGGCCCAGGGAATGGGCAATTTTACCGCCTTGGTCCATGATTATAGAAGTGACCGGAAGGAGCTTTATAAAAAAATAGCCCATCAGATCAGCTCATTGGAAAGTTATCAGGCACTCAACCGGTCGCTGGATGCGATCCAGTTGGAGCGGAGCTTTAGCCAGCTTTCCAGGCAAATAGAGAAGGACTCAGATTTTTTCGATGAGTACAAAGAAGCCCTTTATGATGACAAGGAATGCGGCGCACCTGTCAAGGAGTTGTATTTAACCTCCAGTATGAATGATGAGATAACCGATCTGACGCAGTATTACAGGTATTTCAGACTGGATGATCTGGATGCTTTTCTTCATGATTTTTCTGCCTATCAGACTTATTATAAACGGTATGAAGAACCGTCTTCTTTTTGGTTGCATCGGGTGGATTTCGCTGCTATGGGCCCTCAAGCTGTATCCAATATAAAAGCGATATTTGAAGAGATAGCCTCCGTAAAATACCAAACCCAAAAAGATCTCGGTGATCTGCTCGCCGATACATTTGAGTATCCGATCATTTATGAGTCTTTTGAGCACCGGGAAAAGTTGCAGGAACTGGCCAAAATGATAGACAGCCCGGATATCTTTGAGAAATTCAAAGCTTTAATGGGTTATGACAAATCCGTGTTTGACCGGTTGTGGCTGGAAAATAAGATAGAAATGATTGGCAGGCTTTTTTCCGGAGCGGGCATCGAGTGGAGTACCCCGGACGAGGAAGTTGAACCGATGCTGGAAAAAACGATTCACGCCTCCGACCAAATGGATTCCTGGATTGGTAAGATCATGTTGCGGTTTGATTCCAGGAAGTACGGAGATGTTGTGGCGCTTTTAGAGACAAATGGTTTGAAAAAAACCAAAGAGGGACTGGGAATACTGGCCCAGAAGCTGGAAAACCGGATGAACCTCAGTCATCAATACACCCTTCTGTCGCAAAAGAGTTGGATAAAGCTGCCCTCCAAACCGTTTGACTTAGCGGAGTTTGTCGAAGTCACAAATGTGTTAACGGCAGCCGTCCGTTCCCGTTTTATTATGACGGACTTAGGTGTTTTGTCTACCTATATTTTTAAAGCGAAGCTTTCCTACGGCCACTTCCACAACTTGTTGGCTGAAATGATAAGAATCACGGCTTGGATGGCTGACCACTTTCCTTCCTGGCAGAAATACCTTACTGAAATTCAAATCAAGCACTTGCTGAGTACTGCGGATGAGGAGAAACTTATTCCTGTAAAAATCAGATTGGCAAAAGATATAGATGACTTGGTCCGGTATGATGGCTTGAAGAAGAAAATGAATGAAGTCGAAAGAAAAGTAGTCGAAAAATTGATCGACGAGTTTCCCGATAAAGAGTTTGAGGAATTAAAACAAATATTTCTCTCCAGTCTGAAATTGAGTTGGGTGGGGCATTTGGAAGCAAAATATCCAGTGTTAAAAGAAATTCATGATTCCCAGATCAAGCAGCGTATCCAGGATTTTGGGAATGCCGTGGAGGAAAAATTGAAGGTGGCAAGGTTTATTGTGGAAATGAGACTCCGGGAAGATGTCTGTAAAAACCTTGAGTACAACCGGCTCAATAACATGATCACTTACAGGGAGTTAAATCACCAGGTGTTGAAAAAGAGGCAGGTTTGGGCGATCAAAAAACTCGTGGAAGAATTTGATGAGGAAGTATTTAGATTGATGCCCTGTTGGTTAGCATCTCCGGAAACGGCCTCTGCCTTATTTCCACTTCGTCCTTGTTTTGATCTGGTAATATTTGATGAGGCCAGCCAATGTTATTTCGAACGGGGGCTCCCCATCATGTTGCGGGGCAGACAGGTGGTGGTCGCGGGTGACAGCAATCAATTACAGCCCTATGATTTGTACCAGGCCAGGGTGCAGACTGAGGAAGAGGGGATGGAATTGGAAATCGATTCCCTGTTGGATATGGCCTCAAAATATTTTCCCAGCCACTCCCTTACCACCCATTACAGAAGCCAGACTTTGCCCTTGATCCATTTTTCCAATCTTCATTTTTATGACAACAGGCTATATATGCTGCCCGATCGGGAGGTGCTGAATTCAGGATACATCCCTATCCGTCTTATAAAAACAGACGGGGTTTGGGAAAACCAGATAAACAAAGAGGAGGCAGGGGAGGTGATCCGCCAACTGAAGAAAATATGGGAAGCCCATCCCAAAGATACCGTGGGAATCATCACATTTAATTATTTCCAGATGGTGCTGGTAAATGAGTTGATAGATGGGGAGTTTGGAGACAGCGGATTGGACCGGGTACGGGTAAAAAACATAGAAAACGTTCAGGGAGATGAGTATGACAGGGTGATTTTTTCGATAGGATATGCTCCTAATCCACAGGGGAAATTCACCGCAAACTTCGGGCTGCTGTCAAGAAAAGGGGGAGAGAACAGGCTGAATGTCGCCGTAACCAGAGCCAGGAAAGAAATTGTGCTTATTACTGGACTGGGTCCCGGAAACTTCAAAGAACACCATTTGACCAATCCCGGAGTCAGGGTATTGAAGGATTACATTCAGTATGCCAAAGAGGTTCAGGAGGGGAATATGCCTGACCGCCTGCCTTTTACCCATCCTGACTATCATGAAACCTGGTCGCTAAAGAACAGATTGATCAATACTTATGGAAACCATGAGGTTGTGGAAAACGACTATGACAAAATAATGGATTTGGAAGTCCAGGAAAACGGGAATGCCACCGCCGCCATTCTTACGGATGACCAGCGCTTCTTTGCCGCATTAAGTGCAAAAGAAGCCTTTGTGTATCACCCCCAAATGCTGACGCTCAAAAACTGGAGTATATTGTTCCTTTTCAGCCGGCAATATTGGATAGACAAGGAAGATCTATTACAGACCAAGCTTAAACTGAAAAGCACGGAAAAGGACGGAGAGGCCACCACCTAGGGATCAAGTCAGGGACCGGTTTTCGGGTCAACCAATGAATTTATTGTCCACGCCTGCCTGCACGCTGTCGCCATAGCTTTAGCGTAGGTGCCCGGCAGTCAGGAATTCCACCAATTGACACGAATTTCATGAAATGGTTCAGATCGTTGAGCCGTTTTTCCAAATATATAATTTCATCCAAATTATCTCCATCCTTCGTGCTGATTCCCCGAATGTCATTGACCGGGTTCGGGGCGGCCTGTGTAGACCTGTCCCGGACTTGGTTCGGGGGACTTGTTCGGGATTCGTGGACAACCATATGCCGCCGGAATTAGCTGTAACACCAACAAATTACCCGAATAACATTTGAGTTGACGCTAGTTTTTAGAAGGAGAAGTGATTTTTAATCCGACAGCTTCAATTCCTTTCAGGGTATCCTTTCTCATATACTGGACAAACTGGATTTTGCTTCGGTCATCCATCCCGCCAAATGGCAGGGTGTCATACAAAGTCAGCCGGTTTCCAAAACCCCGTCCGCTTGGTTTCCCGGTTTTGGAATCGAAAAGCCCCAAGTTGATCAAGGTGTCTTTTTTTATATGACCCACACTGTCTTTTAGAAAACAGCGTACATAGAGGTTATGAAATTCATAGTCATCATTGTATCTCACTCCTATTGTAGTGATCACATGATCATACGCCAGGCCGCTTAACTCACTTAACTCATATGTAACCGTATCGGACACTGCCCAACTCAGTGACTTAAAGCCAGTGAATTCTTCAAATATCCTATTTTCACTGCATGAGAAAAACCAAAACGAAAGCAAAAAAAGAAAAAAAGATGGGGAAATCCGGTTAAATCTCATTTGTATTGCCATTGTTGGGTCTGTTTTGCCCTCTTTTTTTATTATAGTTTCGTTTTTTGCTGGTTTTTTGCCCTCCTTCTTTTTTGTTAACGGCATCCTGGGTATTTTGAGGTGGGCTTCCTTGGTTCCGCGCCTGATTTCTTGGGCTTTTTCTGTTTCCTTTACGGTTTTTTTGCCCACTGTTTTTGGTCCTGTCCGTAGTGGTCTGCCGTGGCCCAGGTTTTAGTTCCGGCTGAACGGATAGGCTATCCACGCCGGTCTTTTTAGGCTTTGCTTTTCTTTTTTTCTTTTTCTTGGATTGGGAAAACTTTTTGTCCAACAATTCCAGGTCCTTATTGGATTTGCCGGTTTCTACTTCGCCTTCAAAAGCCTTATCCTGCTTGAGATTGAAAGGCATAATTCCTCCTTCGTTCATCTCAAGGATATCTTTTACCCTTTCACAATCGATAGAGTGCCAATTATTGTCGTCGTTGTAGCTGAACCACATCAGCTTTCTGAAAATATCCGTTTTTTGGAGTTTTGCAGGCCCTGCTTCTGTCTGCAGCGGTTTGTCTACGGATGGGATATCCTTAAGTGCGGCCATATAGCTGTCAAGCTCATAATTCAGACAACACTTTAACCGGCCACATTGCCCGGAAAGCTTGCTTGGATTCAGGGAAAGGTTTTGGTAACGGGCTGCTGAAGTGGTTACACTTTTAAAATCGTGGATCCAGGTCGCACAACATAATTCCCTGCCGCATACTCCTATTCCACCAAGCCGCCCGGCTTCCTGACGAAGGCTTATCTGCCTCATTTCCACGCGTATTTTGAATTCAGACGCAAGGATCTTGATGAGTTCTCTGAAGTCCACCCTGTCATCAGCGGAATAATAGAAGGTGGCCTTTGAATTGTCGGCTTGGTACTCGATGTCAGAAAGTTTCATTTCCAGTCCCAGTTCCTCAATGATCTGCTTGCTTCTGTATAAGGTAGGGATTTCCCTGTTTTTGGCCTCCTGCCACTTTTCCAGATCCTTTTGGTTCGCAAGCCGGTAAATCTTTAAAATGTTATCGTCATTCTTGATTTTCCTTTTTTGCATCTGAAGCCGCACAAGTTCTCCCTGTAGCGAAATGTAACCTATATGGTGGCCATTGGGAACATCCACGACCACTGGGTCACCGGTGGTGAGCTGTAGATGGTCTACATTTCTGAAATAATCTTTCCGTCCTCCTTTGAACTTCACCTCTATGATGTCGAATTTATCCACTTCAGGTATCCCCATATGGGATAACCAGTCAAAAGAGTTCATTTTATTGCAATCGCCCGTACCGCAGCTGCCGTTATTCTGACAGCCCCCGACAGTAGCCGGGTTGCCGGTAGAGCAGTTATTACATCCTGCCATAATATTATATTTTAGGGAGTTGCCTCCTCGTGAATATGGGAAATTTCATTTTGCGTAAGCCAGTATATCCTGTCCGATATCCCTACGGTAATTTACATTTTCCCAACTGATCTGACTGACTCTTTCATATGCGTTAGAAATGGCTTCCTCCACACTTTTCCCCTTTCCTGTAATGCCGAGCACCCTGCCTCCATTTGTTTGGACAGTGCCATCTTTTGTCAAAGATGTACCCGCATGAAAAGTGATCGATGAAGTGTTGTTATCCGCATGAAGTCCAGTTATTTTTTTTCCTTTTTCGTAGGACTCAGGATATCCTCCTGCTACCATAACGACTGTTGAAGTAACGAAATTCTCGGTTTGCAAGGTATAATTGGCCAAGCCTTTGGTGGCTATGGCTTTCAAAAGTGCCACAAAGTCACTTTTTATCCTTGGCAATACGGCCTGCGTTTCCGGGTCCCCCATCCTTACATTGTATTCTATCACCTTGGGTTGGCCGTCGACGTTCATTAGCCCGATGAAAAGAAAACCCCGGTAATCTATGTTTTCTTTTTTTAGCCCTTCGATGGTGGGCTTGACGATTTCTTCCTCAACTTTATCCATGAAAGCCTGGTCCGCAAAAGGCACAGGGCTTATGGCCCCCATACCACCTGTATTGGGCCCCGTATCTTTTTCACCAATTCTTTTATAGTCCTTTGCCTCAGGGAGGATTTTGTAACTTTCCCCGTCGGTGGCTACAAACACCGACAGTTCTATTCCGGAAAGGAATTCCTCAATCACCACCTTCGCTGATGCTTCTCCGAATTTCTTTTCCAACAACATTTCCCTGAAGCTTGCTTCCGCTTCCTCGTAGGATTGACAGATGAGCACGCCTTTTCCAGCTGCCAGGCCATCAGCCTTCAATACCACCGGTAACTTTTGTTTCCGGATAAAAGAAAGTCCTTCATTTAATGTGTCTTCGGTAAAGGTATCATACCCGGCAGTGGGGATGTTATTCGCTTTCATGAACTGCTTGGAAAAATCCTTGCTGCCCTCCAAGGTGGCCCCAAGTTGGTCCGGACCTACTATGGGCAGATGAGATGTTTCGGGATTGCTGCTCAAATAATTTCTTAATCCCTTCACCAAGGGTTCTTCGGGTCCCACAACCAAAAGATC
Organism: Negadavirga shengliensis; assembly: GCF_042652345.1. Taxonomy (NCBI): domain Bacteria; kingdom Pseudomonadati; phylum Bacteroidota; class Cytophagia; order Cytophagales; family Cyclobacteriaceae; genus Negadavirga; species Negadavirga shengliensis. The sequence goes on from NZ_JBHSJJ010000022.1 coordinate 31,545, forward strand.
AACAGATTCCCTTATACATGTGTCCTTGATGTTCTGAAAGTCGGTTACGTTTATGGGGAGGTTAATGCCCAATTCGGATGTTCCGGCATTTCCGGGGGCAATGTATAATTTTTTGCAGAGATTACTTTGTTTTATTTTCCAGGCAAAAGCATGTTCTCTTCCGCCGCTACCTACCAGCAATATGTTCATTTGTTTCTTTTGGTTTAATTTGCATGGTCTGATATGAATTTGATCCGGTATACCCTGATCTCTTCTTCCGAAAAGTCGTCGTCTTCCAGCTCCAGCATGGCATCCCGGATTTTGTCAGTATCAGCCGTCATGAAATAATCGTGGAGGATGTCTTCCCGCTCATCGTCCATGATGTTGTGTATATAATAGTTGATATTCAGTTTAGTGCCGCTGTATATGATCTGTTCAATTTCATGCAGGAGTTCCCCCATGCTGATGTTCAGATTGTTGGCGATTTCATCCAGATCGATTTTCCTGTCAATCTGTTGGATGATGGATATTTTTACTTTAGACCTGGTGCCTGATGTTTTGACGACCACATCTGAAGCCGTGATGATCTCGTTTTCCTCCACATAATTTTCAATGAGTTTCAGAAAGCTAGCGCCAAACTTGGCTACTTTTCCCATTCCGACCCCGTTTATCTGAGCCAGTTCGTCACGGGTAGTAGGATATACGGTAGCCATTTCTTCTAAAGAAGGGTCTTGAAAAATTACGTAAGGGGGGAGGTTTTTGGCCTTGGCTACTTTTTTCCTTTCAGCTTTCAGCAACTCAAAAAGCTTTTCGTCGTAAGCTTTTCCCATGCCGCCCATCTCTTCCGAAGATACAGTTTCTGACATTTCTTCAAAATTGTGGTTTTTGCTTAAGGTTACGGGATAGGGGTTTTTTTCGAAACTTTCACTTTTATCAGAAAGCAGGATAACGCCATAATTTTCAATATCTTTTTCCAAAAGCCCAAAGATCATGGCCTGCCTGATCACTGTTTTCCAATGAACTTCATCCTGTTCTCTGCCCCTACCAAAGACAGAGAGCCTGTCGTGATGGTAACTTTCAATATAATCATCTTTTTCCCCTCTGATGAGGCTGACGATATGATCCATGCTAAAGCGTTGTTTCGTCTCTTTGACCGCTTTTATTACCGTCAAAACGTCTTCTTGGCCATCAAAGGTTTCTTTGGACTTTTTGCAGTTATCGCAATAGCCACAGTCTTTTTCAAGGCTTTCTCCAAAATAATGGAGCAAAAACCTCCGCCGGCATACCGAACTTTCAGCATACGCGGCCATTTCCTGTAAGAGCACCTTGGCATTTTCCCGCTCGTTTACCGGTTTGTCCTTGTTGAATTTCTCCAGTTTGATGATATCATCGTAACGGTAAAACATCAGACAGTGGCCTTCCAGACCATCTCTTCCTGCCCTTCCGGTTTCTTGGTAATAGCCCTCCAATGATTTGGGGACATCGTAATGGATCACATATCTCACATCGGGCTTGTCGATCCCCATGCCAAAAGCAATGGTGGCAACGATGACGTCCACCTCCTCATTAAGGAAATCGTCTTGGTTTTTTACCCTTACATTTCCTTCAAGTCCCGCATGATAGGGGGCTGAACTGATTCCGTTGACCTTAAGAAGTTCCGCTATTTCCTCCACTTTTTTTCTGCTGAGGCAATAAATGATCCCGGATTTCCCCTTTTGTGACTTGATATATTTGATGATCTCTTTCTTGGTTTCGTTCTTAACTTTGGGCCTGACTTCGTAATACAGGTTGGTCCTGTTAAAAGAAGATTTATAAAGGTCTGCCTCCTCCATCTGGAGGTTGCGCTGTATGTCCTGCTGCACTTTGGGAGTGGCTGTCGCCGTCAAAGCGATGACAGGTAAATTATTGCCGATCTGGGCGATGATTGATTTTATTTTCCGGTACTCGGGCCTGAAGTCATGCCCCCATTCTGAGATGCAATGGGCTTCATCAATGGCCACAAAACTGACATTAGCCGTTTTAAGGAAGTTGACGTTTTCTTCTTTTGTGAGGGACTCAGGTGCCACATACAGTAATTTGGTCAGACCGGACTGGACTTCGCTCTTGACCTTGTTGGTTTCTGATTTACTGAGGGTGGAGTTAAGAAAATGGGCATTGATCCCAAAGCTGTTGAGCTGATCTACCTGGTTTTTCATCAAGGCAATCAGAGGAGAGATGACAATGGCTGTACCTTCTTTGATAACGGCAGGAAGCTGATAGCAGAGAGATTTCCCTGCTCCGGTAGGCATGATGACAAAGGTATTATTCCCTTCTAATATATTGTCGACAATTGCTTGCTGGTTTCCTCTGAATTGGTTGAAACCGAATATTCTCTTTAGGTTTTCTTTTACAATATTATCCACTTCACATTTAGGTTAATGAGTTGCACCTTGCTAGCCATTAAAAGATTAATGTATTTCTTTTCCTACCTTTGTACAAAATTAACAATTAACAACTGTAAAATTGAAATTACTAAAAAATATTAAAAGCACTGCTATAAAAGTACTTCAAAACGAATCAGATGCCATCAGAAATATGATAAATTTTGTAGACAGCGACTTTGAAGCCTGTGTGAGTGATATATTGGCATCTCCGGGCAGGGTAGTGGTCACAGGCATCGGTAAAAGCGCCATTATATCAAATAAAATTGTAGCAACACTGAATTCCACCGGAACTCCTTCTTTATTTATGCATGCAGCCGATGCAATTCATGGGGATTTGGGTATGATAAAAAAAGAAGATTTCGTAATATGCGTATCGAAAAGCGGAAATACCCCCGAGATTAAAGTTCTGGTACCACTTTTAAAAAGATCAGGTAATAAATTGGTGGCATTGGTATGCAATATAAATAGTTATCTGGCCGAGCAGTCGGATTATGTTCTCAATGCCAGCATCACGGAGGAGGCCTGCCCTAATAATTTGGCGCCCACGACCAGTACTACCGCACAGTTGGCGTTAGGGGATGCATTGGCCATATGCCTGCTTGAAGCAAGAGGGTTTACCGCGGCTGATTTCGCCAGATACCATCCCGGAGGATCTTTGGGCAAGCAACTTTACCTTACCGTGGGAGATATCATGGACAGACAGCTGCTGCCGGCAGTGGGAGAAGCGGCCTCATTAAAAGATGTTATATTGGAAATCAGCAGTAAAAGGCTGGGAGCAACCGCCGTATTGGATGAAAACCGGAATCTTAAAGGAATCATTACGGACGGCGACTTAAGGAGGATGCTTCAGCAGAATCCCGATCTCTCTAAAATAAAAGCAAAGGAAATCATGACAGATTCTCCTAAGACGATCATGTCCAATGAATATGCCATCAGAGCATTGAATATGATGAAAGCCCATAATATTACTCAACTGGTGGTTCAGGATGGCAAAAGAACGGTAGGGTTTATTCATATTCATGATTTGATGAAAGAAGGCATAGTTTAGACAATGGAAAAGAAAGACAAATATGTAGTCATATTGGCGGGAGGAGTAGGGATAAAATTTTGGCCGTATAGCAGAAACAGCAAGCCAAAGCAATTTCTGGATCTGTTGGGTACAGGCAAAACCCTCCTGCAAATGACCTTTGACCGGTTCAGACAGCACTATGATGCAGCTAGTTTTTTGGTAGTAACCAATAAAAAATATGCCCATCTGGTTAAACAGCAGCTTCCTGAATTGTCAGAAAACCAGATATTGATGGAACCTTTGCGGAGAAATACAGCGGCATCCATCGCTTTGGCCAGCTATAAGATCAAAAAAATGAATCCGAAAGCCAAAGTATTGATCAGTCCCTCGGATCAGCTGATTTTCAACGAATACATTTTTTTCCAGGCTATAAATAAAGCATTTGAGGGAGCTGAAGCCGGTCACAACCTGATCACGATAGGGATACAGCCCAACCGACCTGATACCAGCTATGGGTATATCCAGTATATAGAGGAGGACCAGGCCGAAGTAAAAAAGGTAAAGACCTTTACCGAAAAACCCAATGCGCAATTGGCTGCAACTTTTCTCGAAAGTGGGGATTTTGTCTGGAACTCGGGGATGTTTGTGTGGAAGAACCAAAGCATAATCAATGCCATAGAAAAACATATCCCCGAACTGGCAGAAGCTTTTGAGGATGGGGAAGACTATTTTTGTACGGAAAAAGAATCTGAATTTCTAAGGAAGGCCTACAGCCTGATTAAAAACATATCCGTTGACCATGGTATTCTGGAGAAATCCAACGCGGTATACGTGGTATTGGGAGACTTCGGCTGGTCGGATCTGGGGTCCTGGCAAAACCTGTATGAGGTGAGCAACAAAGACATCCATAAGAATGCGGTGAACGGGAATGCCCTTCTGTATGATACCCAAAACTGTTACATTAAACTCCCGCCCGAAAAACTGCTGGTAGTACATGGTTTGAAGGATTACCTTATCAGTGAAAGTGACAACGTCTTGCTTATTTGTAAGCTTAAAGAGGAAGACAGGTTCCGGGAGTTTGTCAATGACGCCAAAAAAGTCAATGACGGATATATTTAAGAGAAGAGTGATCCGACACAATGGTTTTGCTTTCTAATATCGAAAACCGGCAAAAGATAGATCAGGCGGTTCTCAAAATATCCGGGTGTTGGTGTCTCAGAAGCAATGTAGGTTACTGAGACAACCGCCCCCCTTTCTCATGGTAATCCACGGCCGCCCGTACCGACCCGTATTCGATCAACAGCTGTCTTGCCCGTTCTTCATCCAGCCCTGTAGCTTCCATGATCATTTTCGTGCCACGATTTACGAGTTTTTTGTTTGAAAGCTGCATGTCCACCATTTTGTTGCCCTTCACTTTGCCCAACTTGATCATCACACTGGTAGAAATCATGTTAAGCGCGAGTTTCTGGGCTGTTCCGGATTTCATTCTGGTGCTTCCCGTGACAAATTCAGGTCCCACAACGATTTCGACCGGAAATTGTACAGCTTTAGCCAAGGGACTCCCTTCGTTACAGGTAATGCATCCGGTCAACAAACCGTTAGTTCTTGCTTCGGTTACCCCCCCTATGACATAAGGCGTGGTACCGGAGGCGGCGATCCCAATGACGGTATCGTATGGGTTGGTCCCGTGGCTGAGGATATCTTTCCAGGCTTGATCTGGGTTGTCTTCTGCATTTTCGACCGCCTTTCTGATGGCCTGGTCCCCGCCCGCAATGATGCCTATGACCATATCATGAGGCACTCCGTATGTTGGAGGGCATTCGGAGGCATCCAAAATTCCCAATCGGCCGCTCGTGCCCGCTCCTATGTAAAATAAGCGGCCTCCTTTTTGCATTCTGGGAACGATTTCGGATACCAGTTTTTCAATCTGGGGTAAAGCATTACCCACCGCCATGGGAACGGTCCTGTCTTCCCGGTTCATGTTGCTGAGCAGTTCTTTGATGCTCATTTTTTCCAAGTGGTCGTAATAGGAAGGGCTTTCTGTCGTGCTCATATTTTTTGCTGATGGTATAGGGTTAATCCCGCTATGGGGGTTTCGAGAATAATTTGGATATCGGCATTCATATCAAGCCCTACTTTTCTAAGAATGTCGCTGTTGTAAAATGCAATGGATCCGACGAAGTTCACCGTTTTATTTTGGTAGTTTTCATACCTCGTCACATGCCGGATAAAGAAATCTTTAAACGCATTGTAAATCAGGCTGTAGCAGTAAGGATCAGATTTATACGTGGCTACAAATTTGCTGAAACCGGCCATATACCTGTTAGGGAAAGGTTTTTTATATACATTTTCCTGTATGGTCAATATGGAGAGCTCGAGTTCTTGAAGGGCCATTTTTCTAATGTGGGAAGGCATATCGTCATATATGAAATCTTGCAGAAAATGCTTGCCTATATACGCGCCGCCTCCTTCATCACCCAGAAGATAGCCTGGGGATGGTCTGCTGTTGATGATGTTTTCTCCGTCATAATCCCCACTGTTCGAACCTGTGCCCAGGATACAGGCGATACCGGGTTGGTGACCACATGTGGCCCTCGCAGCGGCCATCAGGTCATGGTCCACATGCACCCTTGCTTCTTCAAAAATGCTGTTGAACAGCCTTCTTACGGTTTCCTGGTTTTTTTCAGAAGTACATCCGGCACCATAAAAATAGACTTCCTGAATTTTGCCCCTGAGTTCCAAAAGATCAGCAACCTGCAGGTCTGCAAGCATCTCTTCTTCTTTCTGGTAGTAGGGATTAAAACCCACCGTCCTGAATTGGGTGATTTTGCCGTTAGAATGGATGACTCTCCAGTCGGTTTTGCTGGAGCCACTGTCCGCTATCAATATCATTTTATGAAATCAGATATCCAATTGGTTTGAATTTGTCAAACACATTTTCATTATGAGGGGCATCTTTTAGCTCTTCGGTAAGGTCTTGACCTGCCCAGTGTTCGTAATGCTGTCCGTTTCGCCAAAGCCTTGAAGCAGTAACATCATAGACCATGCCTTTATAAGCTATCCATATTTCGGGTTTATCCTGCCCGTTTCTGAGCGCCAGCTGATTTTTAGTGACGCTGATCATGCGATGACGGCCACAAATATAGAAAAATCCTTATGCTTAATCTTTGGCATCGGAGAGATATGTCAATACATTTTGAGTTGGGCATTGATCCATCTTTCCGGGATTTCCCCCTTTTGTGCAGTTTGATAGTCCTGATAGCTGCATGGAATGATGGTGTCTCTGCTGTACTTTTCATTTCCGGTGCCCGGGATCTCCATCCACCACTTCCCACTCAATTTGCTTTTATAAAAATATAGGATTGATGGTTTGGAATCCAGGGAAACGGTATATTTTGTATAGTCACTGCCCTGAAACGAGAGACTGTCTTTTCTGTGGTAAAACCCTTCAATAAAATACCACAGCATGGTTGCGATTACTGCGGCGGTTTTTTTTCTGGGATCATCAAAGGTGGCGTGGTAGCCAAATATACCGGCGGAACTTAGCTTTTCGTTCATCCCTGCGAACCAACAGATCTGACAAGCTTCTTCAGCAGAAAGCCCAAACGGCTGGGCATCCACGGCACCCGGTGCATCGGTTGACTGAATGGCGCAGACATCAAAACTCAGCAGATCGGCATTTCTTATTAAAGGCTCCACCTCTTTAAAATTTTCCCTTAACTTACCTAACCTGACATGATCGAAATACAATTTTTCAAGCGTATTGACAAGCTCATTATCAGTGAGGAAACTTTGATATGCCAAGTGGCAATAATTAAAAAGAAAATTTGGTTTTCGCAATATGATTTCCTGGGAATGGATTTCTTGGGGAGTGCCGGTGTCTTCCATGTCCATTTTGGCATCTATTGTAAGAAGGCTCACCAGTTTTTTCATATGCTGGTAGGAAAGATATTGACCGATATCAAGGTCATGGCTTCCTCCTATAAATAGGGGAAGCACTTGCATTTTCAGCAGTAATTCGCCGACTGAACTTAAAACAGCAATTGTTTCTTTTAAATTTCCGCCCGGTTTCAAATTCCCCAGATCGGCTATTTTGTAAGCCACCTGGCCCTTTTTTAATTGGAACAGTTTTTCCCTTATTGCCGTGGTGCTGGTGTTGTCGTTTTCAATATCTGCATGAGACCCCCTATATTCTTCTATTCCGATGATGGCAACCTGAATCCCCTCCAGGTTGGGAAAAGTCTCTCCGTGATAATGGATGTGGTTAAAAAAAGCGTTATGGCCATAGGTTTTTCGGATTAATTTTTCAGGAATAGGGTCAAAAAAAACTTGTAAATCCATGGAATATGATTTGAATAGTGGGCGTTAAATTTACGCAATAGCAGAAAATAAAAAAAGTCCCGCATAACTACGGGACCTTGTTTTTTTACCCTCCAAAGTCATCAAATCTGATGTTTTCCTTTGGAACCCCTAAATCATCCAGCATTTTCAAAACCGCCGAGTTCATCAAAGGAGGGCCACAAAGGTAATATTCAATCTCATCCGGCTCGTCAATCTGCTTGAGATAGTTGTCATAGAGCACCTGGTGGATAAAGCCTACGTAACCGTCGCCTTCTTTGTCGTCCAGTGATTTTTTTACTTTCCAATTGTCTTCGGGAAGCGGTTCTGAGAGGCCTATATGGAAATTGAAATTGGGGAAATCCTTTTCTATATCCCTGAAGTGATCCACATAAAAAAGTTCTTTTTTGGAACGGCCACCGTACCAGTAGGAGACTTTACGGTTGGTCTTTTCTGTATGGAAGAGGTGAAAGAGATGAGATCTGAGAGGAGCCATGCCAGCACCCCCACCGATGTATATCATTTCTCTCTGAGTAGGGTTGATATGGAATTCACCGTATGGTCCGGAGATGGTTACTTTATCGCCTGCTTTTCGGGAAAATACATAAGAGGAGCAAACACCGGGGTTGACATCCATCCATTTGTTGTTGGCCCTGTCCCATGGCGGTGTGGCTATCCTGATGGTAAGCATGACGATGTTGCCTTCCGCGGGGTGATTGGCCATGGAATATGCTCTGAAAATCTCCTCATCATTCTTCATTACCAGGTCCCATAAGCCGAATTTATCCCAATCACTTTGATAGACGTCTTGCGGGTGGCCAAGCTCGGGATGAGGCGTGATGTCCATTTCTTTGAAATTCACCGTGAGTGAAGGTACATCAATCTGTATATATCCCCCTGGCTCGAAATCCAGTGTTTCCCCCTCAGGTAGTTTTACTTTGAATTCTTTGATAAAGGTAGAAACGTTATAATTTGAAATGACCTCACACTCCCATTTTTTAATACCGAAGATTTCTTCAGGTATTCTGATCTTCATGTCACTTTTTACTTTGACCTGACACGAAAGTCTTACGTTATTCTGCTGCTCCGCTCTGCTGAGGTGCCCCACTTCTGTAGGAAGAACTTCCCCTCCGCCCTCATCTATGGTACACTTGCACATGGCACAGGTACCGCCCCCACCGCAGGCTGAGGGTAGGAATATTTTCTTGTTACTCAATGTGGATAATAAAGTAGAGCCGGCTGAGGTAATCAGCGGATTTTTCTCATCCCCGTTAATAATAATTTTGACATCCCCGGAAGCAACCAATTTAGATTGAGCAAAAAGAAGGACAAAAACAAGTAGCAGAATGATTATGGTGAAAGCTACAATCGATGTAATGATTACTGAACTCATTTAATAACAGATTTTATCTTATCAGTACGGTACTGGTTTTGAAGTTGCACAAATATATTTATTATTCCCCAAAACCGTTAAGAATATCATAGAATTTAATTGGGTAGATTTTTTCGGAATGGCGGTCTAGTTTTTTAATAAACTCAATAAAGTGGTGATTCTGCTTTTCAGCTGTCTTCTGTCGATAATGAAATCCAAAAAACCGTGCTCCAATACAAATTCGGAGCTTTGAAAGCCTTTGGGAAGATCTTTGCCGATGGTTTCCCGGATAACTCTCGGCCCCGCGAAGCCGATCAAGGCTCCAGGTTCGGCGATATTGAAATCTCCCAGCATGGCGTAAGAGGCCGTGACTCCCCCTGTGGTAGGGTCTGTTATCAGGGATATATAAGGTATGCCCGCTTCATCCAAAAGTGCCAGTTTGGCAGAAGTTTTGGCCATTTGCATCAGGCTGAAACCGGCCTCCATCATCCTGGCCCCACCTGACTTGGAAATCATCATGAAAGGTATCTTGTGCTTGAGGGCATAATCTATGGCCCGGGATATTTTTTCACCCACCACAGCACCCATAGAGCCTCCGATAAAATTAAAATCCATGCAGGTGATGACGATTTCCATCCCGCTTAATTTTCCTACACCTGTCCTGGCGGCATCTTTTAAAGAAGTCTTTTCAATGGTTTCTTTGATCCGGGTGGTATAGGGTTTGCTGTCCACAAAATTTAAAGGATCGGCGGAACTCATATCCTTGTTCAGTTCGGTGAATTTATTGTCATCAAAAAGGATTTCGAAGTATTCTTTGGAGCCGATCTTTACATGATAGTCATCATCCGGACATACATAAGAGTTGTTTTTCAGTTCCCTGGTGTGGATGATATTGCCCTTTGGGGTCTTATACCAAAGGCCGTCGGGGGCGTCTTTTTTTTCCTCTGTGGAGGTTTTTATGCCAGCGTCTTTTCTTTTAAACCAAGCCATAAATTGTTTTTCTTTTTTTAACCGAAAAGCCTTTCGGGATTACAAATTTATGGGTAATATCCATTAAATAAAATCAAAATCTGCTTTCTCATCCGGAAAAAGGGGGCTGGGGATTTTCCTCTAAGGAATCCTTTTCCATCAACACCCTTGTTTTTGGAAGAGAAAGGGGGTATTTTTCCTGTATGTAGGTGAGCATTCTTTCCCGGACGAGACATCTTAGGTCAAAGGCAGTAGGACTGTCCACAGCACTCATCAGGCATCGGAGTTCCACCGTCCTTTCTTTGACATCGGTTACCTGTAATACCTGTACTTTCCGGTCCCACAGCGGGGTGTTGTCCAATATCTCTTTGAGTTTCTTCTTAAGGTCCTGTACAGGGACAGTGTGGTCAACATATAAAAAAACAGTTCCCCAAATGTCAGCGGTGGTTCTGGTCCAGTTTTGGAATGGGGTCTCCAGAAAATAGGTAATCGGGAGTACCAGCCGCCGCTGGTCCCATATCCTGACCACCACATAAGTGAGATTGATTTCCTCGACCCGTCCCCATTCTCCTTCCACCACGACCACGTCATCTATCCGTATGGGTTGGGTGAAGGCAATCTGGAATCCGGCCAGCAAATTGGCAATGGATTTCTGGGCAGCAAAACCGATGATAATACCCACAATCCCGGCTGAAGTGAGAAGTCCCGCGCCTACTTTCCTTGCCGATTCAAAATTCATTAAAATGGCCGCGAAGGCGAGAACCACCACCACAATGAGAAAGATTTTCCGGATGAATCCTACCTGTGTGAGGATACGGCGCTCTTTCAGGTTATCGGCTTTGTCATAAGCATACCTTTCCAGGAAGGAATGCCTCAGTACGTTGGAAAGTTCTATGATTATCCAGGTAAGGTTAACGATAAACAACACAATAAAAATCGGTTGATCTTTGATATAGACGAGGTCATCCGGTGAAAAATACGGTTCAAAAATCGGGAAGATAACAAAGAACAATCCCCATTTAAGGGATTTTGAAAACTTCAGGAGTGCAATTTTTCCTTTTTCTGTCCGCGGCTTATAAAAAAAACCTGCGATGTACTTAAAACTGAAATAAAGGACCACATGGCTGAATGCCAGGATAAATAGGGTGACTATGACAAATATCGCTTTCTCGTTTAGCATCATCTTCAAGACTTAGGTGGAAGTAATAATTGAAAAGCAGCTGTATTGGGATTAATACATGGGATCAGGTTTTTTGAAGGGATTATCTTTAAGTTACAGATAAAACGGCTACACTTTCTGATAAAATCGAAATTCTGTTTATCTTTATTTTTTGTTGGCGCAGGCCACTAAACCTTACAAGAAAGCTTAAGTTAAAAATTTATTACCATACCATGCAATTAATCCATCTGTTTCTTTTTTCGGCTGTCATACTTATTGGCGCCTATTTTATTTATGGGAAATATGTTTTCAAGAAGTTTAAAATTGATAACAACAACATCACCCCTTCCCATAGATTAAAGGATGGTGTGGATTATGTGCCCAGTAAGCCCATTGTGGTATTGGGGCACCACTTTGCTTCAATAGCCGGTGCCGGCCCTATCGTAGGACCTATCATCGCCATCACTTTCGGATGGATCCCAGCAGTCATCTGGATACTGGTAGGGGGCATTTTTTTTGGTGCGGTACATGACCTGGGAAGCATGGTGGCCTCTTTGAGAAACGACGGGAAATCCATAGGAGTGATCATCCAGAACAATATCGGAAGCAAAGGGAAGCGGCTTTTTATCCTTTTTAGTTTTTCCACACTCATACTGATTATCGCCGTATTTGCTGACATCATCGCCAAAACGTTCATCAACAATCCCGGCGTGGCCTCGGCTTCCATATTGTTCATTTTGCTGGCCATTGTCTTCGGTTTTGTAACCAAGTTCACCGCAGATAGAAAATCCGCCTTTGCGGTAGCCTCGGTATTGGGGATAGGGATCATGTATTATTTTGTTTATCTGGGCATGCAGATACCGTTTGTGCTGGACTATCAGATGTGGATTTACATTTTGTTGCTGTATGCTTTTATTGCTTCAGTTACACCGGTTTCCATGTTGTTGCAGCCAAGGGATTATCTGAACAGTTTTTTGTTGTATGGGTTGATCCTGGCGGCAATAGTGGGGGTGATGTTTGCCAATCCGACGATCGTAATGGATACCGAAGTCCATGTCTCAGCGGAAAACCTGGGGTATATCTTTCCTGTTTTGTTTGTCACCATCGCCTGTGGAGCCATCAGCGGCTTTCATTCCCTAGTGGCATCAGGGACCACCTCGAAGCAGATAGACAGGGAGGAGGATACCAAGGTAGTGGGCTTTGGGGGAATGCTCATCGAATCCTTTTTGGCCATTATTTCGGTGGGGGCCGTGGTTGTTTTGACCCGGTCAGATTACCTTTCCAGGTTAAGCGAGCAGGGACCGGTCCCGTTGTTTGCGGATGGTCTTGGGTCTATCATTGCAGCAATGGGGATCTCCGAGGGGTTTGCGGTCGGGTTTGTGGCGCTAACCGTGTCGGCCTTTGCCCTGACTACCCTGGATACCTGTACCAGACTGGCGCGTTTTACTTTACAGGAATATTTTGAAGATGTCCAACAACCGGTAGGGAGAAGAATTTCCCAAAACAGATACGTATCAACCGGCGTAGTCGTCGTTCTTTCTGTATTGCTATTGGGCAGTGGCGGGTTTACCACACTTTGGCCCATATTTGGGTCAGCCAACCAATTGTTGGCGGCGCTGGCCCTTCTTACGGTTTCGGTGTGGCTGATCAAGAAAAAGGTCAACCCTACCTTTGTGACCATTCCTATGTTTTTCATGTTTACGGTTACCCTCAGTTCCCTGGGGTTATTTGCCTGGCATAACTTTCAGCAGGAAACCTATGTATTGGCCGCGATAGCGTCCATTTTGTTCGTGCTTTCCTTTGCGTTGATCTTTCTGGCCAAAAAAAGCCTCTCCAAAGAAGTGGAGATAAAAGAGATGGTAAAAGGTTAATCCTGAAGGTATATCATTAAAAAAGGGGAGGCATGATACAGTGTCTCCCCTTTCTGACCGGTTCATTTGATTTAAAACAGTCTGAAGCCCAAAGAAAGGATCAGCTGGTTTTGCCGTTGGTCTGTAGGTACTTGGGAAAACCCGTTGACCGAGTTGGTCAAGCCCCCTTCATATTTGAGGTCCATCAGGAAATTGCCGATGTCCAATCCAAGCCCCGCCTGGTATCCAAAGGTAAAATCCTCTGTCGGCGGAATAATATTCCCCTGACCGGAATCACTGGATCTGATATCGCTGTTCAGCATATAACTGGCAATGGGACCAGCCTGAAGCCTGAATATGCCTGCAAAATTAATCCCCACCATCACCGGTACATCCAGCCTGTCAAAACTGACATCATAATTAAAGGTGTTTCCGCTGAAGGATCCCCCGGTATTCGTGTACAAAACTTCAGGTTGGATAAAGATGATGGGAAGATTTATTCTGGCAAACGCTCCCAGATGATAACCCATTTTTGAATCTTCGCCCTGAAAACCGTCGGTTACCCGGACATCTCCCTGTGAAATTCCAAATTTAGGCCCGACAGAAAGGAATTGCGCGCTAACCGGGCCCGCCGCCAATAGGGTTAAGGACAAAATAATAAGTAGCTTTTTCATTGGTTTCTACGTTAATGGTTTGTGATGATGAAAACCGGTATCCTTTAAACCAAAAAGGTGCCAGAATATTGTTTTAGTTGGATTTTAAATTTCCGAAAGACAGAAAGTAAATGATGAAAGTATGGAGGTATCGCGCAGACATTCTTGTTGGCTGTATGATACAGGAAAGGGCAATCCGGAATTTTCTTGAGCTTTTATCTTGATTAGGGAAATCTGCCTATATTTAGGGCCGGCTAGCCGGACACTTGATCGTTTTCCATGCCTTCTGTTTCGATAATTAAGTGAATGTATGAATAGAATTGTTTACCTTTTTTATATCATAGGCTTTTCCCTTTTGTTTTATTCCTGTCTTGACGATAGGGATAAGATTGCCCATGATCCCTTTATCGGCAAACAGGCCGCAAGAAGAAGCGTCGGCCAATCTGCAAGCCAGATTCTTTCTGATGAAAGATTTACCAGGCTGGAAGTGGAAATCGTTTATATGGAGGGTGTCCGTCCCACCAATGAGATGATCAACAACATAAGGGGGTTTTTAGAGGAATTGATCCGGAAACCGGAAGGGGTGATTATCCAGGACAGGGCTATTCCGGGAAGGGGCCAGTCAAATTATACCGTGCAGGAAATCAGGGAGATGGAAGAGGAGCACAGGGGGAAGTATAACGATGGGAACACCATCACTTTGTTTGTCCTTGTTCTGGATGGGCATTTCAACAATGATGATGAAGAATCTTTTGCCCTTGGAGCGGCGTACCAGAATACCAGTATTGTATTGTTCGGGAAAAGGATCGAAGAAAACTCAGGAGGATTCAGAAGGCCCAGCCGGGGGGTTCTGGAGTCTACGGTGGCCTTACATGAATTGGGACATCTGATGGGGCTGGTGAATGTGGGATCGGATATGGTGGTGGATCATGAAGACGAAGAATACGATTCCCATTGTGACAATTCAGAGTGCCTGATGTATTGGGCTGTGGAGACAAGCGGCTTGTTTAATTTAACGGGAAACAACATTCCCGCTTTGGATCAAAATTGCAGGAATGATCTTACGGCAAACGGCGGAAGGTAGGGGCATAACCGGCCATTCAGGAGAATATACTGGATGGGACGAATTTGGGAAAAGCTCAGTTTAGTCAGGCAGAGATAAAGTTTTTTTGTACCTGAATGAGGACATGAAAAAGGGGGCGTAGATCAGCTATCTACGCCCCGGGTAAGTCAATTTCCTTTACTTTACCATGCTTATTGGATGTTGAACACGTCGGAGGTCTTCTTAGGAATTCTCCATGCCAGGGTAAAGTTGATCAGGTAATCGGCGAAAGCGGCATCCCCATGACGGTAATTCTCTGCGGTAGAATCTGCAATATCCGTCAAACTCCTGGTCCTGTTTCTGATCAAGGCGATGGGCACGTTAAGCGAGGCAGTCACGTTGCCCAGCATATAACTGACACCAGGCTCTACCGATACGATGTAGCCCGGCCTTCTAAAACCATCGCTGCTGCCGATCAAATCCCTGACAGGGATTCCCTCCACCCGGCCTCCCAGGGAAACGCCCAGCCCATGGCCCAATATAGGCATGAACAAACCGGAACGGAAAGCGTATTGATCAGGAACACTCATGATCGCCTCACTTTGACGGCCCCTGTTTGTGAATGTTCCGTTGGTGTTCCTCGGATTAAACATGTAAAAGCCATCATAATACAGGAAGAAATGAGATAGGTTCCAAATACCCTGGGCATCTACTATCAGGCCTACGCCTCCATCGCCCAATTGGATGGATTGATCGACCGGTCTCACTTGAGGTTGTCCTTCC
This sequence comes from Negadavirga shengliensis, assembly GCF_042652345.1. NCBI lineage: Bacteria > Pseudomonadati > Bacteroidota > Cytophagia > Cytophagales > Cyclobacteriaceae > Negadavirga > Negadavirga shengliensis. Next base: position 47,122 of record NZ_JBHSJJ010000022.1, read on the forward strand.
GGCCCTACATTATAGAAGGTACTTTTGGCATTGTAGTTACCTGTGGGAAGTTTGAAGCCCAGTCCCAGGGCAGTATTGCCCCGTTTGGCCTTTTCGCTGGACAGCAACCAATAGCCAGCGCCGAATCTCATATCAGCAAGACCTCCGGAATAAGTCATGTGGCGTGAATTCCTGCCATGCTCATACAATGAACTTCTTTCGTTATAGGCAAAAGGCAATGAGACAATCCCATACACCCTATCTGAAAAGGCGTAGTTGATATTAAAGTCCCATCCATGGGACCAGTTGATCACCTCGGTGTTGTTGGCTATCCTGTTGGGCTCTTCGTGTGTGCCTCTGAAATGACGGAATGATTTAAAATACCGGTAATTCATGGCAATGTTCCATTCCCCTTTTTCGATGATATTTCCCTGGCCTACGGCATTGCCTATTCCTGAAAACTGACGAATGGCTACACAACCCTGTGCCATGGAAGATGAATGATAAAAGAGTGCCGAACCGAGTAGAATCAGGCTGTATAAATATTTTTTCATAATTTTCTGTAGTTGAGATGAGTTTTTTTAATTCTGTAGCTGGTTTAGCCAGGGAATCATAGGAAGAAGGCCTATATAAAACTTTTTACCCATTGCATCCACCAGCCGGAACTTACTTCCTTTTCTTGATGACTTAGTCAAGCTATGAACGGATTACGTGTTGCGTTTTACCGCATCGTATTTTGCACGTGAAAGCAATGTGTTTTTTTAAGTTCTATCAACGGCCGTTATCCGGATAAAATATGGTGTTATCCTCTCTGCAATCCATTGATCCTTACCAAAGGCTATCCCAGGAAATCAATCATCTTTGTTTTCGGGGGTGGAGAAGGAAGTTTCAAAGAGACGGTTTTGAAAAATACGGGTAGTACGTCCTGAAAGACAGCCTGGTTAAAGCCAGATGTCTCAAAAATGAGTACAAGTTTGGGATACAGGTAATCTTTAATGAAGTTTTGGGTTAATATTCTCTCCTGCTGGTTTTCAGCGTTGCTTTCAGGAACAAGAGAAATAACCCATTGCTTAAGGTTGAATTCCAGCTTTATTTTGGCCATATCAGGCACATACAGCAGTTCAAAGGTATCATCCGCAAACCGCTTTTTGATTGCCCTATAGGACTTGCCGTCTTTTTTGAATGGAATGTTGGTCAATTGAAAACCTTCTTCCTCAAATGAATAAGGCAGCTTCATGGGGATTTTCATTACCTGGTAATCCTGAAAATCTTTCTTATAGACCTTGCTGGTCCAATCTGACTCAATGACGTGTTGATAGGAAAAATAAAACACATAATACCCAAAATGGTACACCAGGAAACAGGCAAGAAGCAGTATGGATATGATTTTTCTCATGTTTTCCCTATCGTGTCAAATTTAATGAAAAAATTTTAATTACCTAATTTAGATGATGATAATGATATTTAATGTTTCCAACGGACATTGGTCGTAATTTTATATCAAAAAGTGGTGGATTTGAAAAGTATTGAATTGGGATTCGGCACAAGTAGGTTAAGTGGAATTAGTTTTATTTTCGGTGGGCACAAAGGTTGCTTTGCGCCCACCGAAATCCAGGTGTCGGAATGAGCCCTCAAGTGTCACTGGCACCTGGGGAGCGGGCCAGATCCACCGTTTTTACCCGTTGGCCACTTGGTAGGGACATGATGTAGATTTTAAGAATCTCTACATGGCCGGTCCGGGCAAGTCTGCATAGGGGAGGTAAGGGGATCAATTGGCTCCGTCATTTCTCATCGCTTCGACCACATAGGAGGCGACAGCCTTGCCCTGTTTGATGCCCTCTTCACTGTCAAATCGGTAATGGATTCCTCCATAAATCCTGGATTCTCCGGCTTCGACCGCCTTTTTTCTGTATATGTCCGCATTGCCCGGGAATATTTCAGCCAGCACTTCGGCGGCTGCCGAAGAGAAGGTGCTGTGGCCTGAGGTATAGGCAGGGAAGTTTGGGGTCCCTAATATGGTCTTGAATCCGGGGATGGTTTGTACAGGCCGTGGATAATGGTAATGATATTTTGCTGCCCAACAGGCAATGCCCGCATCCATCATGGCCATGTTGAGATAGGCGAATATTCTTGCGGACCTCAACGGGTTGAGTTGATGCCTGACTATATCTTCCTTCGCTATCCTGTTCCAGTGGCCAGGGGGAGTATACGATCCAATACCATCATTCCACCAGTTCGCAATTTTTCTTTGGGACTCTGTTCGGTTTTTTGCCAGGCGCTTGAGCTCGTCCGCGTGCTTGTTGAATTCAGCGGATCCGGGTACCGGCGGGGGAGGGGGCATTACCACGTCGGTGTTTGGCACCAGCCAGAGTTTCACGTTTCCGTACATCGGGGTCAATCCCACGGGGCGCTGGGGTGTCTCCATGTTATCCCAGCTCCAGCCGAATCTTTCGTACGCTACATTTTTGATCGAATCAGAAACAGGTTTTGGGACCTGGGCACTCCTCATGCCGTCGGTAGCGGCCCTTTCCAGTGCGAGTTTCGCAATTTCGGAACCAATGTGTGTGCCTGCGGCGACGTCACTTTCGACATTCAACCCCGCCCATTTAAGGGAAGCCAAATGCTCTTCCGCCAGCTCATTGATATAGGCCTGTTCCAGAGGAAACATCGCCGACAGAATGGTTTTGGATACTGCGGTTACAATGGCACCATCTGAAGGGTAGGCCGGAACGTCGTTGTTGGTAAATCCCGGAACAATGGCATTATCCACTTTATAGGGACTTGGCCTATTGTATTGGAATTTGTAATTCCACCCTACCACCAAACCGTCATATTGCGCCACACTCAGATAAGCCAATGCCCTTACCGTATAAGGAGGATGTGCAAAAGGGAAATAGGGGACTTTTCCCGGGTTGGCAGGATCAGGCAAGGTGTATGTGTTGTCTGGATTGGGACCAGGTATCAGATTGTATTTCGCCGCAAGTTCCAGCGCTATTTCATTCCACCGTATAATGGGATTGCTGGTCCAATATGCAATGGCGTCCTTTTGATTTTTCGACAAATTTGAGTTGGCCTCTTTAACCGCGTTCAGTTCATTTTGATAGGTGGCTGAGGATGTGCTTTGAGGAACCGGAACTTCTATTTGGGAAGGATCGGTGATCAAAACGGTTTTCCATGCACCGCCTTCGCTGTCCAATCCGCTGAAGACGTAGTCATCATATTTGTAATTGACAGGCAATTCTTCCAAACAGGAAGTCGCCAGGGCCAGCAGTATCGCAGCCGCGAATATAAATCGTATATGTGTTTTCATTTTTGTGCAATTAATTGGAATTGGTAATTGAGGCCCCCACCGATCATGTCGAACTTGCCCATGTTTCTTCCATTCACAAAATGGTTGTAATAGCCGATGATGCCTAGTCCTTTGACGTTTTTCAGATAGTATTGGGCAAAGCCTCCCACAAAAGCAAAGTCCATTTTGTTGGTGGGCTGTCCCATATTATAGGACCGGATATCGTCTCCGGACAAGCAGTAAAGGTTGGCATAGGTAGCCTCAACCCTCAAACGGTTTTCAAGCAACCACTGCCCAATGGTCAGATTATAGTTCATCGCATTGGGTACATCCATAAACGTGGTGTAATAGCTGCCGTTATTGTAGTAATAAGGTCTCTCTGCTTCCGTCTGACCTCTCCACAGATAAGCCAACGATCCCCGGAAATACAGCCCTTGGTTTAGCCGGTAAGCAGCAATTGCTCTGGCTCCCAGTTCCTGAGTGCCGAGCCCGATACTAAACGGTATATAGTCGGAAAGGTAGTTTGAGGCAGGTGTGTTGAAACTTATGTTGGTGAACAAGGACACCTTTCCCTTCCAGGCCTCCTTTTCCAGCCATTTGTTCTTCAGGGAAAAACTCAGGTCTTGGATGCCTTTAACGCCATCCATGTTGCCCCCGCTTGCCTCGGTTCTCACGTAGGGCAGGCCGACTATCAAATTGAATTTGTCGGTAATCCCGAATGCCACCATGGGCATTACCATTTGTCTGGTCAGGGTCCCGATGTTTTGGTTTCCCCTTAGGTATTTGCCTTCCCAGTATTGATCCCACGTGCCGTATTCGTATAGCGCGGCTATACATATTTGGCCTTTTTTCATCATCAAATCGTCCGTTGGGGTCTGTGAATGCACATGCATGGCCACCCCCAATAGAAGTATTGCTGTGATTATGCTTTTCATAAACAATCTGTAAGTTAGGTTGATATAGGTATTGAAGTAGGTTTTGGTGAACCTGTTGCAGCGTTGCAGAGATGATCTTCATCGGAAATTACCGCTCAATCAGTAAATGTCACGCTTGATTTAATGATCAAAGCGGCCACGTTGTTGATACACCATCGCCTCCGTACCATTTTTACCTTAGGTAAACACTTTTGATAGGGAGCGAGGATGAGTTCGGGAAGATTGTTCCGGGAATATCTCTGGTAACGAGCAGGTATTTAGGAAAAAGATGACTCCGGCGGGGGGGCATCCATGAAAACCACCGTGTCTGTTAATGCCAGGTTCAATTCGCCATAGTGCCAGGAGAATGTATAAAAAGTTCTTTTGAAGCAATAATCCATTGTCAGCCGGATAAAATCCTTGATAAAAGTTTTTGCCACGACTTTATCCTTATTGTTTTCTGCGCTGGCTTCTGAAGAGATGGAAATCACCCATTGCTTGAGGTTTACCTCCAGCTTTATTTTGGCCATATCTGGGACATACAGCAGTTCAAAGGTATCATCCGCAAACCGCTTTTTGATCGCCCTATAGGACTTGCCGTCTTTTTTGAATGGGATGTTGGTCAATTGAAACCCTTCTTCTTCAAATGAATAAGGCAGCTTCATGGGGATTTTCATGACCTTGTAATCGTGAAAGTCCTCCCTGTAGACCTTGCTGGTCCAATCTGTCTCGATAAGGTGTTGGTAGGAAAAATAAAACACATAATACCCAAAATGGTACACCAGGAAACAGGCAAGAAGCAATATGGATATGATTTTTCTCATGTTTTCCCACTTGCTCCAAATTTAATCAAAAAATTATGATTACCTAGAAAAGCATATGAAATGATTTTCTTACGTGAAATCTAAAAAATACAGACTAATCTTTTACCTCTTCGTAGTCTATGTAATCTCCCCCCGAAATATTTCCTGAAGATTTCTTTTTGTAATCTTTGGGCACATAGTCCACATTCACGTTTCCGTCCCGTGGTTGATTTTTACTTCTGTAATCCGCTCTTTGGGCTTCCTGTACCTGGTCCACAAATTTTTTCAGCTTGCTCCGCAGAAAGTAGCGTAGCAGACTGGAAAAGATCCACCCCAACGCAATAAAGAAGATGATTATTTTTAAAAGCATGATACTTAATGTTTTTTACCGGACACCCGCAAGGCGTTTTTGTTCATTACCTTAAATGATAACGGTAATGTCTAAAGGACCATTCAATAATAATTTAATTTTTACAGAAAAACCAGAATGGGATGGTTGTTCCGTAGGGTTATCTGGCAGATCCGGTGTCCCCGGGGGGTTACCGGATCTGCTTGTACCTTAGCTTATTAACCTTATTTACTCAGGTAAAGGTTTCTTTCGGAGTAAATTTTCAGGAAATAATCATCCAATAAGTCCTCTATGAAATAGATGGATTCTCCCGTGGATTTCATTTCAGGCCCTAATTCTTTGTTCACATTGGGGAATTTATGGAATGAAAAGACGGGTTCTTTTATCGCATAGCCGTTTTTGACGGGATTAAACTTAAAGTCAGTGACTTTGTTTTCACCCAGCATGACCTTGGTCGCATAATTCACATAAGGTTCTTGGTATGCCTTGCAGATGAAAGGTACGGTTCTGGATGCCCTTGGGTTGGCTTCTATGACATAGACTTTATCATTTTTAATGGCAAACTGGATATTGATCAGCCCTTTTGTTTCTAAAGCCAGCGCAATTCTTTCCGTATAGTTCTCGATCTGGCGTACTACCAGGTCACCCAGGTTGTAAGGTGGGAGTACGGCATAGGAGTCTCCGGAATGGATACCTGCCGGTTCGATGTGCTGCATAATGCCGATGATGTACACGTTTTCGCCGTCGCATATAGCGTCAGCCTCTGCTTCAATCGCGCCTTCAAGAAAGTGGTCAAGCAGGATTTCATTGTTGGGGATATCTCTCAATACATCCACCACATGCTGTTCCAGTTCCTTTTCGTTGATCACAATCTTCATGCTTTGGCCTCCCAATACATAAGAAGGCCTTACCAGCAACGGAAACCCCAGTGTTTTGCAAAGCTCCAATGCTTCGTCCGTGTTGTGGACAGTGCCGAATTCAGGATAGGGCACGTCGTTTTCTTTAAGCAGGGTAGAAAACCTGCCCCGGTCCTCCGCCAGGTCCAATGCCCTGAAACTGGTACCGATGATGGGGATATTGTACTTATCCAGCTTTTCGGCCAGTTTTAATGCAGTTTGCCCTCCCAACTGGACAATGACGCCTATGGGGTTCTCGTGGAGGATGATTTCGTAGATGTGTTCCCAGAATACGGGCTCAAAGTAGAGTTTGTCAGCAATGTCGAAATCGGTGGAAACCGTTTCGGGATTACAGTTGATCATGATGGTTTCATAACCACATTCTTTGGCCGCCAGTACGCCATGCACGCAGGAATAATCAAACTCTATCCCCTGTCCCACGCGGTTAGGGCCGGATCCCAATACCACAACTTTTTTGCGGTCTGAGGGAGTGGACTCGTTTTCATCACCGAAACTTGAGTAATAATAAGGAGTCTGGGCCTCAAACTCTGCCGCGCAGGTATCCACCAACTTGTACACCCTTTTGATACCCATTTCCTCCCTTCTTTTATTAAACACCTGGCTTTCCAGGCATCCCAAAAGGTGTGCGATCTGCCGGTCTGCGTACCCTTTTTGCTTGGCGATCTTCATCAGGTCATAGGGGATGGATTCAAGTGTATGTCCGGCCAGGGTGATATCGAGATGTACCAGTTCTTCAATCTGCTTGAGAAACCATTTGTCGATTTTGGTCAGGTCATGGATGGTACGGAAGGAAATCCCCAGTTTGAAAGCATCATAGATATGGAACAGCCTGTTCCAGCTTGGATGCTCCAAACTGTGCAGGATCATATCCTGGTTTGTCAGTTCTTTTCCGTCCGCGCCTAAGCCGTTCCTTTTTATTTCAAGGGACTGACAGGCTTTCTGCAGGGCTTCCTGGAAATTTCTGCCTATGCCCATCACTTCCCCCACCGCTTTCATGGAGAGTCCGAGTTTTCTGTCGGAGCCTTTGAATTTGTCAAAGTTCCACCTCGGGATCTTGACGATAACATAATCGATGGCAGGTTCAAAAAACGCGGAAGTATTGCCGGTAATGGAGTTTTTGAGCTCATCCAGGTTATAGCCGATGGCCAGTTTGGCAGCCACTTTGGCGATGGGGTATCCGGTGGCTTTTGATGCCAGGGCCGAGGATCTCGAAACCCGCGGATTGATCTCAATACCGATGATGGTCTGATTGTCCGGGCTTACGGCAAACTGCACATTGCATCCCCCCGCAAAATTCCCGATTCCGTTCATCATTTTTATGGCCAGGTTCCTCATTTCCTGATACACGGTATCCGGTAAGGTCATGGCAGGGGCCACGGTGATGGAGTCACCGGTATGGACGCCCATTGGGTCGAAGTTTTCTATGGAGCAGATGACGACCATGTTTCCGAGGTTGTCCCTGAGCACTTCCAGTTCATATTCCTTCCATCCCAGGATACTCTGCTCGATCAGGACTTCGTGGGTGGGGGAGGCCTGCAGACCGGCGCTCAGCGCTTTCTCAAAGTTGTCGGGGCCATCTACAAATCCGCCTCCGGTACCTCCCAGTGTGTAGGAAGGCCTGATCACCAAAGGAAACCCTATTTCCTGTGCGATTTCCTTTCCCTGAAGAAATGAAGTGGCAGTCCTGCCTACGCAAACGCTGACATTGAGTTTTTCCATCAATGCCTTGAATTTTTCTCTGTTTTCAGCGGTCTCGATCGCGTCTATATCCACGCCGATCATTCTGGTGCCAAATTTTTGCCATATCCCTGCTTTGTCACAGTCGATGGCCAAATTAAGGGCGGTTTGTCCTCCCATGGTGGGGAGCACACAGTCTATATCAGGATGTTCTTTGAGAATCTGAACGATGGATTTTTTTTCCAGTGGCAATAAGTAAACATTATCTGCGGTCACCGGATCGGTCATAATGGTAGCAGGATTGGAATTGATCAGGGTCACTTTGATCCCTTCTTCCCGCAGAGAGCGGGCAGCCTGGGATCCCGAATAGTCAAATTCACAAGCCTGCCCGATGACGATAGGGCCGCTTCCGATAATGAGGACATGATTGATACTGCTGTCTTTAGGCATGCTTGATCGAGGTTTTTTAGAAGTATTTACTTATGGCTAAATTGGTGCAAAATTAACCAAAATATTTTAAGATACATGATTGACTTGATTTTTCGGTAAGGTATTTCCACTTTGGAAAGGGAAACCGTAAAGAGAAGATGACTGATATTGATATAAAAAAAGTAACGCTTACGGAAATTGACCAACTACAAAAAATTGGCAGACAGACTTTTTACGAAACTTTCTCAGCTGGAAATTCCGAACAGAATATGAAAAAATATCTGAACGAAGGGTTTTCTGATAAAAAACTGACTGCGGAATTGAATGACAAGAACACCGAAGTTTATTTTGCTACACTGGACAACAATGTCATCGGTTATTTAAAGCTGAACTTCGGACCATCGCAAACAGAACTACAAGACGACAAGGCGCTTGAAATTGAACGCATTTATGTTTTAAGAGACTTTCACGGGAAAAATGTCGGGCAGTTACTTTATGATAAAGCAATCCAGGTGGCGAGACAGAAAAACGCTGATTATGTTTGGTTAGGAGTTTGGGAAGAAAACCCGAGAGCGATCAGCTTTTATAAGAAAAACGGTTTCGTGGAATTTGACAAACATATTTTCAAATTGGGCGATGATGAGCAGACCGACATCATGATGAAGCTTGAATTAAAGGAAACAGGTGACAAGTAAGGCTCAGACACATTAAACAACAATCCATGAAAAAATATATCTGTATTTTAGTTTACGCTGTTTGCTTTGGCTGTTCTGAAGAGAATGATTTGCTTCATGAGTATTACAATCCAGCGGAAATCAAACAGCTTCATAAGCTGATTGACTTTACGAAGAATGAACTTTCTAAAAATTGCAGTAATGAAAAAACGAGTTGTATACTTGGTTTTTTTGATCAATTTAAAGATCTGGGGGCGAATCAGGATCTGAATATACCTATTTCAGTGGATAAGGAATTAAAACTGCTCCGCTCAATTGACCTGGACCTTTTTAACGACATTTGGGCAAAGTGTAAGGGAAAAGACACAGAGGTAAAGACAAGGTGACGCCGGTAGAGAAAATATGTCTTAATCCTGATGGTCGATTTGTCCAATTTTTAATTGACGCCAAAAACAGATATCCCCATCTCGAGAACTATGGTTCATATTTCGATGTGATTAAAGACTATACGCCAGCAATGAACGCCCTTTTGCTTAAATATCCAGAAACATTTAATTTTGAACAAATGACGAGTTGTTAATTGTAGCCATACATATTTTGACCTTAAATTATCCTGAACAATGAATAAGACACCCTCTATTGAAATAAGGGTGTCTTTGATTCCAGGTCTAATTCCGGTCAGAATATATGGCGTACTTTAATCCCATGAAAGTCACTGGCCTGCCGGTCTTCCAACGGGGCCGGTTGAATCACCGCGATTTTCCTTCTTGTGGCGGTATTGATGACTGAAAAGCCGGGTGTTTCTCCGGTGGCGACATGGGCGGCACCACTGCGGGGATTTGGTCCGCGTAGCGTGATGAATGCGTATTTGCCATCGGGGGAAAAATCGAGAATGTCCGGGCTGCTTCCCACATCATCAAGATAGTGGACAATTTTATCGGTCTGGGTGTTGATGATTATGCCGTTGTCACTTCCACGGTTCACCTGCCACAGCCAAGGTCCCCGTGGACTTATGCGGGCACCGTGTGCATCCACCCCCCGGGTATCACTGCTTGATTTCATCAGGGTGTGGTTGGAAGTATCAAAAACATACCATTCACCACTCTCCGCAACGGGGATATTCGGATCACCCGGGTCTCCCCAGTTTGCATACATTTTACTGCCATCCCGGCTAAGTGCCAGTCCGCAATTGGCTTTTACCTCTTCCCTGGAAAAGGCCTTCACAATCTTGGGTTCCCCCGATAAAATATCCACCACCACCAAGCCTCCTGCCCCTGGACCAAGGGTAACATAGGCAAAAGCACCGTTAGCCGTATAGCCATGGCAGACCGGTGCCGAGACATTCATTCCCAATGCACCGCCGCCTCCGCCTTGAACTCCGGTGAATTTGTCTATCCATTCCGGATCGGTCAATAAATTGAGTTCACGTCCAATCGCGAAACTTTCGGTTGCAAGGTCTACAGTAATTTCGGTAAAGGTGACGGTACCTATGTTGGCCACCCATATGGATTGATCATCAGGCGTAAAACTGGCCATATGGGCACCGGCTCCGGTAGCTATCACTTCAATTACTTTCCGGTCCGCCGTGCGGATTATGGCCACATTGCCCGATGCCGGCGAAGCGACTGCCGCATATTCATGGGTTGAATTGAATTCGATCATATGGGGCATTGTCACCGGCAGGGGAATTTCTCCTGCGGCATACAAGCCGGAAAAATCAATGACATCAGTTTCGCCAAGACTGGAATTAAAAATATGTATCCTGCTGAGATCAGTCCCCTGGTCAAGCGACCAAACTTCATAATCTTTTACTTTTTTCCCCTTCAACATTATGGCCTGGGGGCCCTCATCCTTGAGGGCAGTCACATCACTCTCCATTACAAAATCGCATCCCTGAAATATCATAAATAATATCAAAACAGATGACAGGGGATGCGGAAATTTTCGTTGGTTGATAAATTTTCGCATAATTTTTTTGATTTTAGTAGGATTATAAATAAAAGATGATGATTAATAGACTTTTGGAATAATAAATATATAAAGAATACTAATAATTCCAAATTTTATACCTATTTGTTACCGATCTTTATTCCGGATGACATTTTGGCTCTTCATTCTGATCGCTGGCCGGCTGGATATCCCCCAGTGCCGCCTTTTTCCAAGATCAGGTGATTTTTTGTCGCTTTCTCCCCCCACGATTGACTCGTTGTCTCCTATTGAAAGTGTTCAGCATTGCCTACTTTTGAATCGGATTACCTATGGACCAAAGCAGAGGGATGAAAAACTAATTGCCGGGCAACACGGAGTGGGAAGCGCTATCCGGAAGGTTCGCTTTTTGCTGCCGTTGTCACGGGCCGACGGTAAGGGCTCCAAAAATACCCGCCTGCAGACCCTGGATTTGAAATAGACAATTAAAACAGAGATTCAAAATGGCAACAGCAAAAAGAACATTGAGAACCTGTAAAAAAGGACATAAGTATTACAAGAGTACGGATTGTCCGACTTGTCCCACCTGTGAAAAAGAGAAGAAGCCTTCAGACGGCTTCCTCTCACGGCTTTCTTCTCCTGCGAGAAGCGCACTCTTGCATTATCTTGACATTGACACGGTGGAAAAGCTATCCATGTATACAGAGAAAGAAATACTGAAACTCCACGGAATGGGTAAAGCCAGTATGCCGATATTACGGAAGGCATTGGAAGAGAAAGGGCTGAGGTTTAAAGAAGAGGATGAAGCCGCTAAGCGCTGAGGGAAGGTATGGCCATATTTGACTGGGGAAAGCAGATCGTTGCGGTACCCATGGGACGGTGTGTCGTTTGTATGTCCTGCACCGGAGCGGGCAAGAACGCGACCGTCATGGGATCGCTTCGGCGCGGGCAACGTCTTTGTCAATTATATCGATGGGTTGCCGCTCCTCGCGACGGAGAAAACCCGCCCGTCACTGCGAGGCTTAACATTTAGAAAGTAACCACCCAGAGTGGAATTAGCAATCATACCTTCCCACATCACTTCCATTTACAATTGGAAAAATTGAATCACAGCCTCACCTATCTTACCCGCCAGCCTTATTCTACCGGTTCAACCAAAACCTTTCCTTTTTGGTTGATAGCTTCAAAAACTTTCACCCGATTGATCCGTAAAATTATAGTTAATAAGGAAGATTAAGTTACCATTATTTTTCATTGACATCATTTTATAAAAGTATGCCGCTATGACTAAGCCCCGATCAGCATCCTATCTTGGCCTTTTCCTGATGGTTTTGTTTTGTGCTTCCTGTACCAATTTCCAAAGGGCCATCAGCACACAGAAGCTGAGTACACCGGAACAACCTGTGGATAATTTTTTAATCCTTTTTGTAGAATATAAGGATGAAATTATCAGATTGGATGAGGAATACTACAACAAAGCCTTGAAAGGAAAATTCAACAATCTTGAGCACCAGCGGTTCAGGGACCACATGGCAGATGTAGCCTGGGATATTTACCTGCCGGTAAGGGCGTTTGATTATAGAATCATTTTTGAAGGGCATAGGGATTATACATTTAATGATTTCCAAGCCCGCTTGGATCAGCCCAATTTGAATTATGTACTTCTGATCAATATGAAAAATAATGATATCAGTGGTGATGTGCCAATAAGGAACTTTCAGGTTTACCTATTTGATAAAAATCAAGAACAGCCTATCTGGACTGGGTTTGGCTACCATACGGGCAGGCACCTTTCCATAAAAGCAAATGCCCGGAGATTGCTGAACCGCATCAAGAAAGACCTCATCGCCGAAGGGATCATTAACAATTAATTTATTGGCTCATTTAAACTGATGGGATTTAAGTGTTGATACCCCCGACAGGCCTTTGTATATTTGGTTGAATGATTTGTTTTGCATTAATGGTCTGTCAACCTTTTAAAGTAAAGGAGGGTATACCTGGAGGCAAAGGCTAATGTAGGTAAAAGGAAATGGAATAAGGATGGATAACAAACTCATAAAAAACATTACGCGGCAGTTACAGGATGTGCAAGACCAGGAGAACTGGTTGGACGAAAATTTTAAAAAGAAAATCGATGACATACCTGAAGAGCAGGCGTTTAAAAGGCCTTTCCCCGAATTGCACAGTGTGGCGGAATTGGTTTCCCACCTGTTGGAGTGGAGGAAGGAGAGCATCCGGAAATTGAAAGGTGAAGCGGCAAAACTGACCATGGATAGCCCTGAAAATTGGCGGACAAACGACGAGTTGAAAAAGGTAGGATGGGATAAGCTTAAATCTGATTTTTATGAGAGCCAGCTGGAATTGATCAGGCTTATTGAAAATCAACCGGACGAATATCTGGAAAAAGAGTATCAGGACGGTTATAAATTCAAGTACCTGATTGAGGGATTGATTCATCACGATTTATATCATCTGGGCCAGCTGGGCATAACCATAAAATTTTTGAATTTGAAACAATAGCGACCCGCTTGCATGGCAGAATGAAAACTACAGCATGGAAGTACAAGACCCGATAAAGGAACATTACGAACAACATCTTGGTCATTTTTATTCGTGGATGACAGGAAGTTTTGAGGAAAGGAAAAATGAGTTTAAGAAATTCCTTGCTGACAATTTAATTCAGCCTAATGATACAAAAACCGCCCTGGACTTAGGTGCGGGACATGGCATACAGAGTATCGCCCTTGCTGAGCAGGGATTTGATGTCATTGCTGTTGATTTCAGCGAAAAGCTGTTGTCTGAACTTAAATCAAATACAAATAATTTACCCATCACCCCACTGAATGACGACATCAGAAAGGTTAAACAATTTGCTGAAAAACCCGGATTGATTACTTGCTGTGGCGACACGCTCTCCCATTTATCCAGCAAAGAAGAAGTTGAAACACTCATTACTGATATAGCAAATGCTTTAAATGAGAATGGGAAAGTTATTCTTTCATTCAGGGATTATTCGGTGGCATTGACGGGCACCCATAGATTTATTCCTGTAAAAAGTGACGAACGCAAAATACTGACCTGTATTCTTGACTATGAAGACGATTTTGTCCAGGTAACCGACTTGTTTCACGAGAAGATCGATGATGCATGGCATCAAAAAGTCAGTACTTACAGAAAAGTAAGATTGACAACAAATGACGTTATAGCTTTCCTGACCAAAAACAAACTAACCATTGAATTTAATCGAATGGTAAATCATTTGCCAACTGTCATAGCCATCAAACAAACACGTGAGGTTCCGGAAACAAAACCGGGACAAGCTGGATATTGAAAAACAATTTATAAATAGATAAAAATTGGAGATCGTGAGGAAGGGGATGCTTTTATTGTTTTGTGGTGGTTGTTGTGGTTGTCGTGGTTGTCATTGTTGTCATGGTTGGGGCAGGCTGGGACAAGCTGTCGTGAACTGAGGTGCGGGACAGGTTATGGCCATTGAAAAACAAATTATAAACACATGAAATCGAGCATGACGGAATCGTCACACGGAGGGATGCCCCGATAGCCCCGATAGCTATCGGGGGGGGGAAACATGCGAGATTCTCCCGGATCAAGTCCGGGACAAGCTATATGACAATTAAGGAACAATTATAAACATATGAAAAAGAAGGTATTTTTACTTGTAGGCTTAGTATTTCTGGCCGTCTTTACCTATTATTTTACATCCATAATTATAGCCAGGGTAAAGACAAAGGGGATAGTGGAGGAGGCCTTGGCATCGGATAGAATGAAGCTGGAATTGGATGACCTGTCCCATGAGCAACTGGATGGCCTTATAAAGGTTCAAGACCCGAATTTTTATCACCACAAAGGAGTTGACTTTAAAACTCCCGGAACCGGGGTGACCACCATAAGTCAAGGGCTGGTTAAATTTTACTACTTCGATAACTTCAGGCCTGGCCCCCAAAAAATAAAGCAGACGCTGATAGCCAGGTTCGCATTTGACCCTTTGACCCCAAAAGACACAATTTTAAAGTTGTTCATTAACGAAGCCTATCTGGGACAGGAGAACGGAAAACCGTTGAAGGGATTTGAAAATGCCGCTCAGTATTTTTTTGGCAAGGAGTTCAAAAAACTTGAATGGGATGAATACCTTTCACTGATTTCCATGATCCGGGCACCCTTCACATTTCATTACTTTGATGAAAGGGAAAAGAACCTGGAGCGGGTAAGCAGGATTAAGAAAGTTTTGGCTGGAGAGTACATTCCTGTTGATAACAGCGATCTATTCTATGATAAAAGGTGACTCTTCCCTACAACCCCGATGTAAGGAAGGTAACAAATATCGATTGATCGTAAAATTCAACTTTGAATATCAAATATGCTGGATCCGGTTTATTGGAACACATGCAGAATATGACAAAATTGACGCAGAAAACATCTAATTATGAATATAACACCCATAAGAAACCAAGAAGACTATCAGAAAGCTCTCGACAGACTTGAGGAGATTTTTGATGCCAAAAAAGGAACTGAACTTGGAGACGAACTTGAAATCCTTTCTATCCTTATTGACCGATACGAAAATGAGAATTTTCCAATCGGAATGCCAGACCCAATTGAGGCAATTAAGTTCCGGATGGAACAAATGGGAATGAAACAGAAGGATTTGGCAGAAGTGGTAGGATTTAAAAGCAGAGTGAGCGAAATATTAAATAAAAAACGCAAACTGACTTTGGATATGATCAGAAAACTGAGCAATACGCTTCATATTCCGACTGAAGTTTTAATTCAAGATTATTAAAGAAATAAAGGCCGATGGTTGGCATGGTAAATAATGTGGACCGAACCGCTAAAGTTGAGCAATGTGCATCTTTCAAATTTAGGTGCAAGCGGTCCATGAACTGGTTTGATTTCTTCAAAATCCCACACCCAAAAAAAACCAAATTCCCTCAAATGATAATAGATCATGAACATCGAACTTACACCACATAGCGGAAACTGGAAAAAAGCATTTGAGGATGAGCGGGAAATTTTACTGGATATTTTTCAGGATGATATTAAAGCCATTGAACATATTGGCAGTACCTCTATCCCTGACCTTGACGCCAAACCTGTAATAGATATTTTTATCGCCGTTTCGCCTTTTCGGAGCATCCCTTTTTATAAGGGCAAGCTTGACTTCAATTATTACAGGTCTATCAAAACGGACATGATAAACAGGTACCTGTTCTCTAAATACAGTGATAAAAATACCTGGACCCATAATTTACACATCTTACCATTTGATGAGGACTTTTATTCCCGCAATGAAATATTATTCCGGGACTATCTGAGAAAGAAGCCTGAATGGGTGTCACAATACAATCAGCTGAAGCAACAACTGGTTTTGAAATACACCCACTCACTCGAAGACTATACCCAAGCAAAAACACAATTCATTCAAACCGTTGTGGATTTGGCACGGGCAGAAAAAGGACTCCCAAGGCAGGATGTGTGGACGATGGTGTATATCAAAGATGACTAAAATCCATCATTCGGTGCTTGGCACATCAAAAGGAGCAAAAATTCAGGGATAGGCAAAATGAAAAAATCCAAGTACTGGAAATGAATATGCTGCTAAGTATTTGGGTCAATGATCAATTTCGGCTAACCCCACGAATTTATTGTCCACGAATTCCACTGACCTGCCTGCCCTCCGTACGACTTCGGGAGGCGGGCCGGCGAGGCACGGTTGACATGAATTTCAAGTCATGGTTCAGATCAAATAAAGGCCTGTCAGTAATAGAACTTGGATGTGTATTTCATCGTTGCATAAAAAATCAAGTCCAAGACCTGTATAAATTGGTGGATAGGAGGAGGGGATGTTTTTATAGTTGTGAAGTGGTTGTCATTGTTGTCGTGGTTGTCTTGGTTGGGGAGGGGAATTGAGTGCGCCCTGGATTTTTGCGGAAGCCAGCAGTTCTGGGGAGACCGATGAAAAATAAATTATAAACAGAAAAAAGCCTAAAAAGCTGAATATATGAAAAAACAACTCTTGGTGTCCTTTCTTCTTCTAGGATTGACTTTTATGGCCTGCAAAACACCTTCATCTGAGGAGGCAAAACGGTTGGAACAGCCTATTGATAGTGAAAAAGGCAACCCGCATTCAACCGATAGCCTGACAGTTTATCAAACGGAAACCCTGATAATTATAAAACTGTCCAATCATATTTATGAACATGTTTCTTTTCTGGATACGGAGGATTTTGGAAAAGTTTCCTGTAATGGCATGTTGGTGGTAAATGAAAACCAGGCTGTTGTTTTTGACACGCCGGCTGATAACCAAAGCTCGATGGAACTGATAAATTTCGTAACCCAAGAGCTGAAACATGAAGTGACGGCCATTATACCGACCCATTTTCATAATGACTGCGTTGGCGGTATAGCGGAGTTTGAAAAACATAATATCCCAACCTATGCCACCAGCCAAACCATGGCTTTACTGAAGAAGAATGGATTCAACTTTTCCAAACCGATAAAAGAATTTGATCATCACCTCACGCTAGACATCGGAAGCAAAAAAGTATATGCAGAATATTTTGGAGAAGGCCACACCAAAGACAATATCATCGCCTATTTTCCTGAGGATAATGTGCTTTTCGGAGGATGTCTGATCAAAGAAGTTGGGGCTGGAAAAGGCAACCTGGAAGATGCCAACACGAATAGCTGGTCAGAAACCGTAAGGAAAATAAAGGCAAAATACCCGGAAGCGGCAATCGTAATTCCCGGACATGGAGAACGGGGAGGCGCTGAGCTGCTTGATTATACCATAGGCTTATTTGAAATAAAATAAGTTGATGCTGCATAAAATCCTAGAAACCCCCAGAAATATCGCTTTCTAGGTTAAAACCCTTCGAGGGTCCATATAAGAGTCACTACGAAATATCCAAAATAGGCATATACCCTAAAAAGAATAACCCCCGAAGGGTTTCTGACTTGGGATTGTATAAAAGCGATTTCCCTATAAAAAACCCTTTTAAAATTCGTTTTATATCCCGTTTTGGGTATTTTTGGGCGGCAATACCGATAGGGCGGTATTTTTTCCGGAGGGGGATTAAACGGGACTGGGGCCATTCCGGTGTCCCGGCATCCGCAGTGTTTAAAGCGTTTTCATGGGTTTGATGAATCAAGTCAATGGGAGTTGGACATCCATTTGCCTTGGCTGCTGTATAGGATATGAATAGGGATTATCTGGAATCTAGCAGGCCCCTTGAATTTTTCAAACCCCATCGGAAAAAAGGGGTTGAAAATATTAAAAATAAAATAAGTTAACAGCACACAAATTTTGAAAGCATAATAAGGCATGAGAAGTGATGAAGTAAAAAAAGGGTACCAAAGGACTCCCCACAGGTCATTGTTCAGGGCAACAGGATTAAAAGACGAAGATTTTAATAAGCCTTTTATCGGTGTTGCCAACTCATTTGTAGAGATCATTCCGGGCCACTTTTTTTTGAACAAAGTATCAGAGATCATCAAAGAGGAGATCAGGGCCAACGGCTGCGTTCCCTTTGAGTTCAACACCATCGGCGTGGATGATGGGATAGCCATGGGCCATGACGGGATGCTCTATTCCCTGCCCAGCAGGGAGCTTATCGCCAGTTCGGTGGAGAGCGTGATGAACGCGCATAAACTGGATGCCATGATCGCCATCCCCAACTGTGACAAAATCGTCCCCGGGATGATCATGGGGGCACTCAGGGTAAATGTGCCCACGGTTTTTGTCAGCGGGGGACCTATGGCCAAAGGCCATAAAAAGGATGGAACGCCCATCGATCTGGCTACGGCGTTTGAAGCGGTGGGCCAACACGAAGCCGGAAAAATGAGTGATGAAGAACTGAAGGATATAGAATGCAACGCCTGCCCCAGCGGGGGAAGCTGCTCGGGGATGTTTACGGCGAATTCCATGAACACCTTGATGGAAGCCATGGGCATCGCCCTTCCCGGCAACGGCACCATATTGGCGCAGACGCCGGAGCGGGAAGCCCTTTACCGGAAAGCGGCCAGAAGGATCTGTGAAATCGCCAAGGATGAAGCGGCAAGGGAAAAATTCAAGATGCGGAATATTTTGAATGAAAACGCGGTAAAAAACGCCTTTGCGGTGGATATGGCCATGGGGGGAAGCACCAATACGGTCCTGCACATGCTGGCCATTGCCAATGAGGCGGGCGTAAGTTTCCAGTTAAAGGACATCAACCGGATTTCCCAAAAAGTTTCCCATATAGCGAAAATATCCCCCAGTCTGAGTACGGTACATATGGAGGACATCAACCGTGCCGGTGGTGTCAATGCGGTGATGAAGGAAATGACAAAAAGAGGGGATGATGTACTGATCGACAACCTGACCATAGGCGGGGAAACCGTCCTTGAAAAAATTGCTGACGCGGAAATCAAAGACAAGAATATCATTCATACCATCGACAATCCTTACAGCAAGGTGGGCGGGTTGGCCATCCTGTATGGCAACCTGGCCGAGGAGGGTGCGGTGATCAAGACCGCGGGCATTACCGGCGAACGCACATTTACCGGTAAGGCGGTATGTTTTGACGGGCAGCCGGAAGCCATTGCGGGCATCCTTGCCAAAAAGGTCAAAGCCGGCGATGTGGTGGTGATCCGGTATGAAGGACCAAAAGGTGGTCCCGGAATGCAGGAGATGTTGACCCCAACCAGTTTGATTATGGGGATGGGACTTGGAAGTTCTGTTGCCTTGATCACAGACGGCAGGTTCAGCGGGGCCACCAGGGGGGCATCCATCGGCCACGTATCCCCGGAAGCTGCTGAAGGCGGCATGATCGGGCTGTTGAAAGACGGTGATGAAATCCATATCGATGTGGACAAGTATATCCTCTCGGTGAATTTAAGTGACGAAGAGATTGCGAGAAGGAAAGCCGAATTTGTTCCTGTCAAAAAAGCAATAAAATCCAGGTGGCTTGGCCAATACAGGGCCTTGGTTACCAACGCAAGCAAGGGGGCTGTTTTGAAAACCGATTTGTTTTAGAACGGAGTTGGATTTAATGTAAATTCCCTTTAATATTCTTTTTATAGCTGGAATTAGTTATTTTCAGGCAGCCAGACCTGGCTTGGGCAGTATTTTCCATAGCCGTGGATTGGAATCAAAGCGACGGCAGGGGCATTCCGGATGGCCCTGCTGTCCAAAAGCTTTCAAACGTTTATCAGACCTACGCTGGCTGGTTAAAGTGGGTTTAAATACATTTTAGGATTTTTTCAGTGATTTTATGGAAATGATAAGAGGAAATGGGGCAGATGTCACAGGCTGCAAGGTACATGCTGAAAATGCAAAGGTTACGTGGATAGAGACAGCAGATACCTGATTATGGCTAACTTGACCGATGAACCCAATAGCCTTTATTGATACGGAAATTGAGCCAAAGAGCGGTAAAATCCTTGACATCGGAAGTGTCAAGTGCGATGGCAGTTCTTTTCACAAAGCCTCGGTATCCGAATTTCTACAGTTTCTCACCGGAACACATTTCATTTGCGGCCACAACCTATTTAACCACGATATAAAATATATCGGCAAAGTACTTCACGGGGTAGGAATAAGCTCAGAAAACATCATTGATACTTTATTCCTTTCTCCCCTGTTTTTTCCCAATAAGCCCTATCATGCTTTGGTAAAGGATGACAAACTCCAATCGGAAGACATCAACAATCCTTTAAACGATGCGATCAAATCCAGGGATTTATTCCACGACGAGGTTGCTGCTTTCAAGCAAATTGACGAATCCCTCAAACAGATTTTCTATTTGCTTCTAAAGGACAAGAAGGAGTTCCGTTCCTTTTTCCGTTATGTCCAATTCAGTAGCTCAGATACCGATACAGAAAAACTCATCCGTCAGGTATTCAAAAACAAGATTTGTGAACATGTAGACCTGAAAAAAGTAGTCGCTGAAAATGCGATTGAACTTGCCTATTGCCTTGCCCTTATTAACGCCACTAACCGCTATTCCATCACGCCCCGCTGGGTGCTGAAAAACTATCCGGAAGTGGAGCGGATCATGTTCCGGTTGAGAAATACCCCTTGTGTCAGCGGCTGTATGTATTGCAACGAAGCATTGGACATGTACAAGGGGTTAAAGAGGTTTTTCGGATTTGATTCTTTCAGAACCTATGGTGGGGAACCACTGCAAGCCGAGGCGGTGAAAGCGGCGATTGACAACAAATCGATACTCGCGGTTTTTCCAACCGGTGGAGGGAAATCAGTAACCTTCCAGGTTCCTGCGTTGATGAGCGGAGAAAGTGCTAAAGGACTAACGGTTGTAATTTCCCCCCTGCAATCGCTGATGAAGGACCAGGTGGACAACCTTGAGAAGGTGGGTATAACTGATGCGGTTACCATCAACGGTTTGTTGGATCCTATTGAGCGGGGAGAATCCTTTGAAAGGGTTCCGGGATTTTTGGTTCAACCCCTCCGGGGTTGGGGGCTTTGTGGATTTTCCTGGCCGCCGGGTTTCACCCGGGGTTACTGAATGTTTCACCCCTTCGGGGTGGGGAGATTGACCATAGAATGTAAGTTCTGCTCTGAGGTTTCTGAACTCAATGTTTTATCCCTTCGGGGTGGGGGAGAGATCATTATAGGAACTGGTCTCGGATGTTTTTTAGGCGTTTATAAAATAAAACCCAGTAGGATGCTGAACCAAGCTTTTATTTTATTTTGATTTTTTGGATAAAAAATAGACCGCCCCATCATGCTTACAACAACACATCTAAAACTCTAAATATTTCCTGTTTGGGAAACTTTTCTTTATCTTTGTAACAAATAAGCACCAATGAAGATTAACTTTGATGTCATTTTTTTATCTGAGGCTCAAGATTTTATGGATAATCTTGATGAAAAGGCCAGAAAAAAGGTGTTCTACAATATAAGAAAAGCGCAGTATATAAACGACGCCGAGCTGTTCAAAAAATTAAATGAGAACATTTGGGAATTTCGGACATTATATAATACAAAATCTTATCGGTTATTTGCGTTTTGGGATAAATCAGATGGTAATGAGACGGTGGTGATTTCAACACATGGGATTTTGAAGAAAACACAAAAAACGCCAAGCAAAGAAATCAATAAAGCGGAGAAATTAAGAGATGAATACTTTACAAATAAGGCAGATGAAAAAGGAAAATAAAATGAAAACAATAAGCCTTGACGAAATGTTGGACAAGCACATTGGGGAGATCGGTACTCCCGAACGTGATGCTTTCGAATTCGAGTTAAGGATTGATTTACTGGGTCATGCCATTAAGCAAGCCAGAAAAGATCGTCACTTGACCCAAGAACAATTGGGGAAATTGGTTGGTGTTCAAAAAGCGCAGATTTCAAAAATTGAGAATAGTGTTAAAAATGCGCGACTCGACACAATAATGAAGATCTTTAAGGCTTTAGGAGCAAAGGTTAATTTTAATGTGGAACTGAACAATCAGGATGTAGCATATAAAGAAGGCATCGTTTAATCCAGCATAGGGCTCGCGGGGGGACGAACAAGGCCATAAAAGCGGGCTCCAAAACAGCCTGTAACACGACAGCTTCTTAATTCCGAGGAGGATTATCTCCTGGCGGCTCGGATCGGGGGTTCAACCCCTTCAGGGTTGGGTGTCTTTGTGGACTTTCCTGGCCTCCGGGTTTCACCCGGGGTTACTGAGTGTTTCACCCCTTCGGGGTGGGGAGATCTTCCGAACGAACCCGATTCCGGTCAGGGCGGGAGGGGATGAAGCAATCCGTTCGTCTTTTGGTACCCGTTATAAGATCGCTTCGTCTCGGGTAAGGTTTTCGTCAATTACACCGATGGGTTGCCCCTTCTCGCGATTGCGCGTCATTGCGATCCGCCCGTGGCGGAGAAGCAATCCCTTAGGTATACGCTCCCGTCAAGGGATCGCTTCGTCGCGGGTAACGTCTCAGTCAATTACACCGAAAGGTTGCCGCTTCTCGCGATGACGCTTACCTGTCACTTAACATTTAGAAAATGCACCAAGGCAACCTTCAAGGAATCTCTTCTTAATTTCTATCGGGGTGGATTAGGTTTTGGCAGCTTGGTATAAAGGGGATCATCAACGCATAATAGCTATCCCACATCTTTGGAGGGGTTGAACCTTACCTGTCTCAAAAGCCGGAAATGAGAGGTCATATCGCCGTTATGGTATGAATTAACGGGAGGAAAAAGTACTTTTCCAAAAAAGCAGGGCGCCATTTTAATATGTGAGGCAAACAGAAACCATATGGCGTTATTTTAACCGGTTTCCCTGACTTTTTTGACTATATGGCCAGGTTTTTTCTTAACTTAATGGCACTGGGGGTGGGATTCCCTCTGCCTGACCCGATTATGGGCAATGCTGCGACCACCAGGCAACACTCCGACAGACCGGCAAAAAATGAACGAAGACAAGATTATACAAACCCAAATTGAACCTTTGTTGGATTACTTCCAAAACCTAATTCCCCTTAACAAGGAAGAAAAGCAATTGGTATTTGACCTGTTCAAACCAAGGCTGTACCGAAAGCGACAATATGTGCTGCAGGCAGGCGATGTATGCAACCAGTTCAATTTTATAGTCCGGGGATGCCTGCGCATGTACAAAGTAGATGACAAAGGGAATACCCATATTTTACAATTTGCTTCCGAAAATCGGTGGTTGAGCAATATTGGCAGTTTTCACGAACGAAAACCCTCTGAACTCAATATTGATGCTTTGGAAGACACCATGGTATTGCAAATTAGCCACGAAAATTTACTGTCTCTTTATACCCAGGCTCCCAAGTTCGACCGTATTTTCAGGGTACTGATTGAAAACAGTTTTGTTTCGCTCCAGAAGCGATTATTACAAAACATTAGTTCTTCTGCTGAAGAGAGGTATTTGTCATTTATAGAAAGTTATTCGCATCTCGCCAACCGGCTTCCACAAACACAAATCGCTTCATTTTTAGGCATTACACCCGAGTTTTTAAGCCGTTTAAGAAACAAGCAAGCCAAAAAATCTTAAACTACATCAATACTATTTCTTGACCCAGTTCATTGGAGTGGGAGCTCTTTGCAACGCAACTTTGCACAATCAATTTATTGTTAAACTTTGAAAAGAAATAGTATGTCAACAACATCAAAAGTAGCCATCATTGGCTTAGGAAATATCGGGAAAACGTTAGCCCAAAACTTCGTCAAAGGGAATCGGCCAGTCATTATTGCAAGCCGAAAGTTGGAAGATGCAAAAGCATTGGCACAGGAATTAGGAACACTGGCAACAGCGACCGAAAAAGGTGAAGCCATTAGGAATGCAGATATTATTGTGTTGTCAGTTTGGTTCAACACCATCCAGGAATTGTTCGAACAATATAGTACCGAACTACAAGGGAAAATAATCATTGACCCATCGAATCCAATTGCCCCGGATGAAAGCGGTGGTTTCAAAAAAATCATTGGTGAAAAAGAATCCGCTGGACAGCTTAATGCTGCTATCCTACCAAAGGGAGCAAAACTGGTCAAAGCATTCGGTACCTTAGGTGCAGCTTCATTAGCAAGTGCAGCTTTTCAATCGCCAAAAAAATCAGTTTTATTTTATGCTACAAGCGACACAACTGTAGATAAGGATGTAGAGCAATTAATAAATGACAATGGCTTTGATGCAGTAAAGGTGGGTGGTTTGGAACAATCTATCCGTATTGAAGTATTTGGGGATTTACACGAATTCGGTGCGTTAGGTAGGGTTGTTACGAAAACTGAGGCAGTTGCTAAATTGTAAGAACATATAAATGATTAACTTAAAAGAATTGAAACAATGAAGATACTTAAATTATTCACATACTTAAGTTTGATTTTCGGGCTTTACACTGTCGGTAAAGCTCAGAGTTCTGAAGATTGGCAGACTTTGAGACTAGGCAAACAAACCTTTGAGCTTCATAACGTCACTGGTGAGATTGTCAAATTTCAGGGCAAAAAAGTATTGAAAATTGAGCGCGATTTAGCGGCACTTCCATTCGATGCCAATCGGTTGGAAGAAACTGTTGACGAACCCCACTATGCCCGTTTTCTGGACTTAGATGACTTTGAAAACGGAACGATAGAAGTAAAAATGTATAGCAAACTTCAGGATCCTTTGCCCTATCCCCCAGCGGCAGGCTTTATCGGAGTATATTTTAGAATAAAAGAAGACGATTCCGCCTTTGAATCTATTTATTTGCGGCCCAAAGTGGGAAGAATAAACAACCAATACGCCAGAAATCATGCAGTTCAATATTTTTCATATCCTGATTACAAATTTCAAACTTTAAGGGATAATTTCCCAGCAGGTACATATGAAGGTTCTGCCCCTGTAGCACTGGACGAGTGGATTACAATGCGGATTGAGGTTAATGGAGCATCAGCAGAAATGTTTGTGAATGACTTGAAATATTCCTCTTTTGTAGTGGACAAAATGTTAGGCAAAACCAAAATGGGATTTGTCGGATTATATGTCGATATAGGAACCATCGGTTATTTCAGGGATTTGAAAGTTACCAAACGGGCCTTAAAGGTTAAACAGGAAGCCGGTGGGAAGATAGATGCTATTTAATGGCTTTTCTTTCCTAATTTCATCCCGGTTCTTTTCTTCTTAGGTATAAAATATCAAATGGACTCCAACTGAATCATCGGGAAAGGATGACCCTGAGCAATTTGGATTCAGCTGTATAGTCAAGACGAAGCAGCCCCTTCCGTTATGGGACCGCTTCATCGCGGGCAAGGTTTCCGTTAATTAAACCGAAAGGTTGCCGCTCTTCTCGGTGACGGGGTATATGTGCCCGGGATAGGAGGTATTGATGATCTCGTGACGGGAGGAGTATCCTTCAATGGTTCCGGGATTGTTGGTTCAACCCTTTCAGGGTTGGGGCTTTTGTGGACTTTCCTGGCCGCCGGGTTTCACCCGGGGTTACTGAATGTTTCACCCCTTCGGGGTGGGGGAAATCTTGATAGGGAACCCGACCGGAGGGAGGGTTAAAAAAACCTGGCAATGCAAATGCCTCTGTCTGTTTGAGAAGATAAAAAAACACCCCTGCCTTAGCAGACAAGGGTGTTGGGTTGAAATGAACCGGTATCAGGTTCGCTTTTCCAGTTGAAGTCGAAGGGCGTTTAGTTCCTTTGACATGGCTTTGATCGCCCCTTCCAACAATTGGTATTTTGTTTGCACGTCCCGGAAATCCTTCTGCATGGATCTGAAATCCTGTACCATGAATTTGAGGAGGTAGGCTATGGTGGACAGGAGAAAGGAAATTACTCCTCCCGCACCGATTATGAATTCGCTACTTTCAAATTCCATGACCGTACAGTTTCAGGATTGTTTTCAGAAATGATTTCCAGCACGACTTCCTCCCCCTTCTCGATGGCTTCCAGAATGGCGGTGGTAAGTTTGACGTTAGCCAGCCGGGAAAACATGGGTTTTCCTTCAGCAGTGAAGAAGGTGGCAGGGGCGATGGCCCTGCTCTTCTGCATTTTGATGCTTTCTGCCGGAAGGAAAGGACAGTTTCCATGGGCGGTCTTCACCGTGAGATACCAGCCTTGCTTCTCCGAATAGCCGGGGCTTACAGGGTATGCGCCTTCCGGAATGCAGGGAAGCCGTGGATGGAAAGCCTCATGCGCCTGTTCGAATGTTAATGCGAGGATTTTATGTCCCTGGGTCACCACCCCCCTTGTGCCATCCCTTCTGTATCTTCGTATCATCAACAGTCTCATGACTTATTGCCTTTCCGTTTTTAGAATGCTGGCGGCGTTATGTGCGCCATTATTCAAGGGATAGTCCTGCCCGTTTACGTTTTGCATGAATTCGATCCCGGCAAGAAAAACCCTATGGGTATGGGAAAGTGTTGCTTTAGAAACGGCCAGGGAAAGGGACAAGGTCGCCTGATTGATGGGCAGACTGGGGGTGGTATCCATCAGGAAAGCCCGGTCACCGGTGCTGAAATCCAAAGAAGCGCCCGCGGCAAACACGCGGAAATGGGTTGTTCCTTCAGGAATGGCCAAGTAGTCGGCCGGCAGGAAGCCCGGGATGGATACCTCCCAATCTTCCGTGGAATCAGCGATGGACAACCCGGTTTTCAGGCTATCGGAGAGAGAGGCATTGCTGTTCATCTCCAAGCCCTGCAACAACGCCCAGTTTCCCTCCGCCACTTGTCGTTCGCCGCGGATGTTGACAGGGTCGGTTCTTAAAACAGTCATTAACTGGCGTACCAATCGTTGGTGCAGTTTGCTGTCGCCAATTTTAACAATAGCGGGCCGAATGGTGTCCTTCAGCAATTTTACTGATGTGGCATTTGTTCTGAACTCTGCGATGTTTTCGCGGGTCCGGGCAAACCGCGGATCAGTCATGATTCTTGACTTGGAGACGCCGCCTTTTTCACGGGCCTGGTAACCGTTCCTGCTTTTGTAAAAATTGATTTTTCCTACATTACCTTTTAGGGTAATAATACTGGTTTGTTCTGCCATAATATTTAAGGTTTTAAGTGAAACATGACCAAAGTTGTGAAGCGTCAGAAGGAATTGAAAATGAACATGCGGTTGCTGCGGTCTTTGGAAAATCGTTCTCTATGAGGTGCGAAAAATACATTGTACGTAAGATCTGCGTTTTTCTGCGGATAAAGGGGGGGCGGAATCATTGAGGGAGATACGGCCGGTGACAAAAGCAAGACCGCTGCGGATCCTGTAGAAATCCAGTCTTGTAAAAATACCATGTTTTCTTGGATTTTAGCGAAAAGTCGCCGAATGGTCGGATGACAGTCGGGACATCCCCGGGTCATGGTCGGGACACGGGGGTAATAAATCCGGAGTGATTTTTTGGTGTGTGTTTTTTTAATTGGTTTTTGGTGGGCAAACCATCCCAGCGTGTGCCGCTTTCGTTATGGTTGTCTGCACGGACCAATATTTTCATGGGGACTGGGGATAATTCCGGGGGATGATGCGGTTTTTCCCTCACCCTCGGCCCCTCTCCCAGCGGGAGAGGGGAGTGATGATATTATCATGCGCGATTTCATGGCAAAAATCATAAGCTAAAACGGGCGTTTCTAATATTTTTTAGGAATATTGGTTTAGGAAAAAGATAATGGAGTTGATTATTTTTGTGGTAAAACTTGAGAATCAGATCTTTGACAATTTTAAAAGAAAAAAGAATGCAGTTGTCTGATATTCCTGCCATTATTCTCGTAGATGATGATGAAATTATACGGTTGGTAACCACTTCGCTTTTAAAAAAACTAGGTTACAAAGGGTTGGTGTATGATTTTTCTGATGGCAAAAAGCTGTTGGACTTTTTGGCCTCTTTTCTGGAAGTATTGGAAGAAACAGACGAACCTTACCTTATTTTTCTGGATTTGAACATGCCGCATGTAGACGGTTGGGTTTTTTTGGATAAGTTTAAAGAATTCCCTATTCATCAGCGAAAAAGATTTAGGATATCGATCCTTACGAGTTCCTTTTCCAACAAGGACAAAAGCAAAGCATTAAGTTATGATATGGTGGATTATTATGTGGTTAAACCCCTGGACCGGGAAAAATTGTTGCAAATATTGTCCGAGATCAAATGACGGTGGGTACTGATGTTATGTGTTGGGGGTAAAAAACCCGGCATTGGAAATGCGTCGGTGCCATGGATGGGAGGTTTGCGACCAGTTTTCTATTCACTGTTTCTCATTCTCTGGCTCCTAAATTCTGAGTGAATAGGGAAAAGGGAAAAGAGAACAGGAGGTTTTCGCCCGGTTCCCCGTTCTCCGTTTTCCATTTCCTGAATATTCCGTCAAAAGTGAATAGAAGGTTGCGACCGATTCCCTGTTCCCCGTTCCCGATTCCCTATTTCCTGAATACTGCGTGAATGGTGAATAGGGAAAAGGGAATAGGTGGTTTTCGCACGATTTGCTGTTTCCGGTTCTCTGTTCCCTGTTTCCTGAATACTGCGTGAATAGTGAATAGGGAAAAGGGAATAGGTGGTTTGCGACCGGTTGCTGTTCCCGGTTCTCTGTTCCCTGTTTCCTGAATAGTGAGTGAATGGTGAATAGGGAATAGGTGGTTTTCGCACGATTTGCTGTTCCCGGTTCTCTGTTCCCTGTTTCCTGAATAGTGAGTGAATTGTGAATAGGGAATAGGTGGTTTTCGCACGATTTGCTGTTTCCGGTTCTCTGTTCCCTGTTTCCTGAATACTGCGTGAATGGTGAATA
>NZ_JBHSJJ010000023.1:0-70890 GCF_042652345.1 Negadavirga shengliensis
ATGTGTTCGAAAGAATCCAGAGCCATAAACAAAAAGACCTCTACCAGCTCCTACCCTCAAACTGGGAAGAATACCGTCCTAAATAAAATCCCCTTATTTAACAAGACGGGGTTTGTCGGAGGGATACTATTGAGCTTTAATAAAAAAATATCTGCAACTTCGATTTTAGCATTAAAAGATGCTCTAGTCGCCATCTATTACCGAAAGAAAGACTTGAGGCAATTTATCGAATTGACAATTGAAAATACTGCTATTGTGCCAACTATAGATTGGACTGAAAACCTTAAATATGAAAGTGTTTCTCAATTAATTGATAGAATGGTCAAACGTCAAGACTTTTATCAAACCGACTTATTAAAATTGATACAGGAAGTTGGGAATATGAATGACTTCACTCATTTAGAATATTGGGAAAAAGAAAACAAAGGATTAATCAAAAAAGCGGAAGCTGCTGTCTCTAAATTAAGACAGCAAGCGAAAGGTTACTTTGATACAATTGAGGAATTAAAAAAGGCGGAAGAAAGAAGGGAAACTACTAAAGAGAAATTAAAAGATAGTATTGCATACCAACAAAAACTAAATGAACTGAAAATGGAATTTTATCAAATTGCATCTAATTCCAATTCTCAACAAAAAGGGTTTCAATTCGAAAAGTTTTTAAATAGGCTATTTATTTTCTTTGATTTAGACCCCAAAATCGGCTTTTAAGGTTATAGGAGAGCAAATTGATGGAGCATTTACCTTTGATAATGCAGATTATCTTTTAGAGGCTAAATGGCAAGAAAAAGCTATTAATGCTTCTGATTTGTATACTTTCAGAGGGAAAATACAAGGCAAACTAAAAAATACATTAGGATTGTTTATTTCTCTTGGACCATATTCGCCAGAATGTACAGAAACAGGAAGTCCAGTTCTAAAATCAATGATCTTAATGGACGGAATGGATTTAATGCAAGTACTAGAAGGTAGAATAAAACTAAATGATATGATTTTAATCAAAAGACGCCACGCTTCACAAACGGGAGACATTTATTATAAAATGAGATAAAATGATAAATCAAGAAATACAAGACTTTTGTGAAAAATGGATTGAGAAAGCAAAGGCATATAGCAATGACAATTTGCAAGACGTATTTGACAAATTCTTTACTCTTTTTGTTGTCTATAATCGTCTATATGTTGAAGCTACATTCAGAATGTCAAACAAAGGAGAGATAAATATTCAGAACAGAAATTCATTTCCTGACTCACAAGCAGCAAAAAATTATGTAATACAGTATCTTAATAGTAATACGATAAATAACGCTTTTAATGTTGACGAGAATTGTACTCACGCAATCGAAAGACTTAAAGTCATAATAAGGGATCAAGAGTTCAACATCAAACTGAATATGGTAACCGGATTTCCTGAAAGGGAAAAGGATTTAGAACTTCTTACGAAATTGGAGGCAAATCATACTGATAGAAAAATTAAGGCAATAGCAGACTTTATTTATTCTATCAGATGTAATGTATTTCACGCCCAAAAGGGATATGTCCAGAATCAAGTTAACGTTTTAAATCCTGTTAATACAATTCTGATGAAGTTAATTGACTTGCTGTTTGATAAGTTGAAAAATGAATAAAAAACGAAATGCCAACATTGTATAAGCGTAATTCGGGGAAACTGCTAAAATTAAGAATTTCTGCTCTTATGAAACTTTACGGTGGGCGGATAGTGAATTGCTTCAAAACCCCGAACTACGCTTATACCTGACCGTTGTGGTGCATTTAAAAAAAGACAATGACAGAGAAAATAATTCTTTATGCGATAATAGGAATAGCGGTTTCGACCGCGCTTGCATTCCTGACAAAAGCGACAGGAAAATCGGTTGCTATTGACGAGAGTGGACAGTTCAATTTAAGAATGAATAAACTTTACGGAATCATGGGGGTAATTGGTTTGGTTTTCGGTTTACTATTCCTGATTTTCCTTCCATTGACAACTGAACCTAGTGACAGCGGAATTTGGATGGCAGTTATTCTAATGCTGCTAATTTTTTGGGGAACAGGAATTCCTTGTTTAATGTATTATCGAAATCACAGAGTCACATTTGACGACAATTCGATAGTTGCGACAAGCGTGTATGGAAAAATCAGAGAAATCAAATGGGCTGACGTTGTAGATATTAGATTTAAAGCTATGTCGGGACTATTGATTCTGACTACAAAAGACGAAAAGGTGAAAGTTCACCAGCATTTAGTTGGACTTTCCAAGTTCATTGAGTTCGTTGAGAATAAAACGAAATGGACTCATAAAGAGTTGAAAATACCAATAGGAAAAAAATAAAAAACGACACCACAACAGCGTATATAACTTATGGCGGGGAAAGTGGAAATTCAGGCTTTGTTCTTTTAAGTAAATTTGTTGCAAGCCAACAGGAAAGTGCTTCGAAATCCGCCACTGCGCCAAGGTGTGCTGTGAATGGCCAACAATCGTAGGTTGGCCAATGCTGTATAGAAGATGATGGTCGGCCCATCAGTATCGGCTTTCAAGAGCAGGTACTAAACCGCCTCTCGGTGCTTGGACAGTAATTGAAAGGTGCTGAACAGTAAGGGGAAAAGGCTGTCCAGAACAGTCAGGTATGAGTTAGGGAGGCAAACGCAAGTGAACCTGTGATGAAGCTGTGAGATAGTGGCTATGCTTTGTCAAAAGCTTGTATTCTTTGCTACAAGTGAAAAGCTGTAACGGGTGCTTGATTATTGGTTACAGGGCAAACGCAGTTGAGCAGGTGCGAACCTAATTCAGGCTTTTATACGGAACTCAGGAAGTCCTTATAGAATGCAAAGAGAACGGCACAAGTGGGAAGTACCCACGAGGCTTACAGTATCGATGTTTATAAGGATGACGGATGCTGTTGTAGTAGCGATGAAGTGTTTGTAATGAACATGGAGCGAAGGACGGCAGACATACAGTTTCAAGTATTTAGACAACTTATTAGAGTAAGGATGACAGACTTATTTGAAACAAAATCAAAACCGATTCCGATAACCAAAGACATGGTTCGGGAAGCCTATCGTAAGGTCAGGGCAAACAAAGGCAGTGCAGGGGTAGATGAGATTTCACTGAAAACATTTGATGAGAACCTATCAAAGAACCTGTACAAGATTTGGAACCGAATGGCGAGCGGAAGCTACTTTCCCAAGCCCGTGAAAGAGGTTATCATACCCAAGAGCAATGGGGGCGAACGAAAATTGGGTATTCCGAGCATCAGCGACAGAATAGCCCAGGAAGTAGTGAAAACCTATCTCGAACCACGATTAGAAGCAGCGTTTCTACCCCAATCGTATGGGTACAGACCCCACAAATCGGCACACCAGGCATTGGAGGAAGTACGTTCCAATGTACGTCTGTATGCTTGGGTCTTAGACATGGACATCAAGAGTTTCTTTGACGAAGTCAGCCACGAGTTGCTGATGAAAGCCGTGGAAAAGCATGTGCCGGAAAAGTGGGTGAGAATGTACATCCGACGATGGTTGGAAGCACCTGTACAAACCAAAGAAGGACTGGTTCAAAAGCAAGGACAGGGCACCCCGCAAGGCGGTGTCATCAGCCCCTTGCTGGCCAATTTATTCCTGCATTATGTGCTGGACAAATGGATAGAAAAGACCTTTCCTACCGTAAAATTTGTGCGGTATGCGGACGATATCGTGGTGCATTGCAAAAGCGAAAACCAAAGCCATTATGTTCTGGAGGGCATCAGACGGAGACTGGGTGAATGCAAACTTCGGTTAAGCGAAGAGAAGACTAGGATAACCTATTGCCAAGACTACCGCCGTGAAAAGCGGAAGGATTACCCGAAGAAGTTTGATTTTCTGGGGCACACGTTCAAGCCTATGTCAAAGAAGAGCAATAGGGATACAGGCGTTTTCTTGGGCTTTGATTGCCAAATGAGCATGAAGTCACGCAGCCGGATCATCGGTTCCTGGAAGGAAATGAACTTTCACAGAGAGAGTACATGGACTATCCAGGATATTGCCAAAGTGGTAAACAGTAAATCCAGAGGGTTGATCAACTATTTTGGCAAGATGGAAAACCGGATGCTGGAAAGGCTGTTCCGGCATTTGGACTATCG
Source organism: Negadavirga shengliensis (assembly GCF_042652345.1). NCBI lineage: Bacteria > Pseudomonadati > Bacteroidota > Cytophagia > Cytophagales > Cyclobacteriaceae > Negadavirga > Negadavirga shengliensis. Next base: position 4,116 of record NZ_JBHSJJ010000023.1, read on the forward strand.
CATCGCAAAGTGGGTAAAGAAGAAGTTTAAGAGATTACGAAGCTACCAAAAAGCATTCAATTGGCTGCGGGACATCAGGTCAGGCTATCCCAATATGTTTGTCCATTGGTCAATCAGTAAAATCTGAATGATTGTATGTCAGGAGCCGTGTGAGTCGAGAGGTTCATGCACGGATCTGTGAGAGGCTTGGGCTGAAATGCGCTTGCCTACTCGACCCCAAAACCGTTATGGGCATTTTAAAGACAGAACATCTGAAAACATTTTGAACATTTGAAGTATGAAAATATTTAAGCGAACGGAAAATATTATCATTTTGACGTTATGGTTGACAATACTATCCACATATCCCTACGCACTTTTAAATGATTACAATTTATTCTTATCAGACTATCTAGGACTAGCAGGTTTGACAATTGTGACGTTGATAGCTTTTTATATTCCAAAAATGACTTTTAAGAGCTTAATGGTTTTACTATTTTTTGGACTATTCAACTTGTTTTCATTTATCTATTTCATCAATTTGGTTTTTACATTTGGTTTTGCGTCAATAGTATCACCTGGAATTCAATTACTATCATTGATTCTTCTCTTGATATTAGCATTTAAAAGACAAGGTGAACTTGGTATCATTTGGACAAATTTATTTGGGCAAACTGACGAAGAAATACAACAGAATAAGGATAGAATGAAAGATTCTTTCAAAGTAAAATTTATCAACTTGTCAGACAAAGAAATTGAGAATAGACTACAAAATGACTTGGTTGGAGAAGCGAGAAAGGCTCTAATTGAAATACAGAATGAAAGGAAAAACGCCCTATAACAGCCGTTTTGCAAAAGCGGGGGTTTCGTACTTCTATGACAGTGAAGTACGAAATTCAAGCTTTGTGTATCTAATGAAATTTAGTGCTAAAAATCCCCGCCTCCGCCAAGGTGTGCTGTGAATGGCCAACAATCGTAGGTTGGCCAATGCTGTATAGAAGATGATGGTCGGCCCATCAGTATCGGCTTTCAAGAGCAGGTACTAAACCGCCTCTCGGTGCTTGGACAGTAATTGAAAGGTGCTGAACAGTAAGGGGAAAAGGCTGTCCAGAACAGTCAGGTATGAGTTAGGGAGGCAAACGCAAGTGAACCTGTGATGAAGCTGTGAGATAGTGGCTATGCTTTGTCAAAAGCTTGTATTCTTTGCTACAAGTGAAAAGCTGTAACGGGTGCTTGATTATTGGTTACAGGGCAAACGCAGTTGAGCAGGTGCGAACCTAATTCAGGCTTTTATACGGAACTCAGGAAGTCCTTATAGAATGCAAAGAGAACGGCACAAGTGGGAAGTACCCACGAGGCTTACAGTATCGATGTTTATAAGGATGACGGATGCTGTTGTAGTAGCGATGAAGTGTTTGTAATGAACATGGAGCGAAGGACGGCAGACATACAGTTTCAAGTATTTAGACAACTTATTAGAGTAAGGATGACAGACTTATTTGAAACAAAATCAAAACCGATTCCGATAACCAAAGACATGGTTCGGGAAGCCTATCGTAAGGTCAGGGCAAACAAAGGCAGTGCAGGGGTAGATGAGATTTCACTGAAAACATTTGATGAGAACCTATCAAAGAACCTGTACAAGATTTGGAACCGAATGGCGAGCGGAAGCTACTTTCCCAAGCCCGTGAAAGAGGTTATCATACCCAAGAGCAATGGGGGCGAACGAAAATTGGGTATTCCGAGCATCAGCGACAGAATAGCCCAGGAAGTAGTGAAAACCTATCTCGAACCACGATTAGAAGCAGCGTTTCTACCCCAATCGTATGGGTACAGACCCCACAAATCGGCACACCAGGCATTGGAGGAAGTACGTTCCAATGTACGTCTGTATGCTTGGGTCTTAGACATGGACATCAAGAGTTTCTTTGACGAAGTCAGCCACGAGTTGCTGATGAAAGCCGTGGAAAAGCATGTGCCGGAAAAGTGGGTGAGAATGTACATCCGACGATGGTTGGAAGCACCTGTACAAACCAAAGAAGGACTGGTTCAAAAGCAAGGACAGGGCACCCCGCAAGGCGGTGTCATCAGCCCCTTGCTGGCCAATTTATTCCTGCATTATGTGCTGGACAAATGGATAGAAAAGACCTTTCCTACCGTAAAATTTGTGCGGTATGCGGACGATATCGTGGTGCATTGCAAAAGCGAAAACCAAAGCCATTATGTTCTGGAGGGCATCAGACGGAGACTGGGTGAATGCAAACTTCGGTTAAGCGAAGAGAAGACTAGGATAACCTATTGCCAAGACTACCGCCGTGAAAAGCGGAAGGATTACCCGAAGAAGTTTGATTTTCTGGGGCACACGTTCAAGCCTATGTCAAAGAAGAGCAATAGGGATACAGGCGTTTTCTTGGGCTTTGATTGCCAAATGAGCATGAAGTCACGCAGCCGGATCATCGGTTCCTGGAAGGAAATGAACTTTCACAGAGAGAGTACATGGACTATCCAGGATATTGCCAAAGTGGTAAACAGTAAATCCAGAGGGTTGATCAACTATTTTGGCAAGATGGAAAACCGGATGCTGGAAAGGCTGTTCCGGCATTTGGACTATCGCATCGCAAAGTGGGTAAAGAAGAAGTTTAAGAGATTACGAAGCTACCAAAAAAGCATTCAATTGGCTGCGGGACATCAGGTCAGGCTATCCCAATATGTTTGTCCATTGGTCAATCAGTAAAATCTGAATGATTGTATGTCAGGAGCCGTGTGAGTCGAGAGGTTCATGCACGGATCTGTGAGAGGCTTGGGCTGAAATGCGCTTGCCTACTCGACCGCCAAAACGTTACCGGCAAGCCAAACAAAACACATGAAAGCAAATATCATATGGAAAACCAAACGATACCTTCACATTGGAATTTGTCTAAAAAAATCGCATTCCGGTCGCCTGACCCGATTAGCGGTCATAGTAGGACGACCCGCGAAACAGACTGACAAAAAAGAAAATATGAAAAAAGTAGTTGCAGCAATGAACATGACACTTGACGGGTTTTGTGACCATACCTCAGGCGTCCCTGATGAAGAAATACACCAACATTACGCTGACCTGTTGAGAAGCGCCGATACCGCTTTATATGGCAGGATAACCTACCAGCTTATGGAATTTTGGCGAACCGTGCTGGAAAATCCCACAGGCGATAAAGCATTGGACGACTTTGCAGTCGCAATAGACAATACCCCGAAGATTGTTTTTTCCAGCACACTGAAAAATGTAGATTGGAAAAGTGCGAAATTAGCAAGTCAGGACCTTGAGAAAGAAGTTTTGGAACTCAAACAACAATCGGGCAAAGACATTTTTGTGTGCAGTCCGAGCTTGATTGTAGCTTTGACGAAACTTAATTTAATAGACGAATATCAACTTTGTGTTCACCCTGTTATCGCAGGAAGTGGTTTGCCGTTATTTAAAAACATCAGCGAAAAAATTATGCTTAAACTCATAAAGACCAAAACGTTTAGCGGTGGTGCAGTCATTCTTTATTATGAACCGACATCACAAAAAACAACTAAGCGCTAACAAGGATTTCCAAAGGCGGGGGCAGAACGACTTTGACGGGATAGTGCCCAAGAATATAATATTTAACGAACCCCAATGAAAAAGACCCATGAGCCAACTGGCTCAGGTCGGGCTCGATTGCCCCGATTACTCCGGCAGACCCCAGCGAAGTGCTTGTGGAGATTGATCTTGGATTTTTGGATATCGGGTGGTTCTTGCCGGGTAAAAACTCAAGTGTTGACAAAAAAGGAATTTGCCGGGTTGAACAAAGAGCTGGTATAGTCTTCGTGATTGAACCGATGCGTTACTGGGTGTTTTCATCGGCGGTTAGCCGGTCTTCGAAGTAAAAAACAATCTAAAAATTTTGAATTTATTTTTCTTTATATAAATTTAGTTCGACACAAAATACATTATATGAAAAAAATTTTACGAATTACCCTTATGGTGAGTTTTCTGGCTTCATGTGCCGCACCTATTACTGTCAAAGTAAATAGCACACGGGAGGAAAAAATTCCTATGCGCGATTTCAATCTGGCATCAGTGATGATCGGCCCTATGGCCCAGCCTGTGATGCCGTTGGTCGATGCTGCAGCTTTTAATAAAAAGACAAACCAAATCGCCCATTTGATAATGGACGAAGAAGAAAGGATCATCGAGGAATATAAGCATATCCTGGTGAATACTTTGAATGGATATTTGTCTACTCAAATCGTAACGTCAAACCAGTTGGATCGGGAAATAAAAAGCCCTTATGTGGTTGAAAAAGGAATACAGACAGAAAACAAAAATTTCCCCATCGTTTTCTTCAGCGAGGGAGACCTTAACATAGCAGCTTTCGGAAAGGGGAAAAATGTCAATACCATTTTTAAAAATGATGAAACCCTCAAAGCCCGGGTAGGTGAAATAGCAGAAAAAATGGGGATCAGTAACATTGCTGTTTCATATAACCGCCTGGCTGTGGTAGGTGCCGGGGCTTTTGGAGCCTACGGTACGATCACGCTCCAGTCTTACCTCTTTGTTTATGACGCTTTTGGAAATATGTTAATTGATGTGGAGGGGTGGACCAAGCCAGAACCTATTAAAGGCAAAGACCTCATCGAATACAAGGTACAGTTACACAAGTTCGAAGTGTTGGCGGCGGAAATGTCGAGGAGATTGGCAGAATATATTCAGAAAGTTTAGTGGTGATGAGGTGTCTGTTGTTTCTTTTTGTGCTTTCGTTTTTTTCGATCACAAAATTACCTGCGCAGGCTTCATTGAATTTACCACCCCTGGATAGCTATTCGAAAGCCAAAATAGGGTTAAAAAATTTCGCCCAGTTAAAGGCTACCGACTTAAGGATCGGGCAAGACAGTCTTATATTCCACTCCGGCGGAATCATACATGTAGTGCCTTTTACTGAAGTTAATTACATCCGGGTAAAAGAAGGCAATAAGGCGGCTATGGGCGGACTTATGGGAGCCGGTGTGATGTTGCTGGTGTCCGGCAACGCTGTGATGCAAACAAGATCAGATCCATTCAATCCCTTTCAGGAAAGCACCGCTGGCATGGTCACGCTGTTTGCGCTATCCGGCGCAGGTATAGGGGCGTTGACTGGATTGACCTTCCCTAAAGAATACAGCTACTATCTGCATGTTCATAAGTAGTTTCCCGGCGTTTTACCAGTGTCGTGCCATGTTTACTTTGAGCATCCTGTTCCGCCCGCGACGATGCAATCCTGTGCGCTATCTTCCCCGCCGCGGCGAGGACTCAATGTTATTGAGTTAAAATGGCTAGAATGCAAAAAAACATCACAATCATGATTTATAATATTTTAAACGGAGATTCTCTTGCCTACAGTTTTCCTGACACTAAAATTGAAGGAGACATCATCGTTGCTAGAGAAGCACTTATTGACGGAGACTTGTCAGGCGATGACCTGCAAGACTTCTGGCATTCAAGAGCCAAGTACCTGGAATTAACAGAAGCTGAGTATTACGACAAGGTTGTAAGTGAATTTGAAAGAATAATGAATGCGCCTGACGATTCCGAATTCAATCTTTGGTTTGAGTATGACTTATTCTGCCAGGTAAACATGTGGTTTATTATTTCAATCATCAATCGTTTGCCAGTAAAGAAAAAAGTTTATGCTGTTTATACTTCCTATCTGGACAGAAACCATAAACATTTTTGGAATGGATTTGGACCGGCTAATTCAAGCCAGCTTCAAGTTTGTTTTGCCGATAGAATTCTTTTAAGTGATGCTGACTTACAATTAGGACAGGAATTATGGACAGCCTATAAAGACAATAACTTTGAAGAATTAATTCGCCTTTCAAAAAATCAATCTTTTGCTTTTCCATATCTGCAAGAAGTGGTAAAAGCACATATTGACCGTTTTCCAAAAGATGGCACAAAAGGAAGGCCTGAAAGGGTTATTGAAGACATTACGAAGAATATTTCTACTGACTTTCCTAAAGTGTTCAAAGAATTTTGGAACAGAGAAAGCATTTATGGTTTTGGTGACACTCAATTAAAAAGTCTATATGACAAAGTAATGCACAACCGCTGACAAAAGTGTATGTGCCCATTGCAGGTGCGGTACAAATTTGTAGTTTAGTTTTCAAAGAATGTTCGGTCGCGTGGGATTGTTTCGGAGTAATCGCGCAAATCAATCGTTCCTCCTTTATTTGCCCTCCAAGCCCGCAACGTTACCTACTCAAAATGTTACCTGCAAGCATATCACACAACCTACTGGCAAAAATGACATCCAAATACCTTCTTTTACTAACTGTCTTACTTTCATTTATCTCAGGCTGCTCACCAAACAAGCGGCCGGACAAATATTCAACGGATTTAAGTAAAAATGATATTATTTTACGGGACGACTTTAAAAAGTACTTTGACAATTGTGGCCTTGACGGTGCTGTAGCTATCTATGACTTAAAGCTGCAGCAATGGATTGTGTCTGACACGGCGGAAATAAAAACTGAAACCCTTCCTGCTTCTACCTTTAAAATTATCAATCTGTTAATAGCGCTTGAAACAAGAACAATTACTGACGAAAAAGAAATAGTCAACTGGGTTGGTGGTACAGACACCGTTAAATATGGATACAGACCGGAGATTTATCACCATATGTCGGTAAAGGAAGCCTTTGAATTATCAGCAGGTTGGGTATTTGTTGAACTTGCAAAGAAAATCGGAAAAGACAAATACAAAGAATTCCTTACAAAGTGCAGGTATGGAAATAACAACCTGACCCAAAAAGACGCCGACTTTTGGAATTTCGGAGAATTTGCAATTTCGCCTAAAAATCAGGTTGAGTTTTTACATGCTTTGTATGAAGAAACGCTACCCTTTTCTAAGCGGAACATGGACATTGTGAAAAATGTAATGATTACAGAACAGACAGAAGATTATACCATAAGCGCAAAGACGGGTTGGACACGGGAAAACAATATCAATACAGGTTGGTGGACAGGATATATTGAAACAAAAAATGGCACTTACATTTTTGCAACCAGACTTCTGCAGGACAGAAAACTTTACAGGCCGGATTTTGGTAGTTGTAGAAAAGAAATTACAAAAAAGATATTTAAAGACTTAGGGATCATTATATAAAATCTATTTCTGGCTGAAGGCCAGTGCTTAAAATCGAAGGGTATATTGGAGGACCCAATTTAGAACCAGGGTGGCGCTGCACGTCGTCAAAAGCTCTCCTCAATCAATTCCTTGTTGATGGCCGCGCCGGCTTTGGTTCCGGAGGCGGCGGCTATTGATACCGCCCGGAAAAAGCTGACATTGTCGCCGGCTGCGAAAATGCCGGGGAGGGATGTCCTTTGGAATTCGTCGGTTTTGATCAATCCGTGTTCGGTCAGTTCACAACCCATTTGTGCCGGAATGTCGCAATGTTGCTTAAATTCTGCCCTGGCAAATAGGGCCGAAACTTGGTGATCCGATCCGTCCGAAAACACCACTTTGTCAAGATAGCCTTCCCGGTGTTCAAAAGCCAGGATTTCTTTTTCGATAACTTCGATCTGATGGGATCGGATTTTGGCCGTTTCTTCCCGGGTCAATGTGGATTTGCCATTGGTGAAAAGGACCAGTTGACCGGACCAGTTGCTGAGATGCCGGCAAAACTCAAAAGTCATGGGACCATTGCCCAGCAGCCCGATTTTTTGGTGCCTCGCCTCGTAACCATGGCAGTAGGGGCAATGCAGGACGGATTTTCCCCAGCAAGCGGCAAAGCCATCAATGTCCGGCATGATGTCAAAGACGCCCGTGGCAAAAAGCAGCTTTTGGGCGGTAAAAGTCCCGTTTCCATGGGTTTTGATTTCAAATCCCCCTTCGGTTTTCGTTCCGGATATGGCCAGCCCATGGTGGAATTCCACCGTGTTATACTTCAGGACCTGAGCTTTGGCGGCTTCCGCGATTTCCCGGGGAGCCATACCATCCTGGGTGATGAAGTTATGGGAGTGAGGGGTGGGGGAATTGCAGGGCTTGCCGCTATCGATGACCAGCACTCTGCGCAGGGATCGGCCCAGGGTCAGGGCGGCGGACAGTCCCGCATAACTTCCGCCCACGATGATCACCTCAAAATCCATTTTGTTTTTCATGGGATTGGTTGTAAATGTAAAAGTAACATGTTGATTATTTTATGCAACAGTGTTGCAATATAAGTGGTTCCGGTGTTGAATCAAATGTCAACCTTTTCAAAAAAAACAATGTGACTTGTCATAAGCGTTTTTTCTACCGGCGCAATCGACCAAAGCGGGCGGGCCAGCAGAAAACCGAGGGGGTGTGGACCTCGCGGGGTGAAGGATCTTTTTGCCTTATTCCGATAGCTTTCGGAATTGGTATCCCGAAAACTCTGCGCACCCGAACCAAAAGTACAGGTAAGAAAGGGTTACAAAAGCCCCACGTTACTTTGAATACACGCTAAAAAAACCTGCGTCAATGAACTATCGTCAAGAGGCTACTTTTGATGCAGGCAAAGACTGTTTCCGTCCAGGTCTTTTAACCACGCAAATTTTCCCCAAGGTGTCTCATCAATTTTACCAACCTCAATTCCCTTGTTATTCAGTTCTTTGATTTTGACATCAATGTTTTCAGTTTCACAAATAATTCCCGGAAACCCAGCCAATGAAATGGTGGTATTGCTATCCGGCAATCCCATCTGTATCCACGTTTCACCGTGTGCACCAGGGGCTTCAACAATGAGCTGAAAACCAAGTTTCAAATAAAACTCTTTGGCTTTTTGCCTATCTGCCACAGGCACCATAATAATTTCTACCGATTGCCGAATGGGCAATTCAAATCAATAGCATTCGGGCATCTTTCCAAAAATAAAGTAATCGATCAAAAGTACTACATCTGTGAACCGGCCAGTGCCGGAGGACTTTGGAGTACACCAAGTGACATTGCCCATTTTTTAATTGAAATGCAGCTTTCCTTAAAAGGGCAATCGGCCGCAAAGTAGTACGCCACCCTATCCATCCTTTTGTTTACAGATATTTTCTTTTTCAAGTATAATTAATTAACTTTATATACGGTAAAACGAATTTTATGTACTCCGGCGCGTGATTTTCATCCATTCGAGCAGGTGGACGGTTGGTGGGAAAACCACATTGTTAAATGGGTTGAACAGGTCTCTTTCTGTGACGGTGAATTGTCACAGAAAACAGTAATCTTCTCTTCGGAAATCGGGACTTTATTTCAAGTAGAAAGATGCCACTTTTCATGGATTTTCACAAGTTTGACCACGTCACCATTGAGGACGTGAGGAAGGCCCATTTGGCTGATCTGGCCACACAGGGAAAGTATGGGGTAAAATACTACCAGTTCTGGGTCAACGAGGAAGAAGGGACCGTTTTTTGCCTGATGGAGGGGCCTGATGCCGAAACCTGCGCCCTGGTACATCGGCTTGCACATGGAAATGTGGCCTGCGCCATCAGCGAGGTCGAGCCGGGATTTTTCAAACTGGCCATGGGCGGAGACAACTGGGTGGATGAGGGCCTCACCGTCAAGGGCGAGGGGAGAGCCGATTTGGGATACCGGAGTATGCTCCTGGTCGCCATCACCGGATTTACCCGGGCCAGGGGTTTTGATGATCTGGATGCTTTTCAAATCCCCCATTGGGCGAGGGATGTGGTGCATCAGAACACCGAAAAATTCCGCGGGCGAAAAGTTCCCTGGCCGCATGACGATAGTCTTGTTGCCTTGTTCAGTGAAGCTTCCGACGCCCTGAATTGCGCCAAAACCATTCAGGAAGAGCTGCTGTCTGAAGCTCACCAAAAGCCGGAAGTGCTTTTTAGAATGGGGTTGAGTACCAGTCAGCCTGTCACCGAAAACGGAAATTTCCTTCAGGAAGCCATCCGCTTTTCACACCGGCTCGCCCATGCGGCCAAAAAGAACCAGTTGCTGATCGACTCCCTGACCGGAAAGCTGTGTATCAGGGAAATCGGGGAACTGATCCGGGCAAGGTTGATGAATCGCAGGGAGGAAACCTTTCTCTCCGAGGTTTTCGATGTGATGGAAGGCAACCTGGCGAGTGAGGAGTTTGGGGTACAGAGCCTATGCAAATCGGTGGGGGTCAGCAGCCCGCAACTGTACCGCAGGATTACCGGCATCACGGGGCGTTCCCCCAACGAATTTCTCCGCGACATTCGAATGGAACGGGCGCGGGCTTTACTCCGGCAGAAGGCCGGAAACATCACCCAGGTGGCCATGGAGGTGGGTTATAACAACCCGTCTTACTTTGCCAAATGCTTCAAGGAAAAATATGGATTCAGTCCTTCGGTGGTGAAGTAGTATGGTTTGTACTTCATGGATGATAGTGAATGGGATCGCGAAACACCAGGCCACCTTTGATCAACTATTTGGGAAATATTTTATTCAGGAAAAATATCAAAGGGAGGAATATCCAGTGTTTGCTTCCTTTAAATAACACGGGGCCGATGTGAGCCTGCCGGTGTATTCCTTTGCTTTACCGCCCGCCCGCCGTGGCGGGTGCGGCACCTTTGTAGCAGATGGCGCTGCACCCATCCCCAGAGCTCGCCCCGGAGGGGCGAAACCTTTTTGCATGTTGAAATTGAACATATATATCAATGGGGGTCTCATCCCCAATGAACGATTTGTGGTAGCTTTTGAATGATGCAAGGTGGCTGAGGCATTTTAACGGACATAACTTTGTTTTAAATGGTTTTGCTGAGTGAGGACTTCCCTGTTCAGCAAGGAATTTTTACCCCAAACTGTTCAGATCATGACAACTACCCTCATCATAGGAGAGCAATCCCTTCAGGACTTCCAAACGACTTTTCGCGGAGCGCTCATCACCCCGGATCATAAAAGCTATGACGACTGTCGAGCCCTTTACAATGGCATGATCGACAAGCACCCCGCCCTGATCGCCCAATGTACCGGTGTTGCAGATGTCATGGCAGCGGTAAACTTCGGACGAGACAATAATCTCCTCACCGCCATTCGTGGTGGCGGGCACAATGGTCCCGGCCTGGGGAGTTGTGACGACGGGCTGGTGATCGACCTGTCCCGGATGAAGGGCATACGGGTAGACCCCGAATCCCAAACCGTCCGGGTGGAAGCAGGCTGCACCACCGGCGATCTGGATCATGCGACGCATGCCTTTGGACTGGCCGTACCCACCGGGATCATCTCCACCACCGGCATTGCCGGGCTCACCCTGGGTGGGGGGCATGGCTATCTGAGCCGCCAATACGGCCTGACCATCGACAACCTGCTGGAAGTCGATATGGTCCTGGCGGATGGGAGCTTTGTCTCGGCCAATCGCGGGGTGCACGAAGACCTCTTCTGGGCCATCCGGGGTGGCGGCGGCAACTTCGGCGTGGTCACCAGCTTCGTATTTCAACTGCATCCGGTCAGCAGGGTCTATGCCGGTCCTGTGGCATGGAAACTGGCAGATGCCCGGCATATTATGAAGGCCTACCGGGAGTTTTTAAGCCAAGCGCCAGAGAAACTCGGCGCATTTCTGGGCTTGAAAACCATCCTGTCCACGGCTCCCTTCCCGGAAGAAATATGGGGAGAACGGATCTGCCTTATCATGTTCTGCTACAATGGCAATGAAGACGACGCAAGAGAGGTGATCGCCCCACTGCTGGACAAGTTGCCCAAACCCCTCCTCAACTGGCTCCAGCCCTTGCCTTACCCAACCGTGCAGGCGATGTTTGACCCGCTATACCCAAAAGGCTACCAGTGGTACTGGAACGGGGATTTTGTCCGGGAACTGACCGATGAGGCTATCGAAAAACACATTGAAAATGCGGCAAATGCCCCCAGCGAGTTTTGTGCCATGCACCTGTACCCCATCGATCGGGCGGTACAGCGGGTAGGCTCTGGGGATACCGCCTGGTCCCGCCGGGACGCCACCTGGTCCATGGTGATCGTGGGAATAGATCCGGAACCGGAAAAGGCAGATGAACTCAAGGACTGGAGCCGGAACTACCGGGAATCCCTTAGTCCATTTAACGGCAATGGCGCCTATATCAACTTTATGATGGAGGAGGGCGGGGAACGGATAAAAGCCTTCTACGGCGCCAATTATGACGGGTTGGTGGAAATAAAAAGAAAATACGATCCGGAAAATTTCTTCCGGGTAAACCAGAATATCAAGCCATGAAACCGAGCGTGACGCAAGCGGCACACACTGAGATGCCCCGATAGCCCCGATAGCTATCGGGGGGGAAAACATGCGAGATTCCCCCGAAACAAGTTCGGGGCAGGCTATCTGACCTTTAAAAAACAATTATAAACAGATGAAATCGAGCATGACGGAAGCGACACAAACTGGGATGATTATCTATCATGCGAGATTCCTTATGGCCTATTGAGAAAAAATTATAACCATATGAAAAGGAAAATTGCTTTGGCTGTTACAATAGGGGTAGCGCTATCCCTTGCTTCATGTAATGTTACTTCAAAACAGGGTTCAGACACTATGAAAATGCAATCGGAAGTTATGGGTAATGGCTCCCCTATTGTCCTTGTACCAGGCGGCTTAACCGGATGGGCGAGTTGGGAACCTTTTGTAGAAGGGTTTTCTAAAGACAGAACCGTCATTAGGGTCCAACTATTGGGGGTTCAATTCGGCTTGGAGAACCGACCGCTGCCGGAAGATTATTCGGTAAAGATGGAAAGTGGTGCCTTGGCGGCAACGCTGGATGCTTTAGGATACCAAATGCCGGTAGATGTGGTTGCATGGTCCTATGGCGCATTTACAGCGCTTGATTATGCACTTGACAACCCTGACAGAATCCGAACATTGACCTTGATTGAACCGCCCGCGATGTGGGTGCTTCGTGCTACGGGAAAATGGAACCAGGAAGCGCAGGAAATGGCTGAGTTCAGCCGGTCCTTTCAAGATGAAGTCACCGAAGATATGCTTGCGGAGTTTTTAAAAAATGCCGGATTTGTACAGCCCGGCCAATCCGCGAGAGAATTGCTTCAATGGGATCATTGGGTGCCTTTTAGGCGTTCGTTGCGCATCAATCCTTATACAGTGACCCATCAGGACGAGGTGGGCCGGTTGAAATCATTTCAATCGCCCACTATGCTGGTAAAAGGCACCGGTTCCTCACCATTTCTGCATCAGATCATCGACGGGCTTTCCGAGCATATTCCCCATTCAACGGTGGTAGAATTTCCCGGCGGACATGCACCCCATCTCGTATCCCGTGACAGTTTCCTGGTTGAACTGGAAAGATTTCAAAGCCACGTTACCCAGCAATGATCATGAGAACGCTGTTTAGATTGACATTTCTAACCTGTTGGAGCGGGATTCGCCAGTCCGAGCTTGTCTGACGCCGCGGTAAATGTCGGCAACACCATCATCACGATGCTGACCCATGATATCTACCGACCGAGAGAAAACCGATAAAAACCCCATACCCAAATACTAACCAATCAAAGTCGAACAATGAAAACAAACAACAATTCAAGAAGGAATTTCCTGGAAACCGTGGTGCTGGGCACCGCGGTGGGTGGATTTTCCGCTTTCGCAGGAGCTGTGTCGGCCCAGCCGCTCAGTTCTGCTCCCGCCGCAACACCCAGTGATGCGGACGAATGGTTTAAGAAAATCAAGGGTAAGCACCGGGTAGTCTATGATGTGACCCAGCCTCATGGCGTATTCCCCTTCGCCTGGCCCCGGGTATTTCTACTGACGAATGAAGCTACCGGTACTCCCGAAAATGAGTGCAATGTAGTCGTGGTGCTGCGACATGATGCCATTCCTTATGCGTTGGAAAACAGCCTCTGGCCCAAGTACAATTTCACGGAGATGTTTCATGCTCCAGATCCCATGACGGGAGAACCTGTTTCCAAAAATCCGTTTTGGAAGCCTGCACCAGGAACTTTCCAGTTTCCGGGATTCGGCGAAGTGGCGATAGGAATCGACCAGCTGCAAGCCAGTGGCGTGATGTTTTGCGTATGCAATGCCGCCCTGACCGTGTATTCCGCCGCCGCGGCACAGGCCATGAACCTGGATGCCGGGGAAGTGTACCAGGAATGGTCGGATGGATTGCTGCCTGACATCCAGGTCGTCCCATCCGGTGTCTGGGCCCTGGGCCGGGCACAGGAACACGGCTGTGCCTACATCTTCGCCGGCTGAGTCCGGTAGACATGGGTTGACAAAAATCCGCAAATGATGAAAAAACTCTTGTTTCTGATCCCATTGCTGGCAGCTACCCTGACGGCAATGGGACAAAATGAGCCGGTCAAGATCCTCTTCGATCTGACCAGCAAAGACCCGGAGGTACACCAGGCCACTATTCGGCACGTGACGGCGATGTCAGCATCCTATCCCGAGGCCGAATTTCAAGTGGTAATGTATGGGGGCGGTGTATTTATGGTGGTTCCTGAGCAATCTTCCGTCACGAAAGAAGTCCAGGAACTGGTTACCCGTGACAACGTCCGGTTTGTCGTCTGTGAAATGGGACTGAAGAGGCATCAGTTACAGATGTCCAACCTGATCCCCGGTGTGGGATCGGTGCCGGACGGAATTCTGGAGCTGGTTCAGAAGCAGCGACAGGGATGGGGGTATATAAAAGAAGGAGGGCTGTAAAAGCTCTCTTTCTCCTGCTTTGATCAATTGTCAGGTCCCGCGTGACCTGTCCGGTTAAAACCAAACGCACGGATCAATGAGGTATCAGGAAGAAAATTTCATGCAGGCAGTAAAACGGCTCACACTCCTCGTCCAAACGTTAATTGGATGTGTAGTGGGCGGGACAGCCCTTATAATGGCAGTAGAGTTCGGTCTGTTTTCGCTTGGTCCTTCCCGAGATACCATTTCCACCGTCAACGCGGGAGGTCCGGGCTTGCATGAGGGGTCGGCTCTCTGGCAGGCCCCCGACACGTCTTCCATCCCTCACACTGAGGAGGGCAAACTGATCAGGTACGGAAGGGAGCTGATTGCCCATACTTCCAGGTACCTTGGTCCCCGTGGAGCGGTGAAGCCCCTCAGCAACGGGATGAATTGCCAGAACTGCCATCTGAAGGCGGGCACAGTACCTTTCGGGAACAATTATGGAAAAGTAGCGGCTACCTACCCCAAGCTACGCAACCGCTCGGGTACTGTGGAAGGTTTTGAAAAACGAATCAATGACTGCATAGAGCGCAGTCTGAATGGAGAAAAGCTTGACCCGGACAGCCGGGAAATGCAGGCCATGATCGCTTACCTGAAATGGGTAGGAAAAGAGGTGAAAACGGACGATTCCCTCACAGGTTTCGGTCTCAAAGAACTGGAGCCCCTTAACCGCCCGGCCGACCCTGTCAAGGGCAAGCTGGCTTATAACCTGTATTGTTCCCGTTGTCATGGGAATAACGGGGAAGGTCAATTGGCGGAGGACAATCTTGAATGGCTGTACCCACCTCTACATGGGGACCAAAGTTATAACATCGGGGCCGGCCTGTACCGGCTTTCCCGGTTTGCGGCATTTATCAAAGCCAATATGCCCTTAGGGGTAACGTTTGAAAACCCTTTTTTATCGGACGAAGAAGCCTGGGATATAGCGGCTTATGTCAACTCCATGCCCCGGCCTTCCATGGACTTATCGATGGATTGGCCGGATATTTCCAAAAAGCCTGTCGATCATCCCTTCGGTCCCTATGCAGATGCTTTTACCGAAGAACAACATAAATATGGTCCTTTTGACCCCATTAAAGAAAACCAGCCCTAGAAGGAACTATTGGGATTTTCTAAACACCAAACGACAAAGTCATGAAAATACCGTTGCCATTATTCTACTGATTCTGGGGATCGCGATGATCGCCATAAGTTTCAAAAATCAAATACTTCCGCCGGGCCTTACCGGGGTAGGCTTTTTGGCGATCAGCGTGCTGTTGTTTAGGAAAGAAATATAGACTGAAAAGATCCTATTTTGCGAAAGTTAACAGCAATGGATAGCCGGCGGAACGGGACTCTCCAATCTAACCGGCTATGCGCTCCAGACCACTACTATTGGGTCAAGGGTCAGCTTTCGGGTTAACCACCGAATTTTTGTCCACGAATTTCACTAACCCACTGGGGTCCTGGTGGTCATCAAATGTCACATTGTAGTTTACAATAAACATTCCGAAAATGGCGTATGCTCTGGCTAGGTCGAATCCGATTGTCCTGACGTTCATGGTGTTTGATGTTTAGGTTCAAGGTAAAGTTGAAACATCTTCCCCTGTTTTCATTTGACATAGATCAAATAATCGGATTCAGATCTTAGACCTTATTCTACTCAATGTTTCCAAAGAAACGCCCAGGTAGGAGGCGATGAAAGTGATGTATTGAATGATATGGGGGTGGGATTCTAGTAAATGTAAGTAACGGCCAGTTGCAGATTGGGTATAGAACCGGTGCAGCTTTTCTTCCAGCCACATGGCATAAAATTCCGTTATCTTGACGTCGAATTCATGTAACTCGGGGTCGACATACGTGTCAGTGAAGGGCTGGATGATGAACAACTCATTTGTCATACCAGCTTGCAAAGCAAGCTGACGCCTGATTCCAACAACGGACATCAAAACAACCGGTTGGATGCGGGTGAAGATGTTTGAGCTTGAAAATTGCGACTTCAAGTTGGCAAACTCTCTGGGAGCCAGCTTAAACATAAAGTCTTCCGGGAAGTGGTCTTTTTCTTTGGCTTTTTAGTATTGTCCGGGGTGATAACTGTTATTTTTTCAAAAAGGAATCTTGGTGACTTTGTAATTCAGTGCGGTGGTTGTTCCCGCCGTGACATCTACGGTTACGCCTGTGATTTTTCCGGCCATCGCTGATGCGAGGAATACGGCCGTATTCGCAATGTCTTGCATCATGGGTAATTGCTTCAACATGGTGTCATTTTCTAATTTTGCCATGAATTCACTTACTTCTTTGGATGCATTGTCCAATGCTTCCATAAAAGGCCGGGAATCAGGCGATCCTGCCGACCTGATATTGACGACACGTACACCATAAGCGCCCAGTTCGGTTGCCAGGTTCCTTGAAAAACTTTCAATAGCGCAGCAAGCGGGCCCAAAACCACCCACGTTTGCGTAACCGATACCCCCTGGAGTTGCTGTAAGGGAAAGAATAACGCCCGCATTTTGGCCTGTCATTATTCTTGCAGCTGCGGTGGCGGTCAGGAATTGCGTTTGCATGGCGATGTGGATAGGGCGCTGGAAATCGGCTAATGTCATTTCTGTCAAAGGAATATCCTGCGTATCCTGCAGACCAATGGCGTTGAAAGAAATATCGATACTTCCGGCTTTTTGTTTAACCGTGTTCAAATGGGTCGTTATCGCTTCGGCATCCAAGGCATCAACTTCTCCGGCTTCTGCCATGCCGCCCTGGGAATTGATGTCGTCGGCAACCTTCCGCGCGGCGTCCATTCTCTTATGCGTGACAAATACTTTTGCTCCTGCATCGGCAAATGACCGGGCTATTGCTCCTCCCAAGGAAGGGCCTGCGCCATATATAACGGCATTTTTGTTTTGAAGTAACATCGTTTTTTGTTTTAGTGCTGACCAAAATTGGCGGTTAATAATGAAATTTCAAGGGTAGGTATACGACAATTGAGGGGGGGATTTATGCCAGCTATTGACGGAAGTGTCCGTATGTCATTTTAGCCCCTGTGATTGTCGTATCCGCACCGTAGTGGATAAGGTGTTATTGTCGAGATTCGTATCTCAACAAAACGGTATGGTTATGAGAAAAATAATTGTCTTATCCATGATCACATTGGATGGCGTAATGCAAGCGCCTGGAGGGCCTGAGGAAGACACATCAGGCGGTTTCAAATATGGCGGTTGGGTGGCACCGTATTCTGACGAGATTTATGACAAAGTGGTGCAAGAAGAGCTGAAACCCGCAGCGTATCTTTTAGGCAGAAAAACTTTTAAAATATGGGAAAACTACTGGCCGGCCCATGCAGGCTTTTGGCCGGGTATCAATGATGGCACGAAATACGTCCTGTCCAGGACGTTGAAAAAGTCGGATTGGAAAAACTCTGTTTTCCTTAAAAGCCTCGCAGACATCAAAAAGCTCAAACAATCACAAGGCCCTGATATTCAAGTTTGGGGCAGCAGTGAGCTCATTCAACTGCTGCTGAAGAATGATTTAGTAGACGAACTCCGGCTCAAAATTCACCCCTTGACTCTTGGTAAAGGAAAAAAATTGTTTGACAACGGCGTGATTCCGACAGCATTTACATTAGCAGAAAGTACGGTTACCACAACCGGAGTGATTATTGCCAATTACAAGCGGGCTGGGGAAGTAAAGACAGGTACTGTTGGGGTTTAAGACGAAATGAAACCGGGCACATGACGCACGCAGCACACACTGGGATGCCGCGATAGCCCCGATAGCTATCGGGGGGGGAAACATGCGGGACAAGCTATTCCGACCTGAGGTGCGGGACGAGTTATGACCATTGAAAAACAATTATAAACAGATGAACTATGGTAAAAAATAAATTACTGAGAATGGACAATGTCGGCATTGTTGTAGAATCCCTTGATGACGCCATCTCTTTTTTCACAGAGATAGGCCTGAAGCTCGAAGGACGAGCCACAGTCGAAGGGGAATGGGCCGGTCGTGTTACCGGATTGGGTTCCCAGTCGGTAGAGATTGCGATGATGGTTACCCCCGATGGCCACAGCCGGCTTGAGATTTCGCGGTTTCTCACCCCGCCTACGATCTCGGATCACCGTACCGCTCCTGTGAACGCCCTGGGGTACCTGCGCGTCATGTTCACGGTTGAAGACATTGATGAGATGGTAACCCGGCTACGCAGGCTTGGCGCTCAGCTCGTTGGCGAAGTGGTTCAGTACGAGGACTCGTATCGGCTCTGCTACATTCGCGGAACCGAAGGGATTCTTATCGGGCTGGCAGAACAACTCAATAATACATGAGTGGCGGAAGTTGGATAAAAACGATGACCGAAGAATTTTCATTTGAACTTAGAGAACACTGACAGACGAAAAAAAGACCAGTAGCTAACGACGGGTCTGGCGTCAGCTGTTCCCATAATCCCTGATGCTGCCATTCCAATTGGGTGGGGGAGGAGGTGGAGACAGGTATGATGAGACCGTTCAGAATGTAAAGGTAAAGCCCCCATATAAACGTCCGTTCAGCATTCCGGAACGGCCTTTCCGCTGTTCATTGATCAACCACTGCCTGTCATCGACATAAGCCAATCTGAAGTTTCTCAGCCGGACGGAAAGGGAATGACTTTTTTGCAGGGCAGAAATCCCTGCGGAGATCAGGACGTCATTCATGGGAATGTAGTTCACGCCAAAAGCAGCGTCATATATTCCATTTTCGTCCAGGATCACATCCGCTCCAAAATTGAACCTGACCCATTTGTAATTGGCTCCCAAGCCCAGGGCCCTGGTACCTCTGACGGGGGGATTTTCATTACCCGGAAGGAAGGCATCGGAATAGAGTTCCGAATCCAGCAGGTTCATGGCATTGAGACCCAATTGCAAAAATTTGGTAGGCTTATAGCTCAGGGACAGATCCAAGTCAAACACCTGACGCTTGATCTTTATGTCGTAAAATTCTCCGTTCGTGTCGGGAATCAATTCAAGCAAATCGGGAATATCAAAATCCTGCCAAACCGACTTCAGGGAGACACCCGCACTCAACTGCTTGTTCACTTTAAAGGAGGGGCTGATCTGGGCAGCGATCTCCCTGAGTTTTCTGTGTGTGGAGTCTATTCTCACCCTTTCATCGTCCGGCTCACCCGGACTGCGAATGTAAGTCGCATCACGAAACTCATCCTGACTCACCAGAATTCCCCCCACGCCGATGGAGATGCGTTCATTCAGACGGTAATGTCCGCCCAGTTTCACCTGATTTTTTATATTGGTGAAAAGGCTGACTTGTCCCTGTGCGGGACTGAAAGCCAAGGCTGATGGGTTCCAAAATGCCGCTTCGGAAAAATCCCTTCCCGGAGAGAAGTTAAACCCCATATTTCCGGTATGATAGAGCGCCGATGCGGACAGAAATTCCCCATAGGAGATTTTTCCCGGATCCAGTCCACTCGCTAAAAAAGTGCCTCCTGCAGAATAGGGCCCCACAGAGGCAATGGAAGTCAGCAAATTAAGCAGCGCGGGTGTACCTGAAGCAACTGTCGCCGCACCCAGTTCTGACAAATCCTCCTCTGTTTGCTGTACGATGACCGTCAGAAGGCTGTCTGCGACCAAAGGTGGCATTTCCAGTTGAAGGCACGCCTGTTGGGTCTTCCATCTGCTGATGGTCACGTAGGATTTGGAATCGTCTTTGTTTTGGCGGTCCTGATCTTCTGAGACAAAGAGCCTGTACACCGACTCCCTGCAGTCTCTACAACCCGAAACCAGGTAGACGTTGACCTGTTTGTCCTGTAGCAGGGAAAGATCCGTCCGGGTGTTGAACTCGAAGTAGCCTGTGGGACTGGTAGCCGTAATGGTGGATTGGGATGGCACAAAAGAGGGTACCACGATCACGTTTTCAGCCCCTTTCGTGGAACTGGGAGCTTGCACGATACAGGTCACTCTGCCTTTGATGATCACATCCTGGGCTACCAATGCCGGAAGGTAGAGCACGGTCACGAGAAGTACCAGAAAAGTCTTCATGATAAAAGCGGGTTAATTGTCTATGGGGTTCAGTACAAAATCTACATTCCCGATCTCTGGATCTGTGATCTGGAGTGGTACCGTTTTATCTTCAAATCGGGGATGACTGCTGGTAATGGTCACCTTGTCCCCAAGCGTGTATTCCTCCAGCCTGAGGGTGTAGGTCCCATCGGTGGTCGAGCGGACAGCGTAACGGGTTCCGTCCACATGGATCTCCACATCCGGAATGGGATTCTCGTTGGCCCGTTTTGCACGGCCGGAGATCAGGATAACAGGATTCAGTTCAAGCTTCAGCTCCATGACAGTGGAATGCTTTAATACGGTGTCAAACTGAACCCTCTTATAGCCAGGACTGGAAACTTCAATTTTCACCTTCTCGGAAGATTTGCGGGCCGGAAGCTCTGTAAACAAGGCCTGCCCTCTGGTATCGATGGACTGGTCCCGGATATACTGGTTCAGATAAAGAGCAACGGTTCCTTGGGAAACAGACGCTCCATTCCGGTCAAATACGCGAACGGTAAGTGTATTTTCGGCAACGATACCGGGGGGATGTAGCCCAAACCAAACAACCAGTCCCACCCCCACGACCGGTCCGGTCAGTTGAAACTGCTTGCCCAAATGTTCTCCCTGAAGACTGGCATAGGAGTTCATTGCGCCAAAAAGAACCGCACTGGCCGCAAGTCCAAAAAGTACCAGGATCAAATAGTAAAAGCGCAAATCATTCAACTCATCCACCCTCTCCACTATATACAGTACGTAAAGCACCGCCAGCCCTATCGAAAGGATAAATCCCACCAGGGCCACGACCAGGTATTCACGGGGCGATAGCATTTCCCCGGCCCGGGCTTTGGGCTTCCGTTCACTGCGCTTCATTTTTTTTGGAGTACTTTCTTTCTTTTCCTCCATAGCTGTGCGATCAAAAAACCCTCCCCGATATGGGGTACATCCAATGCTACCGGAATTTTATTATGCTAAAAACACCGGTTCAAAAACTCCGCCTGAAAAGGCATGACCCTAATAACCAATCTAATAAAAATAAGAATAAACTTAGAAAAAAACCAACTTTCAACCCAAAACATATTGAGAGGAACTCATCATTTTTCCAGTTCAGAGGAGCGTCCTGTCTGGCTTTCAGGAAATGGCTGAATATGTTGAAAGACAATTCATTCATTCGCAATAAACCATATGGTCCACCACTGAAAAATAACATTGGAAAACACAGCCGTAAAATTGTTCACCGCCGCAATGGTACACTATTTTATTCAAGAAAAATTTCTTAAATTAACCTGGCTATTTACTTGATTTTCTGAATGATATGGGGATTGTTTACAATAATTACGACGACACGGTAGCCGATCCACATACTTTTAGGCAATTGGCGGTAAAAGACGCGCTGTTTTTGTATTACCGGTGTCCCCAAGTGGACAAACATGTCCAGTTGTTTTCTCATTATAATGAGATCATGTTTACCCTTAGCGGTAGCAGGACCATGCACCACAGCGGAAAGTCCTGGACCCTTGGCAAGCATTCCTGCCTGCTTACCCGGAAAACCGCCTATCTCCAGGAGTTGCCCGATGTGGTGGGCTGGGAGGTGCTGGCTTTTTATTTTCAGGATGATTTTTTCCGGCAGGTATTCAATGAGTACCGTCAGTACCTGCCCCTGACCAATCTGCCCGAGCCTCCCCGGGATATGCTAATGGAAATAAACGTCAACGAGACCACAAAGGCTTTTTTTTACAGCATCCTCCCTTACTTTAAGCAGAAACTCCCGCCTGCGGAGGGTTTGTTGGAACTCAAGTTCAAAGAGCTGCTTTTCAACATCTTTCTGGACCCCGTCAATGCCGGTCTGCTGGCCTATGTCAACAGCATCATGGACCAGCAAAAAATCCCCTTATGGGAGGTGATGGATGCGAATTACATGTTTAACCTGACCATCACCCAGTTTGCCCGGATGGCCCATCGCAGCGTCTCTGCCTTTAAAACGGAATTCCAGCAATATTATAACACCAGCCCCGGGAAATGGCTTACACAAAAAAGGCTGGAACACGCCAAACTGTTATTGGATACGAGCGGGAAAAGTGTTAGCGATGTGGCCTTTGTCAGTGGATTCGAAAACCTGTCCCATTTCAGCCGGGTTTTTAAAGAAAAGTACGGCACTTCTCCGCTTCAGTATAAAAAAAGAGAGGTAGACATTTGAAAAGTCCACGAATTCCACGAATTCTTACGAATGAATCGTAAAATATATGGTTCACGGCAGTATTAACGTGAGGATTATAACTGTCAACGGAAGGGCTAAAAGCTTCCACCTTGTGAAGGAGGGATTCCATGTCATTAAGTTAAGAAAATTCCCTACACGCCCCAAACCTCCTTATAACGCCGGACAGGCTCTAACGGGAGGTCACCGCTCACCTCAATACACGACAGCATGTTCGACTTCCCAGCTGCGCTGAGGGGACTGTAGGGATGAACAACTTAAGCATATGATACCCAACTAACCCAAATTCATTGGTCAGCGATTTTTCCCCCGCTTTTACCCAAAAAACATGCTAAATTTTTCGCTTTAATTTTGGTTTTGGGTATTTTTAGCATGGGATTATCGGTTTATATGTGGGAAAATGTTTTTACAGTAGTACCGCATGATGGGACGGGAAAAGGTCCCTTTAAAAGGTTGTTTGAACTTGCTATCTAGCGGTTTAGGGCGGAGTTTTAGGGTAAAATCATACGGCATCGTCATAGTATATTTTTCAAATCTATCGTCCATTAAAGCAGTGACCATGAAAATACTTATAACAGGAGCTTCCAAGGGAATGGGAAAAGGCGTTGCCATGGCATTGGCAGGGTTTAGCCAAGTCCATGAAATTATCCTTTTGTGTAGATCGGAAGAATCGGGGTGGGTTACAATGAAAGAACTTCAGGGTTTTTCGAAAAACGCAAAAATTTCTATGGTACAATGTGATCTCTCCAAATTAGCGGATGTCAAGAAAGTCATTGGTGAAATTGAAAATCAGCATCACCACCTCGATGGCCTGTTCATCAATGCGGGAATAGGCTATGCTAAAACACGTATTGAAACACAGGACTGTATGGATTCGCATTTTCAGGTAAACTACCTGTCCCAATTCCTCTTTACCTTAAACTTACTCTCACTGCTGGAAAATTCCAAAAAAGGAGGCCGGGTCATTTTTAATGTTACCGAATTTGGGAAAATACGGTGGGATGATATGCAAATGACCCGTAAATGGAGTTATGAAAAGGCCATTCATCAAGCCATGGCCGCAAAGAGAATGTTCATGGTGCAATTGCACCATTTTTATAGCAGGAATAAACATGGAAATGTCTCATTTATCGGGTTCCGGGTTCATAAAACTGTCTGGACGGATCAAATCAACATTATCCCGTCAGGAATGAAAATTATGGCGAGACTGGCGAAGCTCTTCGGAGCATTTATTTCCATTGAAACGTGTGGAAAAGTAATGGCTCCGCTGTTCCTGGAAAATCGGGAGGAAAGCCTGCAAAGGTCCGGCAAATTAATCACATGGAAAAAGAACAGGTTCGAAGAGATGAAGCAGAAATACTTCACCTTCAGCCAACCTGATTTGGATAGATTATGGGCGGGAAGTTTGGCGTTGTGCCGGGATGAAAAAACGCTCGAAGTTACCAATCGATTGTTGCCGTTAAAAAAACAGAATAGCAGCAAGTGCAACGAAAAAACCCCATAATCGATGCAAAAAATGCAGCGAATAATTTTTAGGTGCGGCGAGCTGATTTATGGAACAAACATCCAAAGACCATTATAAAATGAGAGACAGAAGAAACTATTAAATAGACTGCTGGACGGATTTGAAGGGAAATTGACTTCTTCTAAATGGGCAAAAATTGCAAGGTGTTCAAAGGATACCGCAATTAGAGATATCAACGACCTGATAGACAAGGATATATTACAAAAAGAAACCTCGGGCGGTAGAAGTACCAGCTACCAGTTGAAATAACCCTATTTTGTCATATTGAATCGGGCAATAAAACGAGGCTCCGCTGGAGCCCGAACTCCTTGTTAGTGCCATAGGCACGGGCGATCTGATCACCGCAGGTTTCAACCTACGGGCCGCCCAAAAAGTGTACCCTTCTCCCCAAGTGCCATAGGGACGGACGATTTTGGACCAGCGTAAATCGCCCGTCCCTACCCTTGATCCTTTTGCAACCTTTTTAGCAGCCAATAAACAAAAAAGTTAAACTTTTGAGCAAAGTCGTAACGTGCTGTGTCCATTACTTTTACGGGACAAGTCTAATTTTAAATTCATTTACTTATGAGAATCATTATTGCATTCATTTTTACCTGTACGGTCGCGGGCCATCTTTTTTTGTCCTGCGGGGGAAAAGAGGATACAAAAGACCTGCAAGCTCCTTTGTTTGATAACCTGGGTGATTACCAAGTGGAGATCAGCATCACGCTGGTCCAACACCTGCTCAACCGGGACATCAACCTGACCTATGGGTTCAACTACCGCGAGGCGGCAAAGGCTTTCCTGGAAGCCACCCGGCTGGATCCCTCCTGTGCCATCCGCCAATGGGACATTGCCTACCAAAATATCAGGCAAAATCCTTATTTCTCCTCCTTTATGGCGGAAATACCACCGGTCAGTCTTTGCGGCCCGGTAGTTTCAAAATAGAATTTCCAACAATTTAAACATCAAAATAATGCCTACACCTTTTGAGATTTTGCTTGACCCGATAAGCTTGGTGGTCATCGCAATGTACGTGGGACTCATGCTCTGGGAAGCCTTGCTTCCTGCACGCGCGCTTCCCGAAGTGAGATTTTGGAAACTTAAGGGACTATTTGCCTTTATGGTTTTCTTTTACCTGTCCACCTACCTTCCTTTAATATGGGACGGTTACCTCTCAGGTTATCAGTTGTTTGACCTCACCGCGCTGGAAACACTTTGGGGCACAGTGGCTGGGGTGCTGCTTTACCAGTTGGGCGTATATTTCTGGCACCGCTCCATGCACCGGAGCCGGGTACTTTGGAAAGTATTTCATCAGATGCACCACAGCGCCGAACGACTGGACAGTTTCGGGGCCTTTTTCTTCAGCCCTTTGGACATGGTCGGCTTTACGGCGCTGGGCAGCCTGATGTTGGTTTTGGTAGCGGGATTCACCCCGCAAGCGGCGACCCTGATCATGCTTGTCAATACCTTCTTTTCGATGTTTCAGCACAGCAATATCCGTACACCCGTCTGGCTGGGATATCTTGTCCAGAGACCGGAGGCCCATGCCCTGCACCATGCCCGGGGTATTCATGCTTACAATTATTCGGATATTTCCATCTATGATATGCTGTTCAGAACCTGGAAAAACCCAAGTGACTTTGAGCACGAGAATGGCTTCTACCCGGGGGCGTCCTCGCGGATTTTGGACATGATCTTATTCAAAGACGTGGCGGAACCGGGAGAGCCCTCCTGATGACATTAAGTTGAAAAACTTCCCTGCGCTCACCTCAGTCCATGACAGCGTGGTCGATTTCCTCGCCCTGCCCAGGGTCGGCGGTTGAGCGTAGGGATGAACAACTTAATATAGTGTACCAAACTAAAACAAATTCTTTGGTCAACGTTTCCTCACTTTTATCCAAAAAATCACACCAAATTTTCCGTTTTAATTTCGTTTTTTGGTCTTTTTAGCACGGTATTATCGGCTTGTATGGGGGATACATCCCTAAAAAGGTTTTTTTCAGGGCACATCTTGATGGGGCGGGAAAAGGTCCCCTTAAAAAACCGTTTCAAATGCTTGCCAAGTTATAGCAAATCCATTCCTATGACCCAATAAAGGTTTAGAGGACTACATGTTGAATATGTTGGATATGATTGAAGAAACTTCAATAAAAGGTTTGAAACGTTTGATTAGCATCAATTTCTTGCAGGTGATGATCATTAACTTTAAATGGGTATGATGAAAATCATATTCACCCACCGGTAAATGGAATAAATTTATCTATTATCGAACTGGTTACATCAAATTATAAATGGAATCAACAATAACCGTGCATCATGGTAAGGAAGTTACAGGCATATATAGTTAGCCAACCTGCATGGCAGCGGATTATTTTGCTCATTGTGATAGGTTACGAAGCCGCTGGCGCATTGACGGGAAGTATACTCCTTATTGCCTCTCCTGACGGCCGGTTGATGGACATGCCGGTTGATATCATGCATGGAGCCTTTCGTGATTTCCATATTCCTGGTATGATCCTTTTCGGATTAGGCATATTGAATGCATCTGCTTTTGTTTCTGTCCTTCGGAGAGCGAATAAAGACTGGTTCTTGGCAGGAATGGCTTTGGCTGGACTGTCTATCTGGTTTGTGGTAGAAATTGTTATTCTGCAGGAATTGCATTGGCTCCACGCTATGTGGGGCATTCCTGTGTTAATAGGCTGGGTGGTTGCCATTCCACTAATTGCTCTGCGAAATGCCACAGCGAAGTTGCAAAAGGGTTTACTCATCTGTGGGATACTTGCTTCGCTGTGGTATATTGCTATAAATATATATGTGCCGACGCAATACGATGGCTACAGTCCAGTATCTTATACGGTGAGTGAGTTGTCCGCAATAAATGCTCCTACCCGAATTTTATGGGTGTTGCTTGCGCTGCCGTATCCCTTGCTTCTGAGTGCATTTGGGTGGGGGGTGTTGCAATCAGCAGAACGAAACCGTTCATTGCGTTTGGTGGGGAGCTTAATACTCGCGTATTGTGTTTTTAACTTCTACTGGCCTCCCATGCACATGCGGGGTAACGAACCCACCTTAACGGATACGTTGCATATTGTTTGGGCGTTGGTAACCATTGTCTTTATGTGGCTCTTCATGGGACTGGGAGCAAGGGCTTTAGGAAAGCGGTTCCGCCTATATACCATCATTTCCATAGGGCTGCATATTGTCTTTGGCGCGTTGACCTTTTTGGAAGCTCCGAATATCCCCATTAATGGCCCTACACCTACTATTGGAATATGGGAACGCGTCAACATCGGCATCTTCATGATTTGGGTTGCTGTAATTGCATTTGTTCTTTTAAGGAGAGCAAGATCGCTTGTCTCAAGAGGGGTGATGCAAGAAGAAGCCTTATCGACATCCGGATAGAAATCCCCTATCCCGGTTACAATTTCAGGTTTTTAACGGCACTTATGAGCAAAAATGAGGCAGAAATTACGGTATCCCGGAGAGTTTTGTCTGTCCTTATTAAGTGTATTCGAAAACAAATCGGTAAATTCGGTTTGCCTAACCAAGGCCAGGGCTTCAAAACCAGCCCAGTTTGAGGGTTTTTCTTCATATTAGTCAGAATTTATTGCTAACAATCACGGAAAAACCCAATTGACAGATGAATAGGAATACAGTATGGAAAAAAGGAAAGTACCTACCGTAGAATGTCAAATGATGATAAGAAAGCCTGTATCAGAAGTTTTCCAGGCCTTTATTGATCCAACCATTACCACTAAGTTCTGGTTTACAAAATCAAACGGAAAACTTGAAGTCGGCAAGACCGTCACCTGGGACTGGGAAATGTACAATGTATCGGGTGATGTAAAAGTGAATGAAATCGTACCGAACGAAAAAATCTCCATTGAATGGGATGAACCTGCAACCACGGTAGATTTTGAGTTTGCAGCTTTGACGGACGGGACCACTTATGTGGTTATCAAAAATTACGGATTTAGCCAAACAGGTGACGATCTAATCGCCGCAATAAAAGACAACACAGGAGGATTTACGACCGTATTGGACGGGCTAAAAGCCTATTTGGAATATGGAATCGAGCTGAACTTGGTCAAAGACAAATTTCCGCACATAAAACAAAAATAGTAGAACAGCGAAAAGTAACTTAATAAAAAGGAATTTAACTATAAAATCTACAGCAGATGAAATCATTATCCATCATTATAATGCTCTTGCTGGCCTGCGTCGGAAGGAACAATGATCAGGAAAATCACGCTTTGGCCGAAGACGATTTCAGGGTCCTGGGATACCTTTTTAGCTATTCCAACTGGAGGCTGGGCTATCATACAACAGACTTTTCCAAATTCACAGACATTAACCTGGCCTTTATACAACCGGATCATACCGGTAAAATAGAAAGGGATGATATCTTCCATTTTATTGTCAAAAAGGCGAAGGAGAATCAGACAAGGGTGTATATTTCTATTGGAGGGGGAGGCCCTCCCGAATATCTGGGCGAGTTTCTCACTCCTGAAAAAAGGCAGGTGTGGATCGATGAAATCATGGCATTTACTACGGAGTATGATTTTGACGGGGTAGACGTGGATCTGGAAAATGCGCTGATCAATGAGCATTACCCCGCCTTTGTCAAGGAACTTTCGGATAGGTTAAAATCCGAAGGAAAATTGATGACCGCAGCCCTGGCAAGCTGGAACGGGGACAATATTGCAGACGAAACACTGGCACTGTATGATTATATCAACATCATGTCTTATGACAAGACAGGTCCCTGGAACCTGGACAAGCCGGGACAGCATTCCCCTTATTCCATGGTGGGGGAAGATTTTGAATACTATCACGTGAAAAGAGGGGTACCGGCTGACAAGCTTTTGATAGGCCTTCCTTTTTATGGTTATGGATTCGGTCCGGGAGCGCCAGGCTCCCTGCGTTACCATCAAATAATCTCCACCTATCCGGATGCCCATTTGGGTGATGAAATTTCCTTCCCGGAAGGCGGAACCCTGTATTATAACGGTCCCCAACTCATCCGCAGAAAGGCGGAATTTGCCAGGGAAAAAGGGGCCGCCGGTGTGATGATTTGGCACATCCAGGCAGATGGAGCGGGGGAACATTCCCTGTTGGAAGCCATATGGGATGTGGCCCGTCAAAAATAATTCCTGCCCTTTTTAAATTTGAGCCTTTAAACCTAAACCAATGAAACCGAGCATGACGGAATCGTCACAAACTGGGATGATTATAGATTGTGAGATTCCATATGGCCACTGAAAAACAATTATAATCATATGAAATCAAGCATGACGAGATCGTCACAAACTGGGATGATTATAAAACATGCGAGATTCTCCCGGATCAAGTCCGGGACAGGCTATCTGACCTTAAAAAAACAATTATAAACAGATGAAATGGAAAATCTAAAAATAGCGACTGCCCAATTTGAAAACAAAAGCGGTGATAAAAACCATAACCTGGAGATCATCAACCGGATGGCCAAGCAAGCGGCTGATGAAGGTGCTGACGTGATCGCTTTTCATGAATGTTCTATTACCGGGTACACCTTTGCGAGGAACCTCAGTAAATCCCAGTTGCTGCAGTTGTCGGAATACGTGCCGGAAGGTCCCAGCGTAGAAAAACTCCGGGAAATTGCGGCCGCCCATGACATCATCGTTTTGGCTGGGTTATTTGAAAGAGACCGGGAAGAAAACATCTACAAGGCGTATGTATGTGTGGACAAAAACGGCTTGGTAGCCAAGCACCATAAACTGCATCCCTTCATCAATCCTCACATCACTCCCGGAAAAGGGTATTGCCTATTCGAGATCAAGGGATGGCAATGTGGCATTTTGATCTGTTATGACAACAACATCATCGAAAATGTCCGGGCCACCAGCCTGTTGGGCGCGGATATCATTTTTATGCCCCATGTCACCATGTGTACCCCGTCTACCAGACCGGGAGCCGGGTTCGTGGATCCGGCGTTATGGGAAAACAGAGAAAAAGACCCCACTTCATTGAGATTGGAGTTTGATGGGATGAAAGGCCGGGCATGGCTGATGAAATGGCTCCCGGCAAGGGCCTATGACAATGCGATTTACGCGGTCTTTTCCAATCCGATCGGCATGGATGACGATCAATTGAAAAACGGGTGTTCGATGATCCTGGATCCTTTTGGGGATATTATCGCTGAATGCAGGAAGCTGGGGGATGACCTGGCCGTGGCTACGATCACACCTGAAAAGCTCACGCAGGCAGGAGGGCACAGGTATAAAAAAGCCAGGAGGCCGAAGCTTTACAGGGAAATTATCGGACAGAGTCACACGCCGGAGCAAAAGGTGGTCTGGCTGGACAAACAATCTTCTTAAAACCGTCAGTGGTAAATGAAAAAGACCTAATGGACCATTTACTGGAATGTTTTTACAGAGTAAGCGTCAAAGCACTTGTGCTGGACGATGGAGGAAGGTTCATGCTCGTCAAAGAGGACAACGGGCTTTGGGAATTGCCTGGGGGTGGATTGGACCACGGGGAAACCCCCCATGAAGCGCTCAAAAGGGAAATAAAAGAGGAAATGGGCCTGGAAACCCTTTACATAGCGGATCAACCTTGTTATTTTTTTACCTCACTAAACCCCAAAGGCGTATTCGTCGCCAATGTTCTTTATGAAACCCGGTTGGCCGGTTTAAATTTCATCCCGTCAACTGAATGCACAGAAATCAGGTTTTTTTCTGCAACAGAGGCGCTTGATGAAAACCATCTTTATCCCAATGTGGAAAAATTTGCGCGCATCTATTCATACGGGCCCGGATAATGGGTGGGAAAGCTGTCTTAATGCCGCCGACATGTCAAGCCATACCCCGTTTTTGTTTCCATAACATGCAGTTTGATGTCAATGGCAGGCTTTATCGGATCAAAAATGAGCCACCAAAGAATGGGTGGTAGCTTCTAAAATATCAAAAGCGTTTTCCGCCATAACGTTTTCGGTATCCAAAGTGGGGTTTACTTCAACGATTTCCCAGCAGCATACCCGTTTGTCTTTGATCAGTTCTGTATTCAAGTCTATGGCTTCATCCACCAATAATCCACCGGGGACAGGTGTGCCGGTACCCAGGGAAATGGTGGTGTCCAGACTGTCCACATCAAATGAGATGTAAATTTGATCACAGTCCTTTAAATGTTCCAGGGCCTGTTGGGCAATGCTGCTTACCCCTTTTTCCCGCAGCTCACCAATGGAAAAATTTTTGATTCCGAATTGTTGAATCAAATAATTTTCCGGCTTTTCGGTATCCCTTACCCCGATGAAAACAAGGTCGTTCGGCAGAATTTTGGGAGATCTACCTCCAATCGCTTTTATTTTTTCCCAGTAAGCTACTGTACCGGGAAGTGGATCATTGATGCGGCAATCCAGGTTATCAAAACCCAGGCACATAGCCAGGGGCATGCCGTGCATGTTTCCCGAGGGGGTGGTGTACGGGCTATGCAGATCGGCGTGCGCATCAATCCAGATGACCCCCAGTCTTTTTTCTGGGTGGGCTCCCTTTATGCCCATGATGGTTCCCGCGGCGGTAGCGTGATCACCGGCCAAAATGATGGGAAACTTTCTCTTCTGCCGTAATTCCCTGACAGCCACATATACGTTGTGGATAACTTCGAATACCCCATCAATGTAGTTGGCATAGGGATGCTGGTTGTCCCGCCACAGGTAATTGTTGGCATCCGGCACGTTGATAGGATCAAACCGGCTGAAGAAGTTGGATTTTTTGTCGAGGCTGGCCACTTTCAATGCATCTACCCCCAGGCTGGCTCCCCGGGTACCCGCCGCCAGCTCAGACCTGACTTCCACCAATTTGATATCTCTCATGGGTTTATTTCCATATTTTACCAGTGCAAAATTCACTTATTTCCCTGAATCCGGCAAATAAATAAGGGTACATTGAATATTGCCGTTGATAGAATGTTTGTTGTAATGATCGGGATTATGCTTTATTTTTAAAAATTGGGGCGAGTTGATGGTTCAACTTGCGTTTCCCTTCACTTATTTCTTCTGTCATGAACCGTTCCAATTCCCGCAGATCCTTTATTAAAAGAGGTACCGCCTTGATGGGGGGTGCCTTTTCAGCATACAGCCTTTTCAACCAGCTATACGCGGCGGATTGGGAGGCAAAAAACCTCCAATATGCCGGGATTTCCGATCTGGAAATGGCGGAAAATGAAGATTATTGGTCCATGATCCAACAAGGGTATACCGCCAGCTCTTCCCCTGTCATGAATCTGAACAATGGGGGTGTGTCGCCGAGCCCGCTTGTGGTCCAACAGGCGGTGGAACGGTACAATCAGCTTTCCAACCAGGCGCCGTCCTATTACATGTGGCGGATCCTGGATCAGGGAAGGGAGCCGGTAAGAGAGAAACTGGCCTTGTTGGCGGGTTGTGATCCGGAAGAAGTGGCCATCAACAGAAATGCCACGGAAGCGCTCAATACCGTAATTTACGGTTTGGACCTCCAAAAAGGAGACGAGGTGATAGGCTCCAAGCAGGATTATCCCAATATGATGCAGGCCTGGCATCAAAGAGCCCAAAGGGAGGGAATTGTATACAAGCAGCTGCTTTTCGATTTTCCTATAGAGGATGATGACACCATCGTGGCCGCATACAGGGAAGCCATCAGCCCCAAAACCAAAATCATCCATGTCACCCATGTGATCAACTGGGTAGGTCAGATCATGCCGGTAAAAAAAATCTGCCGGATGGCCCATGAACACGGAATTGAGGTGATTGTGGACGGTGCACACTCCTTTGGATTGTTGGATTTCAAAATTCCGGACCTGGAAGGGGATTATTTTGGCACCAGTCTCCATAAATATCTGTCAGCACCTATCGGAACAGGTATGTTGTGGGTCAAAAAAGAAAAGATTGGTAAAATCTGGCCACTGCTCTGCAATGGTGATCCGAAAAGTACAGATATCCGAAAGTTTGAAACTTTGGGGACCAGAAGTTTTCCGCTGGAACAGGGGATAGGGGAAGCCCTGAATTTTCACAATGGAATAGGTGCCAAAAGAAAAGAGGAAAGAATACGTTTTCTGAAAAATTATTGGGCCGAAAAGGCCGTCAAGATTCCGGGTGTCCG
Source organism: Negadavirga shengliensis (assembly GCF_042652345.1). Classification (NCBI taxonomy): domain Bacteria; kingdom Pseudomonadati; phylum Bacteroidota; class Cytophagia; order Cytophagales; family Cyclobacteriaceae; genus Negadavirga; species Negadavirga shengliensis. The sequence goes on from NZ_JBHSJJ010000023.1 coordinate 37,571, forward strand.
TATCCATACCTCGCTGAAGCCGGAGTACAGCTGCGCCATTGCCGGCGTATCCCTGGAAAATATGACGCCCCAAAGGTTGGAACAAAACCTGTTGGCCAGGTTTAAAATCCATACTTCTCCTATAAGTTATGAAAACATCCACTGTGTGAGGGTCTCTCCCCATGTATATACCCGGTTGGCTGACCTGGACAAATTGGTTGGTGCTTTGACCATATTGGCGGAAAAACATGATCCGCGCGACTTGGAAAAGCAGGGAGTCTGAACAAAATTCTTGTCGATCTTGGTTTTGGAAGAGTAATTGTTGTTATCCTTGTGGGTAAATGTAGGAAAAGTATGTCCAATTATGATGCAGTGGTAGTGGGCTCAGGGCCAAATGGATTGGCAGCGGCTATTGTTTTGCAACAAAAAGGCTTGAAAGTACTTTTGGTTGAAGGCAAGGATACCCTAGGGGGAGGAATGAGGACTTTGGAACTTACCTTGCCCGGTTTTAAACACGACGTATGTTCTGCCGTGCATCCTTTGGCTGTTGCTGCCCCCTTTTTTAAATCCCTTCCCTTAAAAAAATACGGGCTGGAATATATACAGCCGGAAGTATTGGCCGCGCACCCTTTTGAGGACGGGACTTCAGCAGCGTTATATACTTCCCTGGAGAAAACCGCCTCTGGTCTCGGGGCGGATAGCAACGCCTACCTGGATCTTATGGGGCCCATCGTGGAGGACTGGGAAAACCTGTCGGCCGATATACTGGCTCCTTTGAGGTTTCCCAAGAAGCCAATGGGGTTTAGCCGGTTTGGATGGAAAGCCATTAAGCCGGCCACGGCCCTAGCCGGGACTTTTAAGGAGCATAAGACCAAGGGGCTTTGGGCAGGAATGGCGGCCCACGGCATACAGCCTTTGGATAATTGGGCCACTTCAGCCATTGCCCTGGTTTTGTTGGCTTCCGGTCATGCAAGAGGCTGGCCCGTGGCCAAAGGAGGTTCAAATGCTCTTGCAGAAGCTTTGGCGGCGTATTTCAAAGCGTTGGGCGGAGAGATACATACGGGGTGGATGGTCAAGACGATCGATGAACTGCCTGCTGCAACGGCCGTGTTGTTGGATGTCGGGCCCAGGCAGTTGATGGATATTGCAGGCAAACGGTTTTCGCCTTTGTATCGGTGGCAATTAAACAGGTACAGGTATGGTATGGGTGTTTTTAAGGCTGATTTTGCCTTAGACGGGCCTATCCCCTGGCAGGCTCCCGAACCGACTCAGGCGGGCACAGTTCATTTAGGCGGTTCCCTGGAAAGCATTGCCCATGCAGAATCCGTGATCTGGAAAGGCCGTTATACGGATAACCCCTATATGTTGGTGGCACAGCAAAGCCTCTTTGACGATACCAGGGCGCCTGAAGGCATGCATACGGTTTGGGCATATTGTCATGTTCCCGCCGGATCCACCAGAGACCTGATACCGGTAATGGAAAACCAAATTGAAAAATACGCACCGGGATTTAAAAAAAGAATAGTGGGAAAACATGCTTTCAATGCCCTGGATATGGAAGCATATAATCCCAATTATATCGGCGGGGATATCAATGCAGGGGTACAGGACCTCACTCAGATTTTTACCAGGCCTGCGCTCAGACTGTCTCCTTACCGGACTTCCGCGAAGGGAATTTATATCTGCTCTTCTTCCACTCCTCCTGGCGGCGGCGTTCACGGCATGTGTGGGTACCATGCTGCGCAGCGGGTTTTGAAGGATCTTTTTTAACTTTCGATTCGATTTTGTCCTGGTTTTGTTTGGTTCACCGCAAAAACGCTCAGGAATAATTCCACCCGCTAGGCGGGTTTTTGCCCCTGTTTAAAATCTTCGATAATCAGGGTTGAGTTCAGGTCAATAGGAGCTTGGAACTGAAAAGGGAGGTGGGGAAAGACACTTTCTAAATAATTTTATTTTTAAAAAAACTGAATTGACTATATTGCACCATTGTTTTTCACTGAAGGCCATTAAGCGTTGACAAACCTAAACCCATTAAATAATATTACATGAATTTTACCGCCTTAGACCTGACTATCTTTATTGGGTACTGCCTGTTGATCATCCTGCTTGGTTATATTGTTTCCAGGGAGAAAAAGGGGCACATCAAAGATTCCAATGATTACTTTCTTGCCAGCAAAGCCCTCCCTTGGTGGGCAGTCGGCGCTTCCTTGATTGCATCCAACATTTCCGCTGAGCAGTTCATAGGCATGTCCGGATCCGGTTTTGCATTGGGGCTGGCCATCTCCACCTACGAATGGATGGCTGCTGCCACGCTCATTATAGTGGCTATTTTCTTTCTCCCCGTTTACCTTAAAGAGGGAATCAGTACCATGCCGCAGTTTCTGTTGAAACGCTATGATAGCCGCGTGAGAACGGTGATGGCTGTATTTTGGTTGTTGGTCTATGTATTTGTGAACCTTACTTCCGTATTATATTTGGGAGCCCTTAGTCTGGACACCATACTTGGTGTTCCTCTTGGCTACGGGATCACCGGTTTGGCGGTTTTTGCGATGCTGTATTCCATCTATGGTGGACTTAAAGCCGTAGCCTGGACCGATGTGGTGCAGGTTTTCTTTTTGGTGGTGGGTGGTTTGGCTACGACCTATCTGGCACTTTCCATGGTAGGTGAGGGCAATGTCCTGTCCGGATTTACCACATTGTTGTCTGAGGCGCCTTCCCATTTTAAAATGATCATTCAGGAAGGGGAAATGATGATTCCGGATGGCAGCGGGGGTGTAAGGGATGCTTATCTGGATCTCCCGGGCATCAGTGTTTTAATTGGCGGTATGTGGGTGATCAATCTCAATTATTGGGGTTTTAACCAGTACATTACCCAAAGGGCATTGGCAGCCAAATCTCTGAATGAAGCCCAAAAAGGGATGGTTTTCGCCGGGTTTCTTAAACTCTTGATGCCTTTGATCGTGGTTATCCCGGGGATAGCGGCTTATGTGATTGTCAAAGAGGGAATGGACGTTGGCTTTATTTCATCCATGACCGATCCCGAATCGGGTATCATCAAATCAGACAGGGCTTATCCGACTTTGTTGCAGCTGTTGCCTACAGGGCTTAAGGGCCTGGCATTTGCGGCTTTGACGGCTGCCATTGTATCCTCATTGGCCTCTATGGCCAATAGTACCTCTACGATCTTCACGTTGGATATCTATAAGAACTTTTTTGACGAAAACGCATCAGAAAAGAAACAGGTAAGGGTAGGCCGGATTACCGCCGTGTTGGCCTTTGTCATTGCAGCGGTCGTGGCTCCTGCGCTCAGGCAGCTGGATCAAGCCTTCCAGTATATCCAGGAATATACGGGATTTATATCCCCCGGCGTGTTTGCCATTTTTGTGTTTGGATTTTTCTGGAAAAAAACCACCGCCAATGCAGCGCTCACTGCAGCGGCTTTGACCATTCCGCTTTCTACAGCATTTAAATTCCTTACTCCCGGTCTGCCTTTCATAGACAGAATGGGTATCGTGTTCCTTATCATTTCTGCCGTAATCATAGCTGTGAGCCTTTATGAAGGCAAAGGTAAAGATCATCCAAAAGGAATAGAGATTACCAAAGACCTGTTTACCACCAGCACCAAATTCAAGATTGGGGCGACCCTGATCGCAGGGATTCTTGCCGCTTTATATATTGTTTTTTGGTAGTAAAATAACCTCCCCTGAATAATGAGACAGTTACTTATTGGATATGATGTCGGCAGTTCTTCTGTCAAAACCACTTTATTGAATGCGGAAACCGGAAAAGTTCTGACTTCGGTGGGTCTGCCAAAGGAGGAAATGGCCATCCAATCCCCCCACAGGGACTGGGCAGAGCAGGACCCGGATACCTGGTGGAAATATATTGTGGAAACCACCCAAAAGGTAGTGGCGGAAGCGGGTATCAAAAAAGGGGAAGTCAAAGGGATAGGCATTTCTTATCAGATGCACGGCCTGGTGTTGGTGGACAAGCATTACCAGGTTATCCGGCCCTCCATTATCTGGTGTGACAGCCGGGCAGTGGACATCGGCAACGAAGCTTTTTCTGCCTTGGGAAGTGAATATTGTCTTTCCCATCTTTTAAATTCTCCGGGTAATTTCACAGCCTCCAAACTTAAATGGGTAAAGGAAAACGAAAAGGAGAACTACAAGCGGATCCACAAGATGATGCTCCCGGGAGATTATATCGCCATGAAACTGACCGGTGAAGTTTTAACTTCGGAAACAGGCCTGTCGGAGGGTGTTTTTTGGGATTTTCTGGAAAACGGCGTGTCTTCCCGGCTGCTGGACCATTATGGGCTGGATGCAGGTTACCTTGCAGATGCTGTGCCTTCTTTTAGTCCACAAGGCACCCTCCAAAAAGAAATAGCAGAAAAACTGGGCTTGGAAGCGGGAATACCTGTTACCTATCGGGCAGGGGATCAACCCAACAACGCCTTTTCCCTCAATGTCTTGGAAGAAGGCGAGCTTGCTACCACGGCGGGGACATCCGGTACCGTATATGGGGTAAGTGTCAGGCCGGTGTATGATCCCGCCTCCAGGGTCAATACATTTGTCCACGTGAACCATACCGCTTCTGATCCAAGATACGGGGTGCTGCTTTGTGTGAACGGCACCGGGATTTTGAACAGTTGGCTCAAAAAACTGATTGGGGGAAATTCCATTGACTATGCGCAAATGAATGAATGGGCGGCAGAAGTGCCGATAGGCGCTGAGGGCCTCAACTTTATCCCGTTTGGTAACGGAGCGGAGAGAATCATGGAAAACCGGCAGGTGGACGCGCATCTTTCAGGGTTAAATCTGCTCAAGCACGATAAGCGGCATGTGCTGAGGGCAGGACAGGAGGGGATCGTAGCGGCCTTGACCTATGGCTTCAATATTATGAAAAACATGGGGCTTAACCTCAATACCGTGAAAGCAGGGAAGGCAAATATGTTCCTCAGTCCTTTGTTCAGGGAAGCTTTTGTCAACATGAACGATGTGACTTTAGAGCTTTATGATACGGACGGCTCACAGGGTGCGGCAAGAGGAGCCGGTATTGGAGCCGGAATCTATACCGATGCCAAAGAGGCGTTTGTGGGCCTTGAGAAAATCGACACCTTTCATCCTGATCCAAAGCTGAAAGAAGCCTATCATGAGGTGTACCGGCGTTGGGAGAATTACCTCGGGAAGCTTCAATGAGGGCTGTATTGAAAGAAACTTATGTAACCTAAAAAATAAAAAACAGTAAATCAATGTCTAATACTTATTTTCCTAATATCGATAAAATCAAATTTGAAGGAAGGGACTCCCAAAATCCTTTGGCATTTAAATTTTATGACGAAAACCGGGTAATCGCCGGGAAGAGCATGAAAGACCATTTCCGGTTTGCGATCGCCTACTGGCATTCGTTCTGTGGAACAGGCAATGATCCGTTCGGCCCGGGAACCATTGTCAGGGAGTGGGACAAATCTTCCGATCCAATCCAGCGGGCAAAGGACAAGATGGATGCGGCTTTTGAGTTTATCGGTAAGATCGGGGCGCCATTCTATTGTTTCCATGATACTGACCTTATCGATGAAGGGGATACCGTGGAAGAATACGAGAAGAGAATGGGCATCATCGTGGAATATGCCAAGCAGAAGCAGCAGGAAACAGGCATCAAGCTGTTGTGGGGCACCGCCAACGTTTTCAGCAATCCCAGGTACATGAACGGGGCAGCCACTAATCCTGATTTTGACGTGGTGAGCCGTGCCGCCACACAGGTGAAAAATTCCATTGACGCCACGATTGCGCTTGGAGGAGAGAACTATGTGTTTTGGGGAGGCAGAGAGGGCTATATGTCCCTGCTCAACACCGACATGAAGAGGGAGACCGAACATTTGGCGCGGTTTCTGACCATGGCCAGAGATTACGGGAGAAAACAGGGGTTTAAAGGCACCTTTCTGATTGAACCCAAACCTATGGAACCCACCAAGCATCAGTATGATTATGACGCCGCTACGGTGATCGGGTTTCTCAGGCATTTTGGATTGGACAAAGACTTCAAGCTGAACCTGGAAGTAAACCACGCCACCCTGGCTGGACACACGTTTCAGCATGAGCTTCAGGTAGCTATGGATGCCGGACTTTTGGGAAGTATCGACGCCAACAGAGGGGATTATCAAAATGGTTGGGATACTGACCAGTTTGCCATCAACCTCCAGGAACTGACAGAGGCGATGCTGGTCATTCTGCAAGGGGAGGGTTTTACCACCGGCGGCGTGAATTTTGACGCCAAGATCAGGCGAAATTCCACAGACCTGGAGGATTTGTTTCATGCCCATGTAGGCAGTATGGATGCTTTTGCAAGAGGCCTGATCATCGCCAATGATGTTATGGAAAAGTCAGCTTATAAATCTTTGCGTAAATCGAGATATGCTTCTTTTGATTCCGGAAAGGGAAAGGACTTCGAGGATGGCAAGCTATCCTTTGAGGACCTAAGGTCTCATGCGTTGGAAATAGGCGAGCCGGCGCAAACAAGCGGTAAGCAGGAGATGTACGAAAATATCCTTAACCAGTACATATAAAACAAAAAAGAGGCTGATTATCAGCCTCTTTTTTGTTTTACTTTTTTTCCTCTGCGAGTAGTCTTTCTACCTCCTTAATGACCTCATGGCTCAGGTGAGGCACCAGGTTGAGGTCCCGTTCCCAAAAGTCCAGCTTGGCGAACACAGATTCCACGATGCCCTCCGCGTCTTTGATTTTCCATATCTTATCAAAAAAAGCCAGGATCTGAGGCTTGTCGTTCAGAGGGATCTGGAAGCCACCGTAATGTCCCTTGTAGAAAACAATCAGCGCCGCAAAAGACCGGGCCAGGTTTTTAGGTGCTTTTTCCCTGCGTTTAATATATTCGAGTATGGAAGGCAGCACCCGCACTTTAAATTTTGAAATCGAGTTCAGTGCAATGGCGCTGAGCTGATGTTTGATAAACGGGTTTTTGAACCGGTCTATTACATCGTTCGCAAAACGGTGCAATTCTTCCTTAGGAGGGTCCAAGCTGGGAATGATTTCCTCAAAAATGGTTTCTTTAAGGAATTTGCCCGTCTCAGGATCATCCACAGCTTCTTTGACAAGCCTTAATCCTTTCAGATAGGCCACCGGCACCATGGCGGTATGCGCACCGTTCAGAATCCTCACTTTCCGGGTCCTGTAAGGTTTTAAGTCTTTTACCACCTTCACATCAAGCCCTATTTTTTCGGCGGGAAATTTATGACGGAGTACATCAGGACCTTCGATTGCCCAAAAGTGAAAGGGCTCCGCCATGACCAATTGTTCATCTTTATAGCCCAGCTTTTCCTGGATTTTGCTGCCCATGTCTACGGGGTATCCTGGCACGATTCTGTCCACCAGGGTGTTGCAGAAGCTGTTTTTTTCATCAACCCATCTGCTGAAGCCGGCGGGCAGGTCCCAAAGCTCGGCATAACGCAGCACGATCTCTTTAAGTTTTTTTCCATTATCCTCTATCAGTTCGCAAGGCAGGATAAACAAACCTTTTTTCGGATCGCCTTTAAAATGGTCGTAGCGGTGAAAAAGCAGCGCGGTGAGTTTTCCGGGGAATGATTCAGGGGGGACGGTCCTGTCTTTGTCCTTTTCATCGTAATAAATACCGGCTTCGGTGGTGTTGGAAAAAATAAATTCAAGTTCCGGGAGTTCACCATAAGACAAAAATTCAGGATATTCAAGATAGGGGTTGATGGCGCCTACTACAGAATCCACCAACCTGTTTTCCTCTACCGTCTCTCCATTTTGGTAACCTCTTATGAGGACATGGTATAGACCGTCCTGAGCATTGATGCCATAAGCTGGCTTTCTCCCGTGTACCTGGATCATTTGAATGTTGCCGTTAAATCCGGCTTTCTCATTGAGAAGGTCTACCACCCAATCAGGGAAGCCTCTCATAAAATTACCGGTGCCGAATTGCAGCACTTTTATGGGTCTGATATTTTTTTGCGGAAGATTCTCTCTGCTTAAAACTTTCATAATGGTAATGATAAAATATAAGGTTCAGTTAAATAATTCTTCCCATCCATCGGGACAATTCAGGCCTTTTTGGATCTCAGGGAAGATTCTCTGATAATCAGATCAGCCTTCAATATTTTTTTCCGGCTGTAGGTGTTTTTCGGAATGCCGTTGATCATCTCAAAAAACAGTTCCGCAGCGGCCTGCCCCATAGGAATGCCCTGCTGATCCACTGTGGTGAGGGCCGGATCGGTAAAGGCCGTAAAAGGCTCGTTGCTGAATCCCGCCAGTCCCACTTCCTGCGGGATTTTGACATTGATTTTCTTTAATTCCTGGAGTGCGCCTACCACGGCGTAATCACTGGCCGAAAAGATGGCATCAAACCCTATCCCTTTTTCCAGCAATTGCAATACACTCTGGTGGCCGCCGTCAAGCTGCATATTACTTTCTATTACCAGGTTTTTATCAAAATTTATACCATTGTCCAGAAGAGCCTGCTGGTAACCCCTCAGCCTTTCCTGATAAATTTTGATTTTCATATGACTGGTAAAATGGGCAATATGTTGGTATCCCTGGTCGATGAGGTGCTGGGTGACCTCGTAAGCCGACCCATAGTCATTGATGACTACCTGGCTTACACTGAGGTCGTCAGTAGTCCGGTCGAAGAAGACCAAAGGGATATCTTTTTGCATCACAGCATGAAAATGATCCAGGTTATGGGTGTTTTTCCCTAATGAAACCATAATGCCATCTACCCGAGCGTTCAACAGCGCTTCTACTGTCTGCACCTCTTTTTTATAGTCGTCATAGGACTGGCTGATCATCACTTTGTAGTCCAGTTCATTGGCGTGTTCCTCTATTCCTCTGACGATACTGGAAAAGAAATTCCGGTTGATGGTCGGGACAATGATCCCGATCAACCGGCTCTTACCATGACGGAGCGCTGCAGCAATCTGATTGGGTTTATAATTGATTTCCCTGGCGGCTTCCAAAACCATTTTTTTAGTGGTTTCACTGATCCTCGGGTGGTTGTTCAGGGCCCTGGACACCGTCGATGCTGTCACCCCGATCTTGTTGGCTATGTCATGTATAGTGATCCTGTCTTTCTTGTTCATCGGTCAATTTAACGGGAGCCCAGTGGATAATTCCACGATTTATTTACCAATCATTTTGAATTATAAACAAATAATCCATTAAATGCAATCGATTGCGCTAATATAAGTTTTATTCTTTTACGATATTCTTTATATTTAGTCCCTCGAATGAATCGAGGTATCTGTTTTTATCCGAAAACTTTAATTATTTATCATCCAAGATTCCATCTGACCATTGAAAAACAAATTATAATCATATGAAATTCAACAGTAAATTGTGGTCTCCTGTTACAGCATCCATGCTATTTTTATCCTTATCATGTTCAACAGACAAAAAATCAGAAGAAGAAGTGAAAACTACGTTTACGGGAGAGAAAAATGAGATCAAACTGGTCACTTTGGATCCCGGCCATTTTCATGCCCATTTGGTAAAAAAATCGATGTACGAACAGGTAGATCCGAAAGTCCATGTATATGCCAAGGACGGGCCCGAGCTTCAGGCATACCTTGCCGCTATTGAAAGCTATAACACCCGTTCGGATAATCCTACAAGCTGGCAGCTTGAAGTGTACAAAGGAGATGATTTTTTAAACCGGATGATTAAGGAAAAAAAGGGAAATGTCATGGTCACTGCCGGCAACAACAGGGACAAGACTGCTAACATAAAATCAGCGGTGGAGGCCGGATTCCATGTGCTGGCTGACAAGCCTATGGCCATTGATGTAAATGGCTTTGAAGTGCTCAAAGAAGCCTTTGACCTGGCAGCGCAAAATGATGTATTGCTTTTTGACATCATGACGGAAAGATTTGAGATCACCACCATGTTACAGAAAGAATTTTCGCTGATCCCCGATGTGTTTGGCACCCTGGAAAAAGGCAGCTTGGAGAATCCGGCGGTGACCAAAGAAAGCGTACACCATTTTTTCAAACAAGTGTCCGGCAAGCCTCTTCAGCGCCCGGGCTGGTTCTACGATGTCTCCCAGCAGGGAAATGGAATAGTGGATGTGACCACCCACTTGGTGGACCTGGTCCAATGGGAGTGTTTCCCCGAAAAGATCATTGATTATGAAAATGACATAGAAATGATCAATGCCAAAAGATGGACAACCGACCTTACGCCTGAGCAGTTTGAAAGGTCCACGGGACTTGGTACTTATCCCGATTACCTGAATGCGTACCTGGATGGTGATGTCCTTAAAGTGTATGGGAACGGCGAAATCAATTATAAAATCAATGATGTTCATGCCAAAGTTTCAGTAATTTGGAATTATGAGGCCCCTGAAGGATCCGCTGACACCCATTATTCCATCATGAGGGGCTCAAAGGCCAATTTGGTCATCAGACAGGACAAAGAAGAGAATTATACCCCTGAATTATATATCGAACCGGTACAGGGTGTAGATATGAAAGCGTTTGAAGAAACCCTGAAAAACAATGTGCAAAAGCTGGCGGGGAAATACGATGGCTTGGATGTGGTAAAAACCGACAAAGCCAATTCCTGGCGGATTGTCATTCCCGGGAAGTTCAGAACAAGCCATGAAGACCACTTTAGGGAAGTAACTGAAGCCTATATTCAGTATTTGACCGAAGGAAAATTGCCCAACTGGGAGGTGCCCAATATGATCGCCAAATATTTCGTCACCACCAAGGCATTGGAAATGGCGGAATGAAGTTTTCTTACTCGCAGCCGGATTACTGCCTTTACGCTTAGCCATTTGGGCTATAAAAGCGGGTGGAATGGAGCGGTTGTGGGAAATCATCAGCCTCACTGAGAAGAAATGATGGGATTATAGACCATGAATGTCATCAACTATGAAAAATAACCGAAGAGATTTTCTAAAGATGTCGGGCATTGCCGGACTGGGAATCATGGGAGGAGGGATATTTCCCACTCCCGCATCTGCCTCTGAAAAACCAAGATTACACAATGGGAATGTGGATACAGAAAAAAGCATTATAGGGCAGTACGGCCCGTGGGCAAACTCCAGAAACAGTGGCAGATTACCCAGCCTTTCTTTTAGAAGAGATGAATTCACCGATTTGGAAGGCTGGAGAAAGAGGGCCATGGACACGATTTTGGATCGTCTGGGGCTCCCTGAGTTAGGCCCCACTCCGGAGGTGACTTTACATCATACTTACACTTATGACGGATTGGTGATTGAGGAAATTTCCTGGCAGCTGCCATACGGCAGAGCCACCAAGGCGATTGTCTTAAAGCCTGTAAATGCGGAAGGGCGTCTGCCGGCGGTGCTGGCTTTTCATGATCACGGCGGCAACAAATATTTTGGCGTGAGAAAAATTACCAAAACCGGGGATGACCAGCATGAAATGATGGCGGATCATCAGAAGAATTATTATGAAGGGCGTGCATGGGCCAACGACCTTGCGAAAAGGGGGTACGTGGTCATGGTATCTGACACCTTTACTTTCGGTAGCAGGAGGGTGCTGATGGAAGATGTGCCTGAGGACCAAAGAAAAGGGTTGACCGATGGAGATCCTGAAAATCCCGACAACATAAAGGCATATAACAGCTGGGCTTCTGACCATGAACATATCATGGCCAAATCCCTGTTTTGCTCCGGCACCACCTGGCCTGCCGTGTTCTATGCCGAAGACAAGGTGGCTTTGGATATACTTGTGGGGCGGGATGACGTGGATGCAGATCGGATAGGTTGCGGAGGCCTTTCGGGGGGAGGCATGCGGACGGTGATGTCGGCGGGGCTGGATCACAGGGTGAAATGTGCTGTCTGTGTGGGTTTTATGAGTACCTGGACAGATTTTTTACTGAACAAGTCCTTTACCCACACCTGGATGGCTTATGTGCCGCGGCTTCCTGATGAATTGGACTTTCCGGAAATGCTGGGTTTAAGGGTGCCATTGCCCACTATGGTATTGAATGATGAGGATGATTTTCTGTACACCTTACCTGAAATGAAAAAAGCAGATGGCATTTTACAGGAAGTATTCGCCAAGGCGGGAGCTGCTGACCGCTACAAATGTTCCTACTATCCTGGTCCGCATAAGTTTGACAAGCCCATGCAGGAGGAAGCGTTTTCCTGGTGGGATCAATGGTTAAAAAGCTGATAACGACATAATCATGATGACCACCCGTATAAAAATACTGGCCCTATTACTGGTCTTTTTTGCTAATTGTATTTCCACAAGAATGATGGCGCAATCAACGGCTACGGGGCAGGATAACATGCTCTGTGTAGGCGCACATTGGACAGAAGAGGAGGGTGCTGCCTTCCTGGAAAAAATGAAAATGGAATATACTTCAGCCCAGGCATGGATGGAGCGGGCTTCCGCCATCAGAAAGCAGATTCTCAAAGGTACCGGACTGGAGAAAATGCCTCAAAAAGGCCCATTAAATCCGGTGTATGGAGAAAAGAGAACCTATGATGGCTATGAGGTGCAAAACATCGCCTTTGAAAGCCTCCCAGGGGTCTATGTGACCGGTAGTCTTTATACACCCCTTGGCAAAGAGGGCAGATTGCCGGGAATCCTCAGTCCCCATGGCCATTTTGATAAAGTGGGTGAGGTGGGAAGATACAGGCCTGAGGCCCAGAAGAGGTTTGCGTCAATGGCCCGGATGGGTGCCATGGTGTGGGCATATGATGCCGTGGGCTATGGACAGATGAAAGAAATAGGTTGGGAACACCGGCACGAAGAAGCATTGAAATTACAGTTGTGGAACAGCATACGCGGGGTGGACTTTATCTTGTCATTGGGGGCTGATCCGGAAAGGATAGCCGTTACAGGAGCTTCCGGAGGAGGGACGCAGACCTTCTTGCTGGCTGCCGTTGATGACCGCATTGCGGTATCCGCGCCGGTGGTGATGGTGTCCGCCCATTTTTTTGGAGGATGTGTGTGTGAGAGCGGTATGCCAATTCACAAGACAAAGGACTTTCAGACCAATAACGTTGAAATAGCTGCGGTGGTAGCGCCCAAACCGTTGCTGTTGGTTTCTGTGGGAGGGGACTGGACCTTGAACAATCCGGAAGTAGAGTTTCCCCATATTCAATACATTTATGGCCTCATGGGAAAACCTGAAATGGTGGAAAATGTCCACATCCCGGAAGACCAGCATGGTTATGATGATAAAAAGCGGCAGGCCGTGTATCCTTTTATGGCGAAACACCTGGGATTGGATCTGGAGAAGGCGCTTCATCTGGATGGATCACTCAATGAGGATATGATCGTTATTGAGGACCAAACTGCCCTGTATCCCTTTGACGAAAAACATCCTTTTCCGGAAAATGGTATTAAATCCAATCAGGCAGTATTATGGAAGTAAACAGTCACACAATAAACCAAAAATGAAATACTCAAGAACGAGAAGGGATTTTGTCAAAAAAAGTGTGTTTTCCGGCTTGATGCTTGGTGCCATCGGGAGTTTGCCTGCTTTAGGTTCCCATGGCCGCCAGGGAATGAAATTGGGCTTGGTGACCTATCAATGGGGCAAGGACTGGTCATTGCAGGAACTTATTGCCAATTGTGAGAAAGCCGGTTATTTAGGCGTAGAGCTCAGGACAGAGCATGCCCACGGTGTGGAAGCACACCTGAATGCCAAACAGAGAAAGGAAGTTAGACAGCGATTTGCAGATAGTCCCGTTACCTGTGTGGGCTATGGCAGTAACTTCGAATACCACAGCCCGGATCCGGCAGTGGTGGTGGAAAACATCAACCAAACTAAAATCTACATCAAACTTTGTCATGATATCGGTGCCACGGGCATCAAGGTAAAGCCCAATACCTTGCCCGAAGGTGTTTCCAGGGAAAAAACCATCGCGCAGATTGCCAGGTCTTTTAATGAAGTGGGGAAGTATGCACAGGATTTTGGACAGCTCATCCGGGTGGAAGTACATGGAAGGATTACCCAACAGCTTCCTGTGATGAAGGCGATTTTTGACCAGGTGACCGAGTCTAATGTGAAGATATGCTGGAACAGCAACGACACGGACCTGATGGATCCGGGCTTGGTGGCCAATTTCAACATGGTAAAGCAATGGCTGGGCGATACCGCCCATGTCCGGGCTTTCGATGAAAATGATTATCCCTATCAGCAACTTTTTGAGCTGTTCAAAGAAGCGGGCTATCAAGGGTGGGTTCTTTTGGAAGCACACAGCAACCCGGCTGATAAAATCGCCGCGATGAAAACCCAAAAAGAGATGTACGAAACCTACGTGAAAAATATATAATTAACAGTAAACTAATAACAGATAAATAAAAATGACTGAAAGAAGAGATTTTATTAAGAAGAGCCTTTTGGGCGGTGCCGGTTTGGCAGTGGCGGGGATGTCCACAAGTGCAAAATCTTATGCCCGGATAAAAGGAGCCAATGACCGCTTGCAGTTGGCGATAATCGGGATCAGGGGACAAGGTACCAACCACATCAATCAATTCTGCAAGCTAAAAGACAGCAGAAATGTGCAGATCAAAACCCTGTGTGATGTGGATGAGTCCGTATATGCGGAAAAGATCAAAATTGTCCAGGAAAGGACAGGGGATAAACCCGGAACCGCATACGACATGCGTAAGGTTTTTGAGGACCAGGATATTGACGCGGTTTCCTTTGCCACGCCCAACCACTGGCATGCTCTGGGTACCATATGGGCCTGCCAGGCGGGAAAACATGTGTACGTGGAAAAACCCGCGAGCCATAATGTCTTTGAAGGCAGAAAAATGATTGAAGCGGCCAGAAAATACGACAAAATCGTTCAGGTAGGTTTCCAAAACAGGTCCATCAAGAATGTGATCGAGGCCATGAAGTTTTTGCATGATGGCAATATTGGAGACATCTATATGGCCCGGGGTCTTTGTTATAAGCCGAGAAACTCTTTTGGAATTGCCAAAGACAGCACCCCGCCCAGCGAATTGCACTACGACCTTTGGCTCGGCCCTGCTCCCTACAGAGCTTATAACGAAAAGAAGGGACACTATAACTGGCACTGGCATTGGGACACCGGAAACGGTGATACCGGCAACCAGGGCCCCCACCAATTTGACGTCGCCCGCTGGGGTATGAACAAGAACGAACACCCCGTGTCCGTATTTTCTACTGGTGGTATTTATGGGGTTTCACCTACAGAATGCTCCCAGGAAACCCCCAACACCCAGACTTCGGTATTTAAATATGAAGATGGTAAAGTGCTGGAATTTGAAACCAGAGGCAGATTTACCAATGGTGAAGGCAGCTTGAATACCAATATAGGAAATGTGTTTTATGGTACCGATGGCTATTTGGAATTGAATGGCAGTACCTGGAAAGCTTATCGGCAGGATGAAAAAGAGCCGTTTGCCACTTCTCAAAAAGAAAAACCGCAAGCCTCAGAATCCAATGTGCTGGCTGCTCCGGGCGGTGCGGAACACTATGCCAATTTTCTGGATGCCATCCGGGACGGTAAAAAAGAAACCCTGACCTGTGACATCAGGGAAGGATATTATTCATCAGCACTGCCCTTGCTGGCCAATATTTCTTACAGGCTGGGCAGAGGATTGAAGTTTATGGGTGAATATGAAAAATTTGCCAATGACACAGAAGCAGATACCTTGCTTACAAGACCCAGCAGACCACCCTATGTGGTGCCTGACCAGGTTTAAATTTTAAGTCAACAATATAGGGATCCCCGGTTATGCAGCCGGGGATTCTGTTTTTGAAATTGTCCGCAAAGTATCTAAATTAACGTAAGTTGGGGACGTTTTTGAAAAAACGCCGTCATCGGTAGGCGAGCGGGGTGGTTTGTGGAGTGGGCCGTGGGAATCCACGAAAGGCCCTTTCCAGCCCGGCAATCCCCTAAAAGGATTAGTAGCGACAGACTTTCCCTTCATCGCGAGGAGCAGTACCTGGTCGTCGGGTTTACCGTACCGCTGTCTGCGCCGAAGCGATCCCTTGACGGGGGCGTACCAAAAGAGCCTGCTTTCCCGGTTGACCGCGATAAATTCCGCGCAGTGGCGACAGACGGCTTTTTTGAACGTTCATACGCTAAACTCACGTTTGAATTTACATCCAATTTAATTGCCTTGTCCATACGATATTATAGAGATACCAATCCCTTTACCCGATGAAAAATTACCTCCTTGCTTCCGTTTTTGTGTTCTTTTTAATTGAAGCTTCCCTGGCACAGGAAGACCTGAAAGTGATCCAGCCCCATTGGGTTCATTTTGGGGATGGACCCAACGCGCTTTACAAACATTTATCACAGCAGGCTTTTGACCTGCTGGAAGCAAGAGAAAACCGCATCAAAGAAATTGAATCCAAAGAAGAATGGGGGCAATGGCAAACGGAGATCAAGGAAAAACTTCACAAGGTAGTGGGACCTTTTCCGGAGAAAACCCCTCTGAACGCTCAGATAACAAAAACTGTCCAAAAAGAAGGCTACAAAATCGAACATATTGTATTTGAGTCCCAGCCAGGTTTTTATGTAAGCTCGTCTCTTTTTATACCGGATGGACTCAAAGGGAAAGCTCCCGCCATCATTTATTGCAGCGGCCATCATGTCCATGCTTACAGAAATCCTACTTATCAGCATGTTATCCTTAATTTGGTGGACAAGGGCTTTATCGTTTTTGCATTTGATCCGGTAGGACAGGGGGAACGGCTTGAATATTTTGATCCAAACAGCGGAAATCCCATGGGAGGGCCTACCAACCAACATTCCTACCCCGGAGCCCAGGCTTTTTTGGCAGGCAGCTCCCAGGCCAAATACATGATATGGGATGGCATCAGGGCGGTTGACTACCTGTTTACCCGTCCGGAAGTGGATACAGACAGGATAGGCATCACCGGGAGATCCGGCGGGGGTACCCAATCTGCTTATATAGCGGCCTTCGATGAAAGGATCCTTGCCTCCGCCCCAGAGAATTACATTACCACTTTTAAAAGGCTGTTGTATACCCATGGCCCACAGGATGCTGAACAGAACTTTTTCCAAGGAATCGCTGCCGGTCTTGACCAGCCGGATCTATTATTGGTACGGGCACCCAAGCCCAACATGATGATCACCACCACCAGAGACATTTTCAACATTCAGGGGGCAAGAGAGGCCGCTGAGGAGTTGGAAAAAGCATATAAGACCTTTGAAAGCAAAGAGAATTTCCTTATGGTGGAAGATGATGCCGGGCATGCCTCTACTCCGAAGAACAGGGAGGCGATGTACGCTTTTTTCCAGAAACACCTTGATCTACCGGGAAGCAGTGCTGATGAAATAATGGACTCTCTCCCGGCTTCTGAATTACAGGTGACCTCCACCGGCCAGGTTTTGACGGCTTATGAAGGTGTCCGTGTTTTTGACCTCAATCAGCGGGAACTGGAAAAAAACAGGGTTTCCGCCGCCAAGCCCGCCAATGTCGCAAAGGCTGCCGCGGAAATATCAGGTTACCGTATTCCGGTTTCTCCTGCCGAAACCATGATGGTAGGCAGGATACAGCGTGAGGGCTATGTGGTGGAAAAACACCTGATGAAAGGGGAGGGGGATTATTGGATCCCTTACCTTTTGATGAAGCCTGAAATGGAAACCGCAAAAGCGATCATTTACCTGGACCCCAAAGGAAAAGGAGTGGATGCGGCCGAAGGCGGCGAAATGGAAAGACTGGTGAGAAGCGGGAGCATGGTCCTGGCACCGGACCTGCTGAATACGGGGGAAATGGGAGGAGGCAACTTTACCGGCGATTCCAATTTTGAAGGGAATTCTTATAATTTATGGTTTGGTGGGATTTTGATTGGCAGAAGCATTGCGGGACTGCATGCCGGAGATGTGAACCGCTTAGCCAAGGTGTTGAGGGATGATGAAGGGGCGGGCCGGATTTTCGGTTATGGAAAACAGCGTATGGCTGCCGTGATGCTGCATGCGGCAAGTTTTAATCCCGACATAGAAGGAATAGCTTTGGATGCCCCTGTGTCTTCTTTTCAATCCATAGTAGAAAGTGAAACCTATGATCCTTCGCTGATTGAATATTCCGTGGCCGGTGCCTTGCCGGTGTACGATCTGCCCGATTTGTTGGATTACCTTTCAAGGGATAGAAAACTGCTGATGCTGAAGCCCGAATCAGGTTTTCAGCCCATGAAGGAAAATGATCTTAAGATTCCCGCAACAGTAATTGTGGCTGATTTCGAGGACCGTGAGCAGGCATTGAAGGAATGGCTGCGGTAAACTTTTTACTCCCGTTGCTGTTCAAAAACAAAAACGCCTTTCTTATTGGCCACGATAATATCAATGAGCCCGTCTCCCGTAATGTCCTGCGTGATGACGTGGACGCCGACTCCTGAGTTTCTGTCTATGACATGCTTTTTCCACTGGGGGTTTTTACCGGGTATAAATTCAAACCAGCAAAGGTAAGGCTCGTCAAATTCTCCCGGATCATTTCCCATATGGGCAAAATAGCGCTTCCCGGTAACCAGATCGGGATGGCCGTCTGAATTGATATCAACGAATTCCAAACCATGGGTCTGGGTAAAACTGTCATCGATAAGATGCGTGCTCCAGCTCACGTTTCCATTTTGGTCTTTGCGCTGCTCGTGCCACCAGATGCCCAGTTCATGAGCGGAAGAGGAAATGACGTCCTGAAGACCGCTTCCATTCAAGTCAAAAGCATACATCTGTGCACTGGCCTCACCCAGATCGGCGGGATGAAATTTCCAACCGGGTTGTTTGGGGTCCTCAGGGGCTTCCCACCAGCCTTCTTTGATGATGATATCTTTTCTTCCGTTTTTATTCATATCCCCCACACCCAATCCATGAGAAAACTGGGCTGTACCCGGGCTTTTGGGTTCGCTGATGGGATACATTTCCCATGTTAGATCCTGGGGTGAGCCAGGTGCCTTGAACCAGACCATTTGCCCGGTAGAAGGAATGCTGCCCACGATGTCGGTCCTGCCATCGCCGTCCATATCATAAAACCCTGCTGATTCGTTGCCCAAGGTTTCATGGATGACATGGATTTTCCAGTGCCCGTCCTGGTTCTGCGGATTTTCAAACCACTGAACCTCTTTCCCCGGAAACCCTATCCTTACAAAATCCATCCAGCCGTTCTGGTTGACGTCCATGGCGTAGCTCACAAAAGCGTTGCTATAACCCTTGTCGTATTCGAACCGCTGTGGGGGCTCCAGCTCATGCGGCTTCCAGTGCGGAGCTTCAAACCAGTAGGCCCCTGCTATGACATCTATCAAACCATCGTTGTTGACATCTGCAACCGCTGCGCCTTCCGCGAGAAATTCTTCCGTAAGAACATTTTTTTTGAAGGAGATCTTATCTGCTGCCACGGCTTTGGGCTGTTGGGCTTGCACAGGGGTAAAAGCCAGGCAACCTGCTATCATGAACAAGCCGGCAGTTTTGGAGGGTAGGGTTGGTGTTGCACTTTTTTTGTTACCAAATAGGTTGATCATCGAATTAGGGTTTTATCTTACATTAAGCAAATAGGCCATCAACTCATTGAATTGCTCCTGGCCCAAAGTTGTACTGAAATAATCAGGCATCAGCGTGATTTTGGAGGCGGATTGTTCAGCAATATCCTGTTTGGACACCGTAAATTCCTTTCCAGTTTGGTCTGCCATTACCAGTACCTGGCCTTCTTCCCTGCGATAAAGACCCGAGCGGGTTTGCCCGTTTTTTAAAGTGATGGTGTAGGTGCGAAAGTTTTCTGTAATGTTTCGGTTGGGATCCAGGACCTTGGTAGCCAGGGCCTGAAGACCCCAGTTGCCTATCCCATCCAATTGCGGGCCTATCAGACCCCCTTTGTTGTCTATCTGGTGGCACATGCTGCAATGCTGCTCATAGAGCGTTCTTCCAGAGGAAATGGATGCGCCGTTGCTTTCAAATTGCGCTATCCGCTCAGCGATAAGGGTCTGCCTTTCCTCACTTACGGGCATCAGGTTGGCGGTCAATGCCTCAAATTCCTCAACCTGTTTATCAGTTGCCCTGGAAAGGAAATTTTCTTCAATACTCCGTGCCTTCAGCACCCTGGCAGGGGCATAGCCTTGGCGGATGTATTCGAGTATCCTGTCCTTTCCTTCACTTGTTTTTACAAAAATCCCCGCAATCGTCTCCTGCAGTTCCATAGGGGCAGCTTTCATGCCCTCTCCCAACTTTTCCTTTGCCCCCTTGGAGGGGGAGTTTCCAATCGCCTGGGCTACCTTTTGTCTCAGAGAAGTGGTGTAATCCGCATTTCCCATAATCCCGGCAAGAAAATCCAGTTGCCCCTTCGGATCAATTTCCATCAGGGCATTGGCCGCTAAAGCCCGGTTGTCTTCATCCAGGAAGTTGTAAGACACCAGTTTCCTCAAGGGCTCCTTTACCTCGGCCATTCTGAATTTGGCAGCAGCCTCTGAGGCAAACCGCATTGCCGACTTTTCCTCATCCGTCCAGCCCTTCTCTTTGTGGTCCACCGCGGCCAAAATATCTTTTGTCAATTGCATGTTCCATTCCCTAAGGGAAGAGGGCAGGGCCTCCCCACGCTGTTCTATGCCTTGATTGAGCGCGAGGGCTCTTAAATGCGGTGCACCTTGCCTGCGGTTTTTGGCAAAATGAATGGCTTCGGCCAATTTTCCTGAAGGGATGGTGCGGGCAATGGAAGTAAGGTAAGCCAGGGTCTTCTTTTCAGGTTCCTGGTGTTTTTTCAGGTGTTCCAGCAGAAACTCCCCGGCAACCTCCAAATCCGTATCTGAAAGCACCATGGCGACAAAAGAAGCTTCTTTTTCATTCCATCTTTCCTCGGCTGCCTGACGGGCAATGTTTTCATCTTTGATATGCTCGCTGAAAGCCAGCATAAGGGCATATTTTAGATGGGTATCCTGTTCAGGGGTGTTGTGATACCATTCAACCAGCTTTTTGAAACTTCCCGCATCGGGGTGTTTTACCAAAGTTTCTGCGGCTACTCTTTTTACATGGGGATCTTTATCCTCCAGCCCTTTCAAGGCCCAGGCCCGTTTGTTGGCGTCCAGTTTGGGATAATTTGCCAAAATACGGTAGGCATGAACCCTTACCAACATATCGGGGTGGTTGAGGGCTTTTTCCAACTCTTGATCCGGCAGGGCTTCCAGCCTGTGAAGCGCCCACAGTGCCTGTACCAATTGCCTGGAACCGGTTTTCCGGAGTCTGACGATTTTTTCCAAAGAGGGGATGGCTTCTTTGCCATACCGGTCTACCAGCTCATCTGTGGCGGTCATGCGCATGTGCAGCACCTGGTGGTTTAACCCGTCAATCAATTTGGGCATGCTGGCTTTGGACCAGTCGGTAACTTCCCTTTCATTGCCTTTATAGGTGATTTTCCAGATCCTGCCGCTTACCCTGTCCCTGCCCGGATGATCCAGCGGGACCTCGTAATGGCCGATAATCCGGTTGTAAAAGTCAGCAACGTACATGGCCCCGTCCGGTCCTATCTTGATGTCGACAGGCCTGAACCAGGGATCTTTGCTTACCAGAAAATCTTCCTGCCGGGTAGCCCAAGGTGTGGAGCCGTTAAACTCCATGGTGCTTCTGCTGATGCGGCAAGTGACGACGTCGCCTGAATAGAAACTGTTTCTGTATTCCTCCGGGAATTGGTTGTCCGTATAATAGACGAGTCCGGAGAGGGCGGTGGAGTTTAAGCCATAATCCATCATGGTGGGCGCAAAACCCATGTTGGGTTCTTTTTTGCCCCATTGGGTATAATTGCCCCCGCCGATCAGTTGATAAATGGGCAGGGTATGGCAGTCGGCGGAATAGTGGTATCCCAATTCATCCAGGTCGGACCCAAAGGGGTTGATGCGGCCGTCAGAGGTTTTTTCTATCCTGCTGCCGTCCATTTTGAAGCGGAAGGTGTTTCCCGAAACCATTTTTACCGAGTCGCCGTCGGAACCGGCCACCACAGAGATGTTGCTGAAGCCATGGGAGGCATGCACCCATCCGTCCAGGCCTCTGAATAAGTTGTTGACCATCCCGTGGGTGTCTTTGGTTTCAAACTCGCCCAACAGCACTTCCCTGCGGTCGGCCTTGCCATCACCGTCAGTGTCATAGAACCGGTAAATGTTGGGGATGCTGAAGCCGATGGCGCCTTCTTTTACAGGAAGGATGCCGATGGGGATATTCAGGTCATCTGCAAAAGGGGTGATTTTGTCCGCCTTGCCGTCGCCATTCGTATCTTCCAGGATACTGATCCGGTCGGTGCCCTCTCCGGGACCTGCTTTGATGGGGTATTCCGAAGAGTGGCTTACCCAAAGCCGGCCCCGCTCGTCGAAAGCGATGTTGATGGGTTTGGTGATATCCGGCTCGGACGCGAAAAGCGTTACCTCGAATTCGGGAGGCAGGATAAAATCTGCCATTTCTTCTTCAGGGGTCTGAAAATCCGTGCTGCGGACATGTTCCGCATAAATGGGGTCGGGTTCTTCTTCCACGTAAGTGGAGGGCCTGCTTTCAGGCAGATTTACCTCGGAAGTCACTTGTTTGGGTTGCTGGCATGAATAGGAGAAGGCAATTAGCAGGCCTATTGTTATTTTGGGGATCAAATCAATCTTCATGGGAATGTATGAAGGTGTTATACATCCGCTAAACATAAGATTTATTCCCCAAACAAGCAATCCCCACGGCAGGGCTTTTGATAAATGGCGAAAATGTGGCAGGGTTGATGCCATGCTTTTAGCGGCTAACGTGAAACATGGCCAAATGTGCGTTGATTCGATCCGCCCGTGGCGGAGAAGCAATCCCTTAGTATACGCTCCCGTCCAGAGATCGCTTCGTCGCGGGCAAGATTTCCGTCAATTATACCGACAGGTTTCCGCTCCTGGCGTATGACGAAAAAATTTAGCATTAAGAGGAGGTTTTACCGACTAAACCGGGAAAGCAGTCTCATTTTTGGACGTGATCGAGAAGGCATTGCCTGCTTGGCTCTGTCTGATTCGTTGTTACTTTTCTCAAGCAACCGCAAAATACCTTGCAGACAATGAAATAGTCGGGGCTTTTCCCAAGCACGAAGTGCTTGAACCTCAATAACCCCCAGTGCAACTGGGGGATCATCAGGCCAAAATTACCATCCCACAACTCCGGAGGAGTTGAACCTTACCCATCGCCATTGCCGGGGATAAAAGCCCAAATGTCGATGTTTTAGCATTTTGTCAGCCACTTCCCCACACCGCAAGGCCTATTTAGTTAGGGCCATTGCAAATGGCCTATTGACGTTTGTATTATATATTATAGATTTACCGATAGAAGGGTGTAGTGGCATACTACACCCAGGAGAGGGGCATCGGAAAATCGCGGGAATGCGGAGGGGAGAGGGGGGTGAGTCTACCCTCCGGCGGCTTCGTGATCGTTGGTTCAACCCCTTCAGGGTTGGGGATTTTGAGGATTGTTTGCCCCCGGGTTGCTGAATGTATTACCCCTTCGGGGTAGGGTACTGAAAGGTTTAGTGGGTGTACGGTTATGGGGACTTGCGGTGGCGGAGTCGCGGGTGATCTTGCGGCGACTACTGGATGTAGCCCCTGGCTGCCTGAAGGCAATAAGGAAGATTAAAATCCCCATTTGATGACTTGTGAATAAAATACCCCAAGGTACACAAACCCAACATTGAATGGGTGGGCTTATATACCTTTGGTTTACAGGTATACAAGTTATGGGCAATGGCTGGAACCTTATCCAAAAATTGATTATTTTTGACATATGGACCATTTGGATTTTTACCGTGATATCATTTTAAAGCTCAAGCCTGAACTGGAAAAGCGGTATTTGGTAAATTCTATTGGCTTATTTGGCTCTGTTGTAAGACCGGATTTTTCTGAAAATACCAGCGACATAGACATACTTGTGGATTTTAAAGAACCAGTGGGGATAGAATTTATCGAATTAGGGGATTACCTGGAAAAAATTCTGAACAAGAAAGTGGACCTCGTTTCCAAAAAAGGTATAAAACCAAAATATTTGCGAGCCATTGAATCGGAGATTATCTATGTCTAGGCGTGACCCGGGTTTATTAATAGAAGACATAATCGAAAGTGGCGAAAAAATTCTGGCCTATACAGGGACAATGAGTTTTGAAGCATTCTTATCTGATCCAAAAATGTTGATGCTGCCATTGCAAATGGCCTGTTGAAGTTCGCGTTTTTAATCATAGATCACCGATAGAAGGGTGTAGTGGTATACTACACCAAGGAGAGAGGAGCATTCGGATCGGGGCCTTGGATTCAACGGGCGGCACCAAATAACTATATAAATCAGTATCTTTAAGAAGTTAAGAATAAGCTTGAAGTGAACGGCCCAGAATGCCCGTCGTCTCCAGGCTGAATCCCGTTGTGTGCAGTTAGACCCATTCCTAATTTAACCGGTTATGAAAAGTAAACATATTATTTTTCTTGAAGTGATTATTGGCATAATTGCAATAGCGCTTTCTATTATTTGGATCAATAAAGACCGGGCTGAACCAGAGCCTTATATAACGTTGTTAGTTTCCATACTGCCTTTAGTGGACGCCATAAGACGCATAAGGAAACCTGATGTTTTCACAGACGAGCAACACTTTGTTTTATCGTATATTTCAACAGACCCTCAGGCTGCGACAAGGGGAAGTTGGTTGTATCCGTTACACCAACAACTTACTTACCGTGGATACAAAAAGAGTGAAGTGACAACCATATTATCCGAGCTGGAAGAAAAAAAAATAATTCAATATGTTAAAGTTTCATCCTATAATGACTTGCTGAGGAAAAAAACTAAAGCTCCGGCATATAAAATTACACCCAAGGGTATAGACTATATAAGCAGAAACAAGCAGTTGCTCCCCAAGATTCAAGACACTTATTATTACACGATCAGACTTTATGGCGAAGAACAAGACAATCAACTCTTTTTAGAAGCATTGAGGGAGCTGGATTTTGTACAACAGCAAACTCGTTTTATAACTGACAACGATGAAGGTTTCTGTACAATAGCTGTTTTTTCTTATATGCCCATAAGTGAGATGGTAGTGCGCCAGCTTGAAAAAATACATAAGGTGAGAATACTTACCTTTAAAGAAGACAATTGAACTGCATACAACCGGTAGTTTTGCGTCAGCAGGACGACAAATAAATCTTCATCCAAGTGCTACACTCGGCTATATATCCCGCTGACCGGACCGTAAGGCAACAAACTATCCTACCCAGGAATAAGCAACCAGGAATTAAAACCAGACTGATCCCCACAGTCTGACCGTTCAAATTCTGACTCTGTAAATCAGTTTAATAAGGCAAGGATACTTATTTCAATATTTCCTAAAAACGATAAATATTTATTGTATATCAATAAATATTTATTACATTTGGGAAATAGTTTAAAATTCTAAAAATCATTATGAAAAGAACTCCAACCCTATTTCTTCAGGCGGTCATTGTGCTTATCGGCATGGTGGCGCTTGCCATTTTGATCCGGTTTCCCTTGACCGAGGGAAGGGCCGCAAACTTGGATTTGTTCAGCATTTACGCTGCCCCGTTCATCTTGTATGGATACGCGGCATCCATCGCTTTTTTTGTTGCACTGTATAAGGCGTTCAGACTACTTGGATACATCGGGCAAAATAAAGTATTCTCATCGGACGCTGTGGGGACTTTAAGGAGCATAAAGTATTGTGCAATCGTATTAAGTATTTTAATTGTGGCCGCAGGACTGTACATAAGGATATCCCATGACAAAGAGGACGATCCTGCGGGTTTTCTTGCCATTTGCATCGTGACCACTTTTGTTGCTATCGTCATTGCAACTGCTGCGGCAGTCTTTGAAAAAATCCTGCAGAATGCCATAGATATGAAATCTGAAAATGACTTAACCATTTAAGCTATGGCAATCATTGTAAACTTAGACGTGATGATGGCAAAGCGAAAAATTTCTCTGAATGAGCTTTCTGAAAGAGTTGATTTGACCTTGTCTAACCTTTCCATCTTAAAGACAGGCAAGGCGAAAGCAATCCGTTTCAGCACCTTAGAGGCAATTTGTAAGGCATTAGACTGCCAACCAGGGGATATTTTGGAATATGTAAATGACAAAAAGGGAACAGCGATCCCTTGACATGGGCGGGCGGTTCAGCGGTTAAATCAAGCTTTCCGGCTATGGCGGGGCAGGTTGTGAATAGGTCAAGTTTGTGCTGGGTGGAACTCATGGACCTTGGTTTGATCCATCAACATAGCAGGCAGTGGGAAAGGGCCGGCCTGGCTTCCGGGTACTTTGAAAATTTATAATTTTTTTCACGCCGGGTTGGTTGGGATTTTTTTGGGGAAATGGTTCGATTGGACATATAAAAAAAGTTGAAACTAAAGGATTTTTGAATAGGGTTGTTTGATACGTTGGTTTGTTTTTTATAAATATTCAGGTATTTAATAATGAATTTCTGTTATTTATGCATAAAAAATACCGTGATTAGGGTATTTTTTAATTGGTTAGGATTTTTTAGTTTTAATACGCAGGTTGATAAATCGAAACGGTAGGGGGTAGGCATTCTGGGCTGGGGTCTCATTGCAGCATGTGATCGGGGAGATCAGGCAAATAGGGGTCCGATGAGGACATGGGCCTGGAATATAAAAGGAGGCAAAAACGCACCAAGCCAACAGCATGTTGCAATAGAGCGGGGAAAAACCGCGCCAATAAACGTTATGTGCAATTTTTATGAACAGAAAGAGTCTACTAAATCAACTTGAATTAGCATACGTACCATTGACAGCGTATGAATTCGCAATAGTCAAGGACGATAAATTGATTGATAGGGCACTTGAGAAAGCAAGCCTTTATCTAATAGGACAAAGACCAGTTATTACTTTTGAAAATGTAATTCTTGATACGACTGTATATCAATTGAATTTTGAAATCCATCAAAAAGGTAATCCGAATATATTAAAATGCCAACTGCCGTTTGACCAAGAAATATTTGGGTTAATGGATGACAATCTTGTTGACGTAGCATTTAATTTTCTTGACAAGTCTATTAAACAAGATAAGCCACCATTTCAAAATATTCATGGTTTTTCTTTAGTCAGACATATGAAAGAAGGAAAAGAGTTTATTATTTGGTTTTCCCCAGAAAAACTTCTCCAAAATTGGCGGAAAGGAATTATTGACTGCGAAATTGACGGAGACTGGAAATCATTTGGTAATTACAAGGTGCATTATGTTGGTAAAGCAACAAAGCAAAGTATTTTAAAACGACTGACTGGACATTCTACATTTCAAGACATTCTATCTTTGGAAGCTCCTGTAACTGAAAAACAATTACCAGCTAATGAAATAGTAATTCTTTCTTTTGAGTTTCAAGACAACTTGCAAATTCAATCATTTGGAGATGGCGCTGATACAAAAGAGATGGTCGCCTCATTACTTGGAGAAAATTACCCTGAACAGGAAAAAGTATTTCTTGATGCTGAAAAAGCTTTAATTAAATCCATGCAGCCATCTTACAACAAAGAGTTATTCAATAATTATCCAGTTAGTAAGGATGGACTCTATCATGATAATTATGATGCTATTTCATACACATTCATTGACCCAATAGTTTTGACTTATGAAGAAGGCGAAATACGAGGCGGACTAACCCATATTGGTGGAGATGCCATTTTAATTCTTGATAACAAAGAATTTAAACTTGCAAAACATGAATAAAACTGCACATAACAGCACATTTGCAATAGGCGGGGTTTCATCCTCCGCAGACAGTTTTGTGGTTACAGGAAGTTCAGTTCTCCGCATCAACATTTGTGGTAAAAATCCCGCCCATCGCAAATCTTCCAACCGACGTGTGTGATTTGAATCAGCCCCTAGGGGCTGAATGCTTTGAAATGGATGGAGGATTATTGGGCAACCGGTAGAGAGGCCCTCCGATGGTCCCGGTTGACCGGGAGAGCAGCCATCAAACCACCGTTCGGCTGAGCTCACGCCGAAGCCTTGCGCTGCATACCTGGGAAACCGGAATGTGGTGAACGGTTAAGGAAAAACGGGGACAATGATCCCTGTAGGTATGTACTTTGAAGCTGAACCCCGAAAGCTTTCGGGGTGAACCAACGATGAAGTCTCGAGAAGGCAAATCATGATTTGAAAAACAGGTAATTACGGGAGTATCTGTGATAAGTGTGGCGGACGTCCGGAAGATACAGGCCACACCGCATCCGGGGTAAAGTTGGCAGAGCCTGTCCCGTTTACGGGAAACGCAGTACAGGCCATTTCAATGCCTGCCTCGTCCCGAAAGCCTTCGGGATCGGGGGAACAAGTGAACTCTACATCCCTCTGTAAAATCGAAAGAGGAATCAGACTTTCAGGGAATGGGGAGGAGATGTAGGGGGAAGACTCATTCGTAGTAGTGATGAAGCTCCTGTAATGGGAGAAGCTATGGAACCGACTGGCCTCAGGGAGCTATTTCCCTGAGCCTGTCAAGCAAGTAGAGATACCCAAGAAGGATGGAGGTGTCCGCAAATTAGGCGTACCCACCCTTCTTGAACGCATCGCCCGGCAAGTAGTACGTGAGCATCTGGAGAGACAACTTGAGCCCCTGTTCCATGAGAGTTCCTTTGGCTATCGACCCAAGCGCAATTCATGCTCGGGCAAATGCGTCAAAGGATGAAATCCTTCCATCTGGAATTGCACCCTGTAAAGACCAAAATTGTCAACCTTCATGACTGGTCGGAGACTAAGTATCCCCGAAAGTATGATTTTCTCGGATGTAAAAAGACGCGTAATTCCAGCGTTAAGTCAACTTACAAAAAATTTGCATATGGCTAGTTTTTTATTTACTTTGCCGTCTAACTAAATAATGCTATGCTTTCAAAGTTATTAGTTCACGTTACCAAAAAGCACAAAGACAAGATGACAACCTGTTTGAGAAAAATGGATATCTATGTGGGTCAGGATATTTTTCTACTTACTTTACAAGCTCACGGTTCGCTTACTCAAAAAGAACTTAAAGACAAGCTAATGGTTGAATTTGCCACAATCAATAAGATCGTAAACCGCTCGGAGAAACGTGGATTGGTAACTAAAACTAAAGACCCGGGCGACTTGCGGTCATCCATCGTCAAACTCACAAAGTCAGGAGAGGAAGTTACCGTAAAGATAAAGGAGTGTTGGAAAAAACTGGAAGATGATTTTTTTGCCGCACTGAACGATAAAGAAAAGGCACAACTACAAAAATTGTTGTCAAAACTGGATAAATAAATATTTTCAAAAAAACTTAGACGTCTAACTTAAAATAAATTGCAAATGAAAAAAGTACTGATTGCAGGAGCAAGTGGAACAGCGGGCAGAACGATCACCAAAATGCTTGTAGGGAGTGGAAGGTATATCGTATATGGTTTAACTCATAAACAGGAAAACCAATCACGGTTGCAGGATTTGGGTTGCATTCCTGTTCTGGCCAATTTGACTGACATGGAACAAGGCCTGGAAGCCATTAAAGAAATTCAGCCGGAAATCGTCATTTCCTCGGTAATGGGTTCGGGAGAGCGACCAGGCGAACAGGAACTTCAAATGGGTAAAAACCTAATTGAGATTTCAAAAGAAACCAGGATAGCTACTTACGTATACATTTCCGTTTTTCAGTGTGAAATAAAAACGGGAATTCCGCACTTTGAAGTGAAAGCAAAGATTGAGCAACTATTAAAATCATCAGGCTTAAACCACATCGTTATACGTCCGGCCACTTTTATGGATAGTTTGTTTATGCCCTGGTTTTTACAAACCGTAAAGGAACAAAGTACATTGGTAAGCCCAATGGAACTCAACACCAAAATCTCATATCTCCATACGCTGGACATTGCAGAGTTGGTTTTATATGTGTTGCAGCAAAATCTGCCCAACGAAACCTACACTATAGGCGGACGGGCACTTTCCATAAGAGACCTACAACAAACCCTGGCTGAAAAAACACAAACGGAAATCCGTTATCAAAAACTTCCCCCGGAACAGGTAAGACAAATGGCCGGAAAAGACATTGCCCTGATGGTGGATTATTTCAATAACCACGGATTTGAGGTACCTGAAAATACTTTGCCAAAAGACTACAAGCCTCAGCTCAGGGAATTTGAAGAAGAAATCGATCAATATTTATAATCAGAACCATTATGGATTTAGGACTAAAAAATAAAACCGTACTTATTACCGGGGGAAGTTCGGGCATCGGTAAGGAGACAGCCTTGACTTATGCAAAAGAAAACGGGGTGAAAATAGCCGTAACTTATTTCAGGGGAAAACAAGCAGCTCTTGAGCTTATCGAACGTATAGAGAAGTCAGGAAATAAGGCCATGGCCGTTCCTATGTCATTAGCTGATTTTTCAAGTATTGAGAAAGCCTTTAGTGAAATCATTGACCGCTTCGGAAGCATCGATGTATTGATCAATAATGCCGTGTATTGGGGAGATGGCTCAGCTATGGGCAAATCCTTTGAAGAGATGCCCATTCAACAATGGCGTGACATTATCAGTATAAACCTTTTCGGTACAGTCAGGCTCACCCAATTGGTGCTGGCAAGTATGCGGAAACAACAATTTGGACGCATTGTCAATGTTTCAAGTGACATTGCCCTGGACAGTATGGTTGGCTCAGGACCTTATGGTTCGCTTAAAGCCGCGCTTTTTGGTTTGACGTCCAACCTGGTTGTTGAAGCTTCCATGGATAACATTTTGACGAATGTGGTTTTACCCAGCCTCACCATGACTCCCAAAGCAGAACATCGGTTTCCAGATGAATTTAAAACGCTTGCTAAGGCTGCATTTCCGACCGGAAGAGTTACCATGCCTCAAGATGTTGCCTCACTGATCACCTATCTCGGCTCTGCTGCAAACAGCCACGTAAACGGGGAAATAATTAAAGCAACAGGAAAAGGATCGCAACCATTATTGAATTATATATTTAAAAACACAAACAAATAGATTATGAGAAAATTTGGACACCTTACCATTCTCGTAAATGATTATGATGAAGCACTGGAGTTTTACACCGCTAAACTCGGTTTCATCAAGAAAAGCGACAATCAATTCGGTAAAGGAAACCGGTGGTTGACCGTAGCTCCTCCTGACCAAACTGATCTTGAAATAATTTTTGTAAAAGCAGACACAACCGAAAAACAGGCTATTGTTGGCAAGCAAGCCTCGGATCACGTTTTCCTGACCCTGCAAACAGACGACTGTCAGAGGGATTTTAAAATGATGAAAGAAAAAGGAGTTCGCTTCCTGGGAGAACCTGCCGAGCAATTTTACGGGACCGAAGTGGTTTTTGAAGACCTGTATGGCAACCGGTTTGACTTGATCCAGGTAGCTGAAGGGCCCCATGATGAGTAAACAGGGTGGCCTGATTGATTTTTTTGACAAAATTGTTAAATATAAAATATCAGATCATGCCAATTGCTACATTTATTTTAACAAGATATATTGATTTATCACTTGGATAGTGTAAAATTATTTGGCAACAACTAAGCTTTCATTGCGTGCGTAGCACGGACAAAGAAAGCGCTGTTGCCCCGCAATCCTGCGGGGGAACCGGTGAAGTGCTGATGGGGTTTGATCTTGGATTTTTTGGACATCGGATGGTCCTTACCGGGTAAAAACCGGGGGCCGGATTAAACGGTCTATAAAAAATCTGTTTAATCTAAGCGGTAGGCAAAGCGGAGCGCCTCGACCGTAAACTTGAAATATTTTTGACAATTGTTTACTATATTGGGTCAGACCAATATAGTTACTGCCTCAAAAAAATAAAAGTTACCTCTTCAATCAGGAGGGAGATACACAAACTGCACCAGACAATGAGAAATTTAATTCTGACTATTGTTATTTTGGCCCAATGGATATCCCCGAGCGTTGCCCAGGAAAGCGAACCTATCCCCGTACTTATTGTAGATGGTTTCAGTAATCATGACTGGGAACAGACCACGGCTGTTACCAAATGGATCCTTGAAAGCAGCGGGAAATTTGTGGTGGATGTATCTACGGTTCCGTCCGAAAGTGCAGAGCGGGAGAAATGGTCGCTCGATGCAGAACCGTATGCCGTAATCATCCAGAACACCAATAATATTGACAATCCCGGTCTAAAATGGCCTGAGCATGCAGAAAAAACCCTGGAAGCGTATGTGAAAAACGGAGGCGGCCTCTATATTCTCCATTCGGCCAACAATGCGTTTCAACACTGGGAAGAGTACGATAAAATGATCGGGCTTGGCTGGCGATCCAAATCAACCGGTTATGCCCTTGAAATCAGCGAAGATCAGGAAATCATGCGCATTCCGCCGGGCGGGGGGAGCGGCACAGGCCATGGAGACCGCTTTGATGCTGTGATCCGGATACTGAATCCCCACCCGATTAACCTGGATTATCCTGAAAAGTGGAAAACGGCCAATACGGAAGTGTACAGCTATCCCCGCGGTCCCGCAGAAAACCTGGAGATACTCTCTTTCGCATACGACTTAACGGATACACAACGCCTGTGGCCTGTGGAGTGGGTGATATCCTATGGCGAAGGACGGGTCTATAACTCAAGTCTGGGGCATTTGTGGAGGGGAGAAACCTATCCTGAAGCCTACCGGTGCGTAGGATTTCAAACGACCCTGATCCGTGCTGTGGAGTGGGCTGCAACCGGTGCCGTAACCTATCCGGTTCCAGATGATTTCCCAACGGAAAACACCAGAAGTCTTAAAAATTTCTCTGATTTCCCGGACCATTTACGGTAAGCTGAATACCTTGCCTACCGGCAGGCAGGCTTTGAAGAAAAAAGAAGGAATAATGGAAAATAACAAATCAATAACAGCCTTTGAACAACACATGGGCAAAAGGTATGGAGAACCAGGCACTGATAAATGAATGGCTTTCGAGGCCGAGGCGAAGGCTTTTGCAACCGGTGAACTTATAAAAGAAGAACGTAGACTTGCAGGGATGACTCAAGAAGAACTTGCAGAGAAAACAGGAACAAAAAAAAGCTTTATCTCCAGAATAGAAAATGGGAAAACT
Source organism: Negadavirga shengliensis (assembly GCF_042652345.1). Classification (NCBI taxonomy): domain Bacteria; kingdom Pseudomonadati; phylum Bacteroidota; class Cytophagia; order Cytophagales; family Cyclobacteriaceae; genus Negadavirga; species Negadavirga shengliensis. The sequence continues at coordinate 70,555 of NZ_JBHSJJ010000023.1, forward strand.
GATATTCAACTTTCAACCCTTTATAGGATTTTGGAAATGGGGTTTTGGAAAGAGAATATCATTGACGATAGAATAAAAGCGCCGCACAACGTCACCTTGGATCCAGCGGGCGGTTCCGAGTAACTATGAAAACCAGTATCTTTAAGAAATTAGGAGTAAGCTTGAAGAGAACGGCTCAGAATGCCCGCCGTCTCCAAGCTGAATCACGGCAGACTGTCTAAAAACCCTGTTCTGTAGGAGATTAAATTTCACACTTTTTCTATGGGATATATAGGGTAATTTTTGTAAATTCTACCATGAAATTCATACAAGGCACCGACCGCACACAGCTTGCCC
>NZ_JBHSJJ010000024.1:0-64413 GCF_042652345.1 Negadavirga shengliensis
ATGTGTTCGAAAGAATCCAGAGCCATAAACAAAAAGACCTCTACCAGCTCCTACCCTCAAACTGGGAAGAATACCGTCCTAAATAAAATCCCCTTATTTAACAAGACGGGGTTTGTCGGAGGGATACGGATAACAGCTCGCAAAATCATCATAGCGAACTTTGGCAGAAGAACTAATAATGGAAGTTATTCTTTTTTGTGTAGCAATATTATTTCTCTCGTCAAGTTTCAATAACAGTTCATTAAAAGCAGGACATTGTTTGCACAATTTTAATGTGTCTTCTCTTGTAATGAGGAGTAGTTCGCAATCTTCCCACGCATCTATGTTATATTTACTTGGCGTAAACATAACAAAACTCTCACGGTCACCTGCCCACCAATTTTCAACATATAAATTAACGACGTGCTCAACACCTTTTTTATCTACATAGTATTGGCGCATAGCCCCTTTTACAATAAAAGCGAAGTGTTTGCATATTTCGCCTTCCTGTAGTAGATATTGCTTTTTTTTTATCCTTTTTTTAATAAAATGGCTTTTGATGATCTCAAAATCTTTTTCCGAGATTAACGTAGAAGCATATTGATTCAGGTAATCGTGTAGTGCCTGCATGGGAATAAAGTATTTCAGGTAAAATTAATAATTATTTTTTGTTTGATTTTGTGACTTTCGGTGAAGTAAAACAGTATAGAAACGTAGAACTGTTGCCCGCATCTTCGATGAGTACAAAATGTAGACATTCTACAGGATCAAGCAATATTTCCGGGTCTTCGATTTAAACTGTCCACGAATCCCGAAACAAGTCCGGGACAGGTTTTCACAGTCTGCCCCGGACCCGGTCAACGGGTTTCGGGGGATTGACACGAAGGATTTTAACTTAAAAATGTTATGAATAGTCTTTTAAAAGTTGCTATTTACTATATTTTGTAAGCTTTTAAAGCCAAAAAATCCGTGAAAATGAGTGTAATTAGTGGACCAAAATATCAGTCTCTCCAACTTTTCCGCTTGCCCCGTAACACATGGCTAAAAAAATTGGTGAAATAAATAAGGCAGGCTTTGCGGCCTGCCCTAAGTGGAGGATAACGGATTCGAACCGATGACCTCTACACTGCCAGTGTAACGCTCTAGCCAACTGAGCTAATCCCCCTTATTGTTATTTTCACCAGGATCCGGACCGATGGCCTTCCCGACGCCTGTCGGGACACTCTAGCTCCCGATAACTATCGGGATGAGCTAATCCCCCAAAGCGGACTGCAAATATAATTAGGGAATTTAATTCGCCAAATTATTCTGCTGAATAATTTACCCGCGTGAGAATACTCCTTCCGAGGGTCACTTCATCCGTGTATTCCAGTTCGCTGCCGATAGGGATGCCTCGCGCGATGGTACTTACTTTTATTCCTTTTTCTTTGAGTTTCCGGGTGATGTAGAAAGAGGTGGTATCTCCTTCCATCGTGGCTGGCAGGGCAAGAATAACCTCCTCTACATTTTCCCCCAGGTGCGGTTTGTCAATACGTTCCAACAGGGAAGCGATATTGATGTTCTCTGGCCCCACTCCCTGTATGGGGGAAATAATTCCGCCCAGTAGATGGTACAAGCCGTGGTATTGGCCGGTGTTTTCGATGGCCAATACATCCGGAATATCCTCAACCACACAGATGATGTGCTGCTGACGCTGGGTTCCCTCGCAGATGGAGCAAACCGGTTTGTCTGAAACGTTGTGGCATACTTGGCAATACCGTATCTCCTTCCTCAATTTCAGGATAGCCTGCGAGAGCGCTTCTGCGACAGGTTCTTGCTGCTTGAGTAAATGTAGGGTCAATCTTAAGGCTGTCTTTTTGCCGATACCAGGAAGGCGGCTGATTTCTGTTACTGCCTCCTCAATTAATTTGGAAGGAAAGTTCACTAATTGGTCGTTAAATGATGGCTGCCTGAATACCTGCGTCCAAAATAGACTGGCACATGGGCTTTAGTTTTCCGATGCTGCCCTTTTTTACGGTGCACTTGCCTTTATAATGGATGATGAGGGTACACTGTTCGGCCTGATCATGGGAGTGCTTACACACTTTCATCAATACTTTGATGACATGATCAAAAGTGTTGAAATCATCATTGAAAACAACCAGGTCATGCTCCTCCTTGTCTACCAGCTCTTCCAGCAGTATTTCTGCTTCTGTTTCCAATAAATGTTCTAAAGGTTTCATTTTGCAAAGTTAATAATTAATTACAACTTTATCGCCCCGTAGCCTTCAGCAATATGGATTCCAAGTTAACACTAATTGTCATAACATCATATTTTTTACTGTTGTTCCTGGTTTCCTGGCTCACCTCAAAAAACCTTTCGTCTGACACCTTTTTCACAGGCGATAGAAAATCCCCCTGGTTTCTGGTGGCTTTTGGGATGATAGGTGCCTCTTTATCGGGGGTCACCTTTATTTCTGTTCCCGGTGAGGTGGGCAACACCAACTTCTATTATTTCCAGGTGGTGCTGGGTTATACCGTAGGTTATGCGGTGATAGCCACACTGCTTCTGCCGCTTTACTACCGCCTGAACCTGGTTTCCATTTACACCTATCTTGAAGGAAGATTTGGCTTTTGGTCGTATAAGACCGGTGCTTTTTTCTTCATCCTGTCCAGGACTTTGGGCTCGTCAATCCGGGTATTTTTGGTGGCAGGAGTGCTGCAACTGATACTCTTTGACCACTGGGGCATCCCTTTTTGGCTGTCGGTACTGATTACGGTGGGGCTGATCTGGTTGTACACCCATAGGGGAGGAATTAAAACCGTGGTTTGGACAGATACCTTCCAGACATTTTTTATGCTGTCAGCGGTATTGGTGAGCATTTACCTGATAGCGAAAGACCTGGACATCACCTCGATCCATCAGTTAGTGAATACTGTTGCCTCCGAGCCCAGATCCAGCATGTTCAACTGGGATTGGAAAGAGGGAACCAATTTTTTCAAGCAGTTTTTTTCAGGCGCATTTATTGTGATCGTGATGACGGGGTTGGATCAGGATATGATGCAGAAAAACCTTACTTGCCGAAATCTCAGGGATGCACAGAAAAACATGTTTTGGTTTACCATTATCCTGGTAGCGGTCAATCTGGTATTCCTGGCTTTAGGGGTGTTGTTATTCCTCCACGCTGATGTCAATCAGATTCCCGTCCCGGAAAGAACAGATGACCTCTATCCCATGTTGGCCACATCCTACTTTTCCGCATTCGCGGGGATTGTATTTGTATTGGGGATCACAGCAGCAGCTTACAGCAGTGCAGACTCCACCCTGACTGCGTTGACCACGTCTTTTTGTTATGATTTTTTGCAGATAGATAAGCACTACGACAAGAAGGAGAGTATACAACTGAGAAAAAAAGTGCATTTGTTTTTTACTATGGTTGTTTTTCTGATGATACTGGTTTTCAGGTGGGTCAATGATCAAAGTGTAATCAACGCCGTATTTATTATTGCAGGCTATACCTATGGGCCGCTTTTGGGCCTGTACGCCTTTGGTCTTTTTACGGAATATAGGGTGAAGGACCGGTGGGTGCCTGTCGCGGCAGTCACGGCGCCGTTGTTGTCTTATATTTTCGCTGCTAATTCGGAAAATTGGTTTTGGGGCTACAGGTTTGGGTTTGAAATATTGATATTAAATGGGTTATTGATGTTTTTAGGTCTGTGGTTATTGAGGGAAAAAGAAAATGCAACGGAAATGTTCAGTCCACGGTAAAGCAAATGTCGGGTCAATACGCTTTATCGTTGCCCATAATCAAAGAAACAGCAGTCCACAGAATGATTTTGATATCCAACAGAGGCGACCAATTGTTTACATAGAAAATGTCCAGCTTGCACCGGGAATAAATATCAAAGAAATCCCGGGTTTCCCCGCGGTACCCTTTTGCTTGCGCCAGTCCGGTAATTCCCGGTTTGACAGTGTGCCTGTACATGAAATTGTCTATTTCCTGGGAAAACTTATTGTTCATGGGAATGGCATGGGGTCTCGGGCCTACAATGGACATTTCCCCTTTCAACACATTAAAAAACTGGGGGAGTTCATCCAAACTTGACTTTCTTAAAAATGCGCCGAAACGGGTAACCCTTGGATCGTTTTTGGTAGCTTGCTTGGTATCGGCTTCCTTGTTAAGGCGCATAGTTCTGAATTTATAACAATAAAAAGGAACATTGTTTTTCCCGTGTCTTAGTTGCTTGAAAAAAACAGGGCCTTTGGAACCTATTTTTATCAATAAGCCTATGAGGGGAAACAACCAAAAAAACACCAGGATAAACAAGGCCAGACTGATACTTACATCCAGAAAGCGTTTCAGCATAAGTTGGGATTCATTCAAAAAACCATGGGATGTATTCCCATAAGATAGTCTTTTGGTGTGGTTTTTTCTGCCGTTTCCAGGTTTGGGCTTTCTTTCAGTTAAAACATTTGCCATTGAACTTTTCTTTTAAACAATCCCACGTCGAACGCAAACTCGTCTATAATCATGCCAATTTGCTTTACTTGTGTTTTGTACTTATAAAAACGTATTTCAAATTTAGCTTTATTATTTTGAAATTTTTAAAAAATCTAGTTTATTTTTTAAATTTTAATATCATATCTTCGTTTTTGTTTAAAAAATAATAAAAAAACACCGTGAGGGATTTCGGCACAAACACAGCTTCACCTATGGATTTAGAAAAAGGTTTTTTCCGTCTTTTATCAGTGCAATCCTACGGGAATCCCCGGGGTAATTCTGCGAGCTAAAAGAATATTAGAAGGAGAGTTCGACATTCGGATCCCAGAGATGTTTTTCAAAATCCAGTATTTGATCATCTGAAACCCTGATCCCTTCTTTTTCCAGGCGACGCTGCATTTCATCCGCAGAGGAAAAGTGGTGCTTTCCTGTAAGCAGACCCTTTCTGTTCACCACCCTATGAGCCGGAACATCCTCCTGGAGGTGGCTGGCATTCATGGCATATCCTACCATCCTGGCGCTGCCTTTGGCCCCAAGGAAATGGGCAATGGCCCCGTAGGTAGTGACCCTTCCCTCGGGTACAAGTTTTACCACTTGGTATACATCTTCAAAAAACTGTTGTCTATTGATTTTCACTGGAAAGCGCTATTATGGATTGGTTGATTTTTCTTCTGATATTTTTTTCCACGGCCCTGCCCGTGGTGTTCAGCTGGACCTGGAGCTTGAGTTTTACGGCATCTTTTTGTATGGAAAGTGTTTTAAGTACAAAGGAGTCGGGGCTGATTTGGCTGCCAAACTGGTTCACAACCGTCCTAAGTTTGGCTTCCATCTCATTTACATTCAGCGTGGGAAGCAACTTGATTTCGAACTCAAAAGTGAGTTTCCTGATGTTTTGCCGGGAATGGTTGATGACTTGTGAGGAGAGGATAAGGCTGTTGGGAATCATGACCACATCGTCGTCTTCATTTAAGAGCACTACATTCAGCAGGGTGATGTCCAGGATTTTGCCTTTGATTTCACCGATCTTGATATGGTCCCCGAGAGTGATCTGATCTGAAAACATGATAATCAGTCCGTTGATCATATTGGTGATGTAGTCCTTTGACAATAAGGCTATGGCAGCAGCTACAATGGTGATGCTGGATAAAAACTCCAAGGGCCGGATATCAAAAAGGATCATCAATGTGATCAGAAAAATGATGACATTCAATACACCGGCAATCCGGTTTACCCCCAGTACGAAGTTGCTGTGGAGCGGATCCGCTCTTTTTTTGCGGAGGTAAAATCTTACCAGGAAAATCCTTCCCAAAGAGATAATGATGTTTCCTGCGAGCAAAAAAGACAGGGCCGAAAATAGGTTGGAAACCCTTGCAAAAAACAAGGTCTCCGGCATATCCCAATATTCGGAAATTATGGTGAGCAGGAAATACAGGATGACTTTTACAATGAAAAAGATTCTGTTTCTGGTTTCTTTGGCCTCTATGGCGCTTTTCCCCATGTTCATCTTGTTTTTGAAAAATTAATTCTAATTTTATGCTTTGACCTAATAATAAACAAAAATACCAGATTGTATTCAAACAAAACACAAGCATGGACAGAAATATGATTATAACCGGAAGTGCGGGCAATTTAGGAAAGGCTGTGGTCGGCAAATTTAAAAGGGAAGGATTCAGAGTGATAGCGATTATAGAACCGGACAGCGGGGATGAAGTGGAAGAAGCCGATGACGTTTACCAGATCGACGTGACTGACGAAAAAGCCGTGGAAGCTTTTTCCAAGGAATACGTGATGCAGTATGGGGAAGTGGAATGCATGGCATTGCTGGTGGGAGGTTTTGCGTCAGGAAGTTTTGAGAATACCGCAGCCAAAGATTTGGAGAAAATGTTCAAACTGAATTTTTTCAGCGCATTCAATATGGTGAAGTATTTTCTTCCTGTAATGAAAAAAGCCAACAATGGTACGGTCCTGTTTGTCGGAGCCAAGCCCGCCATGCGTTCTGAAGAAGGGAAGGATGTTTTGGCATATGCTTTGAGCAAGGGTCTGGTGATTAATCTTGCGGAACTTACGGCGCAGGAGATGGCGGAAATGAATATCCGGTCCCATGTGTTTGTCCCCAGTATCATTGATACCCCCCAAAACAGAGAAGCCATGCCGGAGGAGGATTTCACCAAGTGGGTAAGTCCGGCGGATATAGCGGAAGCTATGCATTATGCGGCCACCAACACCGCCCTAAGGAATATGACTTTCAAATTGTATGGAGGGGTCTTTTGATAATTAGCAGCTCAAGAAAACCTGTCAGGTTTGATATTGGCGTGCAGTTCGTTATAATAAGGAATCTGCCCAAAACACCAGGAAAGCCTGGCAGGTTCTAGGCAGTAAAGATGATCTCAAATCCCAGTCAACTTAAACAAACACCATGAAACTCAGCATTACAGCCATCTTAATTTGTCTTGTTTCCGTCTGTATGGCCCAGACATCCCAGGAATCGAGGACTTTAAAGGCCTTTGACAAAATCAAGGTTTCCAATGCCATAGAGGCAGAATTAATAAAGGGGAACACCCATGAAATAGAAATCACCGCCTCGGGAATTGCTTTGGATAAAGTGGAAACAGAAGTGAAAAACCGTACGCTGGATTTAAAAATCTCCGGTAGCAGTCCCAGGTCCAGTACGGTAAAAGTGAAGATCATTTATGCTAAACTGGAGGACGTATCGGTCTCAACCAGTGCCAAGGTTTTCGTCCGGGATACTCTGGAATCCCAGACAGTTAAGTTGAATACGGCTACCAACGGTTACTTGGAAGCCGCGGTAAAAGCCCGTTCACTTTCACTGGATGCACAGACCAATTCCCAGATGTCTTTGAGGGGAACAGCCGATCAGCTGTATTTCAATGCCTTTACCAATGCCCAAATAGATGGAGACGGCCTTGAAGCCAACAACGCGGAGGTACGGGTAAATACCAATGCCAGCGGCACTTTTAAGGTACTCGAATCCATCAAAGGGACCGCTGCCACGAGGGGCAGGGTTAAATACACGGGTAATCCCAACCTGGTGGATGTGAAAGTCAACACCGGTGGAGCCATAGATGGACCATGATAACAAGTGGGGGAGATGCCCGTCTCCCTTTCAAGTGCTGCTTTAATTCCCTCATAAAAAACTTGTGATATAAAAAAATTGTCCTTAGAATTGTTGCTTCAAATAAAAACGCATGATTTTCGCAGTAAAAACATTGAAAGGTATATCGGTGACTGAGCCTGCTTGGGGGTTTCGCTGTACTATTTTTTCTGCCGGCAATACCGCTACCGCTGCAACCTTTACTGCCATTACGGGGTAATCCCGTATGCATGACGATATAATCCCTTTCCCTTTAAGGTCTCCAGCAGACTTTTTTCGTACATTTTAACCATACATGTAGCAATGAAAATATTAAAATTTGGCGGCTCATCCATAACTGATCTAGAGAAGATCAAAAATGTGCTTTCCATTGTCAAAAAAGAATCCGCCCAGGGAGAGATAGCGGTTGTTTTTTCAGCCTTTGGAGGCGTGACGGAGGATCTGCTAAAGTGCGCTGAATTGGCTAAACATAATGACCCTAACTATCAGGCCATGTTGCTGGCCATGGAAAGACGCCACCTCCACTTGGTGAAACAACTGATCCCTGTGCAAAAGCAGTCAGCAGTACTGACCTATGTGAAGGTAAGGTTCAATGAACTGGAAGACCTTTATCACGGTATATACCTTATCAAAGAATTTTCCTCCAGAACATCAGATTATGTGGTGAGCTTCGGTGAACGCATCTCTGCCTTTATCCTGGCAGAAGCTTTGAAGGAGAAAGGGCTGGATACCATTTTTTTGGATGCCAGGGAGGTGATCAGGACCAATGATGCTTTCGGCAATGCCAAAGTAAACTTTCCCACCACCAACCAATTGATCTACGATTTTTATTCCAAAAACAAGGGTTTGCTGATCATAACCGGCTTTGTGGCCTCTACAGACAAGGGGGAAACGACAACGCTGGGAAGGAGCGGGTCTGATTATACCGCCGCCATTTTTGCGGCCGCCCTTAAAGCCGGCTCGCTTGAAATCTGGACCGATGTGGCCGGCGTGATGACTGCTGATCCTAAGCTGGTGTATTCAGCCATCACCATTCCGCAGTTGAGCTATAATGAAGCCATGGAACTTTCGCATTTCGGTGCCAAAGTGGTTTTTCCCGCCACTATGCAGCCTGCTATGAAGAGAAAAATACCGATTTATATCAAAAACACTTTTCAACCCGAGGAACCTGGCACGCTGATCTGTGAAGAATCAGAAACCACGAAGCTGATCAAAGGCATTTCTTCATTAAGCCACATCTCCCTCCTCAATATCCAGGGTTCGGGCCTGGTAGAGGTGGTGGGGGTGAGCAGCAGGGTGTTTGGAGCCTTGGCCAAGTCGCACGTGAATGTGATCCTTATCAGCCAGGCCTCTTCTGAACACAGCATCTGTATTGCCATTAAGAGTGCCGATGCAAAAAAAGCAAAAGAAGTAATAGAACAGGAGTTTCACTACGAGATATTGGCGGGGGAAATGGACAAGGTGGTGGTTATGCCCAATATGGCGGTCATTGCGGCGGTAGGTGAAAATATGAAGCACCACCCCGGAGCCAGCGGCAGGCTTTTTCAGGCTTTGGGAAGAAACAACATCAATGTATCGGCCATTGCTCAGGGGAGTTCCGAACTGAATATATCCGCGGTCATTACGCAGTCAGACCTGCAAAAGGGACTTAATGCCTTGCACGAAGCCTTCTTTCTCTCCGATAATAAGGTTTTGCACATATTTTTGATAGGGGTAGGACTGATAGGTAAAACACTGATCAGCATGATCAATAACCAGCTGGCCAAATTGCAGGAGGATTATATGCTGGATATCAAAATCCATGGTTTGGCCAACTCCAGATACATGGCTTTTGATGAGGATGGGTTCGATCTGTCGAAAATGCCGGTCCCTTCCGAAAAAGATCTCCCCATGAACCTGCAGGTGTTCTTGAACACCATGAACAGCATGAATTTTTCCAACTCGGTGTTGGTGGACTGTACCGCCAGCCAAGAGGTGGCAGATACTTATGAAAGGGTGCTTGAGTCTAAAGTGGCCATAGTAACCCCCAATAAAAAAGCCAACTCAGGTTCGCTGGAGAAATACAAATCCCTTAAAAAACTTTCCGGCCAGCGAAACATCAAGTTCTTTTATGAAACCAATGTAGCGGCAGGCTTGCCGGTGATCAACACGCTCCAGGATCTGATTCTAAGCGGAGACAGGGTAATCAGGATTGAGGGTGTCTTAAGTGGGTCCATGAATTATATATTCAGCGAGCTGAGCAAAGGTATTCCCTTTAGCTCGGTGGTGGCCCAGGCCAAAGAAAAAGGCTATACTGAACCCGATCCGCGTGATGACCTGAGCGGTATGGATGTAGCCAGAAAGATCTTGATTCTGGGAAGGGAGGCAGAACAGGAGCTTCATTTTGATGATGTTTCTGTACAAAGCATGGTTCCCGAAGACTGTGCCCACACCAAGTCAGTGGAAGAGTTTTTGGAAAAACTGAAAAGCCATGATGACCATTTCAAAGCGTTGCTGGATGAATCCAACAAAAAGAATGAGAAGCTAAGGTTCATGGCAGTATTGGAAAACGGCAAAGCCACTGTGGGATTGAAGTCTGTCAACAGCCAGCATCCTTTCTATTCACTCGTAGGAAGTGATAACATGATCCTGTTTACTACAGAGCGGTACCATGAATTTCCGATGATCATCAGGGGACCCGGTGCGGGAGCCGATGTGACGGCGGCGGGGGTATTTGCAGATATTATTAGGTTGGGAAATTATTCTAGGTAATATGGAAATGCAAAAAGTTACTGCCTTCGCGCCGGCTACTGTGGCCAATGTCTCCTGCGGCTTTGATATCCTGGGTTTTGCTGTGGATGATTTGGGTGATAAGGTCACCGTTTCACTTTCAGGCAATCCAGGCATCCGGGTAACCAAAATAGAAGGGGATAAGGGTAAGCTGCCTTATGAAGCCGATAAAAATACCTGTGGTGTGGCCATCCATGCCATGCTGGAACAAATGGACTTCGAAGGGGGTTTGGAGATCGAATTATACAAAGGACTCCCCCTCGGAAGTGGAATGGGATCCAGTGCGGCCAGCGCGGTGGCAGCCCTAGTGGCTGTAAACAGGTTGTTGGGAAATCCTTTCGAAAAAAAGGAACTGCTGCCTTTTGCCATAGAGGCGGAAAGGATAGCCTGTGGAGCGGGCCATGCCGACAACGTGTCCCCTGCTTTGTTGGGGGGCTTTGTTTTGATCAGGGATTATCACCCCTTGGACGTGATACCTCTCAATGTGCCAAGGGGCCTGTACTGTACCTTGGTGCATCCCCATCTGGTGCTTAATACCTCTGATTCCAGAAGTGTATTGCGGAGAAATGTTTCTTTGAAAGATGCTACCACGCAGTCCGGAAACATAGCCGGTTTGGTGGCCGGGCTTTTTCAGGAGGACATGTCTTTGATCAGCCGTTCTTTGAATGATGTGATCGCCGAGCCATCCAGGTCTGTGCTGATTCCCGGCTATGATGAGGTGAAGGAAGCCATAAAGGCAGCCGGGGCTTTAGGATGCGGCATATCAGGCTCGGGGCCAACCATTTTTATCCTCTCTCCCAATGAGGAAATCGCCTGGGAGGTCAGCCGCCTGAGCCAGCAAGTCTTTGAAAAAATTGGACTCCCCATTGACCTGTATGTTTCCGCTATCAATACACGGGGTGCATACATTATTGAAGAAGAACAGTAAATTGATGCTACCATAAGGAATATCCACATGAAGTTTTACAGTACCAATGATCAAAATCACCTTGTCTCCTTAAAGGAAGCAGTCATTAAAGGCCTGGCGCCTGACCAAGGTCTGTACATGCCGGAAAATATTCCGCGTTTGCCGGGGTCATTTTTCGAAAATATAAGCCAGCTGTCCTTTAGGGAAATAGGGTACGAAGTTACCCGGGCTTTGTTTGCCGAAGATCTTCCGGAGCAGCAAATCAAGGAACTGGTGGATCACACGCTGGAGTTTGATGCTCCTCTCGTCCAGGTGGAAGATCATGTGTATACACTGGAACTTTTTCATGGGCCTACATTGGCTTTCAAGGATTTTGGGGCCAGATTCTGCTCTAAGCTGATGAGCCTGCTCTTGGGCAAGCAACAGGTGAAGGTGCTGGTGGCTACCTCGGGAGATACCGGAAGCGCCGTGGCCAACGGCTTCTATGGTGTGGAAGGGGTCGAAGTGGTGATTCTCTATCCATCCGGAAAGGTAAGTGAGCTTCAGGAAAAACAATTTACCACATTGGGTGGAAATGTGGCCGCCTTGGAGGTGGAAGGCTGTTTCGATGACTGTCAGAAGATGGTGAAACAGGCTTTTCTGGACCCCGAACTGAATCAACAGATGATCCTCACCTCTGCCAATTCCATCAATATTGCCCGATGGATACCGCAGAGCTTTTATTATTTTTATGCCTACTCCAGGCTTCAGAAAAAGCGGGAGAAAGTGGCCTTTGCTGTCCCCAGCGGTAATTTTGGCAACCTGGCAGCCGGTATTTTGGCAGAAAGAATGGGGCTTCCCATAGATAAGTTTATCGCTGCCACCAATGTCAATAAAGTGGTTCCGGACTATCTCGCCGGAGGTGCTTTTGAAGCCAAACCTTCCATACAGACCATCAGCAACAGCATGGACGTGGGGAATCCCAGTAATTTTTACAGACTGTTGGCTTTGTTTGGAGGAGACGAATCGGGATTGAAAGCCAAAGTAAAGGGCTTTTTCTATTCCGATGAACAGACCCGCTCGGCGATGAAAGCCGTAAAAGCTACCTCTGGCTATACGCTGGACCCCCATGGGGCGGTTGCCTATTTGGGGTTGACGGATTTTATGGCACAGCATCCCGATGCCTATGAAGGGGTGTTTTTGGAAACGGCACACCCCGGCAAATTCCAGGCGGTGGTAGAGGAAACGCTTGGTACAAAGATCAGTTTGCCTGACCGTTTGGCGGCATTTTTGAAAGGGAAAAAGAAAGTGGACCAGCTTCCGAATGATTATGGAGCCTTCAAAAAGTATCTATTGACGTAAGTTCGACACGCCTGCATATGATCTTTTTGAGGGGCTCATTCTTTGTTTTCAAAGTACCGCCTATAGCTGCCCTTATTCCTATTATACAAGTAGGGATATAGGAGCCCCGGGGGGACTGTCCCGATGCGTTGCTTTTTGAAGGCACTGCCGAACCTCTTTTCAGCACTTTGATGACTTGGAGCAAACCAATGGAGGGGTTGGTGGAGAAAAAACTCACCTCATAGGGGCTTTTGATGTTTTTGAAGAAGGTATCATAGCTGTTCAGATCGTGCATATAGCCCAAATGATGGATTTTTTTGATGTAATCCAGGTTGTTTGCGGCCATAGCGGCTTCCCTGTTGACAGGCGGTGGGGTTTGGATGATGATTTGTTTAAATTGATCCTCTTCCGGCAAAGCCCGGATGGTAAAGGGGTCCAGCTCAGTTTCTGCCGGTTCCAGCTTGATCACCATAACTTCTTTCGGTTTGGAATTGATTTCGGTTGTTTGTTTTGTATAGCCTATATGGGAGATTTGGAGCTGTGTTGGACCGGATATCCATATGGAAAAATAGCCGTTACTGTCTGAAACGGCCTGTTGTTTAGGCCCCAAAATGTGGGCACTTTCAACGGGCTTTTGGGAATTTTTATCCATAAGCCTGCCTTTCAACCAATACCCTTCTTCCTGGCTCCTCCCCGAAGGACTGATGGCGTGAATCAACAGCCAGACAACAAATATTTTCTGTCTCATATTGTAAAAAATAAGTATAGAGGAAATTCATTTAAAAATAAATTCTGCCATTTTAAATTTTTTGAAGTTAACATTTGTTAACTGCGTTTTTAACAATATATAAGATTTGATCGCATTCCCCGATTCAGGAATTCTACGCGGGAATTTCAAATAAAAGGGTGTTATTCTGATGGAAATGCTCCCGGTCTTGATATCTCCGGAAAAGTCATGGTTGCCGGTGATGGCTCTGAAAAGCGTTGGTTTGCCTGTACCGTTTTCCCCATTGGTCAAATAGATACACGGATTAAGATGGAGGGAGCCGGCTGTCAGGCTTTTCGATACTTTAAACATGATGCCGAAAAATGGGATGGATTTTGTAAATTCAGCCTTTGTTATTTAAATCCTCAACGAATATGAAGAAAAGAACCTATTTGACCTTTCTTTTTCAATTTATGGCATTGACTTTTGTCTTTGCCCAGGAGTGGAAAACATTGAGTCCTGAAGGGGAATGCACGGCAAGACACGAATGTGCCGCCGCGGCATGGGACGGCAAACTGTACCTTTTGGGAGGCCGCGGTATGAAGCCGGTGGAAGAATATGATCCTGCAGACGATCGGTGGTCCGTAAGGTCTACCGCCCCCCTGGAGATGCATCATTTTCAAGCCGTCACTTATAATGACAAAATATATGTGATCGGTGCCTTCACCGGTGGGTATCCTCATGAGACGCCGATTCCCAATGTTTACATTTACGATCCTGTAGAGGACAAATGGACAAAAAGCCACGCTGTCCCCGAAGATCGCAGGAGGGGCGCCGCCGGGGTTGTCGTCCATAAGGATAAATTTTATATAGTAGGAGGTATTGAAGATGGCCATTGGGCAGACAACAGGGATTATTTGGATGAATACGATCCCAAAACGGGGGAATGGAAGAAATTGCCGGATTTGCCCCGTGTAAGGGATCATTTTCAGGCAGTCGTGGTGGATAACAAGCTGTATGCTGTGGGTGGGCGAAAGTCCTTTGCCAAAGAAGGGGTAGGTTTTGAATCCACCTATGCCGAGGTGGATGTTTTTGATTTTGCTGCCCAAAAATGGGAAACCCTACCGGATGAATTCCACCTGCCCACGGAGCGGGCCGGGAGTTCAACCGTCAATTACCGGGAGGGCTTTATCATCGCAGGAGGAGAAAGCGGCAATCAGGTTCCGGCCCATGATGAAGTGGAGTTTTTTGTACCGGGAAAAGGATGGTCGTTACTTAACCGGATGGAAAGGGGCCGTCATGGTTTTCAGGTGGTTGAGATCGGAGGCAACTATTACGTGGCAGCCGGATGCGGCAACCGTGGAGGAAGCCCGGAACTGAACAGCCTGGAAGTGATGCGATAAGGTAAAATACCCCACGGATTGCGCGGAATCCACAGGTGAAACAAAACCGTACCCATCTGCGCAACATAAGTGGCTGACATCTTTGCCGCATCCGCGTCCAACCAGGTTTCTATTTTAACTCCAATTGTAGTCTTCTTTCCCTCAATTCCCTCCAGGTGGTCATGATGATCCCTTCTTTTTCCAGAAAGTCGATGAATTCAGGATCCATCATGGCCAGCATATCCCCTTTTCGGAGAGAAGCGCTGGGAGTGATCTTTTCGAAATGCGGCGTGCTGTTGGTGCTGTGGACAATGATTTGGGTGACTCCGGGTTTCAACGCTTTCACGGTTTCTTTGAACTTCGCCGTTTTATAAGCCCTGATCTTGTCATCATCCCCTTCTATTTCCGGGGATATTTTCCAGCTATAGCTGCTGGTATGAAGGTCGTCGAGGACGGGGAGACCGGATTTCCAGATTTCCTCTCCCATTTTTCTCAACGCCTGCATCTGCTGATCGGAATACTCGGTTTCCTGTTGAATCAGTGTGGCATGGCCGGCTGGAAACATCACAGGAATCCGGTTTTCAATTCCGAGCTGGATGTACTTTTGTAAGAAAGCCTCATTGGCAAATAAAGTACCCATGTGGGAGTCCAGATGCGTTGGCTCAAAGCCCATACTCCGGAATTTTTCGAGTTGGGCCTTGATCTCAATATAAAGCTCTTCCGGATTTCCATGGGTGACCACATCTTTTACGGATGGCCAAAGATAGCCTTGTTCATCCTTTAAGCTAGGGGTCATATGGCCGGCCACGGGGCCCCATCGGTACCCTTTCCACTCGGAGGTAAGGGTAAGATGTACACCGGCATCCGTCTCAGGGTTCTCTTCGAGGTATTTAAAATAATCCGGTACCCATGAACAAGGCATCATGATGGAACAGGAATTGGCTGCCCCATGGTCCATGGACATGATGGTGCCTTCATTGGCCTCGTAGGACATGCCCGTGTCATCTACATGGATGATCAAAACCTTTGCTCCTTTTGGGTAGCCCAGCTTCTCGGCATAGGTTTGTCCGAATCCAATCTGACAAAAAATAAAAAGGTGGAAGGAAATGCTCAAAAAAAGATTCTTCAGGTTCATAGGGGATAATAATTAATGGTTTAACATATGGCCAATGACAAATACAATACTTCATTTAAGTCAAATGTTCCTATTTCCGTAGAAATAATTTCATGTTTGATGCCGTTGATTTACGCCTTTTTTGACGGGATGTGAGAAAGCGGTTCCTTGAAATTTGCTTTGTCCTTTTATAAAATATAATTTTGAGTTGTTCGAATGTTTTTGCTAAGCGTGTTCCTGACTCTGGGCAACATTCCCCATATGGGGATTTGCATGATCATCCCTAATTATTGAAAGCAAATATAGAAATGGAAGATACCCAACCTGTTGAAGAAATAAATGAAATCAAAGGTTTGTTTTTTATGCCCCAAACAGCCCAACAGCAAAAATTCAGTGATGTGGACAACCATGCAGGCCTGCAATTTAATTACTATGATCCCGCAAAGCATTCTGATGAAAACCTCAATTATAAGTTTTTGCTCCCTGCATTGGAAAGCATCAAAGGCTCGGATTTTGATTTTGTCCTTGGTTTTGATCATGGATTACAAAGGATGATCATCGGCTACCCTCATCCGGATGGGAAGTTTCTTGTTTTCAATGCCCACCAACAGGCAGCGATGCTTGCCCACTATTTTTTGCGCACAAACCAGAACGAGGCGGATAGGTTGGTAGTAAAAGGCTTGGTGCTTTCTCAGCAGATAGACAAGATCATCACTAAAAACGGAGGGATTTATAGGGAATCCCATGCCGGATATGACCATTTGAAAGAAGTCATCTCAAGTGTGGATCAAGAAGTGGTTTTTTTGGCATTTGATGAAAAAAACCATGTGATGATGAACCTGGAATCCGGTGAGAATATCAAGGAGATATTGCGTTTTTTTATAGAAATGATGGCCGGGCTTAAGGCCCAAAAAAAGGGACTGTACGATTACCATGTGGACATTCAGGTCCGGTACAAACTGTATGCAGAGAAGACTTTCAACATTTCTTCAGAAGGTGAGAACAAGAAAATATTTGACCGGTTCAGGCTTCATCCTCCCTCTGATGCCATGCATGAGGAGTTGGTTTCTATATCTGATTTTAAGAAAAGACTTTTTTCCAATAAACTTACCGGCCGGAAGAGTGAAATCGAACTGGAGCAGATGGACATGGTTCAGTTGGAATACAGCAGCGGTTTAAAAATCACGGTGGAAATGACGGATGAAGGATCGAAGCTGTTTCTTCATCTCAGTGATTACACAGACTGCTATAACAAAGAGTCTTTTCCGGAAGCCCGCAAAAATATCCATGACAGGTTATTGAAAGTGGTGGTGTCATTGGGCAAAATGGTGATCAATGTGAACTGATGTCAAGATGAATTTGATTTGATTGGTCAAAAGACAGTATCATTGGCGGAGTTTTTTTATAGAAAGCTGCCGTACTTTTTTAGTTGTTGGTAAATTTAGAACTCAATAAAAGCTTGTCCTGAAAATGAAAAACGTTCTTGCTCTCAGTATTGTATTTTGGTTCTTTGTCGGTTTTATTGGTCCACTTTGTGCGCAGCAGGATTATGAAGCCCCTACTTTAAAAAGTGATGATGGCTGGACCCTGGTGCTTTTCCCCGATACCCAGAGTTATGTGAAATTCAAAAGAAACCAGCCTATACTGGACCTGATGGCCAATTGGGTAGTGGAAAACATAGACCCACTGAATATACAACTGGTTTTGCATGTCGGGGATTTGGTAGAACACAATGCCATACTGAACCCTGATGGGAAAATAGGCAACCAACCTGGCAAGTCCCAGTGGGAAGCCGTATCAAAATCAATGGGAGCATTTGATGATAAAGTGCCTTTTATTGCTACCACCGGCAACCATGATTATGGAATAAAGAACATTGAAAACAGGAAAACCTCTTACAACGATTATTTTCCCATTGACAAAAATTTTCACACGCAGAAGCTGTTAAGAGAACATGCACTGGATGAAGAAGGCATGCCTACCCTCACCAACGCGGCTTATGAATTCAAGGCGCCGGATGGCAGGCGGTTTTTGGTTCTGGTATTGGAATTCGCTCCCAGAGAGGCCAACCTGAACTGGGCAAAAGAAGTGGTTTCAAAAAATGAATATCAGGACCATACCGTGATTTTATTAACGCATAGCTATCTGAACAGAAACAACGAACACATTGAAACGGAGGGTTACCCCATTTCAGATAAAAATTACGGAAAAGCCGTTTGGGAGAAGTTGGTGAAGCCATCTGCCAATATTCAAATGGTTTTCTCGGGCCACATTGGAGCCCCCGACGATATGGATGGCCACGTGGGCTTCCGCACCGATCTTAATGCTGCGGGGAAAAAAGTGCACCAAATGACATTTAATGCCCAGGCTCTCGGTGGGGGCTGGTATGGCAATGGTGGAGATGGATGGATTAGATTACTTGAGTTTGACGGCAATCAAGTAAGCGTCTCCACTTTTTCACCTTTTTTTGCCATTTCACCAAGTACCCGTCATCTGGCTTGGGGTGATGGGCCATTCAAGTCCTTTACGTTTGAGCTGGATTGATATACGGTTAGTTCTGCTTTTTGCGGTCTTCCTTGCTTTTCCGTTTGTCGAGGTTGTCTACTTCCTCGTCTTTCTTTTCCCGGTCAGGATATTCATCTCTCCTGGGAGGTCTCGGGCCTCCTCCTGAAGTTCCGGGAGTCTTTCTGTTACTTCTTTTGTCCACTCCATCACCAAATTTGATTGTGTACGGAGGGAAACGATGGGGAGATTGGCTCTTTTGCATAGTTGGTGATGTTTATAATTAGTTGGTTAAGGGTAAAAGTCTAAAAACCATGCCACAAAAATTTTTATCCGATCTGTAGCAATAGGTAAGATTTTTGCGTCTACACTATGCGATAACCTACCACAAAGTGGGAAACTGTAACCAACTATTATATAAATTTCATATGCTGCGAAAGTTACTTTGCGTTTATTTGCTCATGGGCATGCTCTTTTATGCCTGTGATGAAGACAGGGATGAGGGACCTGTCAGCCATATTGATTTATCCAGAAGCAGATGGCAGGTTCAGGGGTTTGTGGAGTCGCATGACAGTGAACTCCTCTCCAGTAGGTCAAAATATGTGCTGGAATTCGTCAACGATTCCCTTTTTACCATTAATCTGGATGCCAATCGGTATTTTGGAATATATGAGTCCGAAGAAAACGGGTATTTTAAAATCAGAACCTTACAGAAAAAGGAGGAAATCTGCTGTGACAGCCAGTATGCAAATGCATTGTTACAAAAAATTTTAGAGGCAGGCTACCACCATTACAATGGGGAAACGCTCACGCTTAACGGAAACGGAGAAATTCATCTTGGTAGAGTAATAGAATAAAAAGTTATAATAGATTATTGTATGAAGAACAGTATTTTTTGCGCAATAACGTTGACCTCGTGGGCACTGCTGGCCTGTGACAGCGATGATGCCGATCCCGGTCAGCCGAAGACAGAACATGTTTATCGTTTTGAGGAGAACATGGAGGGATGGGCAGGTGATTTTGCTGATCTTCCGGTGGATGGGCAGGATATTTATGAACTGGAAGTTGGACATGAACAATTGCCGGAAGAGACAGGAAAAGCTGAATGGGCCATCATGATGAAAGGGCACAACAGGAGTGATGACCTTTTTATGTTTCTCAAAAGAAAAATTGACGGACTGAAACCTTCCACCACTTACAATCTTGTATTTGACCTGGAGATCGCTTCCCAATATCCCGAAGAATCTGTGGGGATAGGAGGTAGCCCCGGGGCGTCCGTTTATTTAAAAGCAGGAGCCACCATCAGCGAACCGGAGGCGGTAGTGGAAGAGGAAGGGGTGGAAGATTATCTCAGGATGAATATCGACAAAGGAAATCAGGCTCAGGATGGCGAAGACATGTTTGGAATAGGAACCATCGGCATAGAGGGAGAGGAATTTCGGTATGAGTTAATTTCAAGAAGCAATGCGGACAGGCCCTTTCCCATCACTACGGATGCAGATGGCAGCATCTGGCTGATTGTGGGGACCGACTCGGGGTTTGAAGGGTTGACTGTCTTGTATTATAATCAAATAAAAGTTACTTTAATAGAACAATAAGGGAGTGCTTAAACATGTCAGGCAATTATTATAAACTATTTATCAGCGTTGGTCTGTTCACCCTGGCATGTTGTTTATCCTGTTCAGCAGATGAGGAGATCATCACCTGTCAGCGCGTCCCCGTTTGGGATGATGAACTGGACGCTACCTATGGAGATCCGGTGGTTATTTCCCATGCCGAGATACTGAGTAATTGTATCGAAATCAGGTTTAACTATGCCGGATGTACTGAAAATGCCTCGTTTCATCTTGCCATCGTGGAGGCGGACAATGATGTATTTCCGCCGGAACGAGATGTGAGGCTGGCCTTGGCCCAGGACGGAGACTGTGCCATTACCCATCACGGCACCTTAAGGGTAAATCTGACTTCACTACAGATGGCAGGTTCCGAAAGGGTATTACTCAACCTGTCCGGATGGGCGGGACAACTTGAATATGGATATTAGTCATGGCAGGGCATAAATATGAATTTTTTTGGCACAACCCGCCGCAGGAGTGGTCTTTTTCCCATGAAACCCTCGTTTTACATGCAGATCCAAAAACTGATTTCTGGAGAAAAACCCATTATGGTTTTGTCCGTGATAATGGTCATTTTTGGTATGTAAATCAAAAAGGGGATTTTGAAGCTACCGTAAAGCTGGTGGCCGAATACCGGGACCAATACGATCAGGCCGGTCTGATGGTCCGCTTGGACAACGAAAATTGGGTCAAAGCAGGTGTGGAATATGTAAATGGGGTACAGCATGCCAGCGTGGTGGTGACCCGGGAATTTTCGGATTGGTCGGTAAAATCACTGGAAACCGCGCCAACGGCTATCTGGCTGAAAATGAGAAGAGAACATGACTTTTTAGAGATAAGTTATAGCATAGATGCGGAGCGCTTTCAAATGTTGCGATTGGCCTATTTTCCGCCATCAGTTGAAATGCAAGTGGGAATAATGGCAGCAGCCCCGGAGGGGAACGGCTTTAAAGCCCTATTTGAAAAATTTCAACTGCGCAATTTGTAGCTGTTAGAATAATCAATATCCGGTAATCTCCTTCATTAGCCTGAAAAAGCCTTTTTTCCTTTCCGAACGGATATCCCAATCCACCGGTACGCTCTGATAACCCTCTTCGAATCCTTCATCTTTCATTCTGAAATCAAAATACCCCCAGGAAGCATAAGCAGAAACCGCTGCTATGAAATTGTTCCAGTCCTTGTCAAAATCAAAATGATCATCTTCATTGAACAAAATGGGCATGGGCCGGTAGCCTTCGACCTCCCGGGTTTCTTCTACCATGGCCACAATCCGGTCAGGATCTGATACGCCGTTTCCATGCAGCAGCAGAAAATCAGCGGTTTGGACCACATTAGGCAGTGGTACAAAACCTCCGCCGTAGCTGGTGCTGACATAGTAGCTATAACCGTTCTTTTCTTTTTCCCTGGCCAGTTTGATCAGTTCATGAACGCGTTCGGGTTGGAGGATCTCATGACTGTACCTGATATTGCATTCGTTGTTGATTTCGACAAGGATATTTCTGTAGGCTTTTTCATGTAACCAATCCATGGCATTGTTCACACCGTTAATGACCGCTTTTTCATCTTCGAGCCGATGGTCCTGACCAAAATAAAAGAAACCTACTATAGGCACCATTCCCAGCTCATCTGCTTTGTCAAGGATTTTTTCAAGCCTTGCTATAAAATCGGGTCTTAATTCCCCTTTTTCGGTGAAAGCAGAGTTATGCCAAGGCTGTTGCCTTGAATATCCCTCAGGACTGCCTCCCTGGAGGTTAATAGTAAATGAAAGCATGCCATGGGATTTCCAGTTTTCCATGTTCTGAATGAACTCATCGGTGTTTCTGTCCGGATCCCATTTTCCCGTATCGGGATATTTCCACTTGCCCATGGTTTCGGGATTCAGATCATCAAAAATACCCTGGACCATTCTTGAGTTCATCAGCAGCCCCTCTATTTCGTGGCCTTTCCAGGTTCTCCCCTCGTAGGTGGGTGTGCCGTTGATATAAAATTTATCACCCCGTATCTCCACACGGGTGTTTCTTTTTTGCTGTGCAAAAGCGGTGGTGCCTATGATTAATGCCATCAGCGAGGCCAAGACGAGTCTGTTCATTTTGCTGGGGGTTTGGGCTGTTCGATTAAAGAAATGAGCTTATCATTGAGGGGAGCCGTATCGGATGACAGGGGGTCCGTAATCGGCCTTTCAAGTGAAGCGATGGGCGGAACCAAATCTATGTATGTTCGGCTCCGCCACAATGAATTGATTGATTTCGACCCTTATATCGTAGTGGGTTCCGGATGAATGTAAGGATCTCTGTAGGGCCTTCTGAGCATTTGAGTAGCTTCTTCGTCGCCTACCACCACCATTTTCTGAGGGTCGTATACCAACGGCCTGCCAAGCTTCATGGACATATTGGCAAGGATACAGCTGGCAGTGGATATATGTCCTTCCTCAACATCGGCCACAGGCCTTCCACCTTTCTCGATGGCTTCCAGGAAGTTGAGCATCTGTCGTCTGGTCGCAGGAGCCGCGTGTAATTCCATGCCGTCTTCGTTCAGGTCTTCAGGGTATTCTTCCTTTTCATATAGGGTTTCCTGGGAGATGATTTCCCCACCTCCATGAGGAACAAATTCGTATTTCATCACACTGGCCTTAAGGGTGCCCTTGTCTCCATAAATCTTATAGGCCCAAGGGTATTCAGGGTCCTGCGGGGTGCCCCAACTGCGGTGGTTCCATACGCAATCCAACTCATCATATTCAAAGGTGGCAGTCTGGGTGTCAGCGATGGTGGATTTACCACCTTTCTGCACATAAATTCCTCCGGTAGCATAGATTTTCTTAGGCCAGCCAAGACCCAGTGTCCATCTCACCGCATCAAACATATGCACGCACATATCACCGGTGATCCCGTTGCCATACTCCATCATGGTACGCCACCACCTGCGATGCGGCAATCCGTCAAAAGGTCTCATCGGAGCAGGGCCGGTCCATTGTTCGTAATCAAAAAAATCAGGTACAGGCTGTACTTCAGAGGTACCGTTGGCCCGCATGTGATAATAACAGCACATCTCCGCATGGGAAACTTTTCCCAGAAGGCCGGCATCCACAATTTTATGCTTGGCATCCACCAAGTGAGGGGTACTTCTTCTTTGGGTGCCTATCTGCACCACTTTGTTGTATTTTCTGGCAGCCGCCAGTATGGACTCCCCTTCTATCACATCCACGCTGATGGGCTTTTGAAGGTAAACATGGGCGCCTGACTTGATAGCATCTATTGCATGGAGTGCATGCCAATGGTCAGGGCTGCCTACCAGTACAATATCCAAGGGGTTTTCCTGGAGCATTTGACGGTAGTCATTGTATTTTTTTGGGACCTTCCCGGATTTTTGTCTTTTACTGACCAGGACACCTGCCTCATCCAATAAGTTTTTGTCAGGATCTGCCAAACAGATGACTTCTACGGGAGCTACTTGTATCAGCCTGAAAAGGTCACTTTTACCATACCACCCGGTCCCGATCAGCCCTACGCGGTAAGGTTCATTCCTGTCCATCCATTCCATTCCATGAGCACCAAAAGCGGTCAAGGCCATCAATGCCGTGCTCCCTTTAATAAATTTCCTTCTGTTTATATTGAGATGATTCATTGAAATAATGGGTTTATCAATTTTTTTTAAAAGTCAATATATAAAAATTTTTAGGCAGTGGAGATGTTTTTATTCCGGAGATTGACTTTTGGACTATTTTTCTTTTAAACGGCCAAATGTTGTAGTACTTTTCAGCTTAATCCTGTAGATTACCCAAATTGATGGCCTGCTTTCAAGAAGTACAGGCGATTCAATGGCTAACCCGAAACCCGGTGTTCCGGTACAGAAAAACCGTCCGCAAAAAAAACATGAATGGCCCATGACATATGTTTGTTGTTTATATTTCTGATAACATTTATCCACTTCCCCATCCTATGCCCCCTATGAAAACACATTCGATTTTCCCGAAATTCGTAGCTGTTTTGGTTTGTCTCCTGTATGGTTGCAATGACAACAAAATAGGTATATTTGATCATAGCCAGGATATCGGCAATCCGGTCCTGAAGGGTGAAACCCATTATGACCCTGAAACGGAAACCTATACCTTGAAAGGAGCCGGCTACAATATTTGGTTTGCGAGGGACGAGTTTCATTACCTTTTTAAGGAAGTCCATGGAGATTTCAAACTCAGGGCACAAATGGATTTTGTAGGGGAAGGGAAAGACCCACATCGGAAGATCGGTATCATGTGCAGAGAAAGCAGGGATGAGGATGCGGCACACATTACGGCCACAGTCCACGGAGACGGGCTGACGGTACTTCAATGGAGAGAGCAAAAGGGAATGGAAATGAGGGATCCGGAAGACGAGATTTTCGCTCCGGAGAGCCATTATCAGGTGTTAGAGTTGGAAAGGAAGGGGAATGAATTTGTCATGCGTGGGGCGAGATCGGAAAATGACCCATTGGTCACCATAGGTGCTCATACGCTGCCGGACGTTCCATCTGATGCCTTAGTCGGGATTTTTATATGTTCACATGACGCGGATACACTGGAGGAAGCCCGTTTTTTTAATCTAGCTATGGAGTGATAAATCAGCATGCAATGACAATACTTTACACATTTTATCTGCTTTATGGATGCTTTTTCCTAAAGTTAGCCTGGATGGCTGGGGAAGGTTTGTCAGACCAGGAAGTTCCTTGGAAGATGCATGTTATAGATAGCTCGTCAAGAGGGGCTGATGGCACGAAATTGACTGATGTGAATGGCGACGGGCACGAGGATATCGTCGTGGGCTGGGAAGAAGGAGGTGTGACCAGGTTATACATTAACCCCGGGGAGCCGGATTTGGAGTGGACGTACATAGAAGTACCTTCTCCAGATGTGGAGGATGCTTTTGCAGTTGATTTGGATGGAGATGGGTACATGGATTTGGTGACCCTTTCTGAAGGCAGTCACCAAAGAATCACTGTCCATTGGGGACCTTCGGATTGGGAATTATATTACCGATCGGAACATTGGGTTTCCCAGGATATTCCCGTAACCATAGGGATGACTCGCTGGATGTTCGGCAGACCACACCATATGGACGGAAACAACGGCATTGATTTAGTAGTTGGATCCAAAAATCCCAATGGTACCTTGGGTTGGATGGAGTCACCTTCCGATCCAAGAAACCTTGATGAGTGGCAATACCATGAATTGTCTCCGGCCGGGTGGGTGATGTCGATTGAGTTGGTGGACATGAACGGGAATGGTAATGAGGATATCCTTCTTTCCGACCGGTACGGGGAGATGACAGGGCTGAGGTGGCTGGAAAGACCGGAAACAGGAAACTTGTTTGAGCCTTGGGCCAATCATTTTATCGGTCTCCAGGAAGGAGAGCCGATGTTTTTAGGCTTCGTACCTCCACAGAACAAAGAAAACGGTCAAATTTTTTCTGCTATCATGTTACCGGATTTGGTGAGGGGGTGGGAATGTTATTTTAAAAAAGATGAAACCTGGGAAAACAATTTTATCCCTTATCCTGTAGGCAGCGGCACCCGCGGAAAATCCGTAGCATTTGGGGACATCAATGGAGGTGGGGGTGTGGATATGGTGGCTTCTTTTGAAGGGGCCAGCGGACGATCGGGAATCATCGGGATCATAGACGTTTTCTCGGATTCTCCAAAAGTCGTGGATATCAGTGGGGCGCCAGGGGTGAAATACGATCTGGTAGTGTTGGTAGATATGGATGGGGACGGGGATTTGGATGTTCTGACTTCTGAGGAAACCGCAGAAGACGGCAGCAAGAAAGGTTTAGGGGTGATCTGGTATGAGAATCCCAAAGGCGGGAATGTTCCGGAAAAAGTAAATTAATTCTGTTTGAAGGGCCTTAATAAGAAAAAATCAGTATAACAACCATAAAGTAACAGGGAAGAACAGGGAAGTAAATTGCCGGTTTATGGATTACTTTGTTAATGGCAAACCCTGTCGTATAAAACAACAATAAAATGAGTGAAAATAAAAAAGAGGTTTATTTAGTAGCCAGTGGCGATTTAAGGCTTTCAGCGAATCAAACTTGCTGGCAGGCCCAGGAAGAGATGGAAAACGCATTGGGGCAGGTTTTGGAGGGATTGGGGTGGAAAGCAGTCCGTGCCCATGACTATGACCAAGACAAAAAGCATGGGTTCATTGATTCCCAAAAGATGGGAATGGAGGTGTTTAAAAACATGGATCCTCATAAACCTCTGATAGTAGCAGAAAGCGTGTGGCAATATTCTCATCATGTTTTGGCAGGGTTAACGACCCACAAAGGGCCCATACTCACTTTGGCCAATTGGAGTGGGCAATGGCCCGGCCTGGTAGGCATGCTGAATTTGAACGGCTCCCTGACCAAAGCAGGCGTGACCTATTCCACCCTTTGGAGCAAGGATTTTAAGGATGACTTTTTCATAAATGGCTTAACTGAATGGTTGAACGGAGGGAGAGTCACTCATGAGATGAGCCATGTAAGGGATTTTGCCCCCGGGGATATTTCAGAGCGGGAACTTGAATTGGGACGATCCTTTGCCGCGGCTTTCAAAAAAGAAAAAGCCATTATGGGGGTGTTTGATGAAGGTTGTATGGGCATGTTCAATGCCATTATTCCTGACCACCTGCTGCATCCAACCGGTATTTTCAAAGAGAGACTGAGCCAGTCTACGCTATATGCTGCCATGCGCGATGTCAGCAAGGATGAGGCGCACGCCGTTTTGTATTGGCTTCAGGAAAAGGGTATGACATTCGAATGGGGCTCAGATCCCAAAACTGAATTGACCAAAGAACAAACCCTTGAACAGTGCAAGATGTACATTGCCGCACTCCGGCTGGCTGACGAGTTTGGATGTGATACCATTGGGATACAGTATCAACAAGGACTTAAGGACCTGGTACCGGCCAGTGATTTGACCGAAGGCCTGCTCAATAATACGGAAAGACCTCCTGCTTATTCCATGAAAGGCAGGGAGCTATATGCAGGAAAGGCGTTGCCGCACTTTAATGAAGTGGATGAGTGCGCGGGCTTGGATGGTTTGGTCACCTACCGGCTTTGGAACGAATTGGGTCTGAATGGGGACAATACACTTCATGACCTGAGATGGGGAGAACAATTTACCTCGAACAGTCTGGATGCCTTCGTATGGGTATTTTTGATATCAGGGGCGGCGCCGCCATCCCATTTTATTCACGGTTATAAAGGAGCCAGGAGTGAAAGGCAGCCCCCCATGTATTTTGGTTTGGGGGGAGGGAGTCTTAAAGGCATCAGCCGTCCCGGGCACATCGTATGGAGTCGTGTCTATATTATGAATGACCGGCTGCACTGTGATTTGGGTGTGGGCGAGGTGGTATCCCTGCCGGAGGAGGAAACCGCCAGACGTTGGCAGATGACCACTCCCCAATGGCCAATCATGCATGCGGTGTTGGATGGGGTAAGCAGGGACCAAATGATGGCCCGTCATAAAGCGAACCATATCCAGGTGGTCTATGCGGATAGCAAAGAAAAGGCTTTGGAAGCATGCAGGATCAAAGCGGCAGCAATGCATGAACTCGGGTTAAAAGTGGCGTTTTGTGGAAACATTTAATACCAGTCCCATGAGATCTTTAGCTTGGATAATGCCTTTAATGATCCTGTCTTGTTGGTCATGCTCTTCGAGTGACTCCCGGCAGCAGACTGGAAATAGCCGGGAGCTATCCGCCAATGACATTACCGGTCACTATTATTTACCACCGCTGCAACAAGTAGGTCAGGGAGCGCTTGTCCATGCTGAACTGATTTATCAGCTGGACAACAAGCCTACCCCGCAGGTACATGCGTCTTCTTTGGTGGAAACACCGGAGGGGTTGGTGGCGGCCTTTTTTGCGGGTACGCACGAAAAGCACCCCGATGTGGGAATCCGGGTAAGCCGGCTGGAAAACGGTCAATGGACCTGGCCAGAGGAAGTGGCGAATGGTGTGCAAAATGACACACTCAGGTACCCCTGTTGGAATCCTGTGCTTTTTCGCCCGGAAGGCGGTCCCTTAATGCTGTTTTACAAGGTAGGGCCCAGCCCGACCACATGGTGGGGAATGCTGATTACATCCGGGGATGAAGGCAAAACCTGGACTTCTCCCCAAAAGCTGGGTGAGGATCCGGCAATAGGCCATTTGCTCGGGCCTATCAAAAATAAACCTGTTCAGTTGGACGATGGTATGATTGTCTGCCCGTCCAGTATAGAAATATCAGAGGACGGGGATGTACGGTGGATGGTGCATTTTGAAATCAGCCGGGATTCAGGCAAAAGCTGGGAAGTGATAGGTCCCGTCAACGACGGCATT
The DNA here is from genome assembly GCF_042652345.1 of Negadavirga shengliensis. Taxonomy (NCBI): domain Bacteria; kingdom Pseudomonadati; phylum Bacteroidota; class Cytophagia; order Cytophagales; family Cyclobacteriaceae; genus Negadavirga; species Negadavirga shengliensis. Next base: position 28,221 of record NZ_JBHSJJ010000024.1, read on the forward strand.
GCGTTCGACGCCATACAACCCAGCATCCTGACCCATGAGGATGGGCGCTTGCAGGTGTTGTGCAGAACCAGACAGGATGTGATCGCAGAAAGCTGGTCGGAGGATAATGGTCGGACCTGGTCTGAAGTCAGGGCTACCTCGCTCCCCAATCCCAACTCCGGAACGGATGCCGTTACTTTAAAAGATGGGAGACATTTGCTCATTTACAATCACAGTACCAAAGAAGGGGAGGAACCTAAAGGCAGAAACATCCTTAACCTTGCCATCTCTGACAACGGACAGGATTGGGAGCCGGTCATGACATTGGAAAATGAACCAATCAAAGCCGGGTATGCCTATCCTGCTATCATCCAATCCTCCGACGGGCTGGTGCATGTTACCTATACTTATAACCGGGAGTCGGTGAAATACGCTGTTATTGACCCGGAAAAACTTTGAAATAATACACCATTCAAAAATGACACAAAGAACTTTTATCCGGCCCCTGCAAGGGATCATACCTCCTATGATTACCCCTTTGCTGGGTGAAAATGAACTGGATATACCGGGAATTGAAAATATGGTTTCACATCTTTTGCGGGGAGGTGTCCATGGGATATTTGTATTAGGAACGACTGGAGAATGTACCAATATCTCCTATGGTTTACGCAGGGACTTGATCCGGAAAACCTGCGAGATGGTTCAGGGCCGGGTTCCTGTGTTGGTGGGTATCACGGATACTTCCGTGGAGGAAAGCATTTCCCTGGCCCAAGCCGCTCAAGCGGCAGGAGCGGATGCGGTCGTAGCCGCGCCTCCCTATTATTTCGGGTTAGGACAACCGGAACTTGAGGTTTATTTCAGGCGGCTTGCTGATGCGCTGCCCCTGCCGTTGTTTTTATACAACATGCCTTCACATACCAAGACCATGATTTCTCAGGAAGTAGTCATGAAGCTTTCCGAGCATGATAATATCTATGGTCTGAAAGACAGTTCCGCCAACGCGGTTTATTTCAATTCGATGGTGTACGCCCTTCGGAACCGTTCTGATTTTTCTCTTTTGGTTGGGCCGGAGGAAATGATGGCCGCTTCGGTCCTTATGGGGGGGCACGGAGGAGTGAGTGGAGGTGCCAACATGTTTCCGGGTCTATATGTGGACCTCTACCAGGCAGCGAAAGACAGGGATATGGAAAAAGTCCTGGAACTACAGGAAATGGCCATGGAGATTTCTGCCAATATTTATAATCTGGGGACCTATGGATCAAGCTACCTGAAAGGTTTAAAGGCGGCGGTTTCTTCTTTGGGCCTGTGTGACGGATATGTGGCTTCACCCATGGAATCATTTCCTGATGATCAAAAAAGGATGATCGCCCAAAAAGTCCGGTCCTTGAAAGCTTTCAAATTTTATGGAGCCGGTGCAAAAAACATAAACCCTGAATATTTTAAGTAACGGCCGTTCTTATCTCCCTTTAACGTCATCAAAAGCATTGCTGAATGAAATTACCTTTAATAGATTTATCCGTTTTTTTACTTTATATGCTGGCCATCATTATTTTTGGGGCCTCTTTTTATTTCAAAAAAAGGTCAGCCAATGATTTTATCACCGGAGGGGGCAGACTTCCCTCCTGGGCCATCGGGATGTCCATTTTTGCCACGTTTGTAAGCAGTATCAGTTTTCTGGCCCTTCCGGGAAATGCCTATTTGTCCAACTGGAACGGATTTGTTTTCAGTTTGTCCATTCCTCTGGCGGCCATTCTTGCTGTCAGGTTTTTTGTGCCCCTGTACCGCGGCATCAAGAGCGCTTCGGCTTACTATTTTCTGGAAACCCGCTTTGGCTCATGGGCCAGGATTTACGCCTCAATATGTTACCTGTTGACCCAGCTGGCCAGAATGGGGGCCATCATGTACCTGTTGGCGCTGCCGATGAATGCCCTTTTTGGCTGGAGTATTCCGATGATTATCATCGTAACCGGCATAAGTGTATTGGTTTATGCTATATTGGGGGGATTTGAAGCGGTGATATGGACGGATGCTATTCAGGGAATAATTTTGATTACAGGGGCACTGGCCTGTGTGGTCATCATCCTTTTTTCCATGCCGGAAGGACCTGCACAGGTATTCACCATTGCGGCATCCGATCAGAAATTCAGCCTCGGCAGTTTTGGGTTGAGCCTCTCCGAAGCTACTTTTTGGGTGATTTTGATCTATGGTTTGTTCATCAACCTGCAAAATTTCGGGGTGGATCAAAATTACGTGCAACGCTACCTCAGCGCCAAGACGGAAAAAGAAGCGGTTAAATCCACGCTGTTGGGAAGTTTGTTGTATGTACCGGTGTCGCTGCTTTTTTTCTTCATCGGAACAGCCCTTTATGCGTATTATCAGGCCAGGCCAGGTCTGCTTCCCGAGGATTTAGCATCAATAGAAAATGCCGATAAAATTTTCCCCTACTTCATTGTAAATGGTTTGCCGGTAGGGATGACGGGGCTGTTGATTGCTTCCATTTTTGCGGCTGGCATGAGTACCATTTCCACGAGTGTGAACAGCTCTGCCACGATTATTCTTACAGATCATTTTAAAAAATACATCCATCCAGGTCTTTCTGAAAAAGGAGAAATGCGGGTATTGGTCCTAGCTTCCTTGGCCATGGGGCTACTGAGCATTTTGGTTGCACTGGCTTTCAACGGCGTTACCAGTGCGCTGGACGCCTGGTGGGCGCTTTCTGCCATATTCAGCGGGGGGATCTTAGGATTGTTTCTTTTGGGATATATCGGCAAAAACATCAGAAGGAAATATGCTGCCATCGGGGTTGTACTCGGTGTACTGGTGATTGGTTGGATGAGTCTTTCCCCCGTGATCTTTGAAGAGGGGGCCACCTTTAGAAGTTCTTTTCATGCTAACCTGACCATTGTTTTTGGAACGGCGGTGATTTTCCTTGTCGGCTTTTTGTGTTCTGCATTTGCCAACAAAATAAGGTCCGCGGTCTAGGCTGAATGGGTGATATCATGCTTTCAACAGCTTCATCAGCAGTTTTTCGGAAGCAGTATGCCCGTGGGCTTTGCCGCTGTCTCTGAAAGGATTGTGACGCGGGATTTCCCCAGCTTCAATCTTGCGAAGTAAAAGCGGGTGTACATAATATCCGCGGCAGACGGTAGGCGTATTGCCCAGCTCATCGGCTACCAGCCTGATCAGTAGGTTGTCCAGTTTCTGTCTTGGCTCCTCTTCTTTGAGCTGAAGGGCTGCGGGGAACAGCTCCAAGGCCAGCCGGCTACCCACCCATGTTCGGAAATCTTTGCTGGTAAAGCCTTCCCCCATGGCTTCCGCAAGGTATTGATTGACATCATAACTGTCTACATTCTGTAGGTTTCCGTTTTCATCCCTGTAACGAAAGATTTCATAACCGGGAAGTTGTGCTACCTCCCGGATGTGTTTGATCAATGCAGGATCTTCAATGGTGACATTTTGTTCTTTTTTACTTTTTCCCTTATAATGGAAAACCAGCTCCCGGCCTTCGATGATATGTTTCCTTCTTAAAGTGGAAAGTCCGTATGTTCCATTTTGACGTGTATATTGTTGATTTCCAATGCGAATTCCCGATTCATCCAGTATTTCTACCATCAAGGCAAGGACTTTTGATTTTGCCCAATCCTCCTGCAGGAGGTCCTTTTGGGTTTTTTTTCGCAAGGCCGGTAACCTGTTTCCAAATTCAGCCATCCTGGCAAATTTTTCCTCCTGCTGCTGTTTTTCCCACTCGGAGTGGTAAATGTACTGTTTCCGGCCTTTGGCATCCCTTCCAACGGCCTGGATATGCCCGTCGTCAAATTTGCAGATCATCACATCGGACCACATGGGAGGAATGACGATTTTCCTGATTCTTTTGAGAACTTTTTTGCTCTCAATTTTATTTCCGCATTCATCCAGATAGACAAAGCCACGGCCACGTCGTTTTCGGGAAATACATAGTGAAGATTCGTCGATATGTTTTATTGCAGGGTTCATCTGGCCAGGATAATGCCTCCGTACTGTGGAATATCTACAAGGATAGAGTAGGGTTTTTCTTCAAACGAACGGCCTTCCGCCTCAATTTTCACCAGTTCCACTTCGGCAAAACTTTCATCGTATCCCTTCCAACCGCTGTTGAAACGGACTTGAAATGATCCATCATAAGGAATTCCGATCCTATACCCCTTATGCGTTTGGTGCGAATAATTCAATATGATTATGACAGGTTTATGCTGATGATCATAATGAACCCTTTGGTAGGCAATGACCAAATTGTCCTGATTGAAATGCAGTACTTCGGTAAGGTTCCCGGTGAGCCCCACCATCTCATCTTTATGGCCGTTCCTAAGCCCGATTAAATCCCGATACATATCGTGAATCCCATTAAATGCCTCCAGTTTACCCCAATCCAAGGCATGGTCGATGTTAAAATAACTGTCCATCAGAAACTCTTGGCCCTGGAAAACCATGGGGATACCGGGGGCAGTGAATAAGGTGATGGCGCCTAGGGTGGACTTTTTCTTGGCATATTCCCCGTGAGCTTCCCCTGGTTGGATTTCTTCCGGAAGCCTGGAGGAGGTATTGGCCACCGAATCATGCGATTCGGTGAAAATTACCCTTTGAAAGGCATCATTATTAAATATAAAAAGAAGGGCCTCCACCACTTCCTGAAGGCTTCTCCTTTGGTCATCAATCTCCAACAGTATCCGCTTAAGGGTATGGACAAAAGCAGTACCCCATTGTGTATGGAACCCCAGTCCGTTGTGTTTGATGGGTGTGGAAACGATGGTTTCAGATTTCAAATCCTCGGCTATAAGTATCTTATGGGGGTACTTTTCCCTAATCTCCCCGTTGATCATCTGCAGTAATTGATATCCTTCCTCTATCTCCACTCTGTCGGTTGAAATACCCCCTTTCAAAAACCTGATAAATGCCGTGCCGTCGTACCGCAACCCGTCACAATGATAATCCTCCAGCCACATCAGGGCATTGTCCCGCAGGTAATTCCTTACCTCCTTTCGCCCATAATCAGGCCGGTTTTCCCCCCAAGGTGTTGTGGACTTGAAATCATTATAAAAATAAATCCCTCCTTTCCCATTTTCATACCAACCATCAAAACGCCAGAGGTCGGTATCCCCCGGACCAAAATGGTTAAACACTACGTCCATGATGACGGCTATCCCGTGCTTGTGGGCCTCGTTGACGAAATGACATAAGCCTTCGGGTCCCCCGTAGTCTGTTTCAATGGCAAATGGGTGAGCGGGGTTGTACCCCCAAGACTTTGCACCCGTGAATTCTGCCACCGGCATAAGCTCTATCGCATTGATGCCCAAGTCTTTTAGGTACCCAAGTTTTTCCGAGGCGGTGAAAAAATCCCCTACCTTTTCATTGTTTTTTTGCCAGAACGTTCCAATGTGAAGCTCATAAATGACCAGTTCATTGAAAGGTTTGATTTGAAAGTCTTTGTCCTCCCATTGAAATTCCGGTTGGTATATCACGGAATTCCCGTTACTATGGGTCACTTTTTTTGCATATGGATCATTCCTAACCAGTTTTTGGTCTCCGTTATGAATCACATATTTATATTCGTCTCCCGGTTGGGGCTCTTTAAGCAGTGTAGCCCAATAGCCATCTGCTTCATGTTCCAGGGGATCAGAAGTTTCATTCCAGTCATTGAAGGTGCCGAAAACAAAAACATTGTCGGCATAAGGAGCCCATACCCGGAAGGTAACACCTTCTGTTCCCGGGACTGCCCCCATTCCATTGGAGATTTTCATAAAGAAAATTTTAGAAAATCGATTTCAAATCCCATGCCTAAAATTGTTGCTTGTCGTCAATACAATGATATAGCGGGATCAATAATGAGAATGTTTGCCAACAGGCTCACATAAGCGGCCGTGCCCTAGGGACAAAATGGTAGGGACTGGATGGAAAGGAAAAAGGGGTGGTCACCGGTTATCTTTTCAGATCCGGGAGCGGAAGAACACCTCCTATAAAAAAGTGTCAATGTTAACTGATTTTTCCAAATGGCTGTAAATTAAAAAGGAGCATGGAAGTTTCTCCGACGTAATGATTTTGAGGTGTATACCAGTATCCCGATGATAATCAGTAGGATAAAAAGCACGGCATATTCGAATTGCAGCCATATATCCGAGCGGGCCTTGATCCGGTAGGATTGGTCAGTGAGTTTTTCCGCCTCCCGAAGTTGTATTTTTGCCAGCTCCCTCAAGTCGAAAAATACCCGCTCAAAATCAGTGTTGAACTTGGCCACGCTTTGTTGATAGGCATTATCTTCTTCGTGAAGGTTGGTGAAATAGCTTTCAATTTCAAGTTTTTGTGAAACCAGATCTTTGAATTCGACCAGGTATTCTTCTTCTTTTGCAGTAAGCCGGGTTTTTTCGAATTCTTCAATGATTCGCAGGATTTGGTCATGGTAATCCATCACTTGTTTTTTTACGGAGATATATTCCTCCATTGATTCCGTATCAGCAACCAAGAGTCTCATCCTGAATAGGAGTTCGGAGATATGGAAGATATAATCCTGCACCACCAGCCGGTCTTCGTAGACGGTGATGAAAGATTCCTCCAGTTTGTCCACATTGCTCTTATCAATGAGGCTTTTAACCAAAATCAAAAATAAAATAAGCGTTAAGACAATGGCAATCTTGATTTTAAATGAGATGAACGTGTTTTGTTTCATAACCGCTTCAACCTGTTGTTTAGACCATATTATCCTAAAAGAAAAGTATTTGCGGTCAATATAGTAAATTATTCTCATTTTCAAGTTGATTGGGATGCGAAGGATCAATTGGCTGCGGGAAAGGTGAGAATAAATTTGCTGCCTTTACCGAGGGCGCTTTCCACGTAAATGGTACCCTTGTTTTTCTCAATAAAATCCCGGGAAAGTTGCAAGCCGAGACCGGTACCTTTTTCGCCGGCGGTCCCGTATCGGTGTTTTTCAAAATGAGCTTTGAAAAGGTTTTTCTGCGTATTTTCATCCATGCCCATCCCGTCATCTTCTATCGTAATTTCCCAGGTTTGTGCTGTTGTCCGCTTGCTATAGATATAAATATTGCCATTTGGATAGGTGAATTTTAAGGCATTGTTGATCAGGTTGCGGAGCACCACAAGGCAGTGTTCCTTGTCAGCATAGCACAAGGTGTCGGGCAAAAGTCTGTTATGTATTTTTATGTTTTTGATGTCTGCTACAGACTGGTAAAGACTTAGGGTATCGTCCAATAATTCATTGATGGGTACTTCTTCCGGGTCTGTGGTGATGCCTTTCATTTGGCTTTTTGCCCAATGCAGCAGGTTAATCAAGGTAAAATGGACTTGTTCTACCTCATACCTCAGTCTGACAGAGACCAAGGAAAACTCTTCCTGGCTCAAATTTTCGTCCACTGTGTATTGAAGTAACCCTTTGAGGCTGTTGATGGGGCTTTTAAGATCATGGCTGACTATACTGAAGAGCTTATCCTTGGTTTGGTTTACCTCGTTCAGGTCTTCTACCATTTTCCTTGTTTTCTGTTGTTCTTTGAGGAGTTCCCTGTTAAGTTTTTCTAATTCTTCTTTTTGAAATGTTACCAGCATCCTGGCTTTTCTCTGGGCGCTGATGGAGCGTATGCTGATGATAAATGCAGTTAATGTTATGAAAAACAATATGATAAGCCAATTCCGGAAGATCCTTTCATTTTCAATTTGGTTCTGTTGCATCGCCAATTCCTCTTGGTTTAACCCAAATGGGGCGGCGATTAAAAGAACTTTTGCTTCAACTTTTCCAGACTGCCCAAAACTCATTTGACCAGGAAAAGTTGAAATAAAAAAACAGAAAAAAATAAGAATTAGGGGTGAAGCCCCCCCCTTCCTTAACAGTTTTTTGGATTGGGTGCAAGCATATAAGTTCATCTATGGGAAAAAATAAGGTTAGGATTATTATATCTTTTGGTGACTTCATTTACAATTTCCGCACAATATGTAAACGGGGGCATCATACTTTTTAATATAACAATTCTGCCCAACTTTATGAAGCAAACAATTGGTTTTATTTTATGGATATATGGGTTTCTTATATAAAAATCGTTTCAAACATGATTTCATATGATTATAATTTTTTCTCAATAGGCCACATGCTTGCGTGCCGTAATGCACTTCAGCATGCAGGCATGGAATCTCGCATGTTTCCCCCCCCCCGCTATCGGGCTATCGGGGCATCCCACTGTGTGACGGTCTCGTCATGCTCGATTTCATTTAAGTATTGCCATGCAGAAAGGAGAAAGTCCCTTATATTTAAGCGATATTATTTTATCTCCCCATCTATGGAATCGGTCCGCCACGTATGGAATAGCCTGGTGTTTACCTTGTTTAAAGCGGTAGACATTGCCCCTTTGGCCATTTTCAGGGTGGTTTTTGGTTTGCTGCTTTTTCTTGAGGGAGTCGGCGCTGTCTTTACTGGCTGGGTACGACAGGTTTTTATTGAACCCGAATTCACCTTTTCATTTATCCCCTTCTTTCCCTGGTTACAGCCGCTTCCGGGGGAGGGGATGATTTACTACTATTTGCTGATGGGAGGCGTCGGGATATTGGTGATGCTGGGATGGTATTACCGGCCAGCGATTGTCCTCTATTTTTGTATGTGGACATTTGTCTATTGGATGCAGAAATCCAGCTATAACAACCACTATTACTTGTTGGTAATATTGACAGGGTTGTTTGTGGTGTTACCGGCCAATGGGTATTTTTCCATTGATGTGTGGCGGGGAGCAGTGAAACGGCAGTATTTTGTGCCCAACTGGACACGGTTGACTTTTATGCTGCTGTTGTTGATCGTCTATACTTATGCGGCAATTGCCAAGATGCAGGCGGATTGGTTGGCAGCAAAACCTGTCAAACTATGGTTTGAAGCGAAGGCGGATATATTTCTGGTCGGCCCTATGCTGACAAAGGAGTGGGTACAATATACGGTGGCTTATGGAGGGGTGGCTTTTGATCTTTTCTTTGTGCCGGCAGTTTGGTGGAGGCGCACACGGTGGTGGGCTTTGGCAGCGGCATTGTTTTTTCACCTATTTAACAGTCTTGTTTTTCAGATAGGGATATTCCCTTATCTCATGCTGGCCACGAGCGTGTTCTTTTTCTCCCCGGCTTCTGTACGGTCTTTCTTTTTCAAAAATGATAAGCCGGTTCAATCCCTTAAGGTATGGCAGCATACGGATAAGCATGAAAAACAACTTACTTGCATGTTGTTTCTTGTGTGCATAGCATTGATGCTCCTGTTGCCGTTAAGACATTATAGTTACCCTGGGAACGTGAACTGGACAGAAGAGGGACACCGGATGGCTTGGCGCATGATGCTTCGCCATAAATATGGAAAGGCAAGCTTCAGGGTGGTCTTTCCTGACGGAGAAGAAAGGATACTCCAGCCTCAGGAACATCTTACGCACAAACAGATTGCGGGGATCAGCACACGCCCGGACATGACCTGGCAATATGCCCAATATTTAAAAGAAAAATTCAGACAGGAAGGAAAGGGAGAGGTTGCTGTTTACGCGGATGTCAGGGCCAGCCTCAATGGTAGGCCATTGCAGCCATTAATTGATCCCCAAGTCAATTTGGCAGGGGAGCCCTGGCACTGGTTTAAAAGCCATGATTGGATAATGCCGCTTCGGGAGAAGAAGGTACGGTGAAATTTCAGCCAATTCACCTTTAGCTTTTTAGAACCCTGGATTTTTTTTAGTTTTACGGCCCTAACTTGTCAAATCACCACCTACGATGAAAAACATCAATCCGACACATACAGGGGCCTGGAGAAATCTCTCAACCCTTGCAGAAGATCCCCTAAAAATAAAAAATCTTTTTAAAGAGGATCCTGACAGATATGAAAAATACCATGTAAGATTCAAGGATATTCTCTTGGATTATTCTAAAAACAGAATAAATGACACGGTCAGAAAGGAACTGCTGCTCCTGGCGGAACAGGTTGAACTGAAAGGGGCTATTGAAGGGATGTTTACGGGAAAAACCATCAATGGAACCGAAAACAGGGCTGTCTTGCACACGGCCTTGAGAAACAGGAGCAACAGCCCCGTCTATGTGGAGGGAAAGGATGTGATGAAGGATGTCAATAAGGTGTTGGACAAAATGAAAGTGTTTGCGGATAGGGTGTCTGAAGGTGCCTGGAGGGGGTACACTGGTAAGTCCATTAAATATCTGGTAAATATAGGTATAGGGGGGAGTGACCTGGGGCCGGTTATGGTGACAGAAGCCTTGAAACCCTATCAGAACCCCAACTTGGAAGTTTTTTTTGTTTCCAACGTGGACGGGACCCATATTACGGAGGTTCTGAAAAAGGTGAATCCCGAGACCACACTTTTTTTCATTGCCTCCAAAACTTTTACCACACAGGAGACCATGACCAACGCCCACACTGCACGGAACTGGTTTTTGGAACATGCCCATGATGAGGCGGAGGTGGCCAAGCATTTTGTAGCCTTGTCTACCAACTCCGCCGCTGTAACGGAGTTTGGAATTGACTTGGACAATATGTTCGAATTCTGGGACTGGGTAGGCGGAAGGTATTCGCTTTGGTCTGCCATAGGACTTACCATTGCCTGTGCCTTGGGATTTGACAATTTCCGGGAGCTCTTAGAAGGAGCCTATGATATGGATGAGCATTTTAGAAATACGCCTTTTGAGGAAAATTTGCCGGTATTATTGGCCCTTATAGGTATATGGAATACCAATTTTCTTGGGGCAGCCACAGAGACCATACTGCCCTATGACCAGTATATGCACCGTTTTCCAGCGTATTTTCAGCAAGGAAACATGGAAAGCAATGGCAAAAGTATAGACCGTGATGGCAACAGGGTGACTTATACCACTGGCCCGGTAATCTGGGGTGAGCCGGGGACCAACGGGCAACATGCTTTTTATCAGCTTATCCATCAGGGCACACAATTGATACCTTGTGATTTTATCGCTCCAGCCATAAGCCATAACCCGGTCGGAGATCACCATATGAAGCTGATGTCTAACTTTTTTGCCCAAACCGAGGCACTGATGAACGGGAAGAGCCTGGAAGAGGTGAAAGCGGAGATGCGAAAAGAAGGCAAGACACCTGAGATAATCGATAAAATAGCCCCACACCGAATTTTTGAGGGGAATAAGCCGACCAACTCCATTCTTGTGAAAAAGATCGATCCATCTACTTTGGGTGCTCTGACCGCCATGTACGAGCACAAGATATTTGTGCAGGGAGTGATTTGGAATATCTACAGCTTTGATCAGTGGGGTGTGGAATTGGGTAAAGTACTGGCCAAATCAATTCTGCCGGAACTGGAAGGTGAAGAAGAGATCAGCAGCCACGATGCCTCTACCAACGGGCTGATCAATGCGTTTAAAGCATTTAGAAAGAGATAAAATAAAGAGGTTTCCGGGGAGAGTAAGCCGATACCGCTTCTCCCGGAAACCATTCATTTAGGGCAAGGAAGTGGCATTTTATCTCGGCGTCTACTTGGAAAAAGAAATAAAATAACTCTTAAAAAAAATAGGTGGTATAGCGTTTGGGGCCCATCGCTATCTATTTGTATATCGAAATGTGATTAATTTGGTGAATGTCGTTTTTAATAGCGTTATAACCCTAAAATATAATTTTTAAAAATGGTTTTTGCAATTTTAGAATACTTTTTCGTTAAAAAACTAACTTTTACTATATTTTACATTTCGATAATTTATTATTATAAAATTTTTTAGAATAATAAATTTGCAATCCAAACAATATTTTTTGTATATTGAGTAGGATTATCAAATTCCTTTGTCAGGAAAATTTCAGCCGAAATAACATCCACATGAAGGGAGCGGGGGGTAGCGATGCGGCCTGAATAATAAACCAGCATCTATCTGATTTTTTTTAACCCGGAAAAGCCCACATCCTACTTTCCGGGTTTTTTTTGAGGGTTGACAGAATACTTTTTGGAGGGAAGCTGCCTGTTTTGAATAAACTTCAGCTTACACGTGATGGTGTGCGACTGCGGGAGAAAACCGGCCAATGATGGTCCCTAAGGGAGATTAGCGGAAGTCATCCAAAGCGTCCGCTATCTGTATGATTTGGCTTTCCGGTAACAAAGGGTGCAGAGGCAGGCTCAAAATCTCCCTGTGGATTTGTTCGGTAATGGGCAAGGGATAATTCACCAGTCCGGAATAAGCTCCCTGTTGGTGGGGAGGTATTGGATAATGTATCTGGGTTTGTATACCTTTTTTCAGCAAATGGCTTCTGAGTCGGTCTCTCTGTTTGCACTGTATCGTGAACAGATGCCAGACATGTTCCTCTGGGTTTGCAGGAAAAAGGGGGGGGCTGAACCTTTCTGAGGTGATGCGGTCCCGGTAGCGTAGCGCCAGCGCCCGTCTTTTTGCATTGTCCCGGTCAAGCCTGTTGAGTTTCAGACGGAGTACCGCTGCCTGTATTTCGTCCATTCTGGAATTGATCCCCTTATAAGGGTAGCTGTACTTTTTCCGTCCGCCGTAATTGGCCATCGCGCGTATGATTTCGGCAAGCTGCGGGTCGCAGGTCGTGACCGCGCCGGCGTCGCCCAGGGCACCGAGGTTTTTGGCGGGATAAAAACTATGTCCGGCGGCGTCTCCCAGGCTGCCCGTTCTTTTTCCGTTGTAACAGCACCCCGCTGACTGGGCGTTGTCCTCAATGATTTTAAGGCCGTATTTCTTTGCCAGTTGGGCGATATTGGTGTCATAAGAATTTCTACCATACAAGTGCACCAGCATGATGGCGCCTGTATGGTCGTTGATTTTTTTTTCTATTTCAGCGGCAGTGATGATGAAGGTTTCCGGACAGGGGTCAATGGGCACAGGTTTTAATCCACATTCCGAGACCGCGAGAAGTGAAGCAATAAAAGTATTGGCAGGTAAAATGACCTCAGCCCCCTCTTTTATTTCCCCCATCGTTACATAAGCCCTAAGGATAAGCAAAAGGGCGTCCAGGCCATTTCCCGTGCTGATGCAGTATTTTGTTCCGGTGTATTTCGCATACTCTCTTTCGAACCCATCCTTCTCTTCGCCACCCAAGTACCATCCTCTGGCCAGCACCCTCTGAATGGTTGATGTCAACTGGGGTTCAAAACTGTCATTAATAGATTTTAAGTCCAGAAATTTTATCATGCGTTCGCGACGACCGTTTCTTTTAACCGTTACCTTATATGAATGAGCTAATAAATTTAAGACAAAACATTTCATTTCCTGTAACTTAACATGTGGGATTGAGAATTTGCTGTCAACAGCATGATAATAAATGTATTTTTATTATCATTGGCATATTATTCTTTAGATAGACTATTTGTATATATTAATTTTCCATATTGTGTTTTTTATATAACTTTTAATGTAAAATGTGATGGAAAAAAATGTTTTTGTTGCGCTGATGGCAAGTATAGGATTAGGGCTGTGGTCAGCACCGGTTTTTGCTCAAAATGCTCATGGAGACCACATCATTCTGTTGGATGGAGAAAAAATACCGGGGACGGTTGCCCGGAATTATGACCATGTTCAATATAGACGGGTGAGGTTTGTAACTGCGGCGGGTCAATCCGAGGAATATACGCCTTCCCAGCTCACCGGCTTTTCTTTGGAAAACGGAAGGCATTTTAAAAGCAAAAAACTGCCGGGTATCCAGGAAAGGGTATTTGCCCAAGTCATATTTTCGGGCAACTTTGATCTGTTGTTTTGGGCCGGTAAGTATTATATTCAGAACCCGCTTGAAATTGTGGAATTAAAGCCGGTAGAAAAATATTCGATGACTTATCAAACTGATGCGGAAAAAGTCCACAACAGTTATATTGGGGTTTTGAGCCGTCATATGGCCGGTCACTGTGGGACGAAGTTGAAAAATGACATTATCAGGACCCGGCTTTTTGAAGCTGACCTCATCAGCATGCTGGAAAAATACCACAAATGTGAAGAGGCTGCCTATACTATCCATGTGGAAAGGATTCCCTCACGGGTGGTCAGGCCCGTCTTCATGGCGGGCGGCACTCACCATTCTTTGCTGGCCCAGGAGGTGGTTCACACCCGGGCCGACAAGTTTGAAAATGCCATGGCAGTCAATCTGCAGGGATTGCTTAGGATGCGGCCGAGCAGAAGACATCCCAAGATGTTTTTTGATCTGGGAATCGGATATTCCTCTTTCTCCACCTTTATTGAGAGCGAGTATGGGACCACCGTCACCACCTATGTTTCCAGGGAAAAGGTGCGGTATCAACGGATATACGTGCCGTTGTTCTTGAATCATTCCATAGTCCGAAGGGAGAAAATTGATTTTTATGGTGGTCTGGGATTTGAGTTAGCCAGAGCAAGCAGGTTTTACAGGGATCATGATTCAAGTGGTAATATTCCTGAAGACGGGCAAAATAATGTGAAGGGGCTAAGGGCGAGGATCGACTTCATCAGGCCTCATTATTATCCTGCCGTTAAACTGGGGCTGGACCTCGGGAAGCCCGCGTCCATCGGTCTGTTGTCCGAATTTCAGCTGGGGTATCTGCCGGAAGCCAGCGAAATGACCTTGGCAGGCAACCTGGCTGTATATAATTTGTTAATGGCCAGCTGGATGGTGGGGGTAAGGTTTTGATAAAAAAATATTGATGGCGGACTTCCCGTCGATATGGTAGGGGCAGGCAAATAAGCCTATACTTCCATCATGAAGCCAGCCCAAGCCTGCTCCTGCCTTAAAATCCGCGGACCCTGAAGGAAAAAAGGTTTTTGCCGCCAGTTTTTTGAGCCCAACGGGTTTTTCCATTCCCGACATGGGTTGGTGAATTTCAGAAAAATCAGTTGCTATTTGGAGCAGGAAAAGGTCTGCCACATGTTGGTCTTTTTCATTTTTTCCAAAACCAACCATATATACTTCCCCTCCCGTATCCGTGAAGAGATTGAGATTTTGGTAAGAATGCCATTGTGGGTCTGACCAATTTTCCCTTGGCATCTGGGCCGTGTCCATGCTTTGGATAAGGTGAAAAACGCCGCTTCCTTTTTGAAACGTCCGCCATGGGCAAACATAAAAATCAATGTTGCGGCAGTCCCAGTTGGCAACGGCAATGAGGATATGTTCCCTGACTTTGGTGATCCCCACTGCCCCGGCTGTTACACTTTCGTATTCACCATCCCTGTCGATGACATGCAACGGTTTTATCCATGGTTTTGGTACCTCTTCGAGGTCATATATGACTACTTTGGAGGTGTTTCTTAAGTGGTTGTCCTCAATGCCCACCGCCAGGTATTGGTCAAAAATCTGAAAACCTCCGGCATGCCTGTAAGGATCAAGCATTAGGGTGTCTACGGCCACGACTTTGGTGTCATCTCCCAGCTGTGCCAGGGTCATAAACGCAACTTTTGAAGAGCTGCCGGACATGTAGACATAATTTTGGCCATTTTTGCTATAAGGCTGTATGCCCTGCAGGTGGCCCCCGGTTTGGTCAATGTCAAAATTGCCGCGGATCCGGAGCGTATTCGCTTCGGAAGCCAGCTGTTCAAAAGCCTTGGGAAAATCATCATTAACAACCCCTTCCGCGGAACCCAAGCTAACAAGCAGCATTTTGGCCATTACCCCAAGAAAATACAGAAACTCAGCCATTTTTATCTGTTTCTAAAGATCAATGGTTCATGCCTTCCCGAAGATAGGGAATGTATCCGTATAGAATGAGGTGGTCACGTTCATTTTTCCAAGAAAAACCTTCGTAATACACCAGCATGCTCTTTGGCGGCCAAGTTAGGTTCAGGCGATCAATTCAAACATTGTATTTTTGGGTAATCAAGCTGATGAATCGTCACTCTGGAGTTGAGGTAAATTATCCTACAATGAGATTAATTTAAAATGATAGTCTGTTTTTTCTGCTTTCAGAGAAGAAATCTTCACTTTTAGGTGATAAAACGCTTCTAAAAGCAGGGCACTTTCAAATTCCCCTGCATCAATGGCGGTAAACCCGATCAGTTCTATAAGCTTTTTGACTTTGAATTTTTCGGGACAATCCTCGCCACAGTAATAGGTTTCTTTGATCACACCCAGGGGATCAGAACCCGGATAATCCAGACCGAGGTTGTTAAAGGCTTTAAATACCCGTTGATCTCCGGCATGTTTTTTTAACAGGGAGGAGTTGCAGTTGAATCCGGTGGAAAAAATACCATTTGTACAATCGATGATGATTTTGCTTTCAACCTCCACAGTCGATAAGGCCTGACAGATTTTCTTTAAGGATTTGTTTTCACAACATATGAAAACGACATCGGCGTTTTCGATGGCCTCTTCGTATGACAGCATTCTATCGACAGACTTGTTAAAAATTTTCCACTCGATGTCGGTGAATACAAAATTCTTTGTGACTCCATAAAAAACATCCATGCCCCTTGAGAGATACCTGGTGCCCAAAGTTATTGCTAATTTGGTCTCTCCTAAAATTGCTATATTCATAATATTCCAAAATGTTTAAATTAACAATACTTGATTTATGTTCATTGTTTTCAATCCATTGTATTGGAAACTTTGGTGAAATTCACACTGTTTTTATAAAAATTGATATGCAATCACTGTCTTTATTTTTCGTTTTTAGGTGATTTAATTGATGAAAATTAGCTATTAATAACATTAATGCAAAATAAATTATTGAAAAACTTTGAAATATTAAATAAAATACAATATAGATATTATGTAATCCAAAAATATATTGGTGCAATCTTTTGAGTCCTGGTTCGGCGGCTGTAATCAGCAGACCGGGAAGGTGAAATTTGCCTTTTGGATTAATCTTTGATAGTGACAGCATATAGAAAAAAGTTATCATATGTAGAACCCTTTCAATTAAAATGGCGACCTTCAGTTTAAAAATTTTGGATAAAAAGCAGGTGACTCATGACACATTTGCATTCACTGTGGAAAAACCGGAAGGTTATTCCTACAAACCAGGACAGGCGACGGAACTGGGCCTGCTTATGGAAGGGTGGGAAGAGGAAAAGCGTCCTTTTACTTTCACCAGCCTTCCTGAAGACAAGCATCTTGAGTTTACCATTAAAACCTATCCGGACCATGAGGGGGTCACCAAAAAACTGAGGGATGCCCAAGTGGGTGACAGGGTGGAAATCGGTGATGCATGGGGAGCCATATCCTATAAAGGTGAGGGCGTATTCATTGCTGGAGGTGCTGGGATTACACCTTTTATCGCCATATTTCGACATCTTAACAAGCAGAATGAAGTAGGGAACAACCAGTTGATATTTGCCAACAAAACCGACGATGACATTATTTTATATGATGAATTTAAATCTATTTTGGGGGATAGGTTTTACAATATCATCGAGAAAGGTGAGCACACCGCTTTCGACAGGGGCTTGATTGATAAAGCCTATTTACAGAAAATGATCAATGATTTTAGAAGCCAGCATTTTTATCTCTGTGGCCCTCCTGCTTTTATGGAAGTAGTCCAAGGTGCGTTGAGGGATTTAGGGGCAGACCCGGATTCTCTGGTATTTGAAAAATAAGGAACCAAATGGATGATGCTATCCCTGCTCTGCCGTAGACAGCCGGTTAATAATTTATAGGTTGGTATTCAATATTTTATCCCAATTTCTTATTTTTAGTATAGTTAACGGCCTTTAGGGTTTGAGCTATGCTGAGAAGGGGGAATGTATTATTGTTTTCTGTGGCGGCTTTTGTTATTCTGGCAGCCGTGTTTATAGCGAAGCCCGGTGTTTCCCTGCATAATCGAGCAGAATCCCACAAAAAAGATATATCCGGTGAGCTGGCATGGTCACTGTACTTGCCTCACCTGGGAACCTTTTCTTCGCCCCGGGTGGCAGATCTCAATGGTGATGGGGTAGGAGACATCATTGTGGGTATGGGAAGGCTGGAGTTTCAGGCCACTGATACTGCGGTGGTAGCCTTGGATGGAAAGCTCGGTACCATTCTCTGGAGCCTACCGGCCAGTGATCATATTTTCGGTTCCGCACTGCTGATGGATATTGATGGGGACGGGGTTCAGGATGTAGTCATTGGTGGCCGGTCAGCCAACCTGTTTGCCGTCAACGGAAAAACGGGGGAATTGATTTGGGAGTTTGCCAAAGAGCACTTGCGGCCATTGATACAGAAAAAATACTTTAACTTTTACAATCCTCAACTCATTCCTGACCAAACCGGGGATGGTTTGGCCGATATTCTGGTTTCCAACGGAGGAGATGTATTGAAGGTGCCTTATGATGAGGACCGGCCTGTGGGGCACCTGATGACGATCGATGCTTCCAACGGCCATATCATAGGAGAAGCTCCCATGCCAGACGGCAAAGAGACTTACCATTCCATAGCGCTTTCTCCCGGCGATAAAGTGGAAGAGATCGAAGTGGTGTTCGGAACAGGAGGGGAGACTGTTGGGGGGAGTTTGTATGTATGCGGTCTCAGAGAAGTATTGAAAGGCGATTTATCCAAGGCCATCAAATTGGCTGAAAGTCCTCATAAAGGTTTTATCGCCCCTGTGGCCTGGGTAGACATCTTGGGTGACGGGCGCTACAGCATCATAGCATGCGGTGTGGAAGGTACGGTATATGCTTTTGAAGGAAAGACCAAAAAACAGCTTTGGAAGTATCAGGTTCAGGGAACTGAAATGTATGCTTCAGTAGGGGTGGGTAACTTTTTTAAAGGAGGGCCTTTGGATTTTTTTATCACGGCCAACAAAGGGTTTTGGCCATTCTTTTCCCAGTCGACACACATCCTGGTAGAAGGCCACAAAGGCCGGGTGCGGTTTGAAGAAACTTTTGGAGAGTTTCAAACCAGTTCGCCATTGGCATATGATGTGAACCATGACGGGTTGGATGAGGTCATTATGAGTGTAAACCTTGAAGGGAAAGAGGCAGAAAGGAAAGTCTTTACCAATTCAATTTGGGTGGTGGATTTTGCCAATAAACAAAAGTACGAACTGATCCCGCCTTTACCCGGTCATAACAATTCTTCCACTCCCTGGGTGGGAGATTTGGATAATGACGGCTATTTGGATGTGGTTTTTTGTCACAGCGACAATCTTTACCATACCTACGCTTTTGATGGCATGCAGATCAATATGGTGAAAACCAACATCCCCATACGGCAACCCGTCAAATGGGGCGCCTATATGGGGAGCAGGTATGATGGCCGGTACGGAACCTGGCCTATGGAATAATAGTTGGATTACTGGATTTGATCTACTACTCTTCTGAGTTTTTCACCGATTTCTTTTGCCAATGGAACGATTGCATCATTGCCTACTGGTACCATGGCGGCCTCTGGGTTTATGGCGGAGACTTCCATATTTCCATCCTCCATCTCCCTGATGGTTACATTGCAGGGCAACATAGCACTCATGTTAGGATCTATGCTCAGTACCTTGTCGGCGAAACCTGGATTACAGGCTCCCAGAATCAGCATAGGTTTATAGTCCTTGTCCAGCTTTTTCTTCATGGTGGCCTGTATGTCAATTTCCGTCAGTATGCCAAAACCTTCTGTCTGAAGGGCAGCGGTGACTTTATCCTTTAATTGGGAAAAAGACTGTGGGGTAAGTGTTTTACTGATGTGATATGTCATTGCTTCGGAATTTGGTGTACGAACAAATTTATAGCATCTCCACAGCAATCATTGTGACAAATGACACACAGTTTCCATGACGGATTTGGAAAGCCATTTACTCAAGGAGTTGGGGATTGCCCAGTTTACCCATAAACAGGATGGCACCGCTGTGGTTTTCCTGTATAAAGAAAACAAAAGGCTTATCCAGAACAAAAGGACGAGGGGTGTGCGGGCCAGCCGAAACGAGGCCCACTTCCACAGCGGTAGCAGCCGCGGCCTCGGTGCCTTTTTCGTCTACTTCGATGATGGCATCATGGATGACCCTGCTGATATACATCGGTTCTGTGGGGTGATCAAAGAGTTTTGTGAAGTTTTCCGGATCAGGAGCAAATGGTTTTTTCAGCCCCATGTCAATAAGATCTTCCTTCATATTGTCCATTTTATAACTCATTTTGAACTTGGGCATTTTAAGAATAAAGTTGGCTTCCTGGGCATTCTCCCGCCATTTCTCCAGGTCCTCAAAAGTAAAACCGGCCACCAACTCGTCTAGATTATGGGATTCAGCAGTGATGATGCCCATATTGTATTGTCCGGTGCTGTAAGGAATCTCGAGGTACTGCAAATCACCTTCACTGTAATGCCTGAAAGCGGAGGCCCCCTCCATTTGCATCATATCAACTTGCACCTGCTGGGAAGGACTGACATGAAAAGGTGCTTTTTGTGTTTTCGAAGCTTGAAAACGGTATTTCCAGTCCCCCTTGAAATATATGGCATTGACCAGGTACATCACAGCATTCGCGGGAATTTGGTCTATCAAATCTTTGATGAGGCCGTGAGTTTTGGCCTCTACCCATTGGTTGATGATATTGGGAGACTGTGGATTGAGCATATCCAGCCCTGCCACTTCAGCTTGATAATAGTTGGTCACAGATTCCTTGAAGGCAGGATGAACCTCAAATTCCTGTTTGTACCAGATGGCATTTGCAATGGACATCTTAACTTTTGGGTCGACATCAAGCAAGAACTGCGTGAGTTCTTTTGCCGCTTTGTTGGCCTCTTCCAAACTCATGCCCTCATAACGAAGCAGGGCCACAAACTCATCCAACACCTCTCCTTCATTCCCGTTCATGGCCATAGACAATGCCTGATGAATGCTGTAGGGGCTATAAAACTGATTGGGATGACCGGCTTCCTGCAGTTGATGAAAAAGGTCGATAGCAAATTGGGAACTGCTGAATACCATTTCTTTTTCATAGGCCTGTAAAGTCCTGAGATTGGGGGTGATGTTTTCGTCCTGAGCGCCTCCCCAATCACAGGAAACCAGGTAAAAGGAGACGGATACCAGAATTAAATTATACCACTTTTTCATGAGTTATAGTTATTTGGGTTAATACTGCCCTCTATACGTGGCTTGGTTTGATTTTGCTACAGGGAATCGGGAAATTTTCGGCAGATGTCATAATTGCCCCACTAAATTGTCGCATTTTCACCATATGCAGTCAGCATGAAATATTTTATTTTAGTTAAGTGATTTTTTGAAATAACGATGTGTACCCACTAAATTTATCTTGACAGCTATGACCATAAAAATCTACTCGTATTTGAATTTTGCAGGAAATGCGGAAGAAGCGTTTAATTTCTATAAATCCGTCTTTGGAGGGGAATTCGACAGTGTCGTGCGCTTTAAAGACATGCCCATGGAAGGAACTGACCAATTGTCCGACGACGAATTGAACAAAATCATGCATATTGGGTTGCCCATTGGAGAAGATAGCCTCCTTATGGCCAGCGATGTACTTGAGTCTATGGGGCAAAAAATTAAAATGGGAAACAATTTCTATATCTACGTGTCCGCTCCCACCAGACAGGAAACGGAAAGGCTGTACAAAGGTTTATCTGTCAACGGCAGTATAGAAATGCCTTTGACCAAGGTGCCTTGGGGGACTTATTTTGGTATGTTTGAGGACCATTTTGGCATCAAATGGATGGTGAGCTATGATTATTGTCCTGAACTTGGTTGGGGAGAAGCTATCCCGACCTGAGGAGGGGGACGTTTTTATTGTTTTAAGGTGGTTGTCATTGTTGTCGTGGTGGGGGAGTGGAATTTGGTTGTGTCTAAGCTATCCCGATTTGGGTGTGGGACAAGTTGTGACCATTGAAAAGAAAATATAATCATATGAAATCGAGCATGACGAGATCGTCACGCAGTGGGATGATTACAATAGGCTTGGTTCCATATGACCGCTAAAAAACAAATTATAAACACATGAAACCATTGATGGATTGGCTATTCAATACCCGCAGTGCCGATAAGACGGGGGATTGGGGATTGTTGGCTTTGCGGCTGCTTTTTGGCCTTCCGCTCAGCATACGGCATGGTTGGCCCACTTTGATAGATTGGTGGAGAGGAAAAATCAGCTATCCCGATCCTTTGGGGTTGGGGGAAAATCTGACCATGCTGGTGATGGGCAGCGTTGAAGCCATCTGTCCAGTTTTTGTGATTATGGGTCTTTTTACGCGGGTTGTCGCTTTTTTTGTGGCTTTTGGTTTTGTTGTCGCCGTATTGATTGCCCATGCATCGGATCCATTTGGTGTCAGGGAATTGGCCTATATGTACATGTCGGGGTTTCTCGCTGTGTTTTTATTGGGACCGGGGAAGTTTTCAGCAGATAATTATTTGAGTAAGAGCTCAGGAAGATAAACGCTCTCTTTTCCGGCCTACCGGAAGTCTGGCATTTTTTCTGTGATAGACCCCGGTAACCATAGTATTCCGGTAGGTTTCATAGATGGGCACAAAGAACAAAACACATATCGGTACTTCCGGGTGGCATTATAAGCACTGGATAGGCACTTTTTATCCAGAGGATACGAAAGAGAAGGATCAGTTGGCCTATTACGTGAAACACTTCAACACTGTTGAAATCAATAATCCTTTTTATCGGATTCCTTCCCCAAAAACCTTTGAAAAATGGAAGGAATCAGTTCCTGCGGATTTCCTGTTTTCCGTTAAGGGTAACCGACACTTCACCCATCTGAAGAAATTGAACGCGGATCAGAAGGTAATGGACCGTTTTTTTTCAAACGTGGATAAATTGGGAAAGAAAACCGGCCCTGTTCTTTTTCAACTGCCTCCCGGCTGGAACATCAATACCGGGCGGCTGCAGTCATTTCTTAAAAGACTTCCCTCCGGGCATCGCTATACCTTTGAATTCCGGAACGAAACCTGGTACGATGAGGAGGTTTATGAGGTGCTGACGAAATACAACTGCGCTTTTTGTATCTATGAACTTGGCGGACACCATTCTCCCCTGCAGGTCACAGCGGATTTTGTGTATATCCGCTTACATGGGCCTGGAGGGAAGTACCAGGGCAGTTACTCTGAAGCAAAGCTTAAAGAATGGGCCGACCGCTGTCGGGAATGGCAGAAGGAAAGTAAAGAGGTCTATGTTTATTTTGACAACGACCAATCGGGTTACGCGGCATTTAATGCGAAGGATCTGAAGGAAATGGTGGAAAAATGACCGCAGACGGACAAAATTGTTCGATAAGTGAATAAAAATTGGAAAGGAAACGGCTTTTCCGGGGGAATCCAGGTCTTTTAGGGATGGCGTAAAATTGGGGAGAGGAGTAAGCCCATCGTGATCCTCAATCCAAATGTGAAATAGTATGTGGAAAAACTACTTCAAAATTGCCTGGAGAAATATTCTGAAAAATAAAGTAAGGACAGCCATCCATATTTTGGGATTGGCCATCGGAATAGCTGTTTGTTTTGTTGTTTTTAATGTCATTTCTTATTCCTATAGTTTTGATACTTTTCATCCCAGGAAGGACGACATATTCAGGGTGACCACTACCACCCGCTATTGGGACCAGTCCTGGGTCAACACCGGTGTACCGTTTCCATTAAGTGAAGTGATAGCGGAGGAACTAACGGGGATAGAGGATATAACGCATTTTTATACACTATATGGCACGATGGTACTGGTGCCTTCCCAGGAAATGAACATGGGGAGGACGGATAAGGTAACGTTTGCCGATCCCGGCTTCTTCCGGATATTCCAAAGGGAATGGCTGGCGGGCAATCCTGAAATAGCGCTGGAACATCCCCATTCTGTGGTGCTGACCGAGAGCAGCCTGGCGAAATATTTCCCCGATTCGGATGCCGGAGAGGTGCTAGGAAAGGAAATACTATATGTCTATCGTGACAGCATTGCCGTTCGTGTCACAGGAGTGGTAAGGGATTATTCCGAAAGGACGGATTTTACTTTTACTGATTTTATTTCCAAAAGCACGCTTGCCACACTTGAAAGCAAGGATAGCTTCAATATGGACAACTGGCAATCCGTCAATTCCGCTTCACAGCTTTT
Source organism: Negadavirga shengliensis (assembly GCF_042652345.1). Taxonomy (NCBI): domain Bacteria; kingdom Pseudomonadati; phylum Bacteroidota; class Cytophagia; order Cytophagales; family Cyclobacteriaceae; genus Negadavirga; species Negadavirga shengliensis. The sequence continues at coordinate 52,137 of NZ_JBHSJJ010000024.1, forward strand.
CCTGTTGCTGGAAGATAAAAGACCCAAAGGAGACATGGCCGTCGGTCTCGCGCATATTGTAGAGAAATACATAGAATTTGAGGAAGGAAGGAGTACTGAATTTTTCATACAGCCGCTATCAGAACTTCATTTCGGCTCTACTTACTCCAACACCGGAGCCAATAAAACTTTCTTGAAAGGGATTTTGATCATAGGGATGATTATTCTCCTGATCGCCTGCATGAACTTTATCAATCTGGAAACAGCCCAGGCAATCAACAGATCCAAAGAGGTGGGTATCCGTAAAACGTTGGGAAGCAATAAAAAACAATTGGTAACGCAGTTTCTGGTGGAGACCTTTGTGTTGATATGGATAGCTATCGTATGCTCTCTGTTAATGTGTGAATTGATTGAGCACTACTTTGAGGATTATCTACCCAAAGAGATGGCGGTTAACTACCTTTCTTTGGAGAACATGTGTTTTCTGGTAGTCCTGAGTTTATTTTTGACTTTTGTACCGGGGTTTTATCCGGCGGCGATCCTTGGTAACTACCAGCCGGTCAGGGCGATGAAACAGGAAAATGTTGTTGTAAGAGGGGGCTTCGGAATATTCTTAAGAAAAAATCTAACGGTGCTCCAGTTTACACTTTCTATCGCCTTTATCATTTCCGTATTGGTCATTCACCGTCAAATACAGTTTCTTTCTAACCAGGAACTGGGTTTCAATAGGGAAGTTGTGCTCTACGCGCAAACACCTTATAAGGATCCGATGAAGCGCAATCTAAATTTGAAGGCGCAATTGGAGCAACAGGCTTTTGTAAAAGCAGTCAGTCTGAGCAATGAAACCATCGCTGCTTCGGGTTTATGGACCTCATCGATCGAATATGGGGGTGAGAACGAAAAGCAAGAGTATGAAGCCCAGATTAAATTGATTGACAAGGATTATTTAGAGGTCAACGGTGTGAGACTGCTTGCCGGAAGAAATATCCGGGATGTGTCCGGTGAGACATTGGTAAACCTGGCATTGGTTGAAAAACTTGGCTTTAAAAATCCCGATGAAATCATAGGGGAAATTCTGGATTATGATGAGGATAGACTGACAGTAGTAGGAGTGACAAGTAATTTTCATGCCAGGCCGCTTCGTGAGCATATCCGGCCACTCATCATGTACTATGATCCGGAGTTGCTTCCTATCGTCAATGTGAAGCTGGAGCCGGGTACTGACGTTGCGGAAGCCAAAGCCACCCTTGGCGCCTTGCTCAAACGTAATTATCCAGATGAAAGCAATGAGTTTGCTTTTCTGGATACAGTTATCGAAAGGTTTTACAATGAAGACAGGAAGTTACAGGGGATTTTTGGTTTCGCTTCGGGTATGGCCGTCTTGATCAGTTGCATGGGACTTTTTGGGCTTTCATCTTTTACCATTTCCAGGAGAATAAAGGAACTGAGTATCCGAAAGGTACTGGGGGCTTCGGTAACACAGATACTGCAATTGGTCTCCAGGGAATATATGGCTCTAATGGCTGTTGCTTTCCTACTGGGCAGCATTCCCGCCTGGCTGTTTCTAGATAACTGGTTGCTATCATTTTCTTTTAAAATAGATATGCCATGGGGCTTATTTGTGCTGGCCGGTTTAGTGGCATTGACCCTTTGTCTGCTTATTGTAGGGCTACACTCACTAAAAGCGGCACGAAAAAATCCGGCTGAGATACTGAAGAACGAGTAAGATGCTACCATGTTTGGCTTTTTCTCGGACCATTGAGGCATCAAGTATTGAAGTCCGCAGATCATCAACAATATCTTTTTCCACATTTACCGCTTAAGGCGGGCCGGATGTCAGCAATCTTATTGGAACGGCAGACTTCAATTTTTTTATTGGCGCATGGGCATAAACCGAAACATGCGAGCTTTTCCCGAAGTAAGTTCCCCGAAACCAGTTCGAGGCTGGTTGGGTTAAGCTATCCCGATCTGACGTGCGCGACAAGTTATGGCCATTGAAAAACAAATTATAAACAAATGAACCGAAGGAGATAATTGACAATCAGATATCGTCTGGAAAACCTCCTTTTGGTTTCATCAGGAAGGCTGGAAGTTATGGATCATTTTTTAGTTTCGCATGTGGGGAGGATTGGATCAGGGACATAAGGTTCTTTGAATTTTCATCTTTTACGATTTCGATGAATATTAAATGGATTATGCGGCAGATACCTCCGTGTCTTTCGGATGATAATACAATAAAGTCATTCCGGATCTAAAAGCCTTTGATTGGACCAGGTTCAGGTTGATGCGTTCCCTGATGTCCCTGAAGAGGGGTAAGCCGCCCCCCAACACCACCGGATGGAGCCCGATTTGGTACTCATCTATAAGGTTAAGGTTGATGAAACTGGTGATCAGACCCGCTCCCCCGAAAAGCCATATGTCTTTGCCATCTCCTTGCTTTATTTGTTGGACTTGGGCCGCTATCTGATCCCTGACCAGACTGTCGTTAGCTTTTGCTTCCTGCAGCGTGGTGGAAAACACATACTTTTTCATTTGGCCGACTTTCTCATAAAAAGCCTTTTCACTTTCATCACCGTCGGAACCTGGTACGTAATTTCCGAACAGTTCATAGCTTTTTCTGCCGTAAAGTATGGTGTCCACATTGCTGATAAAGCGGTTCAGTTCATCCGCTACTTCGTCATCAAAAATACACCAGTCAATTTCCCCATGGGGTCCTTCAATAAAGCCGTCCAATGATACGGCAAGGTTAAGAATTACTTTTCTCATTTTCTATGGTGATAATGGTTGATATGCGCCAAATGTCTATGCGATATTTTCAATACGGGAAATTGATTCAAACCGTCTCAATTCACTGCCAAAAATAAGGGTTATTTCCGACTTGTTTTTCGATTTCATCACTTGAACCATTCGCGGATCCCCACTGTTTACTAAAGCACCTAAAAAGCATCCACCCTAAAATAATCTTTTATGGCCTCTGTGATACAGTTTCAGCACATAGATGATTTTGTACAAAAGCTAAAGTTAGGTATAAGGCCCAAGCAATCCGGTTTTTTTGTCCTAAAGTATGAACAGATTCCCTATGAATGCTTTGAGGATTTAGAAGCCTATCGGCAAAACTACTTTGAGATCACTTTGGATGTTAGCCAGGCCTGTAATATTCAGGTGGACCGTTTTGAGCTCCCTTCGCAGGAAAACCGGCTGACCTTGGTGAGTCCGCACAGGTTGCAGAAAATATTGTCCCAAGCCATTTCCCTGCATAATTGCAAGGGTTACAGCCTGTTTTTCAGCCCCCAGTTTTTGGGGACCGCTCCGGGTAACCATGAATTTTCCAGGGATTATCCCTTTTTTGATCACCTGAATTTTCCTGCAATCATACTGGAGAGACATGAAATGGCCGAACTGTACGATTTGGCAGGAAAAATTTATTATGAATACGAGCAAGCGGGTGAATGGAGCGCAGACATCATCAAAAGCTACCTGAATATTCTATTGCTGAAGGCAAAACAAAAATACCCCATTGCCAGTCCCAAAGCTCCCATTGATAGGAATCAAGAGATTTACAACACTTTTTCGCATTTGGTTCGTGATCAGTTCAGGGAACACTATACGGTTAGGGATTATGCCGGCATGATGCATATCAGCCCAAAACATCTGTCCGAAACCATCAAAAAAGTAAGTGGCAAAAGCGCCCTCCAGGTTATTCATACCAATCGTTTACACTACGCGCAGGCACTTTTACAGTCCACGCATAAAACGGTAGCGGAGATTGCATACGAGCTTAATTTCGAAAGCCCCGATTATTTTTCCGCATTTTTCAAGAGACTGGCAGGGAGAAGCCCGGTCCGGTTCCGTTTGGAGAAAACAAATAATACTTCGGAAAGGCCGTTGGCCACATATTAATCCAAGAAAGACTCATTTTAAAAGCGTCCTTCCTGATGGGGACTGGGTGCAGTAAGGAAAATAACGGCAGTAAATTTTTTTCCAAATCGCTTGCCTATACCAAATGCTTCTTTCATCTTTGTACTGTAATCAAAAATATTACAGTATGAGCAATGCCCGGTTTGCTGTTTCTCTTCACATCCTGACCCTGTTAAAGCGTTTTGAAGGGGAAGTATTGTCTTCCGCTTTTATTGCCGGCAGTATCAATATCAACCCCGCAACGGTCAGAAAAGAAATTGGCAATCTCAAAAAACAAGGCTTGGTGACAAGCAAGGAAGGGAAAGAAGGAGGGACTATACTGGCCAAACCGGCCCAGGCCATCTTGTTGTCGGAGATTTACCGGGCGGTAAAGCAGACACCCTTGCTTGGAAAAAACAAAAACGAGCCCAACCCCCTTTGCGACGTAGGCAGGCAAATCAACCATCATCTGGATGATTTGTACAAAGATGTAGAAGAGTATCTGGAAAGGCGGTTGGAAAAATTGACCCTGGCCGATTTTGTCAGGAAGTTCGATTAATTTTTTTGACCAAAACTGTAATAAAAAATATTACAATAAAATAAACTTAAACAAACACCATGATGAAAATTGCAGTAATCGGGGCCACCGGATTTGTAGGCCCGCATCTTGTTCGGGAAGCCCTGGAAAGGGGGCATGAAGTGACCGCTATCGTCAGAGACCCATCCAAGGTAAAATTGGATCATCCCCAACTTGATGTGGTACAAGGGGATATATTGGATGCGGCGGATACCAGCCGTTTATTGGAGGGACATGAAGCTGTACTCAGTGCGTACAATCCCGGTTGGGAAAACCCCAGACTTTATGAAGAATATCTGGAAGGGGCAATGGCCCTCCAAAGGGCAGCCAAAAAAGCAGGTGTGAAAAGGCTGTTGGTGATAGGGGGGGCAGGCAGCCTGGAAATAGCACCGGGGGTACAATTGGTGGATACGCCTGAGTTCCCTTCTGCCTGGAAAGCAGGTGCCACTGCTGCAAGGGACTATTTGAACATCCTGAAAAAGGAGACCGAATTGGAATGGACATTTCTTTCTCCGGCCATTGAAATGCATGCAGGTATCACGACAGGCAGGACGGGAAAATACAGGCAGGGTACTGACCAGCCGGTGTTTGATGACAAGGGAGTTAGTAGGATTTCTGCCGAAGACCTTGTTGTGGCCCTCTTGGATGAGTTGGAGAATGGTGCGTTCATCAATCGTCGTTTTACGGTAGCTTATTGACTATAGGTATGAAAACCAGCGAGTTGCCGACATCAACGAAGGGGAGGGTATTTTATAAGTCCATACGGATAGATGGGTTGGATATATTTTACAGGGAGGCGGGGGATTCCCGCCGACCCACCCTTTTGCTCCTGCATGGGTTTCCCTCTTCTTCCCATATGTATAGGGATCTAATCTTGGACCTGTCGGATAAATATCATCTTGTAGCGCCCGATTAACCCGGTTTTGGCTACAGTGCGATGCCGGACCGGACAGTCTATCCATATACCTTTGATCAGCTTTCTGCTGTCATGGAGAAGTTTACAGATGCGCTTTCATTAGGATCATTTCACCTTTATATGCAAGATTACGGAGCGCCTGTAGGTTATAGGATAGCGGCCAGAAGACCTGGGCTGATCAAGTCCCTGATCATCCAAAATGCCAATGCCTATTTGGAAGGTCTCGGTCCTGCCACAGAAGCAGGGCAACAGTTTTGGGCAGACCGGAACAGGGAAACAGAAACAGCAATGAGGGAGTTACTGACGCTGGAAGGTACAAAATCCCAATACCTTGAAGGTGCAGGTGACCGTTCCCGTATCAGCCCTGATGCCTGGCATCTGGATCAATATTTTTTGGAAAGACCCGGAAACAAGGACATCCAACTTGATTTGTTGTATGATTACCGCAACAACCTGGAATGTTATCCTGAGTGGCAGGCTTATTTAAGGATGCACCAGCCGCCGGCATTGATCGTGTGGGGGAAAAATGACCCTTTGTTTACCGAAGCGGGAGCACGGGCTTATCTAAAGGATCTTCCGGAAGCGGAGTTCCACCTCTTTGATACCGGTCATTTTGCTTTGGAGGAATGTCACAGGGAGATCGGCGCCCTGATGGATATTTTTTTACAAAAACATAGTTGATGCGGTCACGTTTTCGTTGCTTACGGTGTCCCCTGTTTTAAACGGACAATTGATATGACCAATTACCAACCTGTCTTTTTAAAAAAATGTAAGTAGGCGTCACGTAAAGGTTGGGTATTTTGTCTTAGAGGTAAATAAACTTAAACCTATAAGATGATGACAGAAAGAATTTCATTCGTGGAGCTGGACTCCAAATTGTTTGACGGGATGAACAGGACAGAAATGTACCTGAAAAAGTCGGGACTTGATCTCAAACTGCTTGAATTGATAAAATACCGGGTATCCCAGATCAACGGTTGTGCATTTTGTCTGGATATGCACCATAAGGAGGCGATTCATATGGGAGAAAGTGAATTGAGGCTCCACAGCCTTGCTGCCTGGAAAGAATGCCCTTTTTACGATGAAAAGGAAAGAGCAGCCTTGGCGTTTGCGGAGACCTTGACACTCGCAGCCCGTCAAGAGGCTGGTGATGAAGTGTTTGATGAACTTGCACGTCATTTCTCCAAACAGGAAATCGCTTCGCTGACCTTGGCGGTCACCCAAATCAATGCCTGGAACAGGATCAACAAGGCATTCGGAACCATTCCCGGAGCGTATCAGGTAGGTCAGTATTGACAATGATTCACCCAGGCCCCTTACTGACGGAGGAAAGGGGCCTGGGTCCAACAGGCAACTTAACGCGGGAAAGCGACTGCCAGATAGTATTTTTTTGTAAAAAATCGTATTTTTAAATGGATCCAACGGGGTGGGTGATGACAACAAATGACTTTAGGGTATCCGGACTCAACCGAATTTTCAAAGAGGAGGACTTACTGGAAATTGGACAAAACCACGTACGCGTACTTGGTATACTGAGTTATTTTGCCACTTCATTGTTTGACAAGAGCAGCACGGAGGAAGTGTTATGGGATATTACGGAAAACTGCATAAGTCAACTGGGGTTAGAAGACTGTGTGGTTTACCTGTTGGATAAAAAACAGGAGAAGCTTATCCAAAAAGCCACTTTCGGCAACAAAAATCTGGGAAAGCGAAGCATATACAACCCTATAGTGATTCCTTATGGAAAGGGAATTGTCGGTACTGTGGCGATGACCGGAAAACCTTTGAAAATCGGCGATGTTCGCCTGGACAAGCGCTATATATTGGATGACATGCAGCGACAATCCGAACTGGCCGTTCCCATTTTTCTTGATGGAAAGGTCATCGGGGTGATTGACTCGGAGCATTCAGAAACCGCATTTTATACCGACCATCACCTGTATCTTTTTGAGCTGATCGCAGAGTTGACCGCCAAAAAACTCCGTCACATTTTAAACAGAAACAAAACTCCTTTTACCAATGACAATGTCTACTACAGGCAGTTTTTGCATCTCATTGGGGAGGAGAAGCTATACAGGGACGAACAGCTTTCTTTGAACGATGTGGCAAACAGGCTTCATATCAGTGCCAATTATCTTTCCCAACTCGTCAACGTCTTGGGAAAAACCAGCTTTCCTGAACTTATCAATCGATTCAGGATAGAAGAGGCAGCGCGTTGTTTGCGCCACCGTGATTTTGCCCATTATACCGTAGAAAGCATAGGGTATGAAGTGGGGTTTCGCTCCAGGTCTTCTTTTTATTCTGCATTTAGGAAACAAACAGGGATGTCCCCCGCACAGTGGAGAAAAACATCATCTTCATAAGGCCAAAAGCTTGGATGAGGATATAATCAAAAAGTGCTCCCCGGTACTACATTTTAAAAAAAAATGACAAAAGATGACTGGTTTCAAGTCGATTTGATACACAAATATGTCCTGATTTGTTGAAACCCAAAGAATCAGGATGTTTTTTTAATGGATTTATTTTTGATTTAAATATTGAAAATGTCTCTCTTTCTTGGATATAACATCATAAAAAATTGAGACCATAAATCATCATGACCATGAGAATCAATTTTTACCATGTCCTGGTTTTGCTTTTAAGTCTTGGCATATTCTCCTGTGTGGGAGAAGAAGGCCCTATGGGCTTGCCAGGGGAACAGGGGTTACAGGGCGAGCAGGGACCTCAAGGCCCTCCAGGCGAACAAGGAGCGGCCGGTCCCCAGGGTGAACAAGGCGAACAGGGTCCCCAAGGTCCGCCTGGAGAGACCGGTCCCCAGGGACCGCAAGGCCCAGCAGGAGAGGATGGGAATGCCAATGTCGTGTTGTATGAGTTCGGTGAACAGGTATTTACCAATTCACTGAACCTGCAGCTGACCATTTCCAGGGAACAGGTGGATTCAAGCTTGATGCTGGTATATTACAATCCCCTGTCAGAGGCCCTGACAGCCTGGTACCAGATGCCTGGCATGGGACCGGGGGGCAGTTATCATACCCGGTATTTTATCTTTCAGAGTAATGATTCACCGAGCGTTTACACCTTGGGCATAAGAACTGTCAACGCCAACGGTTCTGCATATGGAATAGCGGTCACCTACAGGAAAATCAAGGTGTTGTTCGCTGAGGCCTCCTTAATCATCAACGCAAAAGTTGACTGGGGAGACTATGAAGCCGTAAAGTCATATTTTGAGCTGGAAGATTAGTGTGCCCGCGTTCGGGGAAATGACACCGGCCGGTATATCTATTCGACCAATTGTTACAGATAGGTCCGTCAGTTGTGGGATTTTTTAAATATTATTCTTTTTTACTTTTTGGGAAAATTAATCAGTGTAGATAGATTTTTATCCTGGTCAGTTTTATAATGCTAGGGATACGGACTAATGGGCTGTGGAAACACAGCCCATTTTTTTCTCTATCGGTAAAACTTTGTTTTTATGTAGTAAATTGAAAGCCAAACAAGGACAACCCCTATTATGACACAGATTGCCAAATTATATGGATCGCCTATAAAAATCAATGTGAAGCTGGAGGATATGCCCCATAATGTTTTCAGAAGGCTTCTGTTGCCTGAAAATACCAACATGATGCAGTTACATGCAGTAATCCAACTTGCGATGGGTTGGGAGTTTTCCCATCTTTTTCAGTTTAGTGACAAGAAATATAAAGGAAATATCATCGCATCATATGGCCAGGATGATGGTTTTGGGGATTTTATGGAGAATGAAAAAGAGGCCCATTTGGTAAGTTTGAAAAAGGATTTTTTGGAAAAAGGGGAAAGGAAGCCATTTTGGTATTGGTATGATTTTGGGGATGATTGGTGGCATAAAATTACCTTCTTAAAACCAAGCAAAAAAGACCTCGAGTTATACAGTGCCGCTCCTGTCTGTGTAGAAGCCCATGGAAAATGCCCTCCGGAGGATGTGGGTGGGCCATGGGGCTATTCGGCTTTTTGTGAGGCCATCAATGACAAAAAACATCCGGAATACAAGGAATACAGGGAATGGTTGGGTTTGAATTTGAAAGCGAAATATGATTTTGAAACTGTTGATACTGAAGCGATCAACCAGGATCTTGAATCTTATTTTTTCTCCAGGTATTGGAAGAGGAACACAAAAAAATCTTTTTCCGAGGGCTGGTGACCCGTGAACGGTTTTGGTTTAGGGTCAATTTGTTGGGTAAGGTGTTTCCCTGAAAGATTGAAGTGGATGATATACAGCAGAAGGGCTGGAAAAAATACTGCATGGCTTAATTGACACTTCCTCCGAATAAAGTAACCTGTGCTTCTGAATCTTTTAGCATCACCACATCATGGGTGTTGCCAAGAATTTCATCCACAAATCCCAATTCCTTGGCCTCCGGGGCAGTCATGAATTTATCCCGCAGGAATATGGCTTCTACCTCCTTCCAGGAATGCCCCGTGTTATTGCCGATCAACTGGAAAAGCTGTACCTGTAGGCGTTCCTGTTCCCGCGTGGCGATACGTACGTCTTCCGTATACCCCTTGGCTCCGCCACTAGCCGGATGCATATGGATGGTGGCATGAGGAAGCGCCACCCTTTTTCCTTTCTCCCCTGAGGTCAAAAGGGCTGTAGACATGCTTCCCGTAAATCCTACCGCCACGGTAGAAACCGGAGCGGAAATCATTTGGATGGTGTCGTAAATGGCCAAGCCGGCGTAGACACTGCCTCCGGGGCTTTGAATATACAAGTCAATTGTCTTGTGCGGGTCCTGGCTATTGAGAAACAGTAGTTGAGCCACGACCAGATTGGCTACCTGGTCATCTATAGGTGTACCCAAAAAGATAATGCGTTCTTTTAGCAGAAGACTGTAAATGTCATACACCCGTCCCCCATGTTCATGGTTATCAATTACCATGGGCACTACCTGGGAATGTATCGTGGTATTTGTCATAGCGGGGTCAGATTTTTAATGAAAATTATTTCCTTCGTCTCCGGAGGTTAACAATAACGGTATCCTTCTATGAGTTTACAGGTTGAGACCAAATATACGACGGATTCGTTCCATGAATTTTGGATGATTGCCCGAATGAAATACTTCATTTTCCACCGCCTTTATTTCCTCACGAAGCTGCCTTCGGCCATATTTTTGGATGAGTTCGTAGGAGGCTTTCTGGGCAGCCAGATCAATACGCAGATCGTGGCTGAGAAGCAAACGGGCATTCATGACCAGCCTGTCTTGAGGGGAACCGCTCTTCAATAAGTGGGTTTCCAACGCTTTTATTTCAAGCAATGAAGTCCTCATAATGCAATGTTTTTTCTTTTACCTTGTCTCTGACTTTTTCCAGGCACTTGTATTTCTGGACCGTCGCCGATCGCGTGGTGGCATAGCCAAACGAAGCAGACAGTTCTTCCATACTCAGGTGGTCGTAGTAAAAAGCTTTTAACATTTCCATGCACTTTTTTCCGGACGCTTCCAGCAACTCAACGATTTTGTTGCCCAATCCATGGTTTGCTTCGTCCTGGCTTATTAAATCCTCATGATCCTCGAGTTCCTGAAAATGACTGATTTCATGCCGTCTGTTGAACCAAAGGTGCTTGGCAATACCAAACAGGTAGGCTTTTTCACTCTTCTTTAAAACAAAACCGGGAGAGACTGCCTTTTCATAGAAAATGACCAGACTATCCTGAAAGATATCTTTGGCATCCTCTAAGGTGCCGCCGTTTTTTTTGACATATCCGGCTACTGAGGGGAATGATTGCCGGTACATGTCAAGAAAAAAACTTTCCCGGCTTTTTGGGTTTTTTAGCTTGTCTTTCAGTTTCATGGCATTAACCGTTGGGTCTTTAGGATATGTGTGGAATTTAACTGAAACATCACTCTCTTAATTAATTTTTTTAAGATTTTTTTTCGTTTTAAAATAACCTGCCTAAATTTACAACATTATGAAGTTTTGTATTTTTCTATAATCTATTTGCCTTATTCCTTTTAAGGTACGGCTCCTTGAGATACCAACTATACAGGGAGGTTTGACTTCATATATACCCACCATTCAATCAATTATTTACTGATTAACAAGCTTTAGTGGCATCCCTTGGAGGGCACTTTGGCTTTAAACATCTTGAAATCATGAAAATTTTAGTTTCTGTTTCCGCCCTTGCAATAAGTCTGTTGCATGTCTTCAAAATGATTTTTCAACCAAAAGAAACAAATCATGTCGCTCATCGCCGAAAAACTTACTTATACCACTGCTGCTGGCAGCACCTTATTCGATGACCTGGATTTTTCCCTGGAAAAGGGGGTGACGGTGGGGATCACCGGGAAAAATGGCATGGGGAAATCCCTCCTGCTACAGATACTCGCCGGGAAACTGCTGCCCTCATCCGGTCAGGTCCACCGGAAGGGGAGCTTATGGCATGTTCCCCAGCACTTCGGGCAGTTTGACAGGCTCGCCGTGGAAAAGGCGTTGGAGATCAATGGAATCTTGAAATCTTTGGAAGCCATCGCCCATGGCTCTATGGATCCCCGTCATTACAATCGATGTGAGGGCAATTGGGATATTTTGGAACGCTGCGAACAGTCATGGGAAAAGTGGGGTTTGATGTTGAATGACCCGAAACGTCCTTTTTCCAGTCTCAGCGGTGGACAGAAAACCCGGTTGTTGTTATCCGGAACGGATATCCACCAGCCTGATTGGCTGCTCCTTGACGAACCCTCCAACCATCTGGACAGGGAGGGAAGGAGTTTACTGTTGGAAATATTAAACCATGTCGGCCGCGGCACGCCAGACTGTCTAAAAACCCTGTTCTGTAGGAGATTAAATTTCACACTTTTTCTATGGGATATATAGGGTAATTTTTGTAAATTCTACCATGAAATTCATACAAGGCACCGACCGCACACAGCTTGCCC
>NZ_JBHSJJ010000025.1:0-54791 GCF_042652345.1 Negadavirga shengliensis
CCGAACCGCTGAAATCGGAGTTGGCAGATACCTGCAGGTGGTAAGAGGTGGCTCCCGTCACCGCATTCCAACTGAGGGTCGGCGGAAGGACAACGCCCGTAGCGTTGTTCGAGGGCGACACAAGAGACGGCGCGGGGGGAACGGTCACCGGTTCGGTTTCCGTGGTGAATGCCCTTGCTGCCGACCAGTCACCCGCCCCCGTACTGTTGGCCGCCCGGACGCGCCAGTGATACTGCGTTGCATATGACAGACCCGGTACCTCCGCGCTCGTCCCTGTCAGGCCATCCGTATTGTAGACCGGATTGCTGAAATCGGAGTTGGAAGAGACCTGCAGGTGGTAAGAGGTGGCTCCCGTCACCGCATCCCAACTGAGGGTCGGCGGAAGGACAACGTCCGTAGCGTTGTTCGAGGGCGACACAAGAGAAGGCGTAGGGGGAACGGTCACCGGTTCGGTTTCTGTGGTGAATGCCCTTGCCGACCAGTCTCCCGCCCCCGCACTGTTGGCCGCCCGGACGCGCCAGTGATACTGCGTTGCATATGACAGACCCGGTACCTCCGCGCTCGTCCCTGTCAGGCCATCCGTATTGTAGACCGGATTGCTGAAATCGGAGTTGGAAGAGACCTGCAGGTGGTAAGAGGTGGCTCCCGTCACCGCGTTCCAGCTGAGGGTCGGCGGAAGGACAACACCCGTGGCGTTGTTTGACGGCGACACAAGAGTCGGTGCGGAAGGCGGGATTACCTGCCCACCATCGGTGGCCAAAACTCCGGCAGCAACACCGTCCAATCTATGGGTAGCCAAAATTACCGTCTGGGTTTGGTAATTCGCTTTCATGCTTGTCGGGTTTCTATAACTGTCGGACCCACCTATCAAGGTATGAACCGGACCAAATGAGATATTTGGCGTAGCGGTCTCTTTATACAATATCTCGGCATCATAGGTTTGTGAAGCGTACACTACCTTTAATTTGTTCTGCGCATCATTCAGTATGGCCATTGGCGTGGTTCCTGTATTGGACACCTGGTATAAATCATCCCACACTCCCGACGGTCTTCTTACCAACAAAGCGATTAAAGGATGGTTGACATTATTGTAGCTGGTTTTCACCGCACAATACAATGTCCCGTCACCGGCAACGGCCATGTTCATATGGTCATCTGCCATGCCCCCGCCAACATTCAATGCGGACTGGGAGGCAGGTTGCTCGGTTTGGGTCCAATTTGTAGGAGAAGTACCATCCAGGTGTGTTTTAAAGCCGAATCGCTGGGTGACCTGATTGGACCAGAAAACCCCGATTTTTCCAGGCATGGCAATAACGGCAGCCCCATCATCTGAACGGACACCGTTTTCTATGGTAATGGGAGCACTCCAGTTGCTATACGGTGTGTCGCTCCATTGAACCTGTACCTCGGTGTTTCGCACATAAGCGACCCACATCCGATTGTGCCCATCCATATCTATGGTCGCAAAACCAACTTGATTGTTAAACTGGAAATTGACGATCGTTGTCCTATTTGACCATGGCACAAAGGTAGCATTACTTGCGACGTATTGCAGTGAAATCAGTTGAGAAACGTTGTTCTGAAAGACGAAAACGTGGACCACGCCATTTGCCACCTTGACGTCGGCACGCCCCCTCCTTGTGGTCAACTGCCGAATATGGGTCCATGAAAGCCCATCTAAGCGATACAGTTGCGTTCCGGTGGAGTTGGCAAGAACTGCCCAAAACTTATCATCATATTGAAAAACCTTGGATTGGGGCTTATCCGCAGTTCCTGCGCCTGCATCGATGGCCACCGGGTTAAGGGGGGTAACGGTCTGAAACCCTTCCTGAGCAGGCGCCTGTGTTTTAAAAGAGATCACCAAGAAAGCAATAAGCAAAATGATCCTATTGCGGAGAACTTTCTGTAATAATGGATGCATACTGAAATTTTAATAGTGAGTTGTTACAGGCATCTGGCCTCATTGCCCTATCCACTCCATTCCTGTTTTTCAAGTGAAATCTATTAGGCTGTTAGGTTCAACCCACCGCTTACATACCACATTTCAACGGATAAGTCCATTGAATCATTAACCGATATTCTCTTTGTTGAAGCGTTTAAAAAACCTTCGTGTGTGTCTTTTTTCCGAATATTGTAAGGTATATGATTTTTAAATCGAGATATAATGACCAATTCTTTAAATACCACAAATCATGGAGCGTTCTCTGACGCTTCTGCTCATCCGTTTCGGTGGGTCCTCTCCAGCCGTTTACCTGCGCCCAACCGGTGATTCCTGGTTTAAAATAATGTCTTAGCATGTACTTGCTTTGGCTTTGCTGAAACTGCTGATCCAAATAAATTCTATGAGGCCTGGGCCCCACCACGCTCATGTCGCCAAAGAAAACATTGATAAACTGCGGCAACTCGTCTATACTTGTTCTTCGTAAGAATTTACCCAGTTTGGTAATTCGTGGATCCTCCTCGGAGGTAGACATAACGCCTCCCCTGACGGGATCACTGTCGTTCATCGTACAGAATTTATACAGGCGAAATGGCTTCCCCCCCCTTCCTATCCTTATCGGACAATAAAAAACCGGCCGGTTGGACTCTAGCTTTATCAAACAGGCAATAACGAGAAACAAAGGAGATAGTATTGCAAGCATAAATCCCGAAAAAAACCAATCAAACCAGTCCTTTATTAAAAAAGACTTTCGGTTGTCCAACGGAAAATGCCGGGTATTAACCATTGTGAAATCCCCAAACCTTTCAGCTTTGTAAGGTTCCCCAACTACCCGCTCATAATTGGGCACGAACTTCACCCTCTTTCCATAATAATCCGCGATGTCCAGGATACGCTGTAATTTTCTAGCTTTTTTGATATCCACCGCCACAATGATCTCGTCAACATCATTATCATGAAGAAAATCCTTCATTTTCTCCAGGTCCATCGCGGCATCGCCATTGTCCAACCCTTCATGTTTTTCGCTATACCTCACAAATCCCTTGACGTTATATCCAGAAGTGTTCCTGTAAAAATCACTTATCCTCGTCAAAGAACCGTTTCCTCCAGCCAGCATAACAGGTCTCTCGGTGATCCGGCTTTTTTTAAACCTGCTTATAAGACTGATAATGATTAAGTTGGTAAACATACCGGCCAACGGAAAACCAAATGAAAATGCCAATAATACATTTCTGTAATGTGCGGGGAAACTGAAGATGATATAAATGATAATACACACCAGAATCAGTATCGAAGAAGATTTTAAAAAATTAACCTGTCTTATTTTAAAATCTTCGCGGGAGGGGAAATAATCCCGTCTTCTCCAAAACACAATCAATGCCCAAAGACCGATTAACCCAAAAAACAACTCCCAATCGGGGCCGTTCAATCCCTGCGTACGACTGAGGTAAATAGATAACCATAAAGTCACAATCAAAATCAGGGTGTTACTAACCAAATATAAGTTAGAGGTATTTTTACTGTTAGAATAATTCATAATGATCAGGGTTTGAAAAATGAAATCAAAACAAATTTTATGTTCCCCAACTCGCTTGACCTTTGCACAAGGAAAAGACAGTTGCCCACAATATTAACCGAGTATTAAAAATAGGTTAATTAATTATTTAATGCAAGGAAAAGCAAAAATAATATTTTGAAATACATAAAACATAGTGCAAAATATTAAATAAGGTTTACTGGCACAATTTTATATTAACACGTATTTGAAAAACTATATAAACAAATACAAAATCAAAAACTAAAAATATAGATATTCTTTTCATTATGTTTCTAATATTATAATTTTATAAATTAACAATTAATAGTGTTAAAATATAGTTTTTTTATGTCGTCCTTCATAATGAGACACCATTTGGCCAAAAATTTCAGCCTGGCCGCACTGAAATCTTTAAAAAAATGACATCCTTTTGGCGTTAAACTATAAAAACTGCACAACCCTGTATTCAAATCCATCAATTTGCCTACATAAGGATGTGCAGTTTTTCCGCCTTATCGGAATCATCAAAAAATTCAAAGAAAGCTTTGCCGGATACCAAAGACCGATTACCCGATATTAGCAAAACAGAGAATCACACTTTATATATTAACCGGACAGACCAATCTAAGGATGTACGAGTAAACGAAGCCGCTTCACATCCTGGCCGGCGCCCAACAAACTGATAAGATAAACCCCTTTTTTAAGTCCGTCAAGTGGAAGTATATAACCTTTTTCCCCTTTTTGAAGAAAATCAGGATAAAAGTGGTTAATGAGATTTCCCTGGCTATCATGCAGTAGAAAAGATTGGTAACCGCCGCTCAGATCCAAATAGACCCGGTCGCTCGCCGGATTGGGATAAAGCAAAACCTGAACGTTCCCGCCGGCATCCCCGGAGCCATATGCTTCACCCTGTGGTTCCCCGGAGGAATCCCCTTCGGCCATTTTCAAGTTTGTTCCACCCATGTCTGACTTTTGGATAATGGCTATTCCTGAAATAGAAGCCCTATTGGCCGAAGCCATCATATCCAAATTCAGAAGGCCGTCCTTCACCACAATTTCGTCAAACGCCAATTCAATTTCTTTATTGTTACTTTCTACAAACAGGTCAAAATTTTTCTTGACCGTTTTACCCTCAATTACGATATCAAAAACTCTTCTACCCCTCTGGGCCTTAGGCCCTTGATGCCCGAACCATAATTCATTGTGATAGGTCTTTATAAGGTAAGTGCCATTGGGCACGGTGATGGCATAACCTAGGTTGGGAGCATGACGTTCTGACTGAAACATGCGCTGATTGCTGGCCTTCGGGTACGTGTGTGTAGAGGATGAGGTGAAATATTCATAGGTTCCGATTTCACCCTGGAAGAGTTTGGCGTCATAGGTGTCTTTATTTTCTGTTCCTGTATTGATATACAGCTCAAACAATTCTCCCGGACCGGCTGCCCCATCCTGGGCACCGGGAGTGTGTGGAATGATTGACAAACCCGAAATAGTTGCCCTGTTGGACCATGCCTGCATGTTGATATTAAGCTTTCCGTCATTCACCTCAATATTTTCAAAAGCCAATTCCACCGGCTTATTGTTGCTTTCGGTGAATAAATCCAACCTTTCTTTTACCAAATCCCCTTCTATCCTTATATCGAACACCCGTCGACCCTTAATTGCAGGCGGTCCCTTTTTTCCAAACCATAATTCATTATGATAGGTTTTGACAGTGTACATCCCATTTTGTACAGGTATTTCTATTCTTAAGTCAGGAGCGTTTCGTTCGGTCTGAAACAGCGGCTCCTCACTTGCACTACTTTCCGAATAGGTATAAGTTGTGCTTTTGTAATATTCCTGCCCCGATTCCCCGGTAAAAATATTCGAGTTCCACCTGACCTCTGAACTACTGCCCAGGTTCAGGCTGATTCCTGACCGGGTTTCGGGATCACCAAGGGAGCCATCCGCTTCAGGAACATTGGCCAAAGGTGGCTTTTCCGGTTCTACCACGAGGAGGACTTCTTCCGAGGTGCCCATCAGACCTTTATTATCCCTCGCAACAGCTTTGAGTTTATGTGTTCCTTCCCCGGGATTAGACCATTTATACAAAAAAGGTGCCTGAGAGGACGATCCGAGGAAATTGTCTCCCCTATAAAAATCAACCTTGGTTATGGTGTTGTCGCCGTCGGCTTTCGCCTCAGCCCTGATTTCTATCCCCTCCCCGTAGGTGATTTTGGTTTCATTTTGGGGAGACGATATATTCACATACGGAGGATTGGCAGCCACCTGTTCTTCCTCTGGATCAGCCGGTAAATTTATGGATAAGTCGTCTACATATATCGAAGTAATATTGGGGTAAGTTTTATCAGCATAGGCGTTAATGCTGAACATGTTGGTATCAACTTCGGGCCTTAACGTATTTCTGAACTGGGTATCAATGATCAAAACATCATCCTGCCAAACCAGCACCCTGCCTTTATCCCCTCTGTCCTGAATAATCCTCATCTGGATTTTCACCCATTTTCTTACTGGAAGATCTACGCCTGCCGGGGCTCTCCAGGTGACATTTGGCGCGCCTCCCCAAAATTTTTGCAGGTCCGCCAAACTCAGGTAATTGGCGCCGCCGCTACCTGTTCCACCCCTTACTTCTATACCCAATACGAAATGAGGCAGATTGATTTGATCAGGACCTGTTCCGGCTCCACCGGGCGCAAACTTCACCCCCTTGGTCTGGATAAGGTTGAACCAATCATTGTTTCTATCGAAATCGATCCTGTTTGGAAAATAAAAATACTGTGTGAAAATCAGATCCTCGTTTTTGGATATTTCCCCCCACCTGTAATTTCTTGTGGCATGACCGCTACCATTTGTGGTATTTATGGACATTTTTAACGAATATTTGCCCGTCTTTGCCACATCAGTACTGACAACGCTGTTACCGGATTCGCTATTAAATTCCCCACCGCCACCGTTGACATACCATTCGTTCTGGGTGCCGTCTGTATGATTGGCAGACCAAAGCTGTTTTCCCAACTTATTGGAAGGGATTTTGTCCTGTAAAAGATCTTGTTTTTTGTAAAACACATTATTTAGTGTTTCAATAGCGTAAATGTTATTATAAAATACCGAATAAGCCAGGGAAAATATAATAAGCAAGTTTACCCTCCCATATTTGGAAATAAATGTAAAGACTGTTTTCATTGATTAAAGATTTGGTGGTTATTGCATTCTCTTTATCAGGATTTACCTCGAAAAAGGCAGTTAATTTTTACTTTTTTGCATTTTATTTTTTAGATGATTATTTTTTGTAATTCACATATATCAAAATACAATTTTGGACAAACATTTATCTTTAATAATAAACAACATAATATTTTACAATCAAAGCCTATATGCGGATTTTTTAAGGACCACAACGGAAGTATTAAAAGAACATTTTGCCTTTTGCATACCATCATCATTTTTTTAAATACAAGACACTAAAAAAACAGGACAACCTGTTATATTCTTAGTTATCTTGATCAAGGCATCTAGGAAAATCAATATGATTGCTTCTTGCACGGTACAGTAAAATGAGGTGACGTAGACGCGGAAGCACCGATGGATATGCATATGTGGTGCCAAAATGGAATTCCGAAGAATAAATAGCATATTTGCTTCTCGAAAACAACCTGATATTCCCATCAAGAAATGAGAAATTCCAAAATAACAGGCATTGGTCATTATCTTCCGGAAAGAGTCGTGACCAATAAAGAACTTTCCACCATGATGAATACCAGCCATGAATGGATAGTGGAACGGACAGGGATCGAAGAGCGCAGATGGTTTACGCCGGGGAAAGAAACGGTAACAAGCATGTCTGTAACAGCCTCCGAAATGGCCATCAAAAGGGCTGGCATCGATAAAAAAGACATAGATTTCATCATATTCGCCACCAGCACTCCCGACTACTTTATCCCGGGCAACGGGGTCTTGCTTCAGAGAGCGCTTGGATTACAAGGTACAGGGGCGTTGGATATCAGAAATGCATGTTCAGGTTTTATATACGCACTTTCCATAGCAGATCAATACATCAAAACCGGCATGTATAGCAACGTCCTTGTCGTGGGAGCGGAAATACAATCTTCAGCGCTGGACAAAAGCGATGCCGGCAGGTCCAGTGCCGTTATTTTTGCAGATGGTGCCGGAGCAGTGATCATGCAGCCATCCGAAAATGCGGGGGAGGGCGTTCTTTCTACCCACCTCCATGCTGACGGAGATTATGCGGAGGAACTATATGTTAGGGATCCTGGCAGCAGCCGGGAAACCAGGCTTTCGCCTGAACTCATTGAAAGCGGCTCCTTCAACTTGTCCATGAACGGAAACACGGTGTTTAAGCATGCTGTGGTGAAATTCCAGGAGGTGATACGGGAAGCGCTTGCGGCCAACAGTCTCCAAAGCACCGATATTGATTTGCTGATCCCCCACCAGGCCAATCTGAGAATCAGTCAATATATACAGGAGAAAATGGGGCTTCCTGAAAGCAAGGTTTTCAATAACATCATGAGATACGGCAACACCACGGCTGCAACCATTCCTATAGCCATGAGTGAGGCCTGGGAAGCCGGAAAAATAAATAAAAACGACCTTGTCTGCATTGCCGCTTTCGGGAGCGGGTTCACGTGGGCGTCCGCTTTGATACGCTGGTAATCCCTATTCTTAAACTTAACCAAAAGTTTGACAGCAATGGTAACATTATCTAAGGCACTCCCATTAATCCTCGATCACACTTATTTTGAGAAGATACATAGCATCAAATCCTCGTTCATCAGGTTGTTTTCCCATCTGGGAAACCGGCTGTCATCATTGGATCTTGAACGGGTCCATAGGGTATACAAAGGAATAAAAATAACCAAGGGGAATGAATTGCGCCATTGTCCTTATCAAGTTTTGGACTTGGTCAGAGACTTTGACAAAAACAACGGTTTCAACATACGTGTGCTTCACTGGTGGGGTCGCGGAATGTTCGTCATTATTTACTTCGGACAGGAAAATCCCTGCCTTGTCGACTCCCATCTCCTTCCTGGATATTTCAAAGAAAAAAATTACCGGCTTGGTTGCACCGCTTCGCCATGGGATTACGGAGGTATGATTGATGAGGCCAAGACGGCAGATTTTATAGACGGGCCAATGCTTGCCGCCCATCAGCAAAAATTCCGCCATATCCAATTGATAAGGAAAATTGAGTATGAAACAGAGTACGCGCTGATGGAAGAAACCCTTTACGAAGAACTTAGTACGATCTGTCAGCTGTTCATCAAAGATTCTGGCTGAAATAATTCATCTAGTAAAATTTTTCCATTATGTCAAGAAGATACCCCAACAAGTCTACTTTAAACTTTTTGGTAAAAGAATATAATTTTATAACTATAAAAAGTAAATTGGAACCAAGTTTGATGCCTTATCGTAAGACTAAATGAACCGATTAAACATACTTATGAAATATATTTTTGCACTCCTTGGAGTAGCGCTGTGGGCTTTCCAGGCTTCCGGCCAAAATCAAGCCGTCAACATCTACAACAAGGATTCCACTTTAATGGGGAACGGTGTCATGGTGAACAACAAAATGGATGGACTATGGAAGTTTACCAACCCAAAAACCAACACCTTGATTCAACAGGGAACCTTTCAAAATGGACTGAAAGACGGTCAGTGGATCTCATACCATCCCAACAATCAAAAGCACATCGTAGCGGAATATAAAAATAACAAACTCAATGGCGCCTATCAGGAGTTTGACAGGGAGGGCGCATTGTTGACAGAGGCGGTTTATCAGGACAGTGTGCTTGTAGGTCCCTACAAAGAATACTTTGGAAAACATGGCAGACCCAGCTATGTCAACCCGAAACTGGTAAAGACAGAGGGCAGGTATGAGGACGGAAAAAAGGAGGGAGAGTGGGTTTCTTATTATGAAAATGGAGAGACTGCCGTAAAAATCAATTATGTAGCCAACATCAAAGAAGGTCCTTATAAGGAATACATGCCGTTTGGTGAACTTGCGGTTGAAACCAACTACAAGGAAAACAGACCCCACGGCGAATTCAAGAGATACAGCCCAAGTGGCAGGCTAGAAGAAGAGGGGCAGTATGAAAGGGGAAGAAGAACAGGCAAGTGGATTAAATATTTCCCGGACACCAACATCATCGAAGCCGAAACAGAATATGACCCCTCAGGAAACAAAACCGGGAAATGGACCTATTATTATGAAAACAAAAGAACAGCGCGGGTCGAACATTATGAAAACAATATTGCTGTAGGGCGGTGGGAAGAGTTTTTTCCCAATAGATCATTGGCCAAAAGGGTAGACTACGAATTAGGTGTCCCTGTGGGTGAATATATTGAAAACCATAGTAACGGAAACCCTTCTGTACGCGGACAGTACGAAAACGGCGTCAAAACCGGCATCTGGAAAAGTTACTTTCCAGAGGGAAGATTATATTCCATCGGAGCCTACAGAAATGACCTCAAAACAGGCCTCTGGAAATATTTTAACAAAATAGGAATACTTGTTGCCGAAGGCGAATACCAAATAGGATTCGAAAATGGCCAGTGGTTCTACTACTACGACGGGGGACAGCTCAAATCAGTAGGCAGTTATCTTTTGGGACAAGAGGATGGCACTTGGGGCCTTTTTTATGATAACAAACAACTGACACAAGAGGAATTCTGGAAATATGGAAGACTCATTAATGTGAGTGAATACAATACTTATGACGGTTCCAGTACCCTTGACCCCGGTACATTGAAAGATGGGGATGGCACCAGGATAACTTATTATATCAACGGCCAGAAAGAATCCGAAGGAAACTACAAGTCAGGCCATCCTGACGGACAGTGGAAATATTACCACGACAACGGTCGGTTGGCATCGGAAGGAGGCATGGAAAACGGCAAAAAAGAGGGCCCCTGGAAATATTACAGCAGGGCGGGGAATCTTGAGGACATCATCAACTTTAAAAACGATGAGGTTGTATTGGATGAAGAACCCCAACCAAATGGGCTGTTCCAGGATTTCAATTAACGACAGCGGTTTTTCCATTTTAGTTAATGACAGCATTGAAATTTTGAAAGCGGTAGTGATACAGAAAGTATATCAAAAAAGCGGTAGAACACGTTCATCAACAGCGGCGAAAACATCTGGAACACCAACGATGAAAACGCTGAATCTAGCTTAGAATAATACAAAACCCATTAAGATAAATGCGGTGTCATATCACGAAAAACATGATATAACCCCTGAACAAAAAGGTTTTTTATATAATAAAATACTGCATTTAACATTTTTTAAGGATTTTTATTCTATTAATGATAATCTCGTAAAACTTTATAACACAGTCTCCCGTATACCCCATCAAGAACCAAACCTTAGTCGTCATGAAAAAGTCAATAAATAACCGGCTTCAAAAATTCATATTGAGTGGATTTTTATTATTAGGTTTGATGGCATTTTTGGCAGGAAAGACAGCAGAGGCCAAATCTAATAATTTTGCAGTATCTTTTCAGGTTTTCTATGATGAATTGATGCCCTATGGTGATTGGATAGATGATCCTCACTATGGCTTCATTTGGGTACCTTACGTAGAGCCTGGATTTCAACCATATAGGACCAATGGTTATTGGGTAATGTCCAGGTTTGGAAATACATGGGTATCCATGTACGACTGGGGTTGGGCTCCATTCCATTATGGAAGATGGTTTTATAGCGACCTGTACGGCTGGGGCTGGATCCCGGGATATGAGTGGGGACCGGCCTGGGTTGATTGGAGAACAGGTGGAGGATATTATGGATGGGCTCCGCTTCCTCCCAGGGTCCAGTTCTACGCGTCAGTCAGTTTTCCTGTATACAGCCGTTGGGTTTTTGTACCCAGAAGGAGATTGTTAAGCAGGAATATCTACAACTATTATATTCCAAGCAGGAATGTGACCGTGGTTTACAATCGAACGACTGTGATCAACAATACCTATGTGTATAACAACAGGACCTACATCTCCGGACCAAGCAGGTCAGAAATCCAAAAGGTTACAAGACGGAATGTGCCTGTCTATGAGGTAAACAACAGTAACAGACCGGGAAGGGCGGCCGTAAACAATAACACCGTACAAATGTACAGGCCGGAAATCAGGCAGGTTTCATCCCAGAGCAGGGAGCAAGCCAATGCCAAGCCCAGCAGGGTGATGACTTCCAACGAATTCAGGAACAACAGGTCAAATGTCGCCGCTGCTCCTTCAACTTCCAATGAAAGGAGAACCCCTAGGAATAATGACGCCACGGTCAGTTCCCCAAGGAATAATCAGGCTAACAGGACGGCTGCGCCCAACACCAGGCAGGTAAGTCCCGAACAGCCCCAAAGGCAAAATCAAAGGACGGTTACTCCGGAAAACAGGAACCAAAACCGTTCTCAAAGTGAGACACCCAGACAGGTGCAGCCGCCTCAAAATAATCAGCGACAGGCAGCACCCGCCCAAAGAGACGTGAAGCAGCAGGCACCTGTTCAGAGAGAGGCAAAACCGGCCCAAGCACCCCAGCAAAGACAGGTCGCCCCTTCTCCTCAGCGAGGCCAGGTCAGACAATCTGCTCCGGCACAGCGGCAGGTAAAACAGACTGCACCCGCACGGTCTTCATCCAGGGTGGCTTCACAACCCAGTAGGACACCGTCAAGCCCAAGGGTGAGCAACAGCGGGTCACAGGTGAGAAATTCTTCAGGGACATCCAGCCGCACCCAAAGGGCAAGCACCTCTTCCAATGCCAGGAGCAATTCCAGAAGAGGCGGGAACTAAACCACCGCCGGTTACAGTTCAATAAACTGTAGTGTCGAAGTAAAAGCAATAACTACCATTTTTTTCACAAAGAAAGGAAAGGGGTACCATTAGCCCCTTTCCTTTTGATATCCGGGTTCGGACGCTATCAGACAGCAGATGCCAGCCTTTTCATCTTATCTAATCCTGTCTTTGCTACTTCCAGTGGGTCCTGTGCCCAATAATCTCTGTTAAACAGTTCCAAAGAAAGCACTTTCTCCCCTCCCATGTTCTTCAGATCAGTAAGTATCTGGTTCATCGGAGCTGCTCCATCCCCAGGATAAACCCTGTCCTTGTCTTCTTGCTGTTCCCGTGGAATAGTAGCCACATAATCATTCATATGAAAAATCTCAATAGCGGACCCGTTGATCAGTTTAAGCCCGCCATACCCTGATCCGCCGCGGAATAAGTGATAAACATCCGCCAGTATCCTGGCATCGGGATCATCGGCCACCGCAGCCACCATCAAAGTCTGGCCCAAGTGGTGAAACGGAGCAAATGCCCCCCAAAACTCCAATTGAGGCATTACACCGGTACTTCTTCCCAAATCCAGCAATTTCCTATACTGTCCACCTGCTTTCATCATATCCAGGGGAGCTTGGGTACCAATCGCAGGCGCTGCCACACGGTTACATCCTATCTCTGCCAGCATCTCCATCTCCTCCTTCATTTGGATAAATCCAGCCCGGCTTTTCTCCTCATCAGGTGACATCCAGGGAGCAAAGCCAATGGCATTCTCAGCCTTCAGGCCATGATCATCCAATGCTTTCTTCAAATCACTGGCCGGGTTTCCCTCCTCAATAAATTTCTTGATATCCTCTATCCATAGCTCAATGCCATCATATCCCGCTTTGGAGGTAATTTCTATGTATTTTAGTATCCCTGGATTTTGTCCCCTAATGGTACTTGTGTTCAAACAGTAACGAAACCGGGAGGTTCTCTTTTGGGACAAAACCGAAGCTGTTGCAGTAAGGGGAGAAGCCATCATTGCGGCAGGTGCGAGCGACATGGTGGTAAGGATTTTTCTTCTACTGATCATTATTTTAGATTTTATTGACAGGTTTAAATAACACAGTTGTTCTTTGCCCTATGAAAGAATTGTTTTTATTCGTCAGGAATTTAATGGATAAAAACACGAAATCAAACATTAATTCCCCAGGAGACCTGTTATTCAAAAAACTTTTACCCCCCGTACATGGATAGATATGCGGAATTTACTTTATAAATTAACAGTCATTCTTTCAAAAACACCAACCTCTGCGATTTTGTCTTCAGAACATATTTTCCTTTTGGCAATTTTTTAACTTCTATTTCCCGGTTATCGTCAGCGATAAGGAATATGCTGGTCTCCCCGCTTACATCCTGTCCGGATATACTGTATATGCCTATCTCACTCAGTTCGTGGGACGTCCCTTCGAGAATCAGCTTATCTCCAACAGGGTTGGGTTTAAAACTGATATTTGTGTTCCTGTATTTCTCCGTGACAATTGAAATAACATCTGAATATTCGTAACTCCCATCATGATCCGATTGTTTAATTCGATAATAAACCCTTCCTTTTTGCGGGTACTCATCTATAAAAGCATACTTCTGAATCTCATTGCTATCTCCTCCGGCACTTACAATACCCAAGCTTTTCCACTCTTTGCCATTAGCTGAAGTCAGGATATTAAAATGATCGCAATCTTTCTCCTGGGCGGTTTCCCACTCCAGCACCACCCCCTTATCTTTCTCATAATACCCCCCAAAGCTGAGCCATGAAACAGGCAGGGGAACTTGGATTACATCAATATATACAACCGCTTCATCACACTGTAATTCACTTGAATCACAAACTTCATAAGTAAATTCATCTGATCCATAAAATTCTTCATTGGGAATGTACTGAATTTCACCCGTGGCTTGATCTATTACAACCGTCCCATTACTGGGGCCGGTTAAAATTTTAACCGTATTGGAATCAAGTATTTCAATAGGCAAATCGTTCGATAAAACTGTTATGACGACAGGCTCACCTTGATTAGTGGTCCCATGGTCATTATTGGCTGCCAATATGTCAAACACTCCTACTTTATAGGCAGCAAAGGCAGGGTCACTCGTACCATTCAATCTGTACCTCATGCTCCGAACCTGATCATAATTATTTTGATCAATACCGAATGCACTTAAATCAGCCACCCACAATCTTAAATCCCTGCTCCCTTTTATGAATGCCGCACTGTTTCCATTCAATTCATAAAAATCCGCTGACCAGCTTCCCACCCTCACCACTTGTGTGTGATCAATGGCCAGAGAATTACCGATCAAATTCCCTACATCATCGGCCATATATATTTCATCCAGCACACTGCTGGGATCCGCAAATTGACTGACCAAAATATCAGGTATTCCATCTCCGATCTGATCGGGATCAATGATCCCACTAAAATCGAAAATAAGATTGCCAGCCGCAATGTTTGCTACGCCTGTTCCAAAATTCAATCCCTGGATGCCAGAGGTAAGAAATGATGCCAGATTCGGAGGCACATTGAATGGAGGTGGAACTGATATACCATTATCCACTCCGTCATACATCTGTCCTAATCCTATGTAAGTACCGGAAGGTTTCGCCTGAATATTCCTTACTGGAAATGCCTGGTACACCTGAGGTGAAAAAGAAACCCCTTCCAAAGCCAGCCTGTCATCGTTGACCCCAGTAGAATAATTTATACCATTCCATCTAAAACCCAGCAAATGATGTGTATTATCCGGCAAGATTGGATTATGATTCCCCGCCTCGGACGCCCAAAAACCTCCATAATCCGTAAAAATACCCGTAGAACCGCCATAATCCTGCGCTTTTAAAGAGAAGAAAGATGCCCCTATGCATAAGGTTAAACATACAGACTTTAAGAAATGATTCAACATCATTTTTGTAGCCGCCGCAAATCCAATGACTTCCCTTTTCATCTAACTGGTCAAAAAGTGACAAAACATCCATTACCGGGTGTTTATAAAATAACGGTAAAGATAAGTATAATATAGTAGGTTACAACTTATTCAAAAAATAACAACTAAGCCTTTTTGTAATCTTCGAAAATTGAACCCGATTTTTACCTATTTTATTACCACGAACAGGGGTTTTTATTAACTTCAACCATCATAAATTTTGACCGTAAAAAATTAACGCTCTTATGACAAAAAGAGAAGTCTGGCAACGGGGGCCTATAGAAAAGGTTTCCCCCATTTTACAACCCGTTGCACATGCCCTTCTGCAGAGTAACGAGGACATCGAAACCTACACTTCCGGGTTTCCGGACGAATTGTTGTGGAAAAAACCTGTCAACATGGCTTCTGTCGGTTTTCATTTGCGCCATATTCCGGGTGTTATTGACAGGCTTTTCACCTATGCCGATGGCCATTCCCTTACAGAGGAACAACTGGAATATCTCAAAGCAGAAGCAAACGCAAACGGGAATCCCGTAGCCCTAAAAGATTTAATCAATCATGCTCAAAAACAAATCCATGCCGCTATCCATTATCTTGAATCCTCACCGGAGGCCAGCCTTACTGAAGAAAGATTCATTGGCAGGGCTAAAATCCCCACGACAAAATTAGGCTTGCTTTTTCATGCGGCAGAACACAGCCAGCGTCACGTAGGACAGCTTTTGGTGACGGTAAACTGGATCAAACAACTCCATGGGATAACCTAATGGCTACCTCCTCATCTTTTAGGTTTATTCGAAAGTCCCTGTTTAAACACCATCGTAAATCCGGTTTTGCGCTGTTTTTTGCCGCTATGTTTGTAATTTTACTGGCTTGCACCATAACCAGTTTTTACAAATATGGTCCTTATTTCAGCCCGGACACCGTTAATTATTTCAGGATTGCATCGGGCACAGAAACTTCCATGCTGGCAAACTACAGCCCCTTATACCCGGCATTGCTTTATCTGATAAGCCGGTTGTTCTCCTTATCTGTTTTCGAGGCTGCATCTTTGTTGGTGGCAATGGGTTTTATCAGTGGCCTGCTCATTATTTTTCGGCTGTCGAAAACCCTGCTACCTGAAACTCCCCTAAGGTTGTATTTTCCTTTGGCCATCAGCTTTCTGGCATGGTGGTCATTCCGGGTAATGGTAAACGCCCATGCAGACGGGATCATGTATTTGCTATTGTTGGCCTGGCTCTATGTGGGGTTGTTGGTATGGAAATCTGACAGGCTCAGTCATTTCTGGTGGTTGGGCATCATCGGTTCAATCATGATCTGGGCAAAAATCAATGCCATTTTCCTGCTGCCTGTGGTGGTCATGATCTATTTCTTTACTCAAAACATCAAATGGAGGATTCCTGCTTTTTGCCTAATATTATCCCTTGGTGCTTACTTTTACTTTTTTCAAGAGAATATCCTGGTAATAAATATCGGGGAAGGTTTGGCAGACGGGGGAAGACCTCTGGACCATGCTAAAATATTGTTCAATAATATCAGCGCATTATTTAAGGTTTCACTGGGTTACTTTGTTTCGGATCTTGTCACAGAAAGCATTCCCACCTCACTGGCATTTGTTATGGGCACTGTTTTACTCGGAGCCGCCTTTACCCGTCTGCCCCTCCGAAACCGGCAGGATTATTCTCATTCACTGGCTTTGCTGGCATTGACATATGCTGTTCTATTTCTAAGCTTTCAACAATGGATGCTGTACGAAGAAATCAACTACAGGACGCTGTTTCCTTATTTGTTGGCAGGGGGATGGGCTGTATGGATCCGGTGGTCAAAACAGAAACACGATAGGATCATGTTTATCGCATGCGTGCTGATATCTGGCCACACATTCCTGGGGCACCTCCACCTCTGGCAAAGGCCCTCGGTTTCTTCCTTGTTTGAGGTCAGCGGCCTGGCCAAATCCGGTTTGCCACATGCACTCAGAGGCATTACCCACCAAAACAGACCTATCCTCACCGACTTCCCTGAAAAAGCAGAATTACTGCTGATCGAGGATGCTGTCCCCCGGGTGGACCATGTGAATCCCGAAAGCCTCTTTATTAAAGGAAAGAGAAGATTTTTAAACGAACAGCAGAGGGACGGAAACCTTCGTAATTCCGAAGAAATGCTCTCCAAAGGCAAGGCGGTATTGGTGCTGTTTAAAGCCGATGATTATTGGGAATCGTTCGCCATCAAAGCAGGCCTTAATTTTGTTCCCCTGGGCAACGTTACCCTCATCTATAGTGACTGACTACCGCAACAGGTACATTTTTCCGTATCCCTTTTTAAATGCCTTGTCTCCCGCAGTTGCCCGGTGTTCCATGAACTGCCCGTTCTTTCTTACCATCACCCTGTAAATGTAAACCCCGTTGGCTAGCTGGTCGCCAAATTCATCCTTACCATCCCAGGCATAATCCGAGATATTATTCCCTATCCGGATGGCCCCCAGTTCATCCTGAAATATTTCCCTGACCACTTTACCGGTGACGGTCATGATCTGTATTTTGACTTCATCCGGTACCTCTGCTCCCGTAACCGTAAATACAAACCTCACGCTGCTGCTAAAAGGATTGGGATAAGGATAAAAGTTAGTGATCTGGCTCTCATTGATCACTTCAAAGTTTACTTCATAAGGTTTTTCTCCCGCCATATTTCCCGCCGCGTCACTTGCATTGATCCTAAGGGTGTACATGCCGTCCTCCAGCGGGCCGGGCTGAAGCTCTATTTTAAAATCACTGTCTTCTGTAGCTTCAAACCACTTCACCTTTGGACTGCTAAAATTCACCCTTTCAAAATCACAGCCCTCACAGTTCCTTTTCAGCATCAGCTCCATCCCGGTGGTATCTTTTTTTAACGACAACCTGTTTTCATCTTTTACCAAGGCAGAAATCATCACTGTAGGTGAAACGATATCGCCATCCATAATGTAGACGCCGTCAAAATGAACATCCAAAACTGGATTCAACTCATCACGGTTAACCATAAAGTAGTCTGACAAATCAATAATATTGTTTCTATACCGCTGTTCAAGGTGAAGTCTGGGATTGGCAAATACATTCAACGAATTTTTCCCGCCCTTTCCTTTCGAATCAAATACGACGGCAAAGCTTTCAGACTGGCCGGCTTCTACCGGCGGAATCTTTATTTGGGAACGCTCCAGCCTTCTCAGTCCTGGGTTGTTGAACGTATATTCTACAGTTAAAGAATCTGTAAAATCATATTTGGACACATTGGAAAATTCAAACTCCACTTCAGCCTGCTCCCCTTCATAAAGCTCTATATACTCATCCTTGGTTTTCATAAGCAACACCCCCTCAGGCGCTCCGCTATAATTCACCTGCCATTTGTCCAGGAAAGAAGGGGAAGAAGCCTCCATGTCATCCATAACATACCGCAACCTCAGGTAGGGATAATCCGCTGCGCTGAAATTATTCAGGTTCAATTGCTCCTCCTGGAGACCGGAAACCAAGGGGACCTCCCCCCCATCGGGGGTGACCCCAATGATATCAAAATGGGAATACTCAGCATTAAAAACATCATTTTCCTTCACATGGCTGAAGAAACTGATCCAATCCGTTGCAGGCCCCACTCTTGGAGTCAATATCCTGCCTTGGGGAAAATAGCCATCAATTTGGGTTTCAAACCTCAGCACCTGCGCATTGGTCGCTTCATCAGCATTTTTATCCGCTACAATCTCCACTGCATCCCCGGGATCCATACCTTTTCTTCCAAATAATATATATGGATCGCCTGTTTGCAAGCTTCTAAGGGTAGCTTCATTCGCTCCTAATTCCTTTAATTTCAGGTATGCTTCATCCGGCCAGTCTGAGAAAGTCACATTGCCCACAGAAAAAATCACCACATAATCCCCCTCTTTCACACCGTCCACAAAGTCCAGCAACATGGTTTGGCCTTCATTGGTGATCCGGTTATTGCGGATGCTTTGAATCACCTGCGGAACCCGTCCACAGCTTCTTTCATCCAACACGTCGATGGTGACCAAGGGAACCGGTAAATAGGGATCGAGCGTCTGGTGCTGAAATGCCATTAATCCAAGGGACCCGTTGGGGCAAAACCGGTTAAAGGTGTCCAGAATATACGATACGCCGTTGAGCATAATCTGTGTGTTTTCCACGGTAAGCCCGTCGGTCTCCGTCCCGAAAGTAAAAACATCGATATTCAACTGGGTTTCCTGAAAAGTCCATTTTTGGTTGATCAGATCGACTTGTAGGTGGGTCAGTTGGTTGTCCTGGAACTGTCCCAACCGTCTTTGTGTCCATCCTTCGGGTCCATCGCTGATGAACGAAAAACTGCTGTGATTCCATTCTTTGTTTTCCCCTTCCCTGGGTTCCAGGAACCGGGTTCGCCAATAATAGGTCATGGAGTCTGTCATGGAAAACTGCTGAAAGAGATCTACTTTCCATTTGGCCACATTGCGCGTCGTGATTCTGGTCTCCCTTCTGACTGCACTGGAAAAATCCGGTACTGTATCCAACTGTATCACGACATTTCTTTCCTCTATACTGCTGCCGGGTATCTGGGCAATGATTTCCACCATACGGTCATTTACAATTGAAAACTCGGAAGGCATTAGGTTCAAGGTCCCGCTCATAGGGACAAAAATACTGACCGAAACCGCATTGTTTCCGTAGTTAAGTTCTTCTGTCCTTCTGTCTTTATTGATCTCTACGGTAAACGTATTATCTCCAAAGGAATTAATACCTGTGTTCGGTACCGTAACGAAAACAGTATCCTGTCTAAATACTGGGGCCAGCAAATCAGTTTCTATAGGCAGGACCGTACCATCGGGCAACTGCCGGGTAATTTGCAGATCCACAGAATCGAGGCTGACAATCCCGAGGTTTTTGACCACCACTGACAATTCCATAGAATCCAGCAGTGAGTTTAAGGGCTCATCCCCAAACCCTTTTAACCCCACATCCTCAGACCTTACCGCATAATCTGCCTTGTCCGCGGGAAACATCCTGATGGCAGGGTCTCCTAACATAATGATCTGGCTTGCATGGGATTGGTTGACTTCTGAGACACCATACCGGGAGTACAGCAACTTTTCCGCTTCGATTTTGATTTTTCCCAAACTTTGATGAATCAGCGTGGAATCCGCAAAAGCTTTGGCATAAAAGGACTCGCTGTATCTTCTGAGGTAAACGTCGATCCCAATATCCGCATGTGCCATAAAAATAGATGCGCCTCTATCAGGCGTAACTATCCAGTCCTCTCCAAAGGTGTAGGCATCCCCAAAGGCGTTTCCCGCATCACAACCGTTCAGCAAAAGCACAGGGTACTTTCCCTTGTTTCGGTAGCCCATTTCATTGACACTGGCAAAACCGATATCAATATCCGTAGTAGAAGGCGCCGCATGCCCAAAAAAAGTTACCAGGCTCACGCCTTCATTCACTTCTTCCGAAACATTGATCAATTCTACCGATTCATTGGACCGCTTTCGTATCGTATGTACATTTCCTCCCAAATAGATGTCTTCGGCTACATTTTTGAAACCATTCAGGAAATTATAAAAACGCTCCAGCTCAAACGCCGATCGTCCCCCGCTCAGGTGCATGATGTTTTTCTGCCATTCCTCCTGCACCCCCAAGGCGTCCTTCTCTTTGACCTTGTCTAAATAATGGCCCACGTCATCAGGAGTCCTGGCAGGAATTCTCCCAATCGCGATGCTTTGATGCAAGGGAGCCCCGGGATCCAAACCTACGCTGTACTGGTTGTCAGAATAAGGATACCCATAGGCGGGAACGAGTTCCTGAAAATTAAAAAGGTCAGGATTGTTTCTGTAAAAATAAGTAACCCCGCCCTGTCTTCTGCTGTTGATGATGCCATAGGCCCGGCCTACCAAAAGCAAGTAATCAGGCTGATGCCTCGGATGATAGGCCTCCAGGAACTTTCTGATGCCGAGAGGGCTTTTTTCCCCAAATGAAAACTGATCATAGAGCTCATGTACCGTGACAGTCAGGGTGTCATAACTCCCGCCCGCAGGCGATGCCCGGTAAGCCGCGTATGCCGTAACCGGATCACCATAGTTTGCAGCCGGCTTTTTTAATCTGGGATGGGTAATAATCAGATAATCCGCCTTTTGATCCAGCAGGTTCCGAAACCTGACTTTTTGAAGAACATGGGGTTCGATGATCCTGTCGGACCTTTGAACAAGTACCTCGGAATCCCTATCCGGTAACCCTACCCTAAACTCCAGGTTTCCCTGATCTGAATTTAATTGCTTTTTTGTCGGATGATGAATGTCGGTAATGTCATACGCCACATAATTTCTGCTTATATCGTTGATAGAAAGCGCCCGTACTCCCGCTGGAAATCCAAAGACCCTTTTATCAAAATCCCCGCCGCTTACGGGTGTTTCAAAAGCAACCCGGATATAATTAACAGAGACATTGTCAATTGCCCCCTCGACTCCCAGAGAAGTCACCCTGATCACAAGATCGCCATTTTCATTAAAATCGCTGGGCAACAGTTCCTCAACAACGTTTTCTGTCGCAAAATTTTCAAACTCATACCTTCCAAGTTCTCTAAGGTTATTGGGAGACGCCCCCACCTGCAAGGAGGTCAGGTGTGATGAGGCTGACCTTCCCATGATGCCTATTTCCACTTTGGGCGCAGATCCGGCCTGAACCGAGCCGAGACCGTTAAAGTTGAACAAACGGTGATTGCCTCTGGTAATGATTGAAGAGGTCCAACCCTGCCCCTCATCATAAACAGATAGCCGTACATTTGGAAAATATGTCCTCCCCAGGGAATACTGATCGGCGTAATATTGCAAAACCGTTTTGTTATAGCTGGACACTGTTTCCAGCTCGCCTCCCGGTATGTCATCCACTTGCATTCTTTTTCCCCTTATACCTGGAGTAACGGTTAAAAAGAAGGCCGTGGAGTCACTAAAAGTGTTGTAATGGGGATTAGGAAGAATATCCGGTTCCAAATACAGTTCCCTGTCCAAATTGCCGTCGTTTCTTTTCCCTACAAACTCCACATAGTCCTGGGGGCCAAAATCCCCGTCTTCCTCTCCTGCAACAAAAATAGAAACCTCCTCTCCCCGATGGTACATCCGGATATCTCTGGGATCAATTTCCCCAACATTAATACCTGATGCCGAAAGGGATGTTTGACTTAGTCGATAAACGCCGTCGGCCGCGGTATATACTTTATAATAATCCCTGGAATAATCGACCCAACTATTGAATTGTGCCAATAAGGAGTTAGGATGGATTATCCAAAAAAGAAGAAAAAAATAAATTTTTCTCATAAAACTTCCTCGTTAGTGCCCCAACCTTTATTTAATCGAAAATCGTGTTTTAGCGGATTTAAAGATACCTTTACGCTAAAAACATGGGAATAGGGTGTCTCCGAAACACTCCCTATATCGGTAAGGGCATAATCGATCAAAACCTTTTCGCTGACCCTGAAACCCAGCCCAAAACCAGGCTGGAAGGAGCTGTAGTACGAACCGTCAAAATCTCTCAGCCGCTGAAAATTCCCTCCACCTGCCCGAAAATAAGCCGTATTTTTATAACCCACTTCAAAACCCATTCTGGCGTCCATACTCACCAAATCGGTCCTCAGAATCGTATTGCGCATGCCATCGAAAGTAAAATCCAGGTCCACGACAGCCTGGATTCCTATGTCGTCTGTCAGTTGAATATCCCTGGCTATGCTTAAAATCGCCCGGGGGAGTGTCAGTTCAATACTGTTTAATGGGATTTCATTGTTGGTCTGGGCGTAGATATCCCGCACCAATTCTGCCTGATGCGACCACGCATTGAAGGTGGTGGTCACATCCCTGGCCATCAATCCAAACCGCCAGTCATCCAATAAATAAATGGCCCCAAAGTCAAGTCCAAATCCCCAGGCTTTGGCAAACTTTCCCACATTTCTGTGAATGATCTTTGTGTTGGCTCCCATTTTCAAATGATCACTGACATCCCTGGCATAAGAAATTATCAACGCATAATCGGCAGCATTGAAAAACTGTATGTTGTTGTAATTCAAGGCCCCGTTGGCGTCATATAGAAACCTGGTGTCCGGTATATCATCCACCCCAAATCTGATCATCGAAACAGCTATTTGATTGTCTTCCTGGATATTGGTTGAAAATCCACCATAGTCAAACTTAGCTATCCCTGCAAAGTATTCAGCGTGCATCAGGGAAAACTCGTATTCATGGCTTATACCTATTAATGCTGCCGGATTCCAGTAAGCTGCTGTCACGTCTTTCACAGCCGCTACCTGTGCACCCCCCATACCTAATGCGCGCGCACCAATCCCGATATTCATAAATTCATTAGAATATTTGGGTGCAATCCCTTGTGAAAAAACAGGACCCACCACAATCAACCACAACAGCACAGAAAAATATCCCCTGAAAATCATAAGATTAAATAACTTCCCTGATGCAAAGTAAATAGAAAAAACCATTGAAAAGACGGCTCAGAACAAAAATAATCAACAAATCCTTCAGTTAATGTACATTTTCGGACAATCACCTGTACGGAGAAATCACACCTTTTCCACATGTTTTTCCCTTTTTCTCCGGTGTAAAAAAAATTTTGAAAAACCGGTAAATCATAAAATAATATTAAAAATACACTTGAACGCTCAAATTATGTATTTTATGACACTTCAAGGCACTGGCATGACCTGCATAATGCCGGGATATTGGTATTACACAGTACCTTTCAAAAAAATGGTATAGTTTTTTGATGCTATCTTAGAAAAATAGCCCGGTTGAAGATCAATTAGGGAAAGCTAAAGGGCATTAAAAGACACCTGCAAATGAAAGCTTCAAATACGCAAACGCAAATGCGCAAAGGAATTCTCGAATTCTGTATTTTGCACATCATATCAAGAGGGGAAGTATATGCCACGGATATGATCGATGAATTGAAAGCATCAAAACTTATCGTGGTAGAAGGGACCTTGTATCCCCTCCTTAGCCGACTGAAAAATTCAGGATTGGCCAATTACACTTGGAAAGAATCTGATTCAGGCCCTCCGAGAAAATATTATTCCATCACCGAAGAAGGCAATCAGTTCCTCCTCCAACTTCAAAACACCTGGGAAAATTTGGACAAATCCGTGAACCTGATCATCAATGCCGGAAATCGTGACAATTGAAAACGAAAAAACAATCAATAATCATCCTCCAGATGAAAAAAATAACTTCAAAAGCCGAGTTTACAGTCTGTAGCAGAAAATGGTTTACAACGACCCTTTGCTGCCGGGCATAAAAAATATACACAGATGAAAAAGACAATAAGCATCAATATTAGCGGGATTTTGTTTCATATCGAAGAAGACGGATATACCACGCTGAAAAAATACCTGGATGCCATCAATCAGCACTTTTCCCATTATGAAGATAATCAGGAGATCATTACCGATATTGAAAACAGGATCGCAGAAATTTTTCTAAGCAACCTGAAAAACAATAAACAGGTGATCACCGCTGAGAATGTCAGCAACCTGATAGAAAAGATGGGGACCATAGCTGACTTCAAAGCGGTGGAGAAAGAGATGGAGAGCGAAGAAAAGCAAGACGGGGAAGAAAATGATTTTTATAAATACATCACCCCCACTGACCAACAGTCAGGCAAGGCATATAAAAAATTAACCCGCTTGGCCCACAATAAAATTCTGGGAGGTGTATGTGCAGGGTTCGCCCATTACCTTTCCATTGACCCTCTTTGGATCCGTTTAATTACCATATTGCTCCTCTTCAGCGGCGGGTTCAATTTCAGTGGATTCCCGGTTCCCTTCTTTGCCCACGACTTCAAGCTCCATGTGGCCATTGGATGGTGGACGGTCATTGCCTACATCCTGCTTTGGATCATCCTCCCCGTTTCCTATGAAAAGCCAGAAGACAGGAACATAAAAAAGCTTTATAGAAACCCTGACGACCGGGTACTTGGCGGCGTGGGAAGCGGCTTAGCTGCCTATTTCAACATAGATGTCATTTGGATGAGATTGGCTTTTGTGGCCCTGAT
Organism: Negadavirga shengliensis; assembly: GCF_042652345.1. Taxonomy (NCBI): domain Bacteria; kingdom Pseudomonadati; phylum Bacteroidota; class Cytophagia; order Cytophagales; family Cyclobacteriaceae; genus Negadavirga; species Negadavirga shengliensis. Next base: position 25,274 of record NZ_JBHSJJ010000025.1, read on the forward strand.
CTTTGCCGGCGGGTCCGGGTTTGTGCTGTACTTAATCCTATGGATCATCACTCCGGTTGCCAAATCCATTACCGAAAGAATAGAAATGAAAGGCGGTGCCATCACCCTCAGCAACATAGAAAGCACCATACAACAAAACCTCTCGGGAGAAAAAGAGCAAGAGGAATCGACGGGAAGAAAGGTCATTCTGGCGCCCTTCAGGTTTTTAGGAGACGTTATCAACGGGATCGGAAAAGCACTGGGACCATTCGGAAGGTTTTTGATCGAGGTGGTACGGGTTGTGTTTGGACTTGTCATCTTCTTTATCGGCATGTTGGTGTTGATCATCCCGTTGGTTTTTCTGGGGATTTATTCAGAAATCTTAACCAACAGCAGCTGGGGATATGTTTTTGACACTTTGCCGGTGGAAGCCTTGTCTGAGTTACTGCCCTTATGGCTGGCCATTGCTGCATCCGTAGTCGTTTTAATACCAGGGCTGATCCTTACCTTGTTGGGCATCAGTGTGTTGATCAAAAGAAGCCTGATAGACGCCCGGTTTGGTTTCGTTGTTTTCGGGATATGGCTGCTTAGCATCCTTATTTGCTCATTTCAAATCCCCAAAATCGTCAGCCAGTTTAAAGAAAGCGCGTCGCATGTGCTGGAAACACCAGTGGAATGGTCTGAAGGTACTTTGGTCATCAAATCCGAAACCTCAGGAGCTGACAGGGGGGATTTCGGCACCGTTTACCTGACCATAAAAGGCTCCGACCAGGACAGGGCCATGCTTCAGCAAAACTTCACATCAAAAGGGATCAATTATGATGATGCATTAAAAAATGCCTCCGAAGTAGGATACGACTTTAGCCTGACCGATAGCATATTGGTTTTCAATAGGAATTTGGATTTCCCGACCATGATCAAATACCGCGGCCAACAACTTAACCAAACCTTACAGCTGCCTTACAACACGCCGTTTGTTATGGATCGTTCGATAATTCCGATGCTGCGCAATACCTTGTACCAAGATGGCTACAAATCCCGGGACATCAACAGCCGGCACCATTGGGTATTCAATGAGAACGGATTGCTGTGCCTTAATTGTGTCAATGATCACAAACAGTCAAAATCAGACAGCCTTTCAAGGGCCCGGTTCAGCGACAGGTATTTTATGAAGTAGGGAAATGGGAAGAATTAAATGACAAGCTCTCAAATATACCTCTTATATTTGGTGAGAAATAAAAGTTCATGGACGTCAAAATAAAATTTTTGGGCGGGGCCGGCACTGTCACCGGCTCCAGGTTTCTTTTGGAAATAGACCGTCAAAAAATCCTTATCGACTGCGGCCTCTTCCAAGGCCTCAAGGAATACCGGCTGAGAAATTGGGATGCCTTCCCCATAGATCCCGGTGTAGTGGACATGGTATTGCTTACACATGCCCATATCGATCACTCCGGGTATCTCCCAAAGCTCGTTAAAGAAGGTTTCAAGGGGCCTATTTATGTTACAGGACCCACGATGGAGCTGGTAAAGATCCTATTACTCGACGCGGGCAAGTTGCAGGAAGAAGAAGCCCTGTATGCTGCCAAAAAAGGGTATTCGAAACACCCCAAACCTCAGCCGCTGTTTTCTATAGAAGACGCGGAAAAGGTTTTTCCTCTGCTCACCCCCATTGAGTTCGAGGAAGAGATAGTGCTGGACAGACGCGTAAGCCTTACCGCATATACTGCCGGCCATATATTGGGGGCGGCTATACTCAAACTGAAGTTAACAGGAGATCAGCAAGAGAAAAAGCTTGTGTTTTCAGGTGATTTGGGCAGATTCAATGACCCTATCTTATATCCTCCTAGCAAGGTCCCCTTTTGTGATGTGCTTTTTCTCGAATCCACTTACGGTAACCGGATCAACGATTCATCAGATCTTGAAAAAAAGCTGGCCAAAGCCATCCGGGAAACTTATTACAAGGGAGGCGTTTCTGTAATCCCATCTTTTGCCGTGGGAAGGACGCAAATGATTCTTTACTACCTGCACCGTCTCCAGGAAAAGGGCCTCATTCCCGACATACCCATTTACGTTGACAGTCCCATGGCAATAGATGTCACAGCACTTTATAAAAAGTTTCACCATTATCACCATTTGGGCGCTTATTTGGAAGAAAAAGGCTCCAATCCTTTTCAGCATAAAAACCTGCATTATTATCAAAATCAGGAAGATTCTATGAGTCTTAATGATCTGAAGGGCGATGCCATCATCATTTCGGCAAGTGGCATGGCCACTGGCGGAAGGATTCTGCATCATTTATATCACCGGCTGCCCAACGAAAATGACAGCATCATTTTTGTAGGTTACCAATCAGAAGGCACACGGGGACGCAAAATACTTGATGGGGAAAAAACATCGAGAATATACGGCATAGATGTCAGTGTAAAGGCTTCCGTATACTTTATAGACGGTCTATCCGCGCATGCAGATCAAAACGAACTGTTAGAATGGTGTGAAGGCTTTATCAGCAAGCCTAAATATACATTTTTAATCCATGGCGAGAAAAAAGCGTCTATGGATTTGGCCGATATGCTAAATAAACAGCTTCACTGGAAAGTCATCGTCCCGGAATATTTAGAGTCCTTTAGTTTATTTACAGGCATTTGATTTGAACCGTTTTTGATAAATCTTAAAGATCTATTTACGATGAAAAAACTGCTATATTTCTTGTTGGGTTTTGCCCTGCTTGCCGGCTGCAGGTCGGCTAAAATCAGCACCCAGGGGCTAAAAGGCCAGGTCTTTTGGGTGGAAGGCAATCAAATGCCTCTTATATCAGAAAACGGTCAGGCACTTCCGGAAAACGCCTCCAAAAAGCCTGTTAAACGGACCATTAAAATCCATGAACTTACCCATATCAATGAAGCGAGACTGGGGGATTACCTCTTAGGCGATATTGAAACACCTCAGGTAGCCCTGGTTGAAACTGATGAAGAAGGACGGTTTTCTGTTGAACTGCCCGAAGGGATGTACTCCGTATTTACCATAGAGGAGCAAGGTTATTTTGCGAACATTTTTGACCTTGACAGTTATATTAATCCTGTAGAAGTAAAAAAAAAGCGATGGACTTCTGTTGAAATCATCATCAACTATGAAGCCGCCTATTGAAACATTTTTTTCTAAAAAACTGATTTAAAGAAACTTTTTGAGTATATTTTTTAGGGAAAGATTTTTCCTACACAGGGTGCAACCTTTTTGTCCCTTCTTGTATCTACTTAATTGTAAGACAAAACAAGATGCTTATCCGAAGAAATTTTACCATAGAAGCGGACGTGATTGAAGGCTGTCTCCGGGGTGACAGGAAGGCCCAGCGGCAACTTTATGATCAGTATGCCGGAAGGTTTCTCGCCATATGCATCCGGTATGTCAAAGACAGGAATCTCGCAGAGGACGTGATGATAGAAGGCTTCATGAAGATATTCGAAAAACTTCCGCAGTTTGAAAGTAAAGGCAGTTTTGAAGGGTGGATGAAGAGAATCATAGTCACTCAGTCCCTATTGACTCTGAGAAACAACAAAAACCTGTCTATGGAGGTCCATATTGAAGACGATGATGAGATGGTGGAAGCTTCTTATGAATTCAGCCATCTGGAAACCGATGAACTGCTGAAAATGGTGGAAGAACTGCCGGTAGGATACAGGACGGTATTTAACTTATATGCGATTGAGGGATACGCGCACAAGGAAATACGGGATATGTTAGGCATTTCAGAAAACACCTCCAAATCCCAATTAAGCCGGGCCAGGGCATTATTGAAAACGAAGCTATCCCATTACCAAATAAAAGAAAGGAGCAGCAATGGCTAAGAAATTTCAAAACATTGATCAGCTATTTAAAGAGCATCTTAGGGATTATGAAATAAGCCCATCCCCCTCCACTTGGGAAAGACTGGATAACCGGATGTCCGGAAACAGAAAACCCGGCTGGCTGATCTGGGGAAGATGGGCGGCGGCCATGTTGGTGGTAGGCACTTTCAGCTACCTGCTTTGGCAGTACCAACCCACTCCGGTGCCAGCAGAAACGAATGAAGTGGCGGAGATCTCTCCCACGCAAGCGCCTCCGACTTTACCTGATTCAGAAAATACCGCTACGGTTGAAAATGATTCAGAAAAAGCTCCCGACGGCCCAATGGCGCCTCGCCTGGCGGAGTCAGCCGGGACCGGACCGGTCCAAAAGACCACAAATCGTCAAAAAAACGACAAACCTAAACACCGCCAACAGGAAGCGCCTGTGCTACAGGAAGCTTCCTCCGCCGACCCGGTACCTCTGGCGGAAAACCTTCCACAGGAATGGCAGGAGCCCTTGGATCTTGACATCCCTCCTCTCGAGCTGGATGACTTGATAGCCGATAGTTTCGGCAGTTCCGAAGTGGCGTATAAAGTCAGGATTGTATCAAGGGGTTATGCCATATCTCCTGACAAAGAAACCCTTGTCGACGGGATTGAAAATAAGATAGGCGGCTTTTTCAATAAGGTGGATCAGGGGTTTGCTGAAATCCAGGACGCTAAAAATAACCTGCTTGTTTCATTGACAACCAAAAAGGAAAAAAACAGAAAATAAGCCAGCTATCCATAAACAACAAATCGATTATGAAAAAATATCTTATCGCCATCATTTTAATGGCAATTGTACAGCTTGCCTTTGGCAAGCCCCAAGTGGAGCCCGACCGGCCTTTAAATGACAGCATCATCGTAGAATTCGGCAAATCAGGCAAGGTGGTATTTGTCATCGACAACCCCGAGGATTTTGAACGGCTAAAAAGCATGGATATCAATCAAATTATCCGTGAGCTGGATCTTCCTGAACAAGAAAAAAACGGAGAGGTTACCGTCGTGGAAATACGCCAAAAAGACGGGGTTAAAGAAATCATCCGCGTATATGAAGGTGGGAATGAAACGGAAGTGGCCATCGGCAGATACCGGCTTATTGTGGACGAATCCGGACAGAAAACACAGGTAAAGGTGGAAACCTCCCCCAAAGAGAAAAAGGACCCTCCATTCAGGACCTATTTTAATGCGGATTTAGGAATCAACACTTTCTTTGAAGACGGAAGCATACCGGGAGGCGGGGCCCCCTATGCCGCCAAAGGCTGGGGAAGTTGGAATGTGGGCGTCAACTGGATGGCAAGTCAGAGACTCAGCAAAGGTGCCTATTGGGATTTTGGCTTAGGAGTAAGCTGGTACAATTTCAAATTAGATAATCCCAATAACCATGCGGTGGGATCTGAGGACGGCATCAGCTTTATCAACCGGACAGACGTAAACGGAATGAAGAGTAAGATATCTGCTTCTTACCTCAATGCCCTTACCATGTTTAAGTTGGATTTTGGCAAAATAAACGACAGTGGCAGAAACGGTCTCAGGGTGGGCATTGGCCCTTATGCCGGGTACCGGCTCGGAGGACGAAGCAAATTTGTCTATAGAGAACCCGGCGGTTCCGGCCGAAAAAAAGAAAAGGACCCAGCCGGGAGCTACCTCAACAACTTCCGGTATGGACTTAGAGGTGAGGTGGGCTTCAGAAGCATCACCTTTTTCACTACCTATGACTTTAATCCCCTATTCCACAAAGATTTAGAGCCTACCCTTAACCCCTTTAGTTTCGGGGTGGTGTTTTAATCCGATAACCACAAAAAACCAAACCATTACCCTTATGAAAAATAAAATACCTTCAACGCTTTTTGGCATGATGCTATTGTTTCTCTCATCAGCCATGATGTCCGTAGCTCAGCAGGATATCCGTAAAACGTTTTCCGGTATCGATAAACTCGAAATGGAAGTCGGTGCCATAGAAGTGAGTTACACCGGTTCTCCCAATACTTCGGAGATAAATCTTCATGCGATGCTTGGAGAAAATGAAAATACCGATAAAAGCCTGATCATGGTGACTGTGGGCAACACCCTTAAAATCTCATACAGGCCTCCTTCCGAGCAAAATAGAGGTACATCAAAGAGATTTATTGAGCTTAAAGGACCAGAATCCATTGAGCTTAAAATTAAAAACTCATCCGGTCTTCTTGCAGTCAGTGGCGTAAAATCCCAGCAGTCCCAACTCACCGTCACCTCCGGTAATCTGCGGGCAAAGGACATGTCAGGGAACCTCCAGTTGAAGGGGACTTCCGGCAAGGTTACGGCGTCAAACATCACCGGAGACATCACCTTTACTATGACTTCCGGAATAGCGGAGATTGATCAAATCGATGGTGACGTTGACTTTTCCTCCACCAGCGGGATGCTAAGAGCCAATAACATATCGGGAAGATTGAACGCGAAGCTGACTTCGGGAACAATGCGGTTGGACAATATCGGTGAACTGGGCCAGTTATCCGTCACTTCGGGCAATATAAGAGCAAAAAATGCCGGGTTGGGCAGTGGGACTTCGCTACAAGGCTCTTCGGGAAACATTGATATTACCACACAAAGTCAGCTTGAAGCCTTTAATTACGACATCAAAGCAGGCAGTGGGTCGGTAAGGGTGGGCGATCAGTCGAAACCAAAATTTTTAAACATCCAGAACGGCGCCCAACATACCATAAAAGGGAATATCGGTTCCGGATCTATCCAAATTAAAGACCTGTAATACTCGGAAAAGATATGGTGGCGGATCAGTCCCGGCGGTTGATTTCAAAAACCATATCTTTTTCTTCTCCCTTCAAGTTTAAGGATTTAACGATCCTGTCAGGAGTAGGCTTGCCCAAAGAAACAAACATCAGATTTACGGCGTAAAGCACTGTGAACCCCGGATTTCCGTAAAACAAAAGTCCGGCAGCACAGATGATGCCCACCCAAAAAAGAAGCCAAAACCTGGTCAACGTGGCCTTTGCATATTCACTCATCTTTTCCTCAAGATCTTTGGAACCTCGCCGCAATTTTTTCATCGAATTTCTAAACCCATTGTACTGGAAAAGTAATAATGCGGACGCCACTCCCAGCACAAAAAAGTTCAGAAACCCGGGAAGATCCGGCACATCGATGCTCATGGTATCACCGGTGGTGTATAAATAAACCAATGCAAAAACGGGAAGAGGAAAGGCTATTAACAGCAAAACATCCCTCTCCAAAATCCGGAATTTCCTTTTGATGGCCGTCAACCTGTCCATATTTCATGGTTTATTCAATGTTGATTCTGATGTTGGGGCCAGTTGGTCTGGCAGAACAGCATAAAATATATCCTTCTTTGATTTCATTTTCGCTCAAGCCTGCGTCTTCATTCATTTTTACCTCACCTGAAAGCAACTTGCCTCTGCAAGCGGTACACAGTCCGCTCTGACAGGAGTACGGCATGTCCAAATCTTCAGCCAAGCCGGCCTCCAATATGGTTTTTCCCGGGATGACCTCTACGATATGTTCTTGTCCATCCAATATGATGGTGACCGACCGGACCACCTGACCGTTTGTATCTTCCGGTATTTCATTCCCGGAAGGCTCCAGATAAAAACTTTCAGAATACAACCGTTCTTTTTCATATCCTGCAGCCAATAAAGTCTCCCTTGCCAAATCCATAATTCCCTGAGGGCCGCAAAGGAAAAACCTGTTGTCCCATTCCGGTCCAATAAATTTAACATTGACAAAAGCCTCGATTTTTTTTGAATCCAACCTTCCCTTCAACCCTTTCCAATCACCTTTAGGCTGACTAAGATTATGGATAATTTCCAACCTTCCTGCGTACTTTTCACGGAGATTTTCGAGCGCTTTTCCAAAAATAATCAAATCCTCTGTCCTGCTGCAATACAAGAGACTGACTTTAGATTCAGGTTCATTGACCAACACGGATTTGATAATCCCCATGATAGGAGTAATTCCACTCCCGCCGGCAATCATTCCGTAATGTCGCTTGTTTTTGGAATGGTAATCCGTGATAAAATTACCCATTGGTTTCATGACGGATATCGTCTTCCCTGGCCTGAAACGGTCATTGATATAATTGGAAACCAATCCCTCCTTCAGTCGCTTCACAGTGATCGCGGGGAACGGATCTACATACGGAGAAGTACACAAACTATAAGATCTCCTCTCTTCTTTTCCGTCAATTTCGAGAATGACCGTCAAGAATTGGCCTGCTTTGTAATCCAAAAAAGGTTCTGGCTGGTCAAAATAAACAGTAATGGTATCAGGAGTTTCCACGACGGTCTCCCTTATCCTGAGTGTAAGGTAATTGTTCGTCCGAACTTGGTCCTCCTTGGTTTTCTTAAATAAATTAAACAGCATTAGCAAAGTAATAGGAATAATTTTCAAATCTCATTAAGACGGCAAAATTAGTGCCATGCTACATATTTCACACAAGCACCAATACGTCGCAGTATTTTAAACCTCAACGGTTCCTTTAAGGTTCTTTGTATTTTCTATTTTTTTTGTAAATCGGTGTAGCACTTTATGATAAAATTCCGTATCGGGTTCAAAGATGCTAAAAACCAATTATTATATGATAACCATAATCCAATCCATAAAAAAAATGAGGCTCAAAAACTGGCATTTACTTTTCCTTGTTGTCCTTTTTACCTTTTCCTGTCTCAATAACGACGACGGCGGGCTTGGAAACACACCTACCGCCTATGTTTCCTTCTATAATGGAGCCATTACTCCCTCGCGTATAAAGATAGAGGTAGACGGAAAAACCTACAACCCCAAACCTTTTGACTATGGCATTCATTTAGATTACTGGTATTTCTATACGGGAGAGAGAAATTTCATTTTCAGTAATCCACAATCAAGTGATCAGACGCTCTTAGACACTGCGATTACACTTAAAGTAGACAAAGCTTACACTTTTTTTATGGCCCATGACGGTGAGAAGCTTACTACTTTGTTTACAGAGGACAGCCTTGAACTGCCCGAATCGGGTAAAGCACTCATCCGGCTGGTCCACTTGTCTCACGATACTCCCGACCTGGACCTGTATCTCGGAGGGAAAGAAACAGCCTTTATGGAAAACAAAAATTTCATGGATATTACCTCTTTTCGCTCCATCGCCACCGGCCATACGGATTTTCTGTTAAGAACCTCCGAAGATCAGGAGTTGGTAGCGATGCTTCCGGACATGAATATCCGGGAAGGGAGGATATACACGTTGGTCATCAGGGGGAAAGCCGAACAGGACAACGACTCGGATCCACCACTCCGGCTCCAATTGATTAGAAATTATCCGAATTTTTGATGATATTTTTAGCACAGCACTACCGCTCCAATTCAAGAAATTTGGATTGGAACGGATTTTTTTAAATCAATTTTCCCTGACAATTATTTGTGAAACCTCACCCTTTTTAAGATTTAAAATTATTTTTACCTTTTCAATCATCGAACCAACAAAAAACAGGTATTTAATGGAACTCAACCACCTCACAGCAATTTCCTCCATAGATGGCAGATACGGGGCTAAAACCAGTCCTCTTATGGGCTATTTTTCTGAATATGCCCTTATCAAATACCGGGTAAAAGTTGAAATCGAATACTTTGTCGCATTGTGTGAGTTACCTTTGCCCCAACTATCTGATGTCAACCCGAATGTTTTTCCCGCCTTACGAAAAATAGCAGAAACATTTTCTGAAGAAGACGCCCTGGATATCAAAGAAATTGAAAAAACCACCAATCATGATGTAAAAGCGGTAGAATATTTTCTAAAAGATCGCTTTAACAAATTGGGGCTGGAAAAATATGTGGAATTCATTCATTTCGGCCTTACCTCCCAGGACATCAATAACACGGCTATCCCCCTGATGTTCAAAGACGGGTTAAACCGTATTATTCTCCCGGAATTACATACTGTCATCAAACATATTTCCGACAGAGCTATACAATGGGATAATATTCCCATGCTGGCTAAAACCCATGGCCAGCCGGCCTCCCCTACCCGGTTAGGAAAGGAATTTCAGGTTTTTGTTGCCAGGCTTCAGAACCAGCTCCATTTATTGGACCAGATTCCTTTTGCTGCGAAATTCGGGGGTGCTACCGGTAATATGAATGCACATTACATTGCTTACCCTGGAATAGACTGGAAAGCTTTTGCGGATGGCTTTGTAGACCAACGGCTTGCACTCTCAAGGAGCTATCCCACCACGCAAATTGAGCATTATGATCACCTGGCTGCACATATGGATGCGCTCAAAAGGATCAACACCATTCTACTGGACTTTTCAAGAGATGTGTGGCAGTATATTTCTATGAATTATTTCAAACAGAAGATAAAAGCCGGCGAAATAGGCTCTTCAGCGATGCCGCATAAAGTCAATCCCATCGACTTTGAAAACGCGGAAGGCAATCTTGGCATAGCCAATGCCCTTTTGGAGCATCTGGCCACAAAGCTTCCTGTAAGCAGACTGCAAAGGGATCTTACAGACAGTACTGTACTTCGTGTAATAGGGGTCCCCCTTGCTCATATGCTCATCTCTTTTCTATCGCTGTCCAAAGGGATAGGCAAACTGGAACTCAATGAAGCTGCCATCAACGCTGATTTGGAAGACAATTGGGCGGTGGTTGCTGAAGCCATCCAGACCGTGTTGAGAAGGGAAGGGTATCCCAAACCTTATGAGGCCTTGAAAGACCTGACACGAACAAATGAAAAAATCACCCCGGAATCGATTAAATCATTTATCAAAACCCTTGACGTGACCGGTGAGGTAAAAAAAGAACTGGAAAAAATCACCCCCTTTAATTACACCGGAAAGTAATTTTTGAATATTTTATGAACGGTGAAACCTTATTTTGGCTTTGCCGTTTTCTTATTTTTATCACGTTTCAAAAACTTGCCCAACAGTCTGATGATAATGGTTTTTGATTAAAAAAATGCTGCTTGCATACAAAAAGCAGAATATTATTTCATATATTTATATTCAACTATTCATAATATATAGTTAAAATAGAATTATGCCTAATCGTAAAGGTTTATTTGCCAACCTCGGAGCAGACCTGCCCGCTGGTTTAGTAGTATTCTTGGTGGCATTGCCCCTGTGTTTGGGTATTGCATTGGCCTCCGGGGCTCCTTTATTTTCCGGAATTATCGCAGGTATAATAGGGGGATTAGTCATTGGACCATTATCAGGATCACATACCGCGGTGTCCGGACCGGCAGCGGGGCTTACGGTTATTGTCCTCAATGCCATCGAGGACCTTCAAGCCTTCGATCTTTTTCTTACTGCCGTCGTTATCGCAGGGGTGATTCAAATTGTTTTGGGCATTATTAAGGCAGGGGTGATTGGATATTACTTTCCCACCTCTGTGATCAAGGGGATGTTGGCGGGGATAGGAATCATACTGATCATTAAACAATTACCCTATGTATTCGGCGTTAATGAAACAGAACTGGTAAGAGATTATATCCCATTTGTTAATGATTTGGATGCCGTCTTATCCCTTAAATTACTCATCAACGAATTTCATCTAGGTGCAATAATCATCGGTTTTGCCTCCCTTTTTATATTGGTTTTATGGGAAAAACCATTTATTAAATCCAACAAAGCGCTGAAAGTCGTCCCCGGAGCTTTAGTGGCTGTTATCGTCAGCATAGGCTTTAACAAATTTTTCAAGTTCTACGTCCCCAACCTATATATCAATACAGAAAACAAAGTCAACCTGCCTGACATTACAGGATGGGACAATATGCTGTCTCAATTCATCATTTTCAATCCCTCCGGCCTGTTGAATCCTGAGGTATGGATGGTCGGCTTCACCATCGCCATCATTGCCAGTCTGGAAACCCTTCTTAGTCTTGAAGCCGCGGATAAAATCGACCCCTATAAAAGGATCTCCCCGCCAAACAGGGAACTTGTCGCTCAAGGGATCGGCAACCTGGCTAATGGACTGATTGGGGGAATGCCGGTCACCGCGGTAATTGTGCGGAGTTCCGCCAATGTGAGTTCTGGCGCTAAATCCAAAATGTCTGCCATTTTCCATGGCTTTTTGTTGCTGCTGAGCGTCTTGCTGATCCCAGACTTGCTCAACCTGATCCCCCTTGCCAGTTTGGCAGCCATCCTGTTGTTGGTAGGCTATAAGCTTTCAAAGATCTCCCTATTTAAATCCATGTATCGCCTTGGATGGGATCAGTTCCTGCCATTTATCGTTACCATTATAGGCATCATTGTGTTTGACCTTCTCAAAGGAATAGGTCTTGGGATGATTGTGGGAGTGATTTATATCTTGATGCGAAACTTTAAAAATTCCCATTTCCTAAGGGACAGGGAAGACGACGGCTTGGTCCATATCGTGTTGGCCGAGGAGGTAAGCTTCCTGAATAAGGGCGCCTTGATTAATTCGCTGAACAGCATCCCTGACCATAAAAAAGTCCTGATCGACGGATCCAATTCAAAAGTCATTGATTATGATGTACTTGAAGTGATAGAAAATTTCAAGACCAATGCAAAAGAGAGGGATATCGAAGTGGAAACCATCAATATTAAACCTGTTACCATTAAAAGTCTTCATTAAAAGGCTTTTGATGGTACCGATGATTTTCTCAGGCGACCGGAAGAAAAATCTCTGCCAACATGCAGCGTATACTTCCGCCGCCCAGGCTTTCTATCATGGAGACATCCGGTGTAATAACGCCAGTACACCTCTCAATGGTTTTGATTTGGCCTTTCCTTAAAGAGCGATAGGCGGTTTCTGACATAACCGTATACCTTTCGCCGTTTTTATTAATCAGCTCCAGCATGTTCCCACAGAAATTCATTTTTTGGTGAACGGTAATGGGGATAATTTTCTTTCCTGAATTTTCAAGCTGTGTTTTGAGGTTCATTTTTTCAAACGTGGAAGGAATGGCGTCCAAACATGTGACAGCTAGGTCTGTTCCCACATGCATCATCACATTGGTATGATATACCGGATACATTTTCCCCGATTTTCTTATCACGGCATGAAATCCTACGACCTCATAGTCCATCAATGCTGCTAAATAGGCCAATGGAACAGGATGTGTCCTTTCCGAAGCGGCCGCATAGGCTATTTTTTGTACCCGGTCAAACACAACGCTTCCCGTTCCTTCTAAAAACTGCCCATCTTCCTCAAAAAAGGTCAAATCGATGATTTCATCTACCCTGTAACCTTTATTGATTAGCAGTTCAATGATTTCTTTCCTCCTTTCTAACCTTCTGTTGCGTGCCTTCATCGGATAAATGATGGCTTTGCCATCTCCATGGGTACTTAACCAATTATTTGGAAAGACAGCATCCGGCTTTGATGGTAAAGCGGTGTCTTCTGCTACAATCACTTCTATACCGCGTTCACGCAAAGCGTTGACACTGTTTTCAAATTGATACCTGACAAGCCTTTTTACTTCAGATAAGTCATTGCCTTTATATGCCCTTTGAAAAAGGTTGTCGTAAGCAGTCTGGGGATTAAAACCAAAAGCTGCCGGTCTGACCATCAATACAGCTGAGGCTGTCTGCATTATCTACGGAATCTATAAGGTATGAAATATCAGTTTTGTGAGACGGGGACTAATCTGTCATATCTGTACAGCACCGGCTCAACACGAAGGCGCTTCTCACTCAGCGTAAAATATCCCTGCCCATCAGCCGAAAAAGCTATGGCTTCTCCTTGGGGTTCCGGATTATAAGGCAGAAGTACCGGGGTACGCTTCAGGGCCTGGACAACACTCTCCCCTTCATTCCTTTCCCAGTAATAGATCACCCAATAATTCTTAATCAATATCTGTTTTCCGTCTCCGGATATATCGCCTCCCGTAGACAATGTGATGGGTAGGTTCATTACTTTTTCCAACAATACCTTTTCATGCTCCAGCTTGTCCACGGCTGCCCGGTATAGAGCATTGCTGCTGTCCCTTTTAGAAAGGATGAAAAGGTCGCCTGTCCAAGGGTCAACAAGTAGCGTTTCTGCATCCTGTGGCCCATCCGGGTATTCCAAAGCAACCTTGTCAGGAACAATGGATAAATCGGATTCAAGCAAATCCGGTTCTTTAAATCTGTAAACGTAGATCTGATCGTGCCTGGAATAGTTGTCTCCAATTTCTCCGATATAAATATAAGAAGATCCCCTATCCGGACCCGGCCCCACTGCAATATCTTCCCAATCTCTGTTATTGACCCCTTCCAACTTGATTTTGCCCACATAGCTTCCCGAAGTGTCGATCATGTACACGTAAGGTTTTCCGCCACTATCATTATGCGCATACAAAATCCCGGGATGCACACGTGAAGCAGCCAGCCCGCTTGCTTCGTCTATTTCCTTGTTGTCGATTATTCCTATAGGCCTGTTACTGGTAAATAGCGTGTCCACTACTTGCGTATTGATCCGCAAATCATATTTATCCTGCAATTTCTCCGCCATCAGGAAGGGGATGATGGAAAAAAGAAAGAACAATTTTAACAAAAACTCCATTGAAAAACGCATAATTTGGACTTATATAGGTAAAATTCGTTATGTCCTTGAGGTGCCATAGCAACCCCTATTCAAACAGTTCACCCGGTATTAAAACGGCAACACCGCAGAACAAGTTTCTTTTGATATGTTTTTTCAAATATAAAAAATTGCATTTTAAATTTATTTTTAACTAAAAAAAAGCGGCACATTGGCCGCTTTTCAAATGGTTGCTTTTTTATAATCAGTCCGCTTTCTCTTTTTTGCTGACACTGATCGTCAATACATCACCTTCCCCTGAGTAATCTGCAAGGATCACGTCTCCATCCGAAAGTTCTCCTTTAAGGATTTCTTCCGCAATCGCATCTTCCAAGTATTTCTGAATAGCTCTGTTCAAAGGCCTTGCGCCATACTGCTTGTCATAGCCTTTTTCGGACAGGAAGTCCTTGGCTTTATCTGTGAGCTCGATGACATAACCCAAATCCGTGATCCTGGCAAACAACTTGGACAAGTTGATATCAATAATCTTATGGATATCATCTTTGGACAGTGAGTTGAATATAACCACGTCATCCAATCTGTTCAGGAATTCTGGGCTGAAGGCTTTTTTAAGGGCGCTCTGGATAGTAGACTTCATCACGTCGTCCATATTCTCCTGTTTGGATTTGGAAGCAAAACCGATACCTGCGCCAAAATCCTTGAGATCCCTGACCCCGATATTGGAAGTCATGATGATGATGGTGTTTCTAAAATCCACTCTTCTTCCAAGCCCATCTGTCAATATACCGTCATCCAATACCTGCAGCAAGATATTAAATACATCCGGGTGCGCTTTCTCAATCTCGTCCAATAAGACCACGGAATATGGCTTTCTCCTTACTTTTTCTGTAAGCTGTCCTCCTTCCTCATATCCTACGTAACCCGGAGGCGCGCCTACCAATCTTGACACACTGAATTTCTCCATGTATTCAGACATGTCAATTCTGATAAGGGCATCCTCTTTGTCGAACAAGTAAGTAGCAAGCATCTTCGCCAACTCTGTCTTACCTACCCCGGTGGGCCCGAGGAACACAAATGAACCTATAGGTTTCCTCGGATCTTTCAGACCCACCCTGGTCCTTTGAATGGCCTTGGTGAGCTTTTTAATGGCTTCATCCTGACCTACTACCCTGTTTTTCAGTTCCTCACCCATGTTGAGCAATTTTGAACCTTCATTTTGGGCAATTCTCCTCGCAGGAATACCGGTCATCATGGCTATTACCTCAGCTACATTGTCTTCTTCAACGGTATACCGTTTGGTTTTACTTTCTTCTTCCCACTTGGCTTTGGCGTTTTCCAGCTGTTCAAGAAGCTTTTTCTCTTTATCTCTCAACTGGGCAGCTTCCTCATATTTCTGACTTTTGACCACCCTGTTTTTTTCGATCTTTATCTTCTCGACTTCCTCCTCCAGTTTGAGAATATTATCCGGAACATGAATGTTGTTGATGTGTACCCTGGCGCCGGCCTCATCAAGGATATCTATTGCCTTGTCCGGTAGAAACCTATCTGAAATATACCTGTCAGACAACTTCACGCAGGCCTGAATAGCCTCCGGTGTATAGTTGACATTATGATGGTCCTCATACTTGTCTTTGATATTCTCCAGAATCTGAATGGTTTCTTCCGGTGAGGTAGCATCCACCATCACCATTTGGAATCTCCTGGCCAATGCGCCGTCCTTCTCGATGTATTGTCTGTATTCATCAAGAGTAGTAGCGCCTATACATTGGATTTCGCCCCGGGCCAAAGCCGGCTTAAACATGTTTGAGGCGTCCAGCGAACCACTGGCTCCGCCTGCACCCACGATGGTATGCAGCTCATCAATAAACAGGATGACATTGGGAGATTTTTCCAGTTCATTCATCACCGCCTTCATCCTTTCCTCGAATTGCCCTCTGTATTTGGTACCCGCAACCAACGAAGCCAAGTCCAACGTGACCACCCTTTTGTTAAAGAGTACACGGGAAACTTTCTTTTGAACGATCCTTAAGGCGAGTCCCTCCGCAATAGCTGTCTTGCCCACTCCTGGTTCACCGATAAGGATCGGATTGTTTTTCTTTCTTCTTGAAAGTATCTGTGCCACCCTTTCAATTTCCTTCTCACGTCCGATGATTGGGTCCAGTTTGTCCTCTTCGGCCATTCTCGTCAGATCTCTGCCGAAATTGTCAAGCACGGGGGTACGGGATTTTTCTGCACTTCCCTTCGAGCTGCCAGATGAGCCACTTGACGCCCCGAACAATTTAGAGCCTTCCTCATCAGAGTCATCTGCCTCTGGTCCGGATCGGGGGGATTGGTCTGTCTGGAATTCCAACATTTCCTTTACGGTGTCATATGTAGCATCAAACTTTTGCAGAATTTGCGTAGCAATATTATCTTCATCCCTTAAGATAGACAACAAAAGATGCTCGGTTCCGATAAGTTGACTCTTGAATATCTTTGCCTCTAAATAAGTTATTTTCAAAACTTTTTCAGACTGCCTGGTAAGTGGAATATTGGCCAAGTTCTTGACATTGTGGTTAGCGGTTCCCTTCACCGCCCTCTCCACCGAACTCCTCAATTCATCCAAGGGGACGCCAAGCTTCTTTAGAATGGAAACAGCCACACCCTCTCCTTCACGGATCATACCCAGTAAGAGGTGTTCCGTACCAATGTAATCATGCCCCAATCGCAAAGCCTCTTCACGACTCAGGGAGATCACCTCTTTGACTCTGTTTGAAAATTTTGCTTCCATTTATATCCTTTCTTAATAATCGCTGTAGAATATTGATTAATGTTATCGAATTTGTTTTAAAAACACAATACTTTTATATATTGTTCAATTACTTTTTTTGGAGAGAGCCAGTATTTTGCCTGCCTGCACGCCCTCACAAAACAACAAATCCAGAACACAAAGGTTGGGAACAAAGTCTGCGCCAAATATTTGCTGATAGGGATGAGGAAGGTATAATTCCCTTTCTCCATAAGGCTGTTTGGCATTGATTAAGCCCCTAATATCCTCACAATCCTCATTTTTGATTGCTGATGAGGTTGTTACCATTTTGACATTCCATCCCAAAAATTTAAGACAAAGTGTCAGTATTTTCCGGTTTAAATCCAACAGGTATTTATGCTGTTGTAAATATACATGCTCCAAATCAGAATAAAAATGTTCAAAGAAAGGGGCTTTTCCATAAGCGCTTTGGATACCCCGCAAGTGAACATTCATCCATTTTTGACTATAATCGATCTTAATCTCTTTATAAGGTTTTCTGCTTCGTGCCCCCAGCACCGGGACGCTTAATTGTTCCGTCTTATTGGCCAGCAGAATCCTGGTCCGGTTTCTATATGACTGTCTTAC
The DNA here is from genome assembly GCF_042652345.1 of Negadavirga shengliensis. Classification (NCBI taxonomy): domain Bacteria; kingdom Pseudomonadati; phylum Bacteroidota; class Cytophagia; order Cytophagales; family Cyclobacteriaceae; genus Negadavirga; species Negadavirga shengliensis. The sequence continues at coordinate 42,968 of NZ_JBHSJJ010000025.1, forward strand.
ATAAGGATCATTCGGGTCGATAATCAGTTCATCTGCACCATGAATAGCGGAGAAAAACTCTAATGAAGGCAAATAAAAGAGGTCAAAAACCATCTTCTTTGTGTTATGTAGGGGCATCAAACAAGCGTTTTCATACAAATTAAAATAATGAAAGCCGCTTCCCAAAACGTAGACCGTCCTTTTTACAAAATTTCTGACAGTTCGCCCAGTCCCTGTCTAACCACTTCAATTTCTTCTCCGGTACAATCCACGACCGTTGAGGCGATGTTATTGCCATACCCTCCATCTATGACCACATCAACCAGATCTCTGTATTTTTCGTAAATCAGTTCCGGGTCGGTGCTGTATTCAACCACATCATCCTCATCCCTTATGGAAGTGGTAAGAATGGGCTGCCCCAACTCCCGCACCAGGGTTCTGGGGATGGAATGGTCGGGCACTCTGATCCCCACCGTTCTCTTCCTGTTGTTCAATAGTTTAGGCACCTTGTTGTTGGCTTCCAAAATAAATGTATATGGTCCTGGCAATGCCTTTTTCATAAGTTTAAACACAGGGGTACTCAATGCCCTTGTGTATTCCGAAATATTGCTCAAATCATAACATATAAACGAAAAATTCTGCTTCTGGGGTTTCACTCCTTTGATCTGACATATGCGTTCTATCGCTTTCTGGTTGAAAATATCACAGCCCATACCATACACTGTATCCGTCGGGTAGATGATGATCCCTCCTTCCCTTAACACGGTTGTTATCTGTCTAATGCGCCTTGGATCCGGGTTTTCGGGATATAATCTTATAAATTCAGCCGCCATCCGACCTTCTAAATTTGAGCATCAAAATATCAAAATATCCTCTTCGGATAGATAAAGTAAAACAATAATTTGCCAAAATAAAAACATACGGGGATATTTAACATATCTCCCCCCGGCTTTTTTTGCAAAAAAACAAGTAACCAATTAAGTATTATATTTGTAAGGTCAATCAAAGAAAAATCTGCTGAATTAAAGGGGCGGGGATTCCCCTTCATTCTATTCAAACAACTGACTGGAAGATGATTAACGATAAAAAAAAGAAATACTTTCTTGTTGGTGTGGTGGCATTCTCAGTATTGCTCACCTCACTTTCATTTTATTTTTACCAAGCCTTTTTTTCCCCCAACACCCTCGTGGACAGGCAAACTCCCGTTTCCCTGAAAATTCCCAGAAATGCCGAATACAAGCAGGTGGTTGACAGTCTTATACAGCACAACATCATCAACGACATTGTTACTTTCAGTTTTGTCGCCAAGGTGCTGGGATATCCGGAATCCGTAAAACCCGGACATTACCTCATTCAGCCACGCCTGTCCAATAAGGAACTGGTAACTTTGCTGCGGTCTGGGAGACAGACTCCTGTGAATATTACGTTCAATAACATCCGTACCTACGAGGATCTCGCGATAAAAATCACTCAAAACCTGGAAATTCAATCTAAGGCTGTATTGGATCTGCTACAAGACGAAGAATTTATTTCTAAATATGGGTTTGACAGCCATACCATTATGAGCATGTTTATTCCCAATACCTATGAAGTTTACTGGAATATGGATGCCCTTTCTCTTTTTGACAGGATGCATAAAGAATATCAAAGGTTTTGGACGGAAGAAAGGACCAGGAAAGCGGAATCGATGAACATGTCTCCCACAGAGGTCTCTGTCTTGGCATCTATCATACAGGCGGAAACCAGCAAGGCTGATGAACGGCCTAAGGTGGCAGGTGTTTATGTCAACCGGCTTCATAGAAATATGCCCCTGCAAGCCGACCCTACATTGGTATACGCACTAGGAGATTTTAGTATTAAAAGAGTGCTTAATGTACATAAGGAGATTGAAAGCCCCTATAATACCTATAAATATGTCGGACTCCCCCCCGGTCCCATAAATCTGCCTGAAATCAGTTCATTGGAAGCGGTATTGAATTATCAGGAACATGATTACTTGTATTTCTGCGCCAAAGAGGATTTCTCAGGTTACCATGTTTTCGCTACCAATCTTGGCGATCATATGAACAATGCGAGAAGGTATCAAAATGCTTTGAACACATCTAAAATTTTTAAATAACGATCATGTTTCAATCGGATATTCAGGTAAGGGTGAGATACGCGGAGACAGACCAAATGGGATATGTGTATTATGGCAATTACGCCACTTACTATGAGGTAGGCCGTGTGGAGGCTCTTAGGAGCATCGGGTTTTCTTATAGCCAAATGGAAGCGGAAGGCATCATGATGCCGGTTTTGGAAAACCACAGCCGTTTTATCCAACCGGGCAGGTACGATGAACTCCTGACCATCCGCACATCCATCAAAGAAATGCCTGGAATAAGGATCCGCTTTCATTATGAGGTATACAATGAAGAGGGCCAGTTGATCCACACTGGAGAAACCCTGCTGACGTTTCTGAAAACCGACAGCCACCGCCCATGCAGGCCGCCCAAATACCTGCTGGATTTACTAAACCCCTATTTCAGGCACGCAGAGCAACAAAGCAAGTGAAAAAACATGTCCATAGGTTCGCAGACAGACTTCATGAAAGGGCTTTAAAATTAAGGTCAGTTCATTTTGGCAACCCAGACCAGAACCTATATGATGTCGGCAGAATATTTATACGCCAGCTTCAGAAAGACGAGGTGATAGAAAGGGCAAGTGCCATGGCTTTCAACTTTACTGTAGCCATGTTCCCCCTCCTTCTGTTTCTGCTTAATACCATTCCTTATATACAGTTTTTTTTTCCTGATGTAACCACGGCCAATATACTCCTTTTTGTTAAAGATATCCTTCCTGAAAGCATCTTCGAAGAAACCCTTCCGACCATCATGGATATTGTGAGCCGGCCCAGGCAGAGCCTGCTTTCCCTAGGATTTTTTCTGGCCCTTTATCTTGCTACCAATGGGGTCATATCCATGATGAATGCCTTTAATGCCGTATACCGTACCAAGGAAAACAGGGGGTTTCTAAAAACGCGGTTGTTGGCTGTGAGCATCATTTTCGTCCTGGTCTTCAGCATATGTGGGGCGGTGCTGGTCATGTTAATAGGAAGTAATCTGCTTTATCAAATATCCACCTATGAATTCATCACCAACAACATCTACTATTATTCACTGGCTTTTTTCAGGTTTTTCGTGCTGCTGGTGTTGTTTATGATCGCCACCGCCTATATTTTCAGATTTGCTCCCGCGGTCCACGACAAATGGAAGTTTTTTTCTACAGGCTCTGTGACCGCCGGCCTGCTGATCACCCTGGGATTTTATGTCTTCTCTTTTTACCTGAACAACTTTGCCAGCTACAACAAGCTTTATGGCTCTATCGGCACCATGATAGCGGTAATGCTGTGGTTATTGATCACTTCTGTCATCATTTTGATAGGTTTTGAGATCAACGTCAGCCTGGACAAAGCTGCTGAAAAACGCCCCGTCACCAAAGTAAATTCTTTACATTCAAAAGCTTAAAGAATGCTGTTGAAATTTCATAGGTTTCGGTTTGTAAAAACCAATTTTAAACGTACTTTTGCAAACCGAAACAACAAGAATCAAGCGGTATCCGGGGGGGTGGCTATCGAGACCATCTGGAGGACAGCGGCCTTGAAAATTTCGGGTTTATCTTTACTGAGAGGAGTGACAGCATGGTTCCCGATGGCGATCGGGACGGCGGTCTTAGAAACCTCGGCTTTTTTTTATTTATTAATTTTATTTATTAATTAAGAGGAGTGGCAGAGTGGTCGATTGCGGCGGTCTTGAAAACCGTTGAACCGAGAGGTTCCGGGGGTTCGAATCCCTCCTCCTCTGCACAAAAATAGCCAAGCGACATGCTTGGCTATTTTTATTTCGGGCTGCCGGGCCTCTCCTACCGGTTAATATATAACTAATTTACTTTCAATAAGTTGGTTTTTGTTTAAAAAAACGGGCTATTTAGGGGGCCGTATTGTTTATGTTTATCTTCTGATCCCTAAAAATCCTAAAGCCTCAAACACAGCTTGCCGAGCAGCATGCCTTCCAACTTTAAGGCTTCAGTCAACTGGTAATTCAACTTAACCTTGTCGGACAGACCAACCTCCCCTTACCCTTATTCCTACATTCAAGCACCTTGCTTTCGCTTCCCCCACTTATTAATTCACATATTTACCGTTATAAGATTTTAAATTTTTGAATTTATTTTTTTTGATATAATAATTCCAAAACCAGTAAAATCACACATGGAAATGGATTAATATTTTTCAAAAAGAGTTTTACTGTTTAAAAAATTTCGACATCTACAGAATAAAAGAATTCAAAATACATTATATGTTTATTTTTATAAAATTTTATGGGGTCATTTTAATAGTTTAAGGCCTCTTATTAATACGAAGCGAAAGGATATTTTACGCTATGACATTAAACCCAAAAAAAACCACTACTTTATCCCTTCCAACTTTGCCAAATAAACACTCGGCTTCTATAGAGGTATTTGAAGGGAAAACGGATATTGAAATTTGGAAGGATTTTAATAACGGGGACGAGATCGCTTTTAACTACATATATCGGTTAAATGTCGAGAATATGTTTCATTTTGGCACCCAATTCACCGATGACCATTTGCTTGTACAGGATTCTATTCAGAACATTTTTATTTTTCTCAGAAAAAAAAGAGGTGAATTAAGCGAAGTTAAAAGCATTAAAGCCTACCTGTTTAAAATTCTTCAAAGGAAATTAATCAGGGAAATTACCAGGGATAATGGCAAAAAAAAGGTCCTGGCTGGCGTCATGGATGATAATTTGTTTTCTATCGAAGTTTCGCATGAAACCAAACTCATCCAAAGTGAAAAGACGGCTGAACTACAAAACAAACTCCAATCTGCCTTGGATCAACTTACCCCAAGGCAAAGGCAGGCGATATTATTACTATATCACGAAGGCATGAATTACAGTGAAGTTGCTGAGGTGATGGAGCTTCATAAAGTCAAATCTGCCAGAAAAATCATATATCGTGCGCTGGCGAGATTAAAAGAGTTGTTGGTTGAATAATGTATTTGTTTCATGAAATGGATCACTATCCGCTGTTTATGAGGTATTCGGATTATGAATTGGAAGATTTCCTTTTGGATGATTTCTTTATCCAGTGGGTCAAACGACCAGATGCAAATAACAAGCATTTTTGGGAAAGATGGTTACAGGAAAACCCGGACAGAAGAAATACGGTTATGGAAGCAGTCCAGATAATCCGTTCTGTCCATTATTCAAATAAAATTCCTTTTACGGACAAAATGTACATTGATATTTTTGAAAATATACTCAGAAATGAGGCTATACATCATAAAAACACCGCGTCTACGAAACGGGATATGGTTCTGATTTTCAGAAAATTTGCTGCATTATTAGTGGTTTCGTTTTGCTTGTGGGTAGTTTACGTTGCGTATTTTACACGTACCCCCCAAGTTGAGGAAACAAATGAGATCCCAGTCATTATAAAAAGTGTCCCAGCAGGAAAAAAATCCATCCTCACTTTAGCAGATGGTAGCAAGGTATATCTAAATTCCAATAGTTCAATCCAGTACCCAAAGGACTTTGGAAAAACTGAAAGAGAGGTTTTTTTAATCGGGGAGGCATTTTTTGAAATTCAAAAGGACTTGGATAAACCGTTTGTCGTGTCCTCTGGAAATACCAAAATAAGTGTTTTAGGAACCACCTTTAATGTCAATAATACCGATAATGGCAATGTATCTGTTGCTTTGGTCACTGGAAAAATAAGGGTTTGGGATGATAATGGAAATAACGTTGATGTCGAACCTAATGAGATGTTGGTGTTAGAGAAAGGGGGAAAATATTATAAAACCGGATTTGAGAAAAATGAAATCATTGGATGGAAAGATAAAATCCTGTTTTTTAAAAAGGATTCTTTGCAAAAGATTAAAGCAAAAATTGAAAAGTGGTACGGCGTAAATGTCCATATACAGGGAAACCCCTCTTCAAATTGGACTTATACAGGTATATATACAGATGAAATATTAGAGAATGTTTTAGAGGGCATCTTCCAGACCTCTGGTATCAAATACAAAATTGATGGAAGGGAAGTCATGATTTACAACCCAAAATAACAATTATATGACAACAAGAAATACCAGTTAGTTCATGCATAACAAAGGCAGAATTAGTTCTATGAACTGCATTCTGCCAATGAATCGCCTTGTGTCCGTGGAAAGAAGCAAGGCTTAGTTCAAGTAACACTTAAACACATCAATATTATGAAAAAAAAAATACTTAGACAACTGATTATGCTGTCGAAAAGATTGCTGTATGGATTTACCATTCAACTATTCCTGTGTACGGTAATTTTTGCCAATACAGGAAATGCTCAACGGAAGACACTTGAAGAAGTAACACTGAATGTTTCTATAAAAGAAAATACCCTGCTCCAATTTTTTAATGACATTGAATCAAAAACTGATTTTAAATTTACTTATAGTGACAATGCTGTTATTCTTAATCAAAAAATTTCCGTAGATAGAAAAAATACGTCACTGTATGATATACTTGCTGAGGTGTCAAAACAAGCAAAAGTAAGTTTTATCCAAGTAAACAACAATATTCACGTAAAACCGGTGAATCCCGGCCCGGACTCAAATGTGAAAGGTTTAGTAAGGAGTGATGATATTTCAGTAAGCGGGATAATCACTGACGAAAATGGAGAACCTCTTCCTGGAGCTACCATTACAGTACAAGGAACAACTACAGGTACAATTACTGATATTGATGGCAGGTATTCTATCACCGTTCCCGAGGAAGCCAGTTTAGTGATTTCTTATATCGGGTATCAACCAAAGATAATTTCTGTCGGAAACCAAACCGAAATAAATATCAGATTAATGCTGGATGCTTCTTCATTGGATGAAGTGATAGTAACCGGATATAGTTCTCAGGCAAGAAGAAACATTACCAGCGCAGTCAGTGTGGTAGATACAGAGGATTTATTGGCGGTGCCGGCGACAAACTTAGCACAACAACTTCAAGGTCGGGCTGCCGGTGTTTCAGTGGGAACTGATAATACCCCGGGAGGCGGCGTGGCAGTTAGAGTGAGGGGGTATGGAACATTAGGGAATAATGACCCGCTTTATATAATAGACGGGGTTCCTACAAAAGGCAATTTAAATACCATAAACCAAAATGACATAGAATCCATTCAAATCCTGAAAGACGCCTCTTCCGCCTCAATATATGGGTCGCGAGCTGCGAACGGTGTCATCATTATTACTACAAAAAAAGGAAAAGCAGGAGACCCGAAAGTCACGTTTGATGCCTACTATGGTATTCAGAGTTCCGGAAACAAACTTGATTTACTCAATACAACAGAATACGGGCAATATCTTTGGCAAAGTAAACGAAATGCCAACGTGGTAAATTCAGTTACCGGAAATCCGGAGCACTCCCAGTATGGAAACGGACCCGAGCCTGTTATTCCTGATTATATCATTCCGGACGGAGCATTTGAAGGAGACCCAAGAGTTGATCCTGGAAACTATAGTTATGACAGGTTTACAGATCCAGAATTTGGACAAACTAAATTTTCAATTACGCGGGCGAATAAGGAAGGGACGAATTGGATGGATGAAGTTTTTCAATCAGCTCCCATCCAAAATTACCAGTTAGGAATATCCGGCGGGACCGAAAAAGGACGATATTCTTTCTCCACCAATTATTTTGATCAGCAAGGGATTTTATTGCATAACGGATATAAGCGATACACGCTCCGTGCAAATTCAGAATTTACCGTAAAAAACAAGATTCGGGTAGGCGAAAATATACAAATTGCCTATGGACAAAGACAAGGTAACTACAGTAATAATCACGAAACCAGTCAAGTTTCCAATACCTTCCGTGCCCAACCAATAATACCTGTTTATGATATTGGAGGAAACTTTGCAGGCACGCTGGGAAGCAACCTGGGAAATGCTAACAATCCCGTGGGCCAACTGTATCGGAATAAGGACAATGGTTATAAAGAATTACGGATTTTCGGAAATGTTTTTGCGGAAGCAGATTTATTTCAGGATTTAACTTTTAGAACAAATTTTGGAATCGATGGTATAATTCATGCCGGCCGGTACTTTAACCCCATTGAAATAGAACTTGCCCATGCGAACAATGTCAATAGTTTAACCGAGCAACGAAATTATAACCACACATGGACTTGGACAAATACCCTCTCTTACGAAAAGACAATTGGTGAAGATCATTCAATAAACGTTTTTCTTGGGTTAGAGTCTATTGAAGGATATGGTAACAACCTTAGCACAGCCAGACAGGGGTATTTTGCTGAAATTCTGGATATTCAATACATTGACGCCGGAAGCCCAACCACGGCCACCAATAGTGGAAATATCGCTACTTTATGGTCATTATTTTCTTACTTCGGTAGAGTGGATTATTCTTTTAAAGATAAGTTTATTTTTCAGGGCACGGTAAGAAGGGATGCGTCATCCCGGTTTTTGGCTGCCACAAGATACGCCACTTTTCCCGCCGTTAGCGGCGGATGGCGACTGTCACAGGAATCCTTTATGGAGAATATTTCAATCTTGTCCGAATTAAAACTTAGAGCCGGCTGGGGCCAGACCGGTAATCAGGAAATTGGTGATTTCAACGCCTACGCCACCTATCACAGCAATCCATTTACCAGTGGTTATAGTATAACAGGTAGTCCCTCAGGTTATAACCAAGGCTTTGATATGGCCAGATTTGGAAACCCTAATGCCAAATGGGAAACCAGTTCATCTATTAATATTGGATTGGATGCTTCTTTCTTTGATAATCAACTTGAGTTTTTTTTCGATGTATATGACAGAAAAACTGAAAATCTATTATATGCCAGAGCGTTTGATCCGAGATTGGGCGATGCCATTATTCCTGCGCAAAATATTGCCTCTATGCAGAACCGGGGAATAGACCTAGCAGTAAATTATCATGGAAGCATCAATAGCGGTGAATTCAGGTACAGTATCAATGCAAACTTTTCCACTTACCGTAATAAAATCTTAGCGCTTGACCCGGATAATCCAGATGATTTCCTGCCGGGGTTTGGTCTTAGGACTCCACCCGTTACCAGATCGATTGTGGGCAGACCTTTATCATCATTCTATGGATATATAATTGATGGAATAATGCAATCTGAAGAAGAAGTCCAGAATCACGCATCATTTCCCGGTTATTATGATTCTGATATTTATATCAATGGACAAAGAACACAGGGAGTAGGGAAATTTAAATTTAGGGATATAAATGGGGACGGTGTGATTAATTCTGAAGATCAAACATTTATTGGCAATCCCCACCCGGATTTCAGTTATGGAATAAATTTGAATTTAGCTTATAAAAATTTTGATTTGACAATTTTTGCCCAAGGTGTCCAAGGCAATGATTTATTCAATCATGTTAGGTATTGGACAGATTTTGAAATTTTTCAGGGCAACAGAAGCAAGAGAATGCTGTATGACTCATGGAGGCCGGATAATCCAAACGCCGTTCTCCCCATCCTTGACGCTAATGACGCCCAAAGCGGTGTGCCATCCACCTATTTTGTGGAAGACGGGTCGTATATGAGGTTAAAAAATCTTCAGTTGGGATACACATTTCCAACTGGTATACTTTCCCGCATCGGACTTAATCAATTGCGGGTTTACGGCCAATTACAGAATTTGTTTACCATTACTAATTATTCAGGATTAGATCCAGAGGTTAATTTGAGGAATTTCAATAGTGGTTCAGATCGCGAAATCGGCGTCGATCAAGGTGTTTATCCTACACCCAAAGGCCTAATATTCGGATTGTCAGCTGGGTTTTAATTTTAATTGATTTGAATATGAAAGCTATATTAAAAACAAAAATATCCATAGCGCTGTCCCTAATATTAATGATGGCGTGCAGTGAAGAATTCCTTGAAAAACTGCCACAAGGACAATATAGTCCACAAGTTTTACAGACTCCCCGAGGGATTGAAGGGGCGCTCATTGGGGCCTACGCTTTATTGGACGGCATAGGAACCGCGGGAGTCACCAGCTGGCATGCACCGGCATCTAATTGGATTTTTGGGAGCGTTGTTTCTGATGATGCTTACAAAGGTTCAGATGCCGGTGATCAACCTGAGCAGACTTTTATGGAGAGATACGTCTGGTTACCTACGAATGTGCATCTTTATGGAAAATGGCGGACTGTATATGACGGGATTGCACGGTCAAATGACGTCCTCGCTAATTTACCTTTGGTACCGGAAATTAATCCGGACCGGAGGCTGCAGATTGAAGCAGAAGCCAGGTTTCTAAGGGCACATTATCACTTTGAAGGAAAACAAATGTGGAATAATATTTCATTTATTAGTGATGAAATATGGAATCCTGATGATCCAACAAGTGTATTGGTGCCAAATACTGAAGATACCTGGCCATTAATTCAGGCCGATTTTGCGTTTGCAATGGAAAACCTACCGGAAGAGCAGCCTGACCTGGGTAGACCTACAAAATATGCGGCCATGGCTTACTTGGCAAAATGTCATATGTTCCAGGCATTTCCCAATGGCACGAGGGATTTAGAGCACATAAATGCAGCCAAAACTTTGTTGGATCAAATTATCCAAAGTGGCAAGTATCGTCTTGTAGAGAAATTCCATGATAATTTTGCAGCAGAAACCAGAAACAACGAAGAGTCCGTTTTTGAAATACAATATTCTTTAACTGCTGCGGATGCAAGTGGGGGAAATCTTGGAGATGGTTTAACCTATATGTATCCGAACGGGCCCGGTGGATGTTGTGGATTTTTCCAGCCATCTCAAAATCTGGTTAATGCTTACAAGACCAATGAAAATGGACTGCCTTTAATTTACTCATTTAATGAAGTGGACGTAAAAAATGATGAAGGCATTTTATCATCGGAACCTTTTGAACCCTATGAGGGAAATTTGGACCCAAGATTGGATTGGACAGTGGGACGTCGTGGAATCCCTTATTTGGATTGGGGCAATCATCCCGGCAGGTTTTGGATTAGGGATCAGTCATACGCAGGCCCTTATTCATCAAAAAAACAAATAGTAAGCAGAGCCGAATCCGGTAAATCCGGAAACATGAGGGCCAGCGCAAATAATTATAGATTGATCCGTTATAGTCATGTTCTGTTGTGGGCAGCAGAATGTGAAGTGGAGCTGGGAAATTTGGAAAAAGCCAGGGAATACGTAAACATAATTAGATCCAGAGCCGCTAACCCTTCTGGATTTGTTTTAAAAAATGATGGTTCGCCAGCGGCAAACTATGTGATTGATTTGTATCAGGATACTTGGACGGATTCCGGATTTGCAAGAGATGCCGTTAGATTTGAAAACAGACTGGAATTTGCAATGGAGGGTCATCGATTTTTTGACCTTGTCCGATGGGGAGTCAGTGTAACGGTATTGAACAATTATTTACAAAAAGAAAGACAGCTTAGGACATATCTAAGTGGCGCGACTTTCGAAGAAAAAAATCAATATTATCCCATTCCCGAACAGGCTATCGTATATAGCAGTAAGGACGGGGTGGCCACTATCGTCCAGAATCCAGGATACTAAAGCCTTCTAAAATGGTAGGGTTGGTTAAAAATAAAAATGTTGACGGATATGTATTTATGCAATAGGGTTTTGGTGGTGATAGTAATGGGAATTGGATTACATAGTTCTTGTGGATCTGGCGATGATAATCAGGATTTTTCATTATCATCCTCTGACCAGATCAGCTATAACTTCCATGTGCGTCCGATCCTGTCGGACAACTGCTTTGCCTGTCACGGGCCGGACGCCA
>NZ_JBHSJJ010000026.1:0-36519 GCF_042652345.1 Negadavirga shengliensis
GTTAAGCCCTGCAGCGCCGATGGTACTGGGGTCACACCCGGGAGAGTAGGCCGCCGCCGTATTATTCATAAGGAGCCCCTTCCCGACAGCTGTCGGGAAGGGGCTTTCTGCGTTCCGGGGGGATCCCTTTCCCTTCCCGGTTCTCTGTTCCCAATTATTGGATACTGGGTGAACAGTGAACAGGGAAAAGGGAACAGGAAATCCGGTTCCCCGTTCCCCGTTCCCTGTTTCACGGACATTCTGTGGATGATGGACAGGAAGGAAAAGTGCACGGGAGTTTTTGCCCGGTTCCCCGTTCCCTGATTCCTGATTCCTGAATACCGTTTGATCCTATTTTTTCACCACAGGCATGTTCTTTATTTACCATTTCACCCATGAACGCCATTTTAACATCTAAGGATTTAATAAAAAATCAAATAAGTGGTCTTTGTTAGTAAAAAATATATATTATTTGTATACTGCAATGATTATATTTAGATCCAAATATCAACCAATAAATTAGAAGCATGGAAAATAAACGCCGCATATTTTTAAAGAAAATAGGATTGGCTGGTGCAGCCACTGCTGTGGCCCCCGCAGTTTTTGCGGAAGCACCCTCAATGAAGACTTTTCAGCTGAACAGAAGGTATGGGAGCTCTTCTGAAAAAACAATCCGGCTTGCGCTAATAGGGGCGGGCATAATGGGTACAGAAGACCTTAACACTGCACTTAGACATGATAATGTAGAAGTTACCACCGTATGTGATCTCTATGAAGGCAGATTGGAAAGCGCCAAAAAGAAATGGGGGGATCACCTGTTTCTCACTAAAGATCACCAAGAGGTCCTGAAAAGAAAAGATGTGGATGCGGTCATCATAGGGACACCGGATCACTGGCACAAACAGATCAGCATTGATGCCCTCAATGCAGGGAAGCATGTTTATTGTGAGAAACCCATGGTACATTCTGTAAAAGAAGGCCATGAAGTGATCAATGCCTGGAAAAAGTCAGGTAAAGTATTTGTGGTGGGAAGCCAGGGAATTTCCTCTCTTGGCAATGAGAAGGCAAAAGAACTGCTTGCTGAGGGTGTTATCGGCGACATCAACTATGCCGAGGGTTTCTGGGCGAGGCATTCACCGGAAGGTGCGTGGCAGTACGTGATCCCCGGTGATGCCTCCGAAAAAAATGTGGATTGGAAAAGATATATTTCCAATACAAAAGACCGGCCTTTTGATCCTATACGCTTTTTCCGATGGAGGAATTACCTTGATTATGGTACCGGTATGTCCGGTGATCTTTTTGTTCACCTTTTTACCAGTTTACATTATATAACCAATTCACTGGGCCCTGATAAGATTTCTGCCATGGGAGGACTAAGGTACTGGAAAGATGGCAGAGAGGTTCCAGATATACTTTTGGGCATGTTCCAATATCCGGAAAGCGAGCAACACCCTGGTTTTAACCTTTCTCTCCGTTGTAACTTTGTGGACGGTACAAGCGGGTCTACTTATCTTAAAATCGTAGGAAGCAAAGGATCAATGGATGTGAAATGGGATGAAATCGTAGTGAAAACCAATAAACAGGCTTCGAGCGGCGATCCCTTTTTAGAGGAGCAGGCTAAGATGCTGCAAGGTGGAAATGACCGGAAGAAAATACTGCCCCCCTCTGAAATGGTTTATAAGGTAGAGGCCGGATATAAAGGGGCTCACTATGATCATTTTGGCAATTTCTTCAGAGCTATCCGGGAAAATGGTACCGTAGCGGAAGATCCGGTGTTTGGATTCAGGGCCGCGGCCCCCGCCCTTTTATGTAATGACAGCTATTTTCAGGATAAATTCATAAATTGGGATCCAGTGAATATGAAACTTGTTTGATCATAGTATATTAAAAAATTTCTTTAAAGGCCGCCTTGACTTCGTCATAGCTGCGGGATGCATGCATAAATGCCAACGCAATGAGATAGAAAAAAAAAGCCGCGCCCGGTACCCTAGAAAACAAATATAAATTGGACAATTATGAACATTATAAAGAAAAATGCTCTATGGCCTTTATCGGCCTTATTACTTTTAGCTTGTACGGCCTCTGATGAGATTGAACTTTTCAATGGTAAGGATCTTACGGGATGGCAAGTGTACGGTACGGAAAAATGGTACGTGGAAGACGGGGTCCTGGTGTCAGAAAGTGGACCGGATGCGGAGTATGGCTATCTGGGAACTGATGAAAATTACAGAGACTTTGAACTTACTGCTGAATTCAAGCAGGACAGGGACGGCAACAGCGGGATATTCTTCCGTTCTAACTTTGAAGGGACAAAAGTTTCAGGATGGCAGGTAGAGGTAGCGCCCCCAGGCAATGATACCGGAGGTATCTACGAATCTTACGGCCGGGGCTGGCTGGTCAAACCTGATCCTGAAAAGGACAAGCATTTGAAATTTGGAGAATGGAACGATATCAAAGTCAGGGTAGAAGGTGACCGGGTGATCACCTGGCTCAATGGTGTGGAGATGGTCGATTACAGCGATGAAAAAATCGGCGAGGGCGAAGGACAGATTGCCTTGCAGATCCACAGCGGAGGCGGACTTAAAATTTCCTGGAGAAATATCAAACTCAGGGAACTTTGATATCATACAAACCCACGGTTTTACTGATCAAAAAAGCCCCAGGATTTGGGGCTTTTTTGATAACCGGGGGGAATGTTTGGGGATTAACGGAAACCTTTTGCGCATTTTTTGTAATTTGCACGCTCGAAAAACAAACAGCATGTCCAAATTTGATCCTATTAGACCTTTTTATGATAGCGAAGTCAACCAGGCTTTAAAGGAAATAGCGCATCACCCCATGATGAAAGCGATGATGCACTTTACTTTTCCTGATGTGCGGGAGGAGGTATGGCTGAACCAGTTGTACCGGACCCATTCCATAAGGGATTTCCAGATCAATTTCATATACCATGCCATCCAAAAGGTATTGGAAAAGAGTTCCGATGGCTTGACCACTTCGGGGTTTGAAAACTTGGCACCCAATACCGCCTACTTATTTATTTCCAACCACAGAGACATTATTTTGGACACCTCCCTGCTCAATACCACGTTGTATGAGCATGGGTTGCTGATGACCACTTCCGCGATTGGTGATAATCTTGTCAAAAAACCCTTTTTAAAGGTCCTGTCAAGGTTAACGCGGAATTTTACAGTTTACCGGCGCCTAAGCTCCAGGGCGATGCTGGAAAGCTCCTTGATCAATTCGGAATACATAAGGAATTCGATCCTGTCCGAAAACCGGTCCGTATGGATTGCCCAGCGGGAAGGAAGAACAAAAGATGGAAACGATCAGACGCAAAAAGGGGTGCTTAAAATGCTTTCCCTGGCAAGAGGAGAAATTTCGTTAAGAGATTATTTATTGAAACTTAAGATTGTGCCCGTGTCGATTTCCTATGAGAATGATCCCACTGATGTACTCAAAATGCCAGAATTGTTGGCCAAGGCCAATGCGGAAATATATGTAAAGGAAAAGAACGAAGATTTTAGAACTTTGATGAGCGGCATTATGGGGCAGAAAAAGAAAATCCATATTGCTGTAGGCGATGTGCTCACGGAAGAGATCCATCACATATTTGATGAAGAGAAAGCCTTAAACAGGCAGCTCCAGCGGCTGACTGAAGTACTGGACAGGGTCATCATCTCCAATTATCGCTTGTGGCCAACCAATTTCATCGCTCTTGATCTTTTAAACAATTCCGACGAATACCGATCGCATTATACTCCGGCGCAAAAAGAGGAATTTGAAGACCGGCTGCATAAAGGTGTGGATATGGGGAACCCCATTGCCGTTCAGAACTTTCTGGCCATGTATGCGAATCCGGTAATCAACCAGCAAAAGTTAGAGCATTTCAACCCCCTGTGAAAATCACGGAATCTTATTCAGTTTAGGCCGGAAAGCTTTTGCCGGGTTGCATAAAGTCCCGTTTTTTTGCTTCTGGACGCCGTAGCGAAAATGTTTTTATAATGAGAGTTAAAACAATTCCAAATCTCCCAAGCTGAAATTGGTGGAGTAGGGGGAGAGAAGGTGATCCAATTTTTCCCCCATGTTTAAATCCCTGATGATTACAAGTGGGCCCATTTTAAGGGTAGGACCCCACCCAAAACCTGTAATGGGAAGGAATCTATGGTTTTCCCCTGAATAGGAGATAAGATGCACGGGAAGTTCATCCTCCACCTTTTTTTTGATCTCCAGTTTTAGATGAGCCAGGTCAATAGCCCCCCCTTTTTGTAAGGGTAAAAGTTCCGTGATCCGTAATTCGTGGAAAAACGGGTGGGTTTTGATCCTGTATATCAAAAGGTAGCTTGTGTGGTCAGTTAAATATCCGTATTCAAAAATGGGGCAATCCAAATACCTCCATCGAAGATATTCAGGGGTATAATTGGTTCTGACCGCATGGGGAAAAGATGACAATGATGGGAAATGTTCTGTAACTTCGGACCAATCGGTTGGGGCAATTCCCCTAATCGGGTCGGCTGCTTTTTTTTGAATCACGTTTTTCGTGATTTCCCATGGCCTGACCAATTTGAATTTGAGAGGAAGTCTGCCTTTGATTTTCCAACCCATGCTCATGTATCCAGGAAGACTGCGCTTGTTAGGGGTGTTGTATATGAAATCCAAGCCCTTGGATGCCGAGGAGGACACGAGTTTGGATGTCAGCTGTCTAAATACCCCTCTTCCATGCCATTCAGGGTGTGTAGCGGTATCTACCGCCCTCAAAGCATGATAGGTTTTTTTACCGTCCTGCCAATGCCATTGCATAAATGCCCTCACCCCAATCAGTTTTTCTCCATGTATGGCTACAAAAACCGGAGATTTTCCAAAGGGGTTTGATTCATGTTTCCATTTCCAAAGCGCCAAAGTTTTAGGTATAGACGCGTTGCCTAATGACAATTCCAATAATCCAACAATTGCCGCTGTGTCCTCTGGAGCGGCCCTTCTGATTTCCATGCCTGCAAATTACACCCACTTGCGGAATAATTGCAAACGGAATCAAGATCGTGGTTGGAAAAGCATGATTTTCATTCTTTCTCTTTTGCTTCTGGACAAAAAAATGTTTTGTTTTGTTTTGATGCGTCCTCCGGGACTATTTGAGCCATACCTATGTAAACAATGTTCCGTCTGATCTGTGCTTTAATCTTTATGGTTGTAATGTGCCTGTCGGACGGCCGGTTGGCATTTGGACAAACCCAACTGCGAACAGAAAGTTGGTGGGGGCTAATGACTTCAGGTCAAATTGCCAGCCGGTGGTCTTTATGGATGGATGCACATTATGTCCCTCAGTTGTTTTTAATTGGGAGATCGGGGCTTACGTATCATACGAAGGATGAAAACTTCAATTTTACGGTAGGATATGCCGGACTGTATCTGACTACTCCTTATTCGGAAGGCAGACTGGTCAGACCTGAACGAAGACCTTGGGGACAGGTTATCTTCAGGCTTCCCAGCAATGAAGACTATGGCGTGAGTTTCAGGTTTAGATATGACGTCCGCTTTCGGGCCAACCATGATCATGAGAAAATCACTGGGGGCTTTGGCCTTAATCAACGTTTTAGAGTCAATAGCAGTATCCGTTACAATTTAGGGAGATCAGAGCGACTCAAAGCAGCCATGTCTGCCAGCATGGTTAATGAAACACTGGTTTCGACCGGACCAGCGGCTGTGGATGTTCCCTTAGAGCATCGGGTATTCCTCCTTTTGGGCGCTCAGAGGAGGACAGCGACATTTTCCCCAGGATATCACCTCAGACTTCAGAACACGTTAGAGGGCCAGATCAGGGCTATCCATGGATTCGTGTTATGGGTCAACTTTAATTATAGATTCAGGGACTTCAGGAGGCATTTGCTTGAGGAGTATCCGGCTGACAAACTTTGACGATCATTTAACAGACAGAGCCTGTCAGCTACATGGCCTCATGGCGTTGGTTTTGGAGGAGAATATGTAATTGAAAGGTTGGTCTTAGGTAGTCCATATGAAAATATCCCCGCTCAGTACAGACATCAGTCGATTTACCTGTGATTTCCGGATAATGCAATTAATAATATTTATCTTGATCAGAATCGAATAAAGAAGTATTTTAAACCCATTGTTATTTCTAAAGCAGGCTCAAAATGAGTTGAAGTATAAAAATAATATTTAAAAAAGAAGAATGACCTTGAAATTTACTAAGTCTTTGCTATTGCTGGGGATCTTGTTTTCTATTTCAGAAAGTACTGTAGCACAGAAAACCTGGAAGGAAATCATCACGATTGAGGATTTGTACGCCCATTATCCAGCTACCATAGAAGACATGTTTAATGATTTCAACCTTGACCATCCAGGTTTCGAGAAAGTCAAGGCCGCCAAAGAAAGAGGTGATATGGTAGAAGCCAGTGGCTATTTGCTGGAATACTACAAAAACAGCCCTGTTGCACAGGATTTGAGAAAGACCAATCTCGCGATAACCGATAAAACCGAAGCAGAGGCGGATACCATATTGAATAATGTATTTGTTGTTCAGAATGTAAGGGGGCAGGTTCCTTATGGGGATGACGGCCACCGGGATTGGTATTACAAGGGCCCTAACAACGACAGGGAGTGGGCCTGGCTTTCCAACCGCCACAGCCAGCTCAGTCAGGTGTTTTCTACTTATTTTGACACCGGTAACCCAAAATATGTCCAATACATTGACTTGTTTTTAAGGGATTTTATCATTAAAAGTATGCCTTATCCGGCCCAAAAAAGCAGCACCTCTGTATGGCGGGGCTTAGAAGTAGCGGCCAGAGCCAAGGTTTGGACGCGCATCTTCTATGGCTTGATCGACAATGAATATTTCTCACCAGCCACCCGGCTCTTGATTTTGAGCAGCTTACCCGATCATGCGCACTACAATAGAAATTTTCACGGGGGCAATAACTGGCTGACCATGGAAATTTCTGCTTTGGCTACCATTGCTGCAAATTTTCCGGAATACACAAAATCCAGTGAATGGTTGGATTATGCCATAGGGGCCATGACGGAAAGTATGAAGGATCAGGTTTATGCAGATGGCGTGCAAACTGAGCTTACCTCCCATTATCATAATGTTTCATTGCATAATTTTGAACTTTTCAAGGAGATCTGTGATAAAGCGAACAAAACACTTCCTGACTTTTATACCCAGACCATTGAGGATATGTACAGCTATATCGCCCATGCCGTGCGGCCGAGTGGTTTTCGTATTTTAAACAATGATGGAGACAGGGGCAGCGACCGGAACCTTATTTTAAGCGGGGCAGAGAAGTTCAACAAGACTGAATGGGAATATATCGCTTCCAACGGCAACTCCGGAACGCAACCTCTGGCTGGTCCCTCTTATTTTTTCCCATGGGCCGGACAGATGATATCAAGAAGCGGCTTTGACGCGGATGCCCACTGGTCGTTCTTTGATATGGGCCCCTGGGGGAGTGGCCACCAACATAATGATAAACTGCATATTTCCATATCTGCCTACGGCAAGGATTTCCTGGTTGACGCAGGCAGATTCGCCTATACAGGTGAAGTGGCGGAGAAATTCAGACCCTATGCCAGGGGCAGCCAAGGGCATAACGTCATTTTGATAGACCAAATGGGCCAGAATGCCGGGCCTACCCACGCCGAAGAGCCACTGGGCGATACCTTCTATAAAATCACGGATGATTTTGATTATGCCTCCAATTCATTTGACCGTTTTATTGACGTGGAAGGAGAGGCAAAACATATCCGGTCTGTTTTTTATGTTCGTGGGGAATTCTGGGTGGTGGTCGATAAAGTTCTCACGGACAAACCCAGAAAAATAGATGCGCTATGGCATTGGCACCCTGAATGTATCGTAGAACAGGACGGTTTGATCGTTAAAACCAATCATGAGCGCGGGAATCTGGCCGTTATTCCCCTTGGCGGGCATAAATTTGAAATCGCTTTTGTGAAAGGACAGGAAACGCCTGATATACAGGGCTGGTACAGTCCTGAGTATAACCTTTTTGAGCCGAATATCGCCAGTATTTACAGTACCGAAATAAAGGAAAATACTACATTTGTTTGGTTGCTTTTGCCTTCGGATGCGCAAATGTCCCCTGTCAGCGCCGAGATCCTGTCAGAAAATGATAAAGAAGTCCAAATAGACGTGAAATCGGATAAAGAAGGTTGGCGGATTCACATTCCTTTTATGAACAGCAAGGATGCGAAGCTGACAAGGCACTGATCCCAAGCCAGGCACGCTTGCTTCTATCGTCCGGCACTGTATAGCGAATTTATTCCCGGAAATCCGGATCCATAGGAATGATGTCGTCGGTACGTAAGGTTCAGGGAGTCAGCCGTTCCATTACCAAAACCAACTTGTCTTTTTTGGGACTTAAGGCCAATCTGGAAATGTCGCCGTAACCAGGTAAGGAAACGGAGGCGATCTTTTCCCAGTGGATGCTGTTTCGGACGTTTCTCATGTAAAGGTCTTTACCTTTGGCCATAAGGAGCCGGTTTTTGTCAAGCCAGCAGAAATCTTCTGATTCACTGAGGGCGAGCCCCAGAGATTTCACAGTTCGTTCCTCCACATGGTAAGCTTTCAGTTCGAAAGCGGGCTTACCATCTACCACAATATTGTTGCCTTTATCCAGAAAAGTGATTTCTTTCGTTTTGGGCCTTTGTTGGATGCACCTTCCGGGATGGTCGGCGATATGATGTATATCCTCTTTGCTGTACGGAAATAGCAATTTGTTGGTGTTGTCCAGGACAAAGAGCGCGGCTGTCTCTTCATACCATCCATAATATCCCACGGGCTGAATGTCATCATACAGCAATTCCGGCTCCCCCATATTGATAGGATAAAGCCATAGACGCTGGGAACTGTCTTCTTCAACCGTCACCGCGGAAATATATTGGCCACAGGAAGTTAAGGAGGGAGAGAATTCATTTTTTTCGTCTGTGCGGCTCATATTGGTGAATTTATCACTCTCAAAATTATACATGATGATGTCGCTGCTGCCGCTTTTCGATTTGGAGGTAAAGACAAGCTGTAGATTGTTGATAAAATGGGGCTGGTTGTCATACCCTGCCCGGTTCGTCACATTTTTGGCACTTCCCGGTACCACACTGAAGCCCCATGGCCTGTTTTGGGTTTCCAGCAAGATAAGATCAAAGGACTCCTGCGCCCATAGGTTGTTGGTCAGGATATATAAAACGATAGGAAATACGGCTTTTCGATAATGGTACATAATGTATTGGTTCGTTATTTGTTTGAAACCCACAACTATTGGTTATAATATGGAAATTTCAAGTATGAAATTAATTAAACCAATATACAAAATACATATTAAATACAACTGAACAAACTAAAAATAAATGGTTGGATGAATTTGATGACGGACACGTTCAGGTCAAGGACGTTTAGCGATGGGTATGGTTGGTTGGAAGTTTACCGCAATCAAATGACCTTCCAAAGATGTACATTCTTACTCCGTGTACATCAATTCGGGAAGAATCAGGTTTGGCTCAATTCTTTCAGCAGCTGCCATAGAAACTGTCCGGTAGTGGACGGATTTTGTTTCATTTTCGAGCAAATTAATTCCAGAACCTTGGAAATAGGCGTATAAACATCTATTTTGTAAGTGGCATTCATTTCGCAAGAGATTTTTTGATGGAAAAGATTACACACATTCCTTTTGAGTTGGTTTTCTGGACATTGGCCCTTTTGGCCATTTTGACCATTTCGCCGGACGGGGTGGGGCATTTCACACTCTGTCCCCTGGACAATTTGGGCATACATTGGTGTCCCGGATGCGGTCTGGGCAGGTCCATGAAATATTTTATGACGGGGGAATGGAAGGCATCTTTTGCCACACATCCTTTAGGCGGATTTGCAGTCATCATCATCACCTATAGGGTGATAGGATTAATTAAACATATAAAAACAATCAGAAAATATGGCTAATGTACTGAAACACCTTCCTGAACTGGAAGGGATGGAACTGGGATACATACAGGGGATCCTAAAAAACATGAATGATGAGCAGGCTTCTTTGTTTGCACAGGTATACAGAGCCAGGCGTAAAGACAGCCAGATGGTTCTTGTGCTGGCACTGCTTGGCTTTTTTGGTTTTGCCGGTCTTCACCGGTTTATTTTGGGTCAAATTGGACTCGGGATTCTTTATCTGCTTACCCTGGGTTTATGCTTCATCGGGACCATCGTAGACCTTGTAAATTACAAAAGCCTGGCTTATGAATACAACATCAGGATTGCCCATGAGACGTTGTCCTTAATGTCTAATGGAGTGACTATACCGGATCTGCCTAATGAAAATACGGAGGAAAAAAACTAGCACCAATTTATTTGGAGGATGTGCCTTATTGGTATTTTTTCTCTATAGCTGTATTCCGGGGCGCATGGAAACCATATCGGACATTGAGATGGCGTTTGAGGGAATAGAGGAGATCGAGGTCATCGGCGAGGCTTTAGAGATCAGCTACCGAGGCGGGCCTGAAGCAAAAGAGGTATTTTTGAATGGCCTGCTGGAATCCAATGATGCTTCCACGGAAGGCATTTCGTACCACAGATCAGGGAACAAATTGCGGGTAGAAGCAAAGACAGGAGGTATGGGCTCTTTTTTATGGGGAAAAAGGACGGCTGGATTTATTAACCTGACAGGCCCGGAAGACATCTATTTGCAGATGAAAAGCTCATCGGGAAGCATGGATGTCTCTCATGTCCGCCATCAAAAAATACTGCTTAAGGCAAGTTCGGGTAGGATTTATGCCAGCGATATCCATTCAGATGATCTCCAGATCCAAATCTCTTCAGGTAGAGCCGAGGCGGAAGATCTGGAAGGGACGGTTCATTTACAGCTTTCTTCAGGGAGGGCAGGCCTCAAAAAGACGGTGGGGGATGTACAGTTCAAAGGATCCAGTGGCTTTGTTGAAATCATCGATGTGGCGGGATTGGTTTCGGGGACCATGAGTTCGGGCAAGGCCACACTTGGGAACATAGCCGAACTCGGAGAAATCAGACTTTCTTCCGGAATGTTGGAGGCAAACAATTGTGGACTGGGAAGTAAAACTTATTTACAGGCCTCGTCTGGCTTCCTGAAAGTAACGACCCACAGTAGTTTGGAAGACTTTAACTTCGATTTTTCAGTGGGAAGCGGTAGTCTGACAATAGGTGACAGGCATTCTTCCAACGACCTCTTGATAGATAATGGCGCGGTGGTAACGGTAAAGGGCAGCGTCCGTTCAGGGAAAATGGATATTTCCGAGTATTGATGATGTGATCATAATTATTCCTGCACGGCAAAGGTATTCACCAGGGGCTTGCCAAACTCGGGAATAGCTATTTCGATTTGATCGCCTTTTTTTAGTGTAATTCCATCGGCAAAGCTCAGCACCGACGTTCCCATATAATGAATATGCACATCTCCAGGCTGACAAAACATGGGGTATTTGAATTGATGATATTCAAGGTTTGCAAAATTATGACTCATATTGGCTTCGCCGGTTTGGAAAGCTTTTTTCCACAACGTGTTTTTGTTTCGAAGGATCCGACAGGTTCCTTCGAGATGAGACGGCAATTCGTCCAATACCAGCTCTGGCCCATAGGAACAGGGTCTTAATTTGGAATGGGCCAAATACAGGTAATTGATTTTTTCCATTTTATGGTCCGAAAATTCGTTACCAAGAGCAAATCCTATCCTTACCGGGTCACCTTTTGGGCTGATGACATAGAGGCCTGCTATCTCAGGCTCCTCGCCTCCATCCAATGCAAAAGATGGGGAAGTCAAGGTCCCTCCCGGATTGATGGCCATCAGGCCATTACCCTTATAAAACCATTCAGGTTGATTCGCAGGGATGCTGTTTGCCATTTTTCCATTTTCCAATCCCATTTGGAACATCCTCATGGAATCCGTCAAGGAATCCTGATCCTGGTTTTTTATTTTTTGGTGCATGGCATCACGTGAAGAAGCACTGCCGAGATGGGTGAGGCCGGTGCCTGTAATCCATGCATGGTAAGGGTCGGGGTGGGTGAGTGGCAGCAGTACCCTATTCTCCCTTATAAGGCGTTCGTACTCTTCAACGTACCCTATGGCAGCTATATCCACTTGATTTAATAACGTGGTACCTGAGTTGAAGGCTTTCCCGACCAACTCATATACCGAACGGGAGTCCGAGATGACCAGGATACTTTCTCCATCTACCTTGCCTACCGCTGGACGGTTATCTTCATCAAGAAACTGAATGACACGTTTCATTTTTTAACACTTTAGAATGTCAATTATTACTTTGCTCCTCAACCGTTTCCAGGTCCATGAGGTTATTGTCCCGGTTGATGTCCGCAAGGCGCAGGGAAGGGTCTATTTCCAAACTACTGATATCGGCTTTCGGTCTTTCCAGGATTATTTCAGCAGTGGGATGCGTCCAGGGCCAGCGTTGGGTTTTGACTCTTTTGGGCATGCCTTCTTCTTCGGGCTTGCTTCCCCGCATCATGTGTAGGGGCATATATACGGTTTCCTGACTTCCGTCTTTATAAGTTATTACCAAGTCTATTGGCATGGGCATCAACCCGATCCGTTCCAAGGTGATTTTCGTTTTGTCGTCCTGTTCTTCCACAGCTTTAACTGCATAATCAATGGTTTTGGTAGTATACACCCAATATTCTTTGAACCAATCCAGTTCGATACCGCTGGTTTTTTCCATGATTCTGGTGATATTATTCGCATTGGGGTGCCTGAATTGCCAGGTATCCCAATAACGGAGCATCCCCTTATCCCGGTTTTCCTCTCCTATGATGTATCCTAACTGAGACAGAAACAACGCGCCTTTTGAGTAGGCAGCGGCGCCATATGCAGCGTTAGTATGAAAATGATCAGCATGGGTAGCCAGAGGTTCTTCCAATCCCGATTTTACCAGCCTTTCGTAGCTGACATATGCGCCTCTCTGAGGGAATCCAGAGGGTTCTTCCGAAAAAATATGGGCCATGGTCAGGTTGCTGGCAAATACGGTAAAACCTTCATCCATCCACGGATAAAGAGATTCATTTGTGGCCAACACCCCGTGAAACCAGCTATGGGCCAATTCGTGTACCATAACCCCTACCAAACTGCCCAATGTGCGGTGGCCGGTGATAAGGGTGGACATGGGGTACTCCATACCGCCATCCCCGCCTTGGATCACGGAGAATTGCCTATACGGATAAGTGCCAAAATTTTCACTAAGATATTTTATAGCTTTTGGCGTATATTCCTTTAATTTTTCCCAATTAGATTCGGTTTTTGAGTTTTTGACATACAAATGATGCACGGTAATGCCATTGTCCATTTCTATCCTGTCATGGGTATAATTTGGATCGGCTGCCCACATAAAATCATGGACCCTAGGGGCATGGAAGTGCCAGGTGAGGGTATTGCTTTCCGGAGTTTTTACCTCTGCGCCTTCATCTTCATATCCATGCCCGATCTCATTGGGATTTTGCAGGTAGCCTGTTCCTCCCAGAATATAGCTTTTATCAATGGTTATTTTCACATCAAAATCACCCCAAATCCCATAAAATTCCCTTCCCACATAGGGGTTGGCATGCCAGCCTTGGTAATCATAGTTGGCAAGTTTCGGGTACCATTGGGACATGGAATAACGGATACCTTCCTCATTGTCTCTTCCGGCCCGCCGTACCTGGAGCGGCACCTGTCCTTCAAATTCTGTTTCGAAAAGTACAGTGCTATGCGGTAATATGGGGTCGGAGAGGTTGGCTTCCAGAATGGTCTCTACCTCTTCATAAGGAACTTCCAACCCGTTCATGGTCAGTTTTCTTACCTGCAGGTATCCTATTTCATCAGGTTGCAATTGGGATATGCGCCCCCCCACGCGACGATCGGGATCGGCGATGGTTCGGGACCTCATATCCATCATGCTGTTGGGCTGAAAAGCATTGTAGTACAGGTGAAAGAAAGCCTTGTACAATGTGTCCGGTGAGTTATTGGTATAGGCGATCACCTGTTTGCCTTGATAGCGGTTGGTCTCCACATCCATTTCCACCTCCATTTTATAGCTGACGGCCTGCTGCCATCGGTGGTCTTGCGCAAAAATCGCATCGGAAAAAAAAGAAACGGCGCAACATACAAAAATCCATCTGGAAGCTTGTTTCATGAGAGTATCATTAGGTTTTGGCGACCACTGCATCTCCCATATCCAGCATTTCGGCCTGAATAAAGATCAAGTATTAACTTGCTAAATATGTTTTTTTTGCAGTACCCGTTTTAAAACAATAGTAATAAATTGGTTTTGGCGTTAAAATAAATCAAAATAAAATAAGTGGCCAAACCACTTATGGGAGATTTGTCTTTTATTTTTTCATTGAAAGCCCATGTCAGAATATCATCAAAAAAAAAGCTGTTGGAAAATTGATCATGAAACTCTTGAAATCTACTGTGCGGGTTCGGTTTTCTTCAACCGGAACACAGCGGAAATAGGATAGTGGTCAGAGTAATCAACTTCGCGGTGGGTTTTGAAACCCTGGATCTGAAATGCATCGTCAAAAAAGATGTTGTCTATTCTTAGAAAGAAAAGCACTTTGTTATAAGTAAAGCCAAAGCCTCTCCCGGCTTCTTCGAAAGCGTTGTGCAATATGGATTTCAGGCTAAAATAGGTGTGGCTATAGGGCACATCATTAAAATCCCCCGCCAGAATAACCGGATAAGGGCTGTTTTCTATATGTTCTTTCAATATTCTGATTTGCCAGGCACGCATTTGAATACCTTCTTTCAGTTTCCGGATGGTGTTTCTGTATTGACTTTTTATGCCTTCTAAGTTATCCAGCCGGTCCGCATTGATACTCATCGATTCTAAATGGGTGTTATATATCCGGATGGTATCCTGATCGATCTTAAGATCCACGAACATGGCGCCGTTATTCCTCTGGTTATCGAATACCCTGCCTTCATTGATGATGGGGTATTTGCTGAATATCGCTATGCCATAAGATCTTCTCCTGGGATTTCCATCTATGGCCAGGAAGGAGTGCTCGTATTTCCCTTCTTCACCGATAATTTTGATGGCATTTCGGGATGGAGTGGTATAATCCTGATAAAATTCCTGAAAACATTTAATATCAGAGGGATTGTCCTTGACCCATTGGATGGAATTTTTGATGAGGGCCTCACGGTCGTTTCCCCAAAGGTTATTGAACAGCATGGCATTAAAACTTAAAACCGAAACTCCTTGGGGGTTACTGTTCCTTTGATTCCATTGGAAGGTTACTGAAAAGAATCTCCACCCGATAATCAGCGCAAGTATAGGGAAGATCATAAGCCTTGATCCCCTGAACATCAACATGACCGCCAGAGCGATATTGAAAATCAAAAAAGGAGGAATAAGCAAAGGTAAAAGTCCCGTGTAATCCAGGGATTCAGGGGATATATAAACACTGAAAAATAAGATAAGGGAAATCAAAAAGAAGGTGAAGATAATAAAACGCATCATGTTACATGGTATGATTCAGAATCTGTTTTTTTAAATATGGACTTTACAAAAATATATCAGGTTTTTGATTAATCAACGTTTCGTTTTACAATTAGTTTATCAAAAATTATAGATTAAAAATAGGCAAGGGTATATAAAAAAATACATAAATTGGGGGAAAATTAAATGGATAACCTATGTCACATTTTATCAGGAATTTTTATTTAATCGTAGCAGCAATTTTATGGATATTTCTACAGGGCTGTTCGCAGCAGCAGTCGGATACTGTGGAAACCGCTGAGAATGAAGTGGAACAGGAGGTGAGCGATACCCGCGCAAGTCCTTTGAGGAAGGCTGAGGGCAAAATCAACGGAAAAGATGTGCAAATTCAATATGGCTCGCCTGCTGTAAAAGACCGTGTCATTTGGGGCGATCTTCAGCCCTACGATGAAGTGTGGAGAACGGGGGCCAATGAGGCCACATACGTGGATTTCAGTGAGGCGGTGGTCGTGGAAGGGCAGCCGTTGGCCGCCGGGAAATATTCTGTTTTCACCATCCCAAGGGAAAAAGGACCATGGACGGTTATTTTCAACTCAGAGTGGGATTTGGAACATGGACATTACCAGTATAAGGAGGAAAATGACGTCATAAGGGTGGATGTTCAGCCGGAATGGCAGGACAGCAGTCAGGAAAGACTGAGTATTGATATTGTCAATGAGGGAATAGTCATAAACTGGGAAAAGCTGAAATTGCCGGTCGCGATTGAATGAGGTATTTGGGTTTCTTTTTTTCACTCACATTTACCCTTTGTATCGCATTGGGTTTAGCAATTAATTTGGCCAGCCTACCACCGCTGGCCAATATTTTTGATCCCTTCAAGGGCTTTTGGCATAATGCCTCCAGTGAGGACGACGATCCTCCTTCATCCATATCGCTTCCAAGCCTGCACGGGCCGGTGGAGGTGATGTACGACCAATACCTTATTCCCCATATTTATGCAACCCATGAAGAAGATCTCTATAGGGTTCAGGGATATATCACAGCGCGTCACCGACTATGGCAAATGGAATTTCAGGTTTTGGCAGCGGCTGGCAGGCTTTCTGAAATCGTCGGAAAATTAGCTTTGGAATATGACAGACAGGCCAGACGCAAAGGCCTTACATTTGGAGCGGAGAATAAACTGAAATTTTTGGAGGAAAGCGACCCACAAACCCTGGGCTATATGCAGGCTTATGCGGAAGGTGTAAATGCTTATATTGATCAGCTTTCTTTTGCTGAAATGCCGGTGGAATATAAACTGCTGGATTATCAACCCGAATATTGGTCACCTTATAAATCCTGCCTGTTTTTGATGAGCATGGCCGATATGTTGGCGAGGGACCAGGACATGGAGTTTACCAATTTCAGAGCTCTTTTTGGTCAGGAGTGGGTCAGGGAACTGCTTCCCGATCGGCCTGAAGGGATAGATCCTGTTATTCCTTCAGAAAACTGGGATTTTAAGCCCGTACCCATCAGCAAGCCGGAAGGTATTGATTATCCGGATAGCTTAATCATGTCAAAGCCGCTGCTCCAACCGGAACCGGGTTTCGGTTCCAATAACTGGGCAGTGGCCGGAAATAAAACCAAAAACGGCCGGACCATCCTTGCCAGCGATCCCCACCTTGGCCTGAACATCCCTTCGCTGTGGTTTGCCATGCAATTAGGTACGGATGGGTTTACGGTCAAAGGTGCAAGTCTTCCGGGTGCTTTGGGGATAATCATCGGCTTTAATGAAAACGTCGCATGGGGCCCTACCAATGCTGACAGGGACGTGAAAGATTGGTATGGTATTTCGTTTAGGGATGAAAGCCGTATGGAATACTTATACAATGGACAGTGGGTACAAACTTCGACGCGCCTTGAACAGATTAGGGTGAAAAATGGAGAAGATTTTGTAGATACGGTGGTATACACCCATCACGGACCCGTGGTATTTGACCGGAATTTTGGATCTGACAGAAAAAACGCCAATTTTTCCCTGAAATGGACCGCCTATGAAGGATCCAACGAACAAAGGACCTTTTTGCTGTTAAACAAGGCCAGAAATCATTCTGATTACCTCACCGCTCTAAGTCACTATGAAGTTCCAGCGCAGAACTTTGTTTTTGCCTCTGCTTCAGGTGACATAGCCATGAAAGTACAGGGTAAATTTCCTTTGAAGTGGGAAGAGCAGGGAAAATACCTTATGGATGGCAGCGACCCTTCCTACGAATGGCGGGGCTATATTCCCGTTGAGCATAATGCATCCACGTTGAATCCTGCCAGAGGATTTGTCTCCTCGGCCAACCAATACCCCGTTTATCAAAGTTATCCTTATTACGTATTCGGAAACCAGTTTGAACACTTCCGAAACAGGAGGATCAATCAGATGCTGGATGAAATGGACCAAATCACTGTGGAGGACATGATGACCCTTCAAAATGACAATTTTAACCTTCATGCGGCAGAAATATTGCCCACTATGCTGGCATGGATGAAAGGGGAACATTTGGATGAGGACGGCAGCCTTATGCTGGAGGAGCTGAAAGATTGGGATTTTTTCGCCGATGCAGACCAAAAGGCGCCCTCTTTGTTCGATTCCTGGTGGAAACACATAGAATACCGGCTAAGGGAATGCTGGAATGTCCGCGGTGTCCCCGTGGCTTTTCCTGAACGTTACCGTCTTTCCCAGCTGATGAGAGAAGCTCCGGAGGGAGCGTGGTTTGACGACAGGAACACCGGAGATACGAAAGAAACGGCCTCAGATTTGGTGAAAACGGCGTTTCACCGTATGGTGAAGGAGATCAAAAGCTTTGAAGCGGCAGAGGGAGATTATACTTGGCGCAGCTACAAAAACACCAGCGTTTCCCATTTAGTGCCCAATTTCCGTGCTTTTAGTTTTGAGAAACTGGACATTGGAGGAGGAAAGGGTATTATCAATGCCGCTTCTGGCAATTGGGGACCGGGATGGAGGATGGTGGTAGAACCGGGGATAGAAGGGGCAGCATACGGCATTTATCCCGGGGGGCAATCGGGAAACCCGGGTAGCCGGTTTTATGACAGTTTCCTGGGCATGTGGGAAAGGGGTGAGTATGTGGATATTTCCTTAAAAAAAGGGAAAGAAGAAGTGGATTCGTTACTTTATCAATTGCACTTTAATCCTGGGGACAGATGAGGTTTTTTATTCAATTGGTTTTTGCTCTTGCCATAGCCTATTTTTTAGGCCCGCACCTTCCTTATTGGATACTTATGGTGCTGGTAGCGGGAACAGGCGCTATTTTCAGGGGAAATACTTTTCTGTCTTTTGCGGCGGGAGCATTGGGGGTTGGTTTGGTGTGGTTGCTCGTGCCTTTGATGATATGGTCAGCCTCGGGTTCAGCGCTTCCCGGAAAAATGGCGGGGATCATGGGCCTGGGAAATGGTGCCTTGCTTCTTGGTATCACGGGGTTTTTAGGATTCCTCATCGGGGGATCAAGTGCGCTGACGGGCAATCTATTAGGAAAACTTTTGGAAGGAAACAGGTTATATTAACCTGAAGATATTGTACTCTTCATTGATTGATTAGGAGTTAATTTATTTTTTTCTTTATCCCATTTTCTTTAAATTAGAACATCGATAATACTTCTTAAAATTTTGGGAAACACGCTGTAAAGCAACTTCTTTTTATTAAAACTACTACCTTACATTATGGGAAAGACAATTATAGTTTCCAATAGGCTGCCAGTGAGTTTACAACATAAGAATGGAAAGTTTGAATTCAAGGCCAGTGCCGGAGGGTTGGCCACCGGCTTGGGTTCCATATACAAGGAAGGGGAGAATATATGGATTGGCTGGCCGGGAAATGATGTAGAAGCCCCGGAGCAGAAACAAGAAGTGACAGAGAAACTTATGTCATTGAAAATGGCACCGGTCTTTTTGACCAAGGAGGAAGTGGAGTTGTACTATGAGGGATTCAGCAATGATACCATTTGGCCGGCCTTTCATTATTTTACCCAATATATCAATTATGAAGACACCTATTGGGAAGCCTATCACAGGGTTAACAGAAAGTTTTGTGACGCCATCCTGAAAAAGGCAGATCTAGACGATACCATATGGATACACGACTACCAGTTACTGCTGTTACCGATGATGTTGCGGGAAAAACTTCCGGACGCTACCATAGCTTTCTTTCAACACATCCCTTTCCCCTCTTATGAGATCATCAGAATGCTGCCTTGGAGGAGAGAACTGTTGGAAGGAATGGTGGGCTCAGATTTGATAGGCTTTCACACCTATGATGATATGAGGCACTTTTTAAGTGCGGTCGGCAGAATCTTAGGTCTTTCCAACGAGAGCGGTTTTATCCAGGCAGACAACAGGTTGGTGAACGTGGACGCCTTTCCAATGGGCATTGATTACGATAAATTCGCAAAGGCAGCCGTCAGTAAGAAGACCCAAAATCATGTCAGGAAGTTTAAAGAAATGCTGGGTGAACAGAGGCTGCTGCTCACTATTGACAGGTTGGATTATTCCAAAGGCATACCCCAGCGGGTTAAGGCCTTCGAAGAACTGCTGGAAGCCCATCCTGAATTTCATGGGAAAGTGTCCATGATCATGATAGTGGTTCCGTCCAGGGCCAAAGTGGAATCCTACAAGCAGCTAAAAATCGAGATCGATACCCTGGTGGGGAGGATCAACAGCAAGTTTTCCACATTGAATTGGGTACCGGTGCACTATTTTTACAGAAGCTTTCCCTTTAATGAATTAAGTGCTTTTTATGCTCTCTCCGATATTGCATTGGTGACACCTTTACGGGACGGGATGAACCTGGTATGCAAGGAATTTGTAGCCAGCAAAACAGACAAAAAAGGTGTGCTCATCCTTTCTGAAATGGCCGGTGCCAGCAAAGAGTTGGTAGATGCCATTTTGGTCAACCCCAATAATTTGGAAGGGGTAAAAAATGCCATAATGGAGGCCCTGACCATGGACGAGGAAGAACAGGAACTCAGACTGTCTTCTATGCAGCAAAGCCTGAAAAAGTACGATATTTTCCAATGGGTAAAGGTCTTCATGGACAGATTGGCTCATGTGAAGGAAAAACAAAAGGAGCTCATATCCAGAACCCTGGACGAAAACTTGATGGAAGAGCTTGCTGAGGCTTTTAGGAAAGCGAAGAAGCCTATTGTGTTTCTTGATTACGACGGCACACTGGTAGGTTTCAAAAACAGGCCCCAGGATGCTTTTCCGGACGATGAACTCAATTCCCTTATCGCCGCCCTTTCCAAAAAATGTCAGCTCGTGATCATAAGCGGGAGGGACAAGGAGACTTTGGGGAAATGGTTTGAAAACCAAGATGTGGACATCATCGCCGAGCACGGCGTCTGGTTGAAAAAAAGGGATCACGAAGAAGACTGGATCCTCTATGCCGATGTGGACGATAGCTGGAAGGAAGATATCAGGCAGGTGATGGATTATTATGTCCTGAGAACTCCGGGGGCATTTATAGAAGAAAAACACCATTCCTTGGTGTGGCACTATAGAAAGGTGGAAAGCGGTCTGGGGGATTTGCGTATGAGAGAGTTGTTCAGTCACCTGAAATATATGGCGAGAGGACACAACCTACAGGTGTTGGAGGGCAATATGGTGCTGGAAATAAAAAGACCCGATATCAATAAAGGGCGGGCGGCAATGGCTATGATGAGAGGGGAAGATCACGACTTCATATTGGCATTGGGAGATGACTGGACAGATGAAGACACCTTTAAAGCCATGCCCAAAAATGCCTATACCATTCGGGTAGGTTATGCGTACACCCAGGCCAACTACAACATCAAAAACGCCAAAGAGGTAAGGGTTTTGCTCTCAAAGTTAATTTAATGTGCAAAAAGACTGTGGTTCAACCTTGAATAAACCGCAAATATTTTAGTAGTTTGTTTCAAAGATTAAACCCTGTAATTATCACTCTGCCAGTCTTTGATGGATTTTTTGATCTCTTTCGGAGTCAGGTTTTCTTTAATGGCTCGCTCCATCAAAGACAAAAGCTCTTTACTGCCTGCAAAACGAAGGGCGACGATCTGTGAAAGTCTCAGCTTTTTTTCCATCTGGTGGAAAGGCTTGCCGGTGAGCTGGAAATACCGCAATCTCATTTCCAGCCGTATCGTCCGGTTCTGGTTTTTGAGGGCATATATTCTAGCTATAATGGGAAGGAAAAACAAGATCATGGCGCCGGTCAAAAAATAAATACTAAGGGCAATATCCTGTTCATTGTCCAAAGCTTCACTGACGTTCCAAAAAGACCAAGAGAGAAAAAAAAAGGTAAGTGGTGTGATGACATAATGGTGAAAAGGATAATACCTTCGGTGGTTTTTGTAATTCTGCATGATCCTCAGTTTAAATAATGAACAGGCATAAACTAATTTAAAAGCAACTGTCTCTTTGAAAAAACAAAGATAAGAGAAATCATATTTTGAAAAAATGGCAGCCTGCCGACATGCTGTTATTTCGCTTTTCCGCTTACTTCAGAAACGTATTCGGAAAGCGAACTTTTGAAGAAACAGCCCATATCTCCAAATCCGACAGTCTTTTTATCCGGTGTCAGGTCAATGATCAATTTTCGGGTTAATCGATGGATTTTTGTCCACTAATTCCGCTAATCGACGCAGAATTTATGATCATTGATTTTTTGTCCAAATAGTAATTCCAACCAAGTTGTTCTCACCTTCGTGCTCAACAGAGTAATTTCCCGAATCCTTTTGACCGGGTCCGGGGCATGCTGTGGCCCCCGGGTACTCCCGGAAACCAGCAGTTTCACATGCAGACAATCCGAAATATCATATTTGACTTAACATTAGGACTCGCTTGCCGCCGGGATTTCGTTTTTTGGAATGAATTTTAGGATCGTTTGGAAATTTTCTTTGTATTGTTCTTCGTCAATGGTGTAAAAATACGCCCCTTTTTTTGAACCGGTTTTGTCTTTTTCATCTTCTTTTCTGAGGATATTACTCGAAAGGACTTTTCGGGTAAAGTTTCTCTTGTCGATTTTCGTTTCATAAAGCCCTTCATACATCGCCTGTAACTGTGGAAGCGTGAATTTTTCCGGCAACAGCTCAAAAAGTATCGGGTGTAACGCGGCTTTGTACCGCAGTTTTGTAAGGGCCATCTGCACCATTTCCTCGTGGTCAAATATCAACCCCGGCAAGTCCTTCATCGCAAACCAGCGGGCATGGAAATCATCATTGATCTGCTGCTGGTATTTTTTAATATCAATAAGTGCAAAGTACACCACACCGATCACCCTTTCGATGGGATCCCTGTCCGGTTTACTGAATGTGTGCATTTGCTCGAGGTAAACATCTTCCAAGCCGGTAAGCCGTTGGAGGATTCTGTTGGCTGCATTGTCCAAAGTTTCATCAGGTTGTAAAAATCCCCCCATGAGGCTCCATTTTTCTTTTTCAGGCGCAAAACCCCGCTGTATCAACAACAGTTTGTAGTCACTGCCGTCAAATCCTAAAATAATGCAGTCAACCGCCACCAAGACCCGGGTTTGATTTGAATATTTGATCATGTTTTGTTTATATTTTAATAGAAACGGTTTGCTATTGAAATCTTTCTTTTCCTAATTGATATTCTGATGATGATAAATAAAACAATAGCTTATCTGTTAACGTAAACGAATTTAAAAACATAATTATTTTTTTATAATAATACAAACGTCTGGAGGATCATGGTGCGGAATTTTTAAAAATTTTTAACAAAGTACCGGTCCGTGCTTTCAATTCCGCTTGTGAAGCAAAGGTATTAACCGTTGAAAATACATTTAAGAATCCGGTACAATTGAAGTCTCCGGTTTAATCAAAAAATTTTATCCGCAATCATTGTTATATTTGGAAAATTGTAAAAATCTTAATCCTGGATATGAGTAACTACAAAGAATTGAAAAGGGAATGTTACGAGGCCAACATGGAGCTGCCCCGGCTGGATTTGGTGGTGTATACTTTTGGCAATGTAAGTGCAGTGGCCAGAGACAAAGGGGTGTTTGCCATCAAGCCCAGTGGTATTCCCTATGAAGAACTTGCAGCAGATGATATGGTCATTGTTGATTTGGACAATAAAGTGGTAGAGGGAAAAATGAGGCCCTCTTCCGATACCAAAACCCATGCATTCCTATACCGCTCTTGGGAGAACGTAGGGGGTATCGCGCACACGCACTCCACTTACGCAGTGGCTTGGGCGCAAGCCCAAAGAGACATCCCTATTTTTGGGACTACCCATGCGGATCACCACACCCATGATGTTCCCTGTGCCCCTCCCATGTCGGACGAGTTGATCCAAGGAGACTATGAGCACATGACAGGGCAGCAGATCTTGGATTGTTTCAGGGAGAAAAATCTAGACTTTAACGAAGTGGAAATGGTGCTTTTAGGAAATCATGGGCCTTTTACCTGGGGAAAGAACGCAGCCAAAGCGGTATATAACAGCAAAGTGTTGGAGGAACTGGCAAAAATGGCTTTTCTCACGCTCCAGATCAACCCCAATGCCCCCCGGCTGAGGCAGGCGCTGATCCGGAAACATTATGACAGGAAGCATGGAAAAGATGCCTACTATGGACAAAATGGCTGAAAAAGCCGCTTATTTCTTCACCGTTTGAAACAGCCCGGTTAGCAGTTTTTTAAGTTATATACGAAAAGTCTGTGATCATTTTGTGGAGTAATATATCAGACATTTTTCCTTTGATGTTTTTTTCTTCTGTTTTTTAGGGATAATCACTATATTAAGTTCTAGTAATCAATGTGTTTTCAGAATATATTTGATAAAATGACTATATATGGTATCCTCTAAACAAACAAATGACGGGCGGGAGCGCCCGGGGACTTACCAGGATGATCAGCCAGAAGGGTATTACAACACTAAATCAGACGGAGAGATATGGGATGCTTTTAGAAAAGGAGATGAAGGAGCATTTATTTTTATGTATAACACCTATGGCAACAGGCTTTTTAATTATGGTTCCCAGTTCACTTCGGACAGGGAATCCGTGAAGGACTGCCTCCAGGATTTTTTTATTTACCTAAGAAAAAACCGTGCTGGGCTTCATAAAACGGATAACATCAAATTTTATTTGTATAAGGCTTTTAAAAGGAGGGTGCTGGAATTCGTCAGAAAATCATGCCGCGAAAATGAAAAAAAGGAACGGTTTCTCTTTACCCAGTTTCCCGTGGAGCTATCCTTCGAAATGCATTACATTCACCAGCAATTTCAAGAAGCACAATTGAAAAGCCTAAATGAGGCGTTGTCGGCCCTGACTGAGAAAGAGAGAGAGGCCATTTATTACTTTTATTATGAGGGGCTAAGCTACGAGCAAATTGCCACCATTTTTGAATTCAGACATGTTTCCTCCGCCCGGCGACTGGTCTACAAGGCGCTTGCCCACCTCAAAAAGATTTTACTTTCAGCCATTATTGGTTTTTTGATCATCAGCAAAAGCTGAACCTTTCATTTATCAATAAATGTAAGCCATAGGAAAGCATCCCTTTGCTGTACTATCCTTGTCAATAATTCGAGTTAAATAGCAAAATTTTGTAATCAAATAATTTTTAATTAAATAATATTTGAATTAAATTAACATGTATTATTAAATAATATAATTTAATTTAATAAATCAATATAATTATTGATATTATAAGTAGTATTCAATAGGTTTATGGTTAAAAAGCCTATTTCTAAACCATAAATCTGATGATACCAAGAGAAACTTCATCAAGCCTATTATGCCCGTTGTTCCTATTTTTTCCTGATCACCCTTCATTGTGTTATACCGGACACAAGGTCTTCGTGGATATGGGTTTTTTGATACCTCTGTGTATTTGGATCAAAGCTTGATCCCAGTGGAGCGAAGAATGGAAGGGTCCTACCAAGGATAAACAATGTAGCCACTGATACAGAAAGATTTCAATTTGGAAAAAAATATGATTATACCAATAATTTGTTTAATAAAACATATTCCAACTTAAATTAATTTCTTATGAAAAAAAAGTTACTTCGCCTTTCGCGTAAAGGTATCCTAGTATGTGGCTTAGGATGGCTGTGCTGTGTAACCACAACGGCATACGCCTCAGAGAAAGCCAGTGGAACTTCCGGAAAAGGTTCAACTGCTTTATCCTCAACAGCCGTGGTGGCTGAGCGGGATGTCAGTGGAGTGGTAAGGGATCAAAACGGGGATCCTATGCCCGGTGTCAGCGTGCTGGTCCAAGGGACTACTACCGGTACAGTCACAGACCTTGATGGCAGGTA
Source organism: Negadavirga shengliensis (assembly GCF_042652345.1). Classification (NCBI taxonomy): domain Bacteria; kingdom Pseudomonadati; phylum Bacteroidota; class Cytophagia; order Cytophagales; family Cyclobacteriaceae; genus Negadavirga; species Negadavirga shengliensis. Next base: position 25,741 of record NZ_JBHSJJ010000026.1, read on the forward strand.
TACCATCACCGTGCCAGAGGGGGCTTCGCTTGTTTTTTCCTTTATCGGTTTTGAGAGTCAGGTAGTGGCTGTAGGTGATCAGGCTGTGGTCGACATTTCCATGCAGGAAGACACCAAGGCCTTGGATGAAGTGGTTGTCATTGGCTATGGGACCTTGAAAAAATCAGACCTGACAGGTTCGGTAGGCTCTGTAAAAGGTGACCGCTTGATAGACCGTTCGCAACCCAATGCGGTGAAAGCCCTTCAGGGAAGGATCGCCGGTGTGGAGGTGCTCAATAACCAAAACTCTCCAGGGGCCTCTGCAAGGATAAGGATCAGGGGTATCAATTCGATCAATTCAGGGGTGAACCCGCTTTTTGTCATAGACGGGGTGATCGGAGCCGACCTTAATATGATCAACCCGGCGGACATAGAGTCCATCGAAGTGCTGAAGGACGCCTCATCAGCCGCGATATACGGTGCAAGGGGAGCCAACGGGGTTATTCTGGTTACCACCAAGAGGGGAGAGAAGAACCAGAATCAGATTACCTATGATAACTTCGTGTCCCTTTCCCACCGGGCTACCAGTGTATCGACACTCAATTCCGCTGAGTTTATGGAAATTTATAACCGGGCATTTGACAATGCGGAAAAATATGATCCCCAGGGTTTTGCGCAAGGACGGTACCAGAGGGCAAACCCCGCCGATTTCCCGGATTTGTTTGATGCCAATGGCAATCCTTTGTATGATACCAACTGGGAAGATGAAACTTACCGCCCGGCTTGGGCCCAAAACCATAACCTGGCATTCAGAGGCGGCAATAATACCACCTCGTACAATGTGTCCCTGGGATACACCGATGAAGATGGGATCATGATCAATTCTGGTTTTGAGCGATTTACGGGAAAAATCGCCATTGATTCCGACATCAAGCCATGGCTTACAGTGGGAGGTAGTATTTTGGGAACCCGCAGTAAAAGAAGAATAGTCGATGATGCCAATGGGGCACTCAATGTGGCCAGGATGACGGCTGAGGCCCTGCCGATTATACCTGTAACCTATCCCGACGGCAGATGGGGGTCCAATGCCGACTGGCCGGGTACCGAAGGGGGAGAAAACCCTGTCAATATCGCCAGGAACAGGTATACGGATGTCAATCTTTCCCAAATGTATGGGGATCTTTATATGAACTTCAAAATCACAAGCGAACTGGAATTCAGGGCAACTTTCAGCACCATCTTCGACAGCCAGAAAAACAATTTTTATTCATCCAGAAACCTCAGGTTATTGTCAGCCGACCAACGGGGAATTGCTTCTGTATTTACAAATAACCGGATTTACTGGCAAACAGAAAATTTCCTGACCTGGAACAAATCCATAGGCGAACGTCACCGGATCAATGGGATGTTCGGTTTCAGCTGGCAGAGGGACAGTTTCGAAAACCTGAGTGTCCGGAGTGAAGGGTTTATTGATGACTTTTTTCAGTGGAGAAACATACGGGCGGGAAATATCATACCGATCGCCGGCATCAACGGTAACGTGGGGGAGGCCGGACTGAACTCTTTCTTCACAAGATGGAACTACAGTCTGGATGACAAATACCTGTTTACCGTAACAGGAAGATATGACGGCTCGTCCAGGTTTGGTGAAAACACAAAATATGCCTTTTTCCCCTCAGTAGGGGTGGCCTGGAGGGCTTCTGAAGAGGGCTTCATGCAAGGCGTGGATGGGATCAATAACTTTAAAATCCGTGCCTCCGCAGGTTCTACCGGAAACCAGGAAATAGGTAATTTCAATTCCTTGCAGTTTTTGGGAACGTTTAATGTGCTGAAGGCAGGAGGGAACGAAATCGGCATTTCTCAAACCTCGTTCGGAAACTCGGACTTGAGATGGGAATCCACTGACCAGGTGGATTTTGGCCTCGAAATGGGTTTTTTCAACAACAGGTTGATGATGGAGGCTGATCTGTATTACAAGCGGACCAAAAATTTGCTTTTAAACGCCCCTCTGCCTTGGTCCACCGGATTTTCTTCGGTATTGCAGAATATTGGGTCCGTGGAAAACAAAGGCATTGAACTGACCCTGAATTCCGTCAATGTGGAAAGGGAAGAGTTTATGTGGACCACCGACCTCAACTGGTCTACCAATACAAACACCATCCTGAACCTGGGCGCCAACGATGCGGATATTTTTCCGGGCCCCTGGTTTTTGGGACAGACGAACATCCTGCGCGTTGGTGAGCCCATTGGCTCAATTTGGGGAAGGGTAAGGTTAGGCACCTGGAACCAGGATCAGGCGGACGAAGCTGCTCAGTATGGTTTGTTGCCCGGTGATATCCGGTGGGAGGACCTCGACAACAATGGCGTAATTGATGCCGATGACTCCAAAATCATAGGAAGAATGTATCCTAAATGGGTGGGCAACATCACCAACACATTCCAGTACAAAAACTTTGACCTATCTTTTGAGTTCAGGTTTGTGTACGGTCAGGATGTGATCAATGCCACACTGCACTCTGTAGAGGACAGGCAGACACTCGCCAACAGCTACAGCACGGTATTGGATGCCTGGCGGCCGGATAACCAGGATGCCATGGTGGCCGAAGTAAGGGCCTGGGGCACACCTTATCTTACCAATATGGATACCCATTGGGTGGAGGATGGTTCTTTTGCCCGCTTGCAAAACCTGATGTTGGGATACAGCTTACCGCCGGCCATACTCAGCAAGTACAATATAGCCAATGCAAGGCTTTTCCTGAGCGGTCAAAACCTGTTGCTATTCACAAAATACACGGGCTATGATCCTGAAGTAAATACTTTTGAAGGAGCTGGCCAGCTTCCCCAAGGGTTAGACTTCTTTCCCTTCGCCAGGCCAAGGACTTTCAGTGCCGGAGTGAATGTGACATTTTAACAATTAAACCACGTACAGAAAATGAAAAAGATAACATTATATATAGGTATACTGTTGGTGTGGACAGGACTGGGGTCCTGCGGTGATTTCCTGGAAGAAAACCCAGGTACATTGACTACTCAGGCGGATCTTTCCAGCCCCGAAGCTGCCAGCGCGTTTGTTACCAGTATTTACGCGAATGTAAACGTGGTTGTGACCGGTTCTGGAGGATGGGGTGGCAACACATTGTCCCTTCTGGAGTTCATGACCGGCAAAGCGGACGGCGTGGCACAGACCGAGGCCTTTAGGTTCAATCTACTTACTTATGACTCCCAGTCCTTCTACATCGATACTTATTGGCAACAGCTATTTCAGGGGGTATTGAGATGCAACGTGGCTCTGGAACAGCTTCCCCGCTTCAGTATATTGAGCGAGCAGCAACTGAACGATTACTTGGCAGAAGTAAGAACCATGAGGGCATTTTATTATTTCTATTTGGTAAGAATGTATGGTGATGTGCCTTTGATCCATGAGCCCATTCGGAACCTGGGGGACGTCAACATGCCAAGATCACCGGTCAGGGAAATATATGACCAGATCATTATCCCCGATCTCTTGGCGGCAGAAAGTTCCAATCTGCCGTGGCGAAGGCCTAATGGCGAAGTCTCCATGGGTTTTATCAAGTCCTTGCTTGCGGATGTGTACCTGACTTATGCAGGATATCCGGTGGAAGGAGGAGCGGCGGCCTATGCGGAATCTGCAAACCGGTCTTTGGAAGTTCTAAACCAAAAAGGCACCACATTCAATCTGTTCCCTGAATATACGGATATGATCAATCCGAATAACAGAAACAGTGGGGAATTCATATTTCAGGTCCAATTTGACAAAGTGAACCGGACCAATCCGCTGACTCCGGTGTGCCTGCCCACTTTTGCGGGGATATCCGTTTATTCCAATGAATTTGGAGGGCTGGTCCCCCGGCAGGAATTTATTCAGAGCTATGAACCGAACGATAAGCGGGCGAGGGAAAAACAGTTTTTCATTACAGAATATAATGGCAGACAATTAGGCGGACATTATATCTACAAGTGGTTCGATCACACGGCTGTGAATGAAGATGCAAGATCAGAATTGAACTTTTCGATATACCGATTGCCGGATGTGATGCTGATGTATGCGGAAGCATCCAACAGGGCAGAAGGCGGGCCCAACTCCATGGCGCTGGAAGCCGTCAATGAAATCCGCGCAAGGGCAGAACTGGACCCGGTTGGTGCCATGGGTGCGGACGCTTTTGAGCAGGAAGTTTGGAATCAGCGGTATTTTGAATTGTGTTATGAAGGAAAGCTGTGGTTTGATATGTTGAGAACACGAAAAGTACGAAACGACCGAACAGGTAATTATGATGATTTCGTGGGCCATACCAATGTTTTCAATGCTACGTTTGCAGAAAGGAATCTCCGGTTTCCCATACCCCTCCGGGAAATGGATGTCAATTCGGAACTGGTACAAAACCCAGGCTTTTAAAGCATATTTTTTAATCACAAATCTGTCACACTGCCCGGCTTGTTCCGGGCAGTCTTTTTAAGTCTATAAAAAATGATAATCTGCGCGGCAAAAAAATATAATTTTTTTGTTTATTATTAATTTATTTTGCCTTATATTGTCATAGTCAGAATAATAAACGATATAATAAGAATATACAAATTTTTATATTGTAAAATATTTTAAACACTAATATTTTTCTGAATTAAGTTATCTTTTTATAAAAAACAAAATAACGTATATTTTATTGTATTAAAATATTATTCCATCCCATGTTTTACTGTAAATAGTTGCCTATGGTTAAAGGTAAAAAGTCAGCAATTTCATAGTGCATGAGTGGTTGAACTCACTCTATTTCAATTAATTCAGTTAACTTATAAATACCATTTATGAAAACAAATCTACAGAACCACCACATAACGAAGATCATTTCGCTATGCCTGATGGTAGGGTTTGCCGTATTTTCAATGGAGGTATGGGCCCAAAAAAACCTTTCTCTGGATGATGACCTGGAGAAACTCAAGTTATCCGCATCTTTGCTCGCTTCTCAAAACAAACTCACCGCTGAAATCCAGACCAAAGCGTTTGACGTGACGGTTCGTGGGGTTGTACGGGACCAAAACGGGGATCCCATCCCCGGAGCGACAATATCCGTACCGGGAACCAATTTAGGGACGGCCACCGATCTGGACGGGAGATATTCAATTACCGTTCCCGAAGGCGCCACGCTGGTATTTTCTTTTATCGGATTTGAAAGCCAAAGCGTGAGCGTGGGGAACCAGCAAGTGATTGATATCACTTTGGTAGAAAGCGCCCAGGCTCTTGACGAGGTCGTCGTGGTGGGTTATGGTACACAGCAAAAAGTGAACCTTACCGGTGCGGTCGGAGTGGCCACTTCGGAGCGTTTGCAGAACCGCCCCATCGCCAACGTGGCGGAAGGCCTTCAAGGTGTCATTCCCAATCTGAATATTGCCCCTAGAAACGGTGATCCTGCCGAGAGTCCTGTCTTTAACGTCCGTGGCTTCCAATCCATCAATGGAGGCTCACCTTTGGTATTGGTGGACAATGTGCCGATGGACCTGAACCGCATCAACCCGAATGACATAGAAAGTGTTTCTGTACTGAAGGATGCCGCCGCGGCGGCGGTTTACGGGGCCAGGGCAGCTTTTGGGGTGATTCTCGTGACCACAAAAAGTGGCAAGGCAGGAAAAGTTTCCGTTTCCCTCAACAGCCAATTTTCGATGGCAAAACCGATTTTCAATATGGATCCGGTAACGGACCCGCATGAATTCGTCAATGCCAGAAACATCGCGAATATCCGAACAAACGGCGTGCCCAGCTATGATGCCGACATGGTGGAAGGCACCCGGAGATGGTCAGAAAACCCGACCCATGAAAACGCCTGGGGGGTAGTGGACGGTGTCTTGCGGTTTTATGGCTTCAACAATTATCAGAATGACATCATGACCAAATTTGCCCCTACACAACAGCATGATTTGACGATTTCCGGGGGCTCTGAAAATGCCAATTATTTCGTTTCTTTCGGCCACCTCAATAAGGATGGCTATCTGAATTCAGACAGGAACGAAAACTTCAAAAGGTACAACGTCCTGATGAAAGGGGAGTTCAAAGTGACGGATTGGCTGACATTGGAAGAAAAAGTGGTCATCAACTCCCAGCGCAGTGACAAACCCTATTTCTATAACTGGGACGTGAACATCAATACCATGGCCAGGGTAAACCCGATTCAGCCTATCCAGTTCCCCGATCTGCCTTATTATATTGAGCCGGGGGACAGGGGCGTCTATGAGCGTTTTATCGGCATGTATTTTCAGGGCACCAATTTCTGGCCCTATCTTAACGACGGCGGAAGGTCCACTTGGACCAATAATGATATCTGGATGACCCAGGGAGCCGTGTTGACCCCGGTAAAAGGATTGAAGATCCAGGGGAATTTCTCCTATAATTTTGTTCACCGATCCGAGCAGGATGTGGCCAGCAAGGTGGAGGTTTTGACGACCAACCTGCGTAATCCGGCTGATATGGTAAACAATGGCTTTAGCGGTAATGACTTTATACATGAAAGAAGCAATTTTAACCAGTACTACGTAATCAATGCTTTTGCGGATTACCAGTTCAGCCTTCCCGAAAAACACAACCTGTCTGCCATGGTGGGCTTCAACCAGGAATGGGGGCAGAACAAAGTGGTGAGGGCACAGAACAATACATTGATTACCCCCTTGATACAGGATATCAATGCCACTATAGGGATGCAACAGACCTTCGGGGGCAGCAACCACAATGCACTCAGGGGGGTCTTTTACCGGGTGAATTATATTTTTGACGAGAGGTACCTCTTGGAAACCAATGCCAGGTACGACGGGACCTCAAGATTTCCAAAAGACAGCCGGTTCGGTTTTTTCCCTTCGGTATCCGTGGGATGGAGAATTTCCAATGAAGGCTTTATGGCGGCTACCAGCAGTTGGCTGGACGAGCTGAAACTAAGGGCCTCCTACGGTGAGTTGGGTAACCAATTGTTAGTGGATAATAATAACAATCCCATCTGGTATCCTTATATCCCCACCATGGGCATAGGCCAGTCTCCTTTCATGATGGTGGGCGCCAACAGGACACCTTTTGTATCCCCTGCCGGATTGGTGAGCCCCACGCTGACCTGGGAGACGGTGGTTTCCAGAAATATCGGACTGGACTTTACGCTCCTCGGAGGTAAGCTTGACGCCTCCTTTGATGTGTTTGCCAGGGATACCAAGGACATGTTGATGCGGTCCACTTATCCCTCCATTTTGGGGACCGGAGCGCCGCAGGCCAATGCGGCTGACCTCAGAACGACCGGCTGGGAACTGGCGCTGACCTGGAAAAACAGGGTGAAAAATGACCTGAGTTATGATGTGACACTTGCGCTTTCTGACTGGATGGCCACCATAACCAGGTTTGACAATCCCAATGGTGCCATTCCGTCCGGTACTACCGCCACGGGCGGCAACGCCCAGTATTATGTAGGGCAGAAACTCGGGGAAATCTGGGGTTATGAAACCGTCGGGATTTTCCAGACGGCGGATGAGGTGGCCAACGCCGCTGACCAATCCGCGTTGGGAGCCAACTGGAGACCGGGAGATATCCAGTACGCTGACCTTGACGGAGATGGAAGGATCACCCCCGGGAACAACACCCTGGCCAATCCCGGAGACAGAAGAATCATAGGCAATGAGACACCCAGGTTGAGTTTCGGGATCAACAACAACGTGAGTTGGAAGAATTTTACCCTCAATGCATTTTTCCAAGGGATCTGGAGAAGGGACCACTGGCCCACTTCTGGGAACTGGACCTGGTTCTTCCCCTTCAATGCGGGACATGTGGAGAAGTACTTCATCACGGATTCCTGGTCTGAAGATAACCGGGACGCCTACTTTGCCCATCCTCATATTTCAACGAACGATAAGAAGAATATACAGCCACAGACGCGGTTCCTGCAAAATGCCGGTTATATCCGCCTGAAAAACCTGTCTTTGGGCTATGACCTTCCTTATCCCTGGATGAACGCTATCGGGTTTCAGAATGCCAATGTTTATTTTGCCGGCATGAACCTTTGGGAGTACTCGCCCATCAGAAAGCCGCTTGACCCGGAGACCATTTACGCCGGTGCCATCGAGTATCCCATGCAGCGGATCTATACGTTGGGTGTAAGGTTGACATTCTAATTATTAATGAACGACAACATGAAAAAGCACATATATAACACAAAGGCCTTCTTACTGGCAATATTCATGCTTGCTGCCTGTAACGATGATTTTCTGGAAAGATATCCTCTGGATCAGGTCAGCAATGATACTTATTGGAATACCGAGAATGATCTGGCCACCTATAACAACTTCTTTTACCATCTTTCACAAAATGATGTGAATATTCCCATCCTGCTGGGCCATCACAATGGGTTTGACAGTCAGGTAGCCAGTTACCTGCATTTGGATGGGTTTGCCGATAACCTGGCTCCCAACCACGAAAGGCACCGTCCTTTCCAACAGGTCCGGGCGGGAAGGCAGATTGTGCCCACATCCTCCTCGGGAATCGCCAATCAATGGTACGGTTACAGAGGTTGGGATTTTGTAAGGGCCATTAATATTGGCCTGGAAAATTATCCCAAAGCAAGTATCCCCGAAGAGGCCCGGAATAAGTATGTGGGAGAAGCCAGACTTTTCAGGGGCTGGTTTTACCACCATATCGTGAAGATGTTCGGGGATGCCCCCTGGGTGGAAAGGGAACTCAATATCGATTCTGAAGAACTTTTTGCTGCCCGGACACCGCGTGAAGAAGTGATGGCGAAGGTGTTGGAAGACCTGAATGCTGCCACTACCCATCTCCCCAATGACTGGGGGGACGGCAATGAGCCGGGAAGACTGAACCGTTGGGCGGCCCTTCTGATCAAATCCCGGGTATGCCTGTTTGAAGGCACCTGGAGAAAGTACCACGGCGGATCCAATCCGGAAATGTGGCTTAGGGAAGCCGCCGATGCGGCAAAGGATTTGATTGACAACGGTCCCTATTCCATCTATACTACGGGAAACCCTACCCTGGATTACAATTCCTACCACCGGATACTTGATGTGTCCGGCAATCCGGAAGTGATGGTCTGGAGACGTTACCAACTGGGTATCCTGACCAATCATGTGCAGGATTATTACAGCTACTCCGGCGGGGCCACCCGGGATTTTGTGGAAGACTACCTTTGTGAGGACGGATTGCCCATCACGCTTTCCCCGCTTTATCAGGGGGACGACTCCATCGAGGAGGTGTTTATGAACAGGGATCCCAGATTGAGACAGACCATTCTTCACCCTGAAGATGCAGGATTCTATCAGTATCACAATGCTGACGGCAGGGACTATCCCAGGATACAGGGGCAGCCCGGGGGAAGGACTTCTTCGACGGGGTACCATGTCATCAAACATTACAATGCGGACGATATGATCGGCAAGGCTTACAACACGGCTGAATCCCCTGCCATTATTTTAAGGTTTGCCGAAGCGTTGCTAAATTATGCCGAAGCCAAAGCCGAACTCGGTGAAATCACACAGGGTGACCTGGATATGAGCATCAATCGGTTGAGAGATAGGGTCGGAATGCCCCATCTGGATATGAACCCGCCTATGGATCCCCGGTATGCGAACGACGGGATCTCCGCGCTGCTCGTGGAGATCAGGCGGGAACGGCGGGTCGAGCTTTTCGGCGAAGGTTTCCGGTATGATGATCTCAGAAGGTGGAAGCAGGGCAAGAAGCTGGAAAAACCCGATATGGGCATTCAATGGAATGCTGCTGCCCAGCAAAGGTATGCAGGGGCCATTATCCATACCAGTGTGGATCCCGAAAACGGAAAAACTTATATCGACGTGTATAAAAACTCTGACTGGGAAAACCCATCATTTGATGAGAACCGGGACTACCTGTGGCCTATTCCCTTGAATGACCTGGCCCAAAACCCGGCTTTGGGACAGAACCCGGGATGGTAACGAACTGATTAAAATAATATTTGGTACTTAAAAGCCATGCTTTTGGTGGGTTTTCCGAAAGCGTGGCTTTTTTATTGTGTAAAAAACAAATGGAGTTTAATGAAATTTTATTTAATTTAAATTTTTCATTATTTTGTATTATTTTATACAATAAAATTAATTATATCCAATTTTTACTTGTTTTTTTGAAAATTTCTTTTTAACATTGAATACCACATAATGCAGTTATTATATTCTGTAATCACCTATAAATTAAAATATAGTTTTATTAAATTAATATATATTCGAAATAATATATAGTTTATATATATTATTTCGATAAAATAAATAATTGTAAAATTATATTATTTATATGTATATTTATTTAAATAGAATGCCTATGATAAAAACAGGGAAGACTTAACCATAATCCATTGGGTTTAGAGGGGTTGTTTCAATTAACTATCATATTTCAATTAAAAATTAGCAAAAATCCATTATGAAAAAACCGTTACAAATCTACGGGCATATGCAATCGATTTCACTGATTGCGGCCGTAGTATTGAGTTTGTTTTCAGCGGATTTGCTTGCCCAGGTTTACATCGGGTTAAAAAGCGACATCCCGAAAATAGAAAAAGAAAAGCCAATCCTTGCCTCTGTAGGCACAGCAACAGCAAAGGAGTTAAAAAATGTCAACGCATTTGATGTAACGATAACAGGTACCGTCGTAGACCAAAATGGGGCGCCTATTCCCGGGGCGACTGTATCGGTCCCGGGGACCAATATAGGTACCGCCACGGATATCGACGGGAAGTACGCCATCACGGTGCCGGAAGGAGCGACCCTGGTCTTTTCCTTTATCGG
>NZ_JBHSJJ010000027.1:0-29082 GCF_042652345.1 Negadavirga shengliensis
TGCCAATTGGTTCATCACCAGTCTGGTCCCCATAATCCCCAAATTGACTGTAGAGAAAAGACTCAAACAAAAGCCCCATCATCAAATACTTTACGACCTGTTCTATGCTTAAGTTAACGGATATGGACAGCTGTACGGGATGCCGGCCCGCCCGCTTGGACCGAGTGTAATTGTTAAAACCTAATAAGTTATCGAATAACTGGGCGTTCGTCATCGGTAACCCTTTTGGGATTGGTGGGCTGGAAAAGAATGCGGCGGTCTCCTTTCGTAAGGGGGCGATAATTTGGGGAAGACTCAGGTTAAATTACAACTTAAATCACAGCTTTTCCAAAGTGTTAAACTTTGGAAAAGCTGGTTTAATAGTTTATTTCAAGTCCCTTTTAATCATCCACAGCTGCCTCTGCCATTTGCTTGAATTTCCAGGCGGTTTGGTCTCCGCTGCCCCCTCTGGTTTGCTTCATGATGATGCCGATGAGATTTTCCTCCGGATCAGCGAAATACTGCGTGTTGAAATAACCACCCCATATAAAGGTCCCGGGACTCCCCAAGCCTCCCTTGGCCTGACCCTGTTCTGTAAGCACACCAAAAGCCAGTCCGTAATGCTGGTCACCGCCGCCATAGAGGTTGCCGGTCTGATTGGCCATCATGGTGGCTACGGTGGTTCTGCTGAGTATCCTCACGCCGTTCAGCTCACCTCCATTGAGGTACATCTGGAGAAATGTGGCATAATCTTTAGCGGTGCTGGACAGCCCTGCGCCGCCAGAAAAGAATTTCCTTGCCCCTGTGACCGGATAATCCACATCATAAAAGGTGTTGGGGTAGTTTTCCCACTTCCCATCGATCCGGTGTTGTATGGCTACCAATCTTTCTTTTTTACTCTCAGGCTGATAAAAACCCGTATCATTCATTCCTAAAGGCCCAAAAAGTTTCTCCTGAAGGAATGTTTCAAAAGTCATTCCCGAGAGGATTTCTATCAGGTAGCCCAATACATCCAACCCCATACTATAGGTGTATTTTTCTCCCGGATCATGATGGAGGGGGAGTTTGGCCAGTTTTTTCACAACCTCCTCTATGGTCACATCCTCGGTAGTGAACAGATCAGTAGTGCCTGCCTTTTCATAGATCATTTTCATTCTTTCGTCCCCATCTATTACGCCGTAGCCAAGCCCGGAAGTATGGGTCAATAAATGCCGGATCGTAATTTCCCTTGCCGCAGGTCTGGCAGTAAAGCTGGTATCCGTATAACTAAAATTCACCAACACCTGCGGGTTTTTGAATTCGGGAATAAATTTTGAAATGGGATCGTCCAATTGGAATTTTCCTTCTTCCCACAGCATCATGACTGCGGTGGAAGTGATGGCTTTCGTTTGGGAGGCGATACGGAAAACAGCATCTTTTTCCAGGTCTTTACCGGAAGCATCGGCCTTGCCATAGGCCTCGTGGAATACAATTTTACCGTTTCTTGATACCAGTGCCACGGCCCCGGGCACCGTGCCTTCAGCTATCGCTTCTTGCAGCATTTTCCCGATCTTGTCCAAGCGCTCCTGGGACATGCCTGCCGATGACGCACTTGCGGAATTTAAGGGAGGGGATTTTTGAACGGATTTGGTTTGGGCAGAACTATGGTAAATTACCAAAAGGAAACAAAGAGAAGTAAAAACAAACTTTCGCATATGGTTATGAAGTGATGATTAAAATACCGCACAATATAAGGAAACGTAGAAACATATTCTTTCTGTTTTATTTTCTGTTTTTTTGAGTTTTCTCACCATTTGAACATTGTTCTGGGTCAATTTTTCAGAGGAGCCTGATTTAAGGACAACTCATAATACCTGTAAGTGATTCACTGGTAGTCAATATAATTAGGCGGTGTAATACCTTTCATCCGAAGATAGACCAGCATCTGTCCACGGTGGTGGCTTACATGGTCTGCTAAAAGCAATAGAAACTGTCTGCTTGTCCTTGTAAAATGGGCATAGCTGCCGGTTTCCTCCAGCCTATTGGGATCAAAGCCGGTGATCAATTCAGAGGCTTTATCAAATTCAGCAATCACCGTGTTTATGATTTCCTGTTTTGATTTGCCTTCAGCCAAATAATCATCTGTTCTGAAAGGGGTGTCCCGGCCATCAAACCTGCTGAAAGCATGCCATTCAATGACCGCTGCAACATGCATTAACTGTCCGGCAAAGCTCATTTCGTCAGTGGTGGGGCTGAAACCATAATGCGCTTCCGGCATGGCTTGGGCGACCGCTACCGTGTATTTTTTTGAGTTTTCCCATCTTTCTAAAAAATCCCTTAAAAACGGATCAGTTTGGGATAAACCGGGCAGCATATGACCGGTTGCCAGAAATAAAATCATCACTAAATGAAGTGGTTTCATGGGTTTGGGTTTATTACGGAAATAAAAATAAAAAAAGAATGCCGATTTCACCGGTTTTATGATCATTCTTTTCAGGTTTTTCCATCATGCATCTTTAAAAGATATCGGTTATATTGTTGTTACATTCACCTCCTATGAAAATTAAAACATTTGATGAAAGATATAAAACCGGTTTTTGGTTTTTGTCCTTCAAGGTCACCATAACAATGACCTTTTTGTTTTTTGCTTCCTGTCAATCCAATTCACAGAAAAAGCAGGAGTCCGGGGATTTTCCTTATATGGAATGGGAAGCAGCGCAGTTTCTGGAACATTACAAAGAAGGAACGCTCACCGTTCGGGAAGTGGTTGAGGCATATTTACAACGGATAGAGGCCTTAGACAGAAGCGGGCCGTGCCTTCAGGCTGTATTGGAAATCAATCCGGATGCCCTCGCCATAGCGGAGGAACTTGATGAGATGCTTCAGCAAGGTAAATTTAAAGGTCCCCTCCATGGCATTCCCGTGTTGTTGAAGGATAATATTGACACCCATGACCAAATGCACACGACGGCAGGTTCGCGGGCGATGGCGGGATCCAGACCTTTACAGGACAGTTATGTAGCCAAAAAACTGCGGGAATCGGGAGCAGTGATCTTGGGAAAAACCAACCTGAGCGAATGGGCCAATTTCAGGGGGGAGCTTTCCAGCAGTGGCTGGAGCGGCTTGGGAGGGCAGACCAAAAGCCCCTACATCCTGGATAGGAATCCGTGTGGATCCAGTTCAGGCTCTGCCGTGGCTGTTGCCGCTAACCTCACCGTACTGGCCATCGGAACGGAGACCAATGGCTCTATCGTGTGCCCTTCCCATGCCAACGGCATTGTAGGTATCAAACCTACGGTGGGCCTGATCAGTCGTTCAGGGATTATCCCCATTTCCTTTACGCAAGATACTCCCGGCCCCATGGCGAGAACGGTCAGGGATGCGGCACTTTGTCTCGGCGTCTTGGCGGGAGTGGATGAAGCGGATGAAAAAACTGCGGAAAGTGAGGGGAATTTCCACCTTGATTACACGGAATTTCTCAATGAGCAGGGGTTGAAAGGAAAAAGAATAGGTTGGTTTACAGGACCCTCCGGAAAAAACTTTAAGGTAGACAAGCTGATGCAGGAAGCTGTGGAATGGATAAAAAAGCAAGATGTAGAAGTCGTGGAGATAGAAAGGATATCCGCGCCAAATACAGGATCGAAGTCATTTGAGGTCATGCTTTTTGAATATAAGGATGGATTGAACAAGTATTTTTCGTCGTTGGGATCTGAAGCCGTTATAAAAGATCTGGAGGATCTGATAGCTTTTAACAGGGAAGATGAAATCTCTTTACGGTACTATAACCAGAAATATCTCGAAATGGCGCAGGCAAAAGAAGGACTGGACGCTCAAGCGTACAGGGAAGCTTTGGCCGGATTATTGATAGGCAGCAGGAGGGATGGAATAGACCGGGTAATGAACGAACATGGACTGCACGCGATCATGGCTCCAACAGGAAGCCCGGCGTGGAAAACCGATTGGGTTAACGGAGACAGTTTCCAGGCAGGAAGTTCTTCACCGGCGGCTCATGCCGGGTATCCTAATATTACGGTCCCTATGGGCATGATAGATGGATTACCGGTTGGCATTTCTTTTTTTGGCAAAGCCTGGTCTGAGCCATTGTTGTTGGAAATCGCCTATGCATTCGAACAGGGGACCCGGCACCGGGAACCTCCCAAAATGCTGCTCCGTTCCAACTGAAAGGAATGGATTGAGGGGTATTCTCGATATTTGCAATAACTTTGTTGGACAGTTTAAAAAAACATTCAGTAAACTTGATTAAAATTAATTTTTGTTAGAAAATGCTTATTGACTTAATTGCCGGGGCCAGACCCAATTTTATGAAAATTTCGCCAATTATTGATGCCATTGATAAGGCGAAGAATGAAGGTAAAAATATTGATTTCCGGTTGATACATACCGGGCAGCACTATGATAAAAACATGTCGGGCAGCTTTTTCGACCAATTGGGAATCCCGGAACCGGATATAAATTTAGGAGCCGGGGGCGGGACACAAGCCGAGCAGACCGCAGCCATCATGATAGGTTACGAAAAAATACTTGTGGAAAAAGGAAAGCCAGACCTTTGTTTGGTAGTAGGGGATGTGACTTCCACCATGGCTTGCGCCATCACCGCTCAAAAGCTGCATGTCAAAGTGGCGCATGTGGAGGCCGGTATCCGTTCGGGGGACTGGACCATGCCGGAAGAAATCAACCGGATGGTGACTGACAGCATCACCAATTTCTTTTTTACCACTTCCGAAGTGGCCAATGAAAACCTTCGGAAATCGGGCATTGAAGACGGCCGGATTTATTTTGTAGGCAATACCATGATCGATACCCTTCTCAAACATAAGCCGCGTTTTCAAAAACCGGAGGTGTGGGATAAGATCGGCTTGGAGGAAGGCGAATATATTGTGATGACCTTGCACAGGCCTGCTAACGTGGATCAAGAAGAGAAACTGAAAGAGCTCATTCAGGAAATCGTAAACCACACTAACGGATTGCCATTGGTATTTCCAGTACATCCCCGTACCCGTAAGATGTTGGAAACCATAGGGATTTCACATGCCAAATTACACATGATAGAGCCTTTGGGGTATCTCGAATTCAACTATTTGGTGGAAAGGGCGAAAGCTGTGGTGACGGATTCCGGCGGCATTACGGAAGAAACCACCGTCATGGGAATACCCTGCATGACCTTAAGGGCCAATACAGAGAGACCGGAGACGATTACCCAGGGAACCAACGAACTCCTGGGTGTGGATCCACAAGCCATTTCGCCCGCAATGGAGAAATTGTTTTCGGGCCAATGGAAAAAAGGGGGGATTCCGGAGTTATGGGACGGCCAAACGGCAGAACGGATAGTCAGCGTGCTTTTGGAAAAACTATAAAGAAAGACGGAGGGTTATTGACCGATAACTTTCCCGTCTTCCATTTGAATGATCCTGTCCGTACCTTCGGCAAAATCAGGATCATGGGTAACGATCAACAAGGTTTGATGGTATTCCTGGGCAAGTTCTTTAAATATGTCAAACACGATATCACTGTTTTTCTTGTCAAGGTTCCCGGAGGGTTCGTCCCCCATAATGATGAGAGGGTTATTGATCAGTGCCCTGGCGATGGCTACCCGCTGCTTTTGGCCTCCGGATAGCTGGTTTGCTTTTTTTAAAGCATGATCCTGCATATCAAAGATTTTAAGCTTTTCCATGGCGACGCTTTCCAGTTGCTCCTTAGGATATTTCCCTAATTTTAGGCCCGGGATCATCACGTTTTCCAGTACACTGAACTCATTGAGCAGATAATGGAATTGGAAAACGAAACCTATTTTTTCATTCCGGATTTTGGAGAGATAAGGATGGGGCTTTCCGGTTACAACCTCCTCGTCAATTAAAAGTTTACCTTCATAATCCGTATCCATGGTGGAGAGGATATACAGGAGCGTTGATTTTCCACAACCTGATTTCCCCATTACCGAGACAAATTCCCCACGGGTTATTTGGAAGGTTACTTCTTTGAGTACCTGGGTTTTGACAGGGCTATAAAAGTATTTGTTGATGCCGATGGCTTCCAAGACAGGCTTTCCTCGCATGTGAATCGCTTAGTTTTATCAATACTTCGTTTACGTCTTTGGGGAATCCTATCAGGACCTATTTTCCCCTGATGATGTCCACGGGATCTACCGCGCTGGCTTTTTTGGCAGGGAAATATCCTGCCATATACGTCGTGATCAAACTAAAGATACCTCCTATTATATAATATTTGGGATTAAAATCCACCGGAAATGTTTTTATCGTGGGGAGGGCATCGGTTTCAAAGGGGATCTGATCAATGCCCAACCCAGCCAGAAAGCCAAGTAGCAACCCAACCGAACCACCCGCAATACCGATAATAAGCGCGATGTTGATGAAGATCACATTGACGTCCCTGCCCGAAAAACCAATGGCTTTCAATATGGCGATGGTATCCATTTTTTCATAGATCATCATGTTCAATATATTATAAATCCCAAATCCTGAGACGACCAGCAAGGTGACGCCCACGGCATAACTGATCAGCGTACGGATTTGGGTTCCCGTTTCAAACTGGGCATTGACTGTCTGGATATCATCGGCATCGATATCGAAAACGGATGCATATTCCCTGGCCATTTCAGGAGCCATGTCAAGGTCTTTTAATTTAACCTGCAGATCGGTGATATAGGAAGCGGGTTCTCCCAACATTTTCTGCGTAGTTTCTATGGAGGCATAGCTCTGGACATTGTCCAGTTCTCCCAGGCCCGATTGGTAATAGCCCACCACCTTAAGCTGTATGCGGTTTCCGGAAGCGGTCGTGGCCTGTATCACATCCCCGATTTCCGCCAGCATCCGGTCCGCGGCCCCTTTGCCCAGAATGATGCTATTGGCAGTATTTTTCAGGTCCGCAAAATTACCTTCAGTGACATAGTTTTCAAAAAAGAACAGGCTGTTCTCCGCTTCCACATCAATGCCGTTGATGACGCCGGTAATATCTATGGTGCCGACATTATAGAACACTTGGGCGGAGATTTTCGGTGCCACCCCTAAGACCCTGGGATCCTCTTTCAGTGTTTTTATAATGGCGGCGTTATCATGGATGCTGATCCTGCTTGCGCTTGGCTTGACGGACCGTATCACATTAAAATAATCTTTATAATCAGAGGCCAGGTCTATCGGCTGAAGGGGGTTGGGTTTTATCTCATTGTAAAACCTGATATGAGGGGTCCTGTTCAGGATTAAATCATCCAGCATCATATTCAGGCCGTTCATAAAACCCAGGAGGGCCACAAACATGGTGATACTGAAAGTCACCCCCACTGCGGCGATCAATGTCTGCTTGAACCTGGCCACCATCAATGACCGGGCTATATCCAGTAACAGCGAATATTTCATCTACATCTGTTTTAAAGGAAAAGTGGTTATACAGTATTTAGGGTCTGACCAATTCTGTGCCTTCATTGACTCCTGAGACTATCTCAGCCCTTTGAAAATCAGTGATCCCCAATGTGACTTCTATGGTGTCACCTTCGGAGGTGATCAGGAATTTATCCCTGTAAATATAGTTTCTGGGAACAACCAAGGCGTTTTCACTGGTGCGGATAATGATGTTGGCTTCCAGGGTCAGGTTGGGATATAACCGGGGCGGAGTTTCAACAAAGGTAGCTTCTACGACAAAGCTTTTGCTTGCCGGATCCATCATGGGATTGATTTTAGTGATAATGGCCTCATACACCTGTCCCCGGTAGCTGTCCATACTTACCATTACCTTTTGCCCCTGGTTAATTTTTACGATATCATATTCATCCACCTGCAGTTCCAAAATAAAATCCGTTTCGCTACCCAGAACAGCCAGTGGGGTTTGTACGTTGACCATTTCTCCCTTTTCTTTCAGCAGGGCGTAGACTTTGCCGTTGATTTTGCTTTTGACCAACAAGTCATTTTCCATAGCCTTCATTTTTTCAAGATTTTTGGCTGCGTTCTGTTCGTTGTGAAGAATTTCTCTTTTCAATTCTTCATATTGTAGCTTTGCGGTTTGGTAGGCTGTTCTCGAGTTGGTATAAGCCAGTTGCCGTTGCTCAAGTTCGATTGCGGATCCGATTCCTTGTTCACGTAGGTTTTTTTGCCTTATCCATTGAAGTGAATCGTTTTCCAGTTTGGTTTTAGCAAGATCAATGTTGATTTCCAGGTCCCGTAACCGTGTCATGTTGTTTTGTCTATCCGCATATTCCCTTGCCAGTTCGGCGATTTCCCGGTTCAGTTTTGTGGTTTCATCAAAAACAGCCAAAAGCGGGGTTCCTATTTTTACGGTGTCTCCCTCTGTTACGTAAATGTCCTGAACGGTGCCGTTTGCATTGGCAAAAACCTGGTATTGGTTTCTGCTTTTAACCAGCCCTGAGGCATAAACGGATTCTGAAATGTTTTGGCGGCTGGGGTGGATTTTATCAGATGATGAGGTACAACAGCAGCACAATACCCATCCCATAAAAAGTCCTAAATGCTTCAATATTTTCATGTGGACAATCGTTCAAAAACACACCGAAATACTTCGCTAAGTTATGCTTTTTATTGGATTATGATGGGAGACATAAGAAAAAAATGATTCCGGCATTAGCTGTTATTTTTTATCGCAGGCGCAACAAATAATGATTTGCGCTGGAAAGTTTCTTGCATATGTTTCGGGAACATTTCCTTTAGGCGGGCCGGTCATTTTTAACCGGGCATGCGTAAAACTCCACGGGATATCTCAATGCAGAGCTTTCTCAGCTGTAGACCTTTAATGAGTAGTGACGGAAGGGAAAATCCGGGTTGAATCCAAAACGAAACCGGAAGCATATTTTATTTATGTTGAAGTAGCACCATGAAAAAAAAATAATAAAATGGCGAAAGACTATTAATTTTTAAAGTGGAACCGCGGTATTTAGAATTACGGTAATTATATTATTAAGTTAGTTTAATTTTTGGACCGGGTAATGATGGGTTATCTTTTTGGATTTTATAGGGATTTGTCTATTATTACGCAAAAAATAGCATGTGGTAATCGGTTTATGTTGTTTGATTGCCCATTAAAAAAAATCTAACCAGTTTCAGTAATTGATGAATACCATAAGTGTTTTATTGGTGGAAGATAATGAAGGTGATATACTTCTAATTTCTGAAGCCTTAAAAGAAACCAAAGTACCCATCACCCTTCATTATGCGAAAGACGGTCATGAGGCTATAAGTTATTTGGCGCATCATTGTAAAGCGGGATTGAATCCTTTGCCGGATTTGATACTTTTGGATATCAACCTTCCAAAGAAAAACGGCCACGAAGTGCTTCGATATATCAAAAACTCGGAAGCCACGAAACCAATACCGGTCATCATGCTGACAACTTCATCCAGCCACAATGATATCTTGACGTCTTATTCTAATCATGCCAATTGCTACATCACCAAACCCCTCGAAGGCATCAACTATCAGGACATTGTGGAGAAAATAGAAGAGTTTTGGTTTTCCCTGGTACAGCTTCCCACAAGAGTTTGATCTGTTTATCAACCACCTTCCATCCGTCTCATTTAATAAGCCTGGTTCCGGATTTCATTTTCAATGAAAGGTAGATCAGGCCAAATAGACTGTCTTAAAAATATTGGAGGGTAAACAAGAATGGACCTGATTTTATCCCCGTGATCCCTGCCTCCATTCCTGGGAGAACTCGGGAATGCCCCTTCCGACAGGAGATTTTAAGATAACGGTCTGCGCTGAACCGTTTGGAAAGAAATATTTTGTCCAATGAAAACACTGGCGTGGATTTTGTGAATTTTTTAGCTGAAATTTTAATAAAAAGTGGTCTTGTTTATAAAATATGATTATTAAATGCATGGGGTATGGAAGAGGTAAAATTAGCTATCATCTATTACAGTTCCACAGGGACCAATTATCAGTTAGCCAAATGGGCAGAAGAGGCCGGCAAAAACTCTGAGGCAGCCGAAGTCAGGTTTTTGCGGATACGGGAAACGGCCCCTGAAGAAGCCATCCAGCAGAATGAGAACTGGGCCAAACATGTGGAGGCCACAAAAGATATTCCCACCGTTTCTCTGGAAGATTTGGAATGGGCGGACGCTTTTATATTCTCTGCGCCCACAAGGTATGGAAATCTACCTTCCCAACTGACTTCATTTTTTGATACCACCGGGGGCTTGTGGCTGAAAGGCAAGCTCGTTAACAAAGTAGTCAGCGGCATGACAAGTTCGGCCAACACCCACGGAGGTCAGGAATCCACATTGCTTTCTCTATATAAAAGCATGTATCACTGGGGCGCGATCATAGTGACACCGGCGTATACGTCTGAAGTTCAGTTTGAAGCCGGGGGTAACCCCTATGGGGTAAGCGT
This sequence comes from Negadavirga shengliensis, assembly GCF_042652345.1. NCBI lineage: Bacteria > Pseudomonadati > Bacteroidota > Cytophagia > Cytophagales > Cyclobacteriaceae > Negadavirga > Negadavirga shengliensis. The sequence continues at coordinate 10,330 of NZ_JBHSJJ010000027.1, forward strand.
AAGTGAAGGAAAAGATAACCTGAACGACAATATCAAAGAAGCGGTATTTCATCAGGCAAAAAGGACCCTGACGCTCGCCCGCTGGGTAAAAGCAGGCTTCTCAGGCGGATAACGTATCTTGGAAGCGCTTTTTGTGCCGAAGGCATAAACCCGTTGATAGCAACATTGCCAGGAAAGTCAATGATTGTTTTATCCCGAAATAATCTCCTTGTTAAAGTTTTTACCGTATATGGCCAGAAACCTACATCTCCCCTTTGAAGCTGTCATCTTGGATATGGATGGCGTTATTACCAAGACAGCCAGTGTCCATGCCAAAGCTTGGCAGAGAATGTTTGACGGATTCTTAAAGCAAAAGGAAGGTGATCTTTTCGTGCCATTTGACATTGAAAAAGATTATCAAACGTATATTGACGGCATTCCGCGGTTAGATGGTATAAGGCGTTTTTTGGAGTCAAGGGATATTAACCTGGCTGAGGGAAAACCGGATGATGGTCCCGAAGAGGTTACGGTACAGGGTTTGGGAAGACGAAAAAACGATATTTTCCTTAAACTTCTAGATGAAGAAGGGGTGCATGTATATGAGGACACATTGGAAGCTATCAAGAGATGGAAGGCTAAAGGAGTCAGGCTTGCTGTCATTTCTTCCAGCCGCAATTGCAGACATATTTTGGCCTCGGCGGGCTTATCAAACTTTTTTGATGTCAGGATAGACGGGGAGATTTTAGAAAAAGAAGACTTGAAGGGAAAACCTGAGCCCGATATTTTTCTCCGGGCGGGCGAGCGATTAGGTGTAGCTAAGGAAAAAACCATCATCATCGAAGATGCCATTTCCGGGGTTCAGGCGGGAAAAAAAGCAGGGGTTCTCTTGGTGGTGGGGAAAGCCCCTCATGGCAAAGGTCAGGTTTTGGAAGAAGCAGGTGCTGATATCGTGGTCGAAAACCTCACCGAATTAGATGATAAAATCGAACTTGGAACCAAAGGTAGGAATCCGGATGATTTGCCTGATGCGCTCGAAAACATTACTGGTATAATAAAACTTATCGGTGCGAAAGAACCGGTTTTGTTTCTTGACTATGACGGCTCATTAACTCCCATTGTCTCCAATCCGGAAGAAGCCGTGCTGTCGGAAAAAGCAAAGAAAATTATTGAAGGCCTCGCCGGGATTATCACTGTTGGTGTCATCAGCGGCCGCGACCGCCAGGATGTGAAATCCAAAGTGGGGCTGGACAATGTGGTGTACGCCGGTAGCCATGGGTTTGACATCACTGGGCCGGAGGGACTGGAAGAACAAAACAGGAAGGGACAGGAGGTCCTACCGGCCCTGGATGAAGCTGAAAGCCACCTTAAGAAGAAACTCCGGGGGATTGAAGGGGTACTCATAGAACGCAAAAAGTACGCTATTGCAGTCCATTACCGGAACGTGGAGAAAGAAAGGGTAGATGATGTTAAAAAGGCCGTGTTGGAAGAGGTGGCGGTTCAGAAAGGGTTGAAAAAAGGCACAGGTAAGAAAATCCTGGAGTTAAAACCTGATCTGGATTGGCACAAGGGAAAAGCGTTAATGTGGCTTATGGATGCCTTGAAACTAAAGGAAGACGATTATTTTCCTGTTTTCATAGGGGATGATGTCACAGACGAGGATGCCCACAAAGCCGTGTATGAAAAAGGTTTGGGGATCATTGTGGGGTCTCACCGTCAAAAAACTTACGCGACCTATAAGTTGGAAAATCCGGATGAGGTAATACGATTTCTGGATAAGCTAAAAGCGTCAATTGGCAATAGGCTGCTTTAGAGGAAAAATTGTCCGGAGGAAAAGAAGCACGTTATGTGAATAAAAAGAAAGGCGGATGGATCGGTTTAACATAACATACAGGGGTTGGGAACCTAAGCAACAAAAGCAAAGAGAGGCCATCTGTACGTTGGGCAACGGCTATATTGCGACGCGGGGGGCTGCTGAAGAATCCGGCAACAATGGTGTTAATTATCCGGGGACTTATCTGGCTGGAGGCTATAACCGTGCAAAAACAAATATTTCCGGAGAAACGATTGAAAATGAAGATTTTGTAAACTTTCCCAATTGGCTTTGCTTGAGTTTTAGAGGGGAAGGGGGCGAATGGCTGGACCTTTCCAAATTCAAAATTCTATATTACAAGCAAACGCTTAAAATGAAAATCGGGGTTTTGGAGCGTGATTTCCGCGTGGAAGACGACCAAGGGAGGCGAAGCCATATCTTAAGCCGCCGCATGGTAAGTATGCGGGACAAAAATCTTGCTTGTTTGACATGGACGTTTACCCCGGAAAACTGGGGGGGAAAGGTTGAATTTCTCTCGGCATTGGATGGAAATGTCACCAATGACAATGTGGTACGTTACAGAGATTTGGAAAGTCATCATTTAAATCCCTGTGCCACCAATCAGATTGACGAGGATTCCATATCCCTTTTGGTGCGGACAAAACAATCCCGGATCACCATGGCACAGGCGGCTTCTACAAGAATATATCTCCGGGAAAAACAGCTGAAACCGGTGATCGAAACCCGCCAGAAAGAAGGTTATGTTGCCCAGGTTTTACAGCTGGATGTAAAAGAGGGTCAAAGATATACCTTGGAAAAGACGGTCGCGGTATTTACTTCCCGTGACCGTGCCATCAGCGAACCTTTGCTGGAAGCCGAAAAAACCATAAAACGCACAGGCCGTTTTCGGGAAATATTGTTGCGCCATACAGAAGCTTATGAAAGGCTTTGGCACCGGGCAGATATGGAGATTGTGGAGGATGACAGAAACCAGCGGCTGCTGCGGCTGCATATATTTCATATCCTGCAGACTGTCTCTTACAACATCATCGGCTATGATGTTGGCGTGCCTTCCAGGGGGCTTCATGGGGAAGCTTACCGCGGCCACATTTTCTGGGATGAACTTTATATTTTTCCGTATTTGAACCTCCGTTTTCCTGAAATTACCCGTAGTTTATTAATGTACCGGTATTATAGAATAGATGAGGCGAGATTTGCCGCAATAAAAGCAGGAAAAAAAGGGGCTATGTACCCTTGGCAGAGTGGAAGCAACGGGCGGGAAGAAAGCCAGGTGATCCACTTAAATCCCAACTCAGGGAGATGGATACCGGATAATACTTATCTGCAACGGCACATAAATTCAGCGATTGCCTATAATATATGGAGCTATTTTTTGGCCACGGACGACCAGCAGTTCCTCTCTTTCTTTGGGGCCGAAATGTTCCTTAGCATCGCCTCTTTTTGGGGGAGCATGGTCATTTATAACCATGAAAAAGGCCATTATGAAATTCATGGTGTGGTGGGTCCTGACGAATATCATACTTCTTATCCGGGATCTGATAAGCCCGGCCTGAAAAACAACGCTTATACGAACGTCATGGCTGCCTGGGTCATGCAGAAAGCCATAGAAATCCTAGGCCTGATAGAAAAGAGCAGGAAGAGGGAGATATTAAAAGAACTTGCAATCGGTGACGAAGAGATCGCGCTATGGGCAGATATCAGCAGGAAAATGTATGTGCCCTTCATCAACTCACATATCATTGCACAGTTTGAAGGGTATGAGAAACTGGAGGAGTTTCCCTGGGGGAAATACCGCAAAAAATATAAGGATATTCACCGGCTGGACAGGGTACTGGAGAATGAGGGGGATTCGCCCAATAATTATAAAGCCAGTAAGCAGGCAGACGTTTTGATGCTTTTTTATCTCTTTTCCAGAAATCAGGTTTACGAAATTTTCAAGAAGCTGGGCCATGAGTTCACAGAAGAAATGATTGTAAAGAACATCGAATATTACAGGAGCCGGACCTCTCACGGATCTACCTTAAGCAGGGTGGTGTTTTCATGGATCCACCTGAAATATGACAAAAAGAAGTCATGGGATAACTTCAAGAAGGTGCTGGTAAGTGATTTCGAAGACATTCAGGGGGGGACTACGCCTGAAGGCATCCATTTGGGTGCTATGGCAGGTTCCCTGGATCTGGTACAAAGAGGTTTCTTAGGGATTGAAGTGGGGGAAACCGCACTTTGGATTAACCCTTACATCCTGGAAAAGTTGAAGAAGATTACTTTGAAAGTAGAGTATAGGAGGCATTGGATATCCATTTCGATTGATGATAAGAAACTGAAAGTTTCCTTTGAAGAAGGTTGGAAAAATAAAGTAAAGATAGGCGTGATCGATCAAATTTATGAGTTTAAACAGGGGGAAATAAGGGAGTTTTCGCTTGAAAAGGAGTCTTATTAAAATTTGAACCGAGTGTGACGCTTAAAAATCAATTATAAGCACATGAAAGCTAAAACATATACAAGTTATTGTGATTTAAACAGCTGTATGAGGAAAACAGGCTACATTTATCCATGCAAATGTAATTCCCTATTCCTAGGTCTGTTGTTATTATGTTATTTGCTTTTTCCATTAGCCGTTGATGCACAGCACCATGACGAACATGAAGATCATGACATGGATGAAGTTCCTTCTTTTCTGTCCCGCAATCTCCCCATGACGGTCAATGGTTCGGGGACCGCCTGGCATCCGGTTAATTCTCCCATGTACATGAACTTTTCCCGGAAGGGGGAGTGGAACATGATGCTGCATTATGGGGTTTTTCCGGCTTATACTTTTCAAAATCCCCACAACCGTGATTTAAGAAGCCAAAAGGAATTTATGCTTCCTACCTGGGTAATGATGATGGGAAACAGGAAAATCGGTAAAAAAGGTTTGTTTTCCATAAGAGGAATGTTTTCGGCAGATCCACTCATTATGGGGGGAAGCGGTTATCCCCTTCTTTATCAGACCGGAGAGACCCATAGAGGCGTCCCCCTGATTGACCGGCAGCATCCCCATGACCTTTTTTCGGAACTTTCGGTCGCCTACAGCCATGCCTTTTCAACAGATATCGATGCGTATGTTTATTTGGCGTTTCCGGGAGAACCTGCATTGGGGCCACCGGCTTTTATGCACCGGCCATCTGCTCTCAATATGCCTGATTCTCCGTTAGGACATCATTGGCAGGATGCTACCCATATTATTTATGGTGTGGCCAGTACGGGATTCAGGTATAAAAGGCTCCGACTTGAAGGTTCATTGTTTACGGGAAGGGAGCCGGGGGAAAACAGGCTTTGGTTCGACAGACCCCGGTTTGATTCGTGGAGTACACGCGTGCACTACCTATTGGGTGATTCCTATGCTTTCCAAGCGTCTTACAGTTACCTTCACTCTCCGGAAGTACATGAACCGGAAAGAGATGTGAACAGGATAACCGCTTCCGTGCTGCACAATATCTGGCTGGATCATGAAAGCGTCCTGTCCAGCAGTTTTGTCTATGGTTTGAACAGAAGTTGGGACAGAGAGGAGCCCGGCAACATCTTTCCTTCCCATTCATTTTTGCTGGAATCGGCCCTGCAGGGAAAGAAGCTTAATGTCTTCGGAAGGATAGAATTGTTGCAAAAATCCTTTCATGAACTCGGAATTGAAGGAGAACAGGGACACGGTGACCAAAATACCTGGATAGGTGCCATAAAGCCGGGAGTCTCTGTTTATCTTCTCAAAAACCGGCTTTTTTGGTTAGACGGAGGTTTTACGGTCACTTATCACAGGGTGGGATCTGATTTAATTCCTTATTATGGCTCCGGTTCCACTTTAGCATATCAGGTGTTTTTAAGAATGATCCCTCCACTGATGCACTGAATCCACCTTACCCCATCATACATAGGTTCATATGACGGTGTTGCTATTTTGCAATCTTAAAAAAAACAAGAACCGGTTCAGAGGAACCGGCTCAATAAATACCTTTTTCCGCCGTCAATAGGCGTTATTTCCAGACTTCGGTTACAAAGCCGGAACTGTTTTTTTCCTTTCCCCATCTACACTCCATATGCCGGCTCCTTTTGAAGCGATATACAGAAACAGAAAACAGTAGACTGCGGCCAATTCACCTTCATTGATCAATGGGTTCCAGTGCTGTGGGGCATGAACCATAAAAAAGGCGACGGCCATCTGGCCACTACAGATAAAGGCGGCAATGCTTGCAAATAAACCAATCATGATCAGTATTCCTCCGAACAGTTCCACGATTCCTGCTAATCCCATAAGGGAAAAGAGCTCCACCGGATCTGAATCACCGGGCCATCCAAAAAGTTTCTGTGATCCATGCATGGCAAACATCAGGCCTGCTATTATGCGAAGAAGGGCATAAAGCTGAGGGGAAAATACTCCAATGTACTTTTTCATAGAATTTATATTTTATTTAAAATAGATATTGAAGAGATATTAAATGTGCAAAATCAATTTAAATTAATAACAAAAAATGAATTTAACTATTTTGAACAGGATAAAGTATAGATGAGTTTCGGATAATAATCATCCTAAATAAATTAAAATCAATTGTATAACTCAAATACACCTTGTTTTTTCTTGGTAAGAAATTGAATTTTTATTTTAATAACATAATAAAAACAATAAATAATAGGCATTTTTTTTGCAAGCCATTAGGTGTAGATTTTGTCGGTGATGAGGGGTGAAGGGCCTGGCCAGTTGTCCTCCGGAAATTTAAAAAAAGAAAAAGATGAGCAGCTATATCCGTTTTCTTAGTGAGATCAGCAATCAACATACCGCTGAAGTCGGGGGAAAAAACGCTTCCTTGGGAGAAATGATAGGTGTATTAGGACCCAAAGGCATTCACATTCCTGCCGGCTTTGCCACGACTGCCCAAGCTTACTGGGATTATCTGAAGCATAATAATTTGAGAAAAAAGCTGGAAGCCGCACTCCAGAAGTTGGATAAAAAAGAATTCAAAAATCTTCCTCAGATCGGTAAAAAGATAAGAGATGCCATTTTGCAGGGAGAGTTTCCTCCAGAGCTGGCCGAAAGCATACGGCGGGCTTATCGGAAGCTCGAGGAAAGGGAAACCGTTTTGACCAGTGTCGCGGTGAGGAGCAGCGCCACGGCGGAAGACCTACCCGAGGCTTCTTTTGCGGGACAACATGATTCTTTTATGAATATCCAGGGTCCGGAAAATACCTTGGAGGCTTGCCGGAAATGTTTCGCATCCCTTTTTACTGACCGTGCCATCCGTTATCGCGAACACAATGGCTTTGATCATATGAAAGTGGCCCTTTCTGCCGGGGTGCAAAAAATGGTACGCTCTGACAAGGCCTCTGCAGGAGTAGGTTTTACCATCTTACCCGACAGTGGTCATGAACAAGTGATTTTTCTTACGGGTTCCTGGGGCTTGGGAGACAATGTGGTGCAGGGAGCGGTAAATGCAGACGAATTTTATGTGTTCAAGCCCGCTTTGAAAAAAGGAATGCGTGCCATCATTTCAAAGCACCTTGGCACAAAGGAAAAGACAATGGTATATGCAAAAAGAACCGGGGGGAATGAGAATACGACCACCAATAAGACCACTCCCCTCAAATACCGGAATAGGTTTGTATTAAATGATGAAGAAATCACCCAACTGGCCATATGGTCTATGGAAATCGAAGATCATTACGGGCGGCCGATGGATATTGAATGGGCCAAAGACGGAGAGAGCGGGGAATTATACATTGTCCAGGCCAGGCCCGAAACGGTCCATTCCGGAAAGACCAAGTCAAAAATCAAGGAATACAGGCTCAAGAACAAAGGTAAGGTGCTGGCCTATGGCACAGCTGTGGGAGAAAAAATCGCAAAGGGGGTAAGCCGTATCCTTGATTCTCCTGATGATGCGGACAAATTACGGGAAGGCGATGTGCTGGTAACGGACATCACCAACCCCGATTGGGATAATGTAATGAAAAAGGCCTCTGCCATCATCACCAACAGCGGTGGCCGTACCAGCCATGCTGCCATCGTTGCCCGCGAACTCGGAGCGGTAGCGGTAGTGGGGACAGGGAATGGGACGGAAAAAATCAAGGACGGCCAAGAGGTCACCGTTTCCTGTGCGGAAGGGAACACGGGCAATGCCTATGAAGGGTTCCTGGAATGGGAGGAAGAGGAGATCGATTTCGATAAATATGAAGAACCCGATACCCAAGTAATGCTGATACTCGCTGATCCCGGATTAGCCTATAACTACAGTGACTACCCGGTGAAGGGGGTGGGCCTTTTACGGTTGGAATTCATCATCAACAACACCATCCAGATACATCCGCTTGCCTTGCTCCACTTCGACGAGCTGGAAGACAAAAAGGCCCGGAAGAAAATAAAGGAGTTAACGCCAAACTATTCAGAAAAGCGGCTGTTTTTTGTAGAAAAGCTGGCCGAGGGTGTGGCCACCATAGCCGCCGCTTTTTATCCGCGTGAGGTAATAGTAAGGATGAGCGATTTTAAGTCCAATGAATATGCCAATCTGATTGGGGGTTCGGCGTTTGAACCTCATGAGGAAAACCCCATGTTGGGTTTCAGAGGAGCCTCCAGGTATTATAGTGAAGAATACAAAGAAGGATTCAGGATGGAGTGTGAGGCGATGAAGATTGTCAGGGACGAAATGGGTTTTACCAACGTAAAGCTCATGATTCCCTTTTGCCGGACGGTGGAAGAAGGAGAAAAGGTAATCCATCTCATGGGCGAATTCGGTTTGAAGCAGGGATGGAACGGATTGGAGGTGTATGTGATGTGCGAAGTCCCCACCAATGTGATCCAGGCCGAAGAGTTTGCTGAGATTTTTGACGGGTTTTCCATCGGCTCAAATGATTTAACCCAGCTGACATTGGGCCTTGACCGGGATTCCTCGCGTGTAAACACCCTCTTTGATGAGAATAATGCTTCCGCCAGATGCCTCATCAGCATGGCCATTGCCAGCGCAAAAAAGAAAGGCAGTAAGATAGGGCTGTGTGGTCAGGCTCCCAGTGATTTTCCGGAATTCGCCAAATTTCTCGTTGAGCAAGGCATCGACAGCATTTCCTTTAATCCTGATGCCGTAGCAAAGGGAATAAAAAACATCCTTGAAGCCGAGGAGAAAAAATAACACCCACATCCAATATGAATAGATAACTGGCGAATGTCTCCAATTATTTATTCTCTGAAACAATCAACAGCCCTATGGATATTGATCAAGGACATCCTTACCACAGCCTAAGCATCGAGGAGACACTCAAAAAACTCTCTTCGGATGAGAAAGGACTTTCTGCTGATGAATCAAAAAAAATGCAGGAAAAATATGGTAAGAACAAACTTCCTGCAAAAAGGGGCACCCATCCGCTCAAACTGTTTTTTAAACAGTTTAAGGACTTTCTGATCCTGATTCTTTTTATTGCTGCCGCCATTGCCTTCCTGGCTGATAAAATGACGGACGTCTATATCATCCTGTTTGTGATTGTTTTTAATGCGGTAATGGGTTTTGTGAGGAATATAAAGCGGAAAAAGCCATACATGCTATTATGGGATTGGAAGAGAAGAAGGCCAAAGTACTGCGTGATGGAGAAGAAAAAGAAATTTCTGCCGAAGCGGTAGTCCCGGGAGACGTAATCATTTTAGAAGAAGGACGCGCTATTCCTGCCGATGGCCGCCTGCTGGAAGCCAAGGAATTACACACTTCCGAGGCATCTCTGACAGGAGAATCCATGCCTGTGGAAAAATCCACCGACCGCACAGACAAAGATGCTGCCATAGGCGACCGGCTGAATATGGTCTGGAAAAGTACCAACGTGGTAAACGGCACAGGAAAGGCTGTGGTTACCGCGATTGGCCGTCAGACCGAAATCGGTAAAATAGCCCAATCCATTGGGCAGATGGAAATCAAGGATTCAAACTTCAGAAAAAAAACAACACTGCTTGGAAAGCAGATGGCGGGAATAGCCATAGGGACTTCGGCCATCGTGTTTGCCCTGGGCTATTGGATGCGGGAATTTGAGTTTGAAGAAATTCTGCTGGTAACCATCGCGGTACTGGTATCAACTATCCCTGAAGGACTTCCAGCGGTAATCAGTATCGTATTGGCTATAGGCGCCAAAAGGATGGCCAGGCAAAACGTGATCATGCGGGAATTTACTGCCACCGAAATGATGGGATCCGTATCCGTAATACTCACTGATAAGACAGGCACCATTACCAAAAGCATTTTGATGGTAAAAAAGCTGTTTACCGGTATTGGGAAGGAAGTTGCTGTAAGTGGCAGCGGCTACCAATTAGAGGGGGATTTCAAAGTAGAGGGGGAGAAGGAATTGGATTTTGAGGAAAGTCCGGTTGAACGGAAACTGGCGGTTATTGCTGCGTTTTGTAATAATGCACATATTAAAGAGAAAAAGGACCGGTCTTCAAAAAAAGCAAAGGAGGGGAATGAACGGGATAAGCGGGATAAAGAAGGAGAGGAAGAAGAACAGGAAATAGGAGGGGATCCTACTGAGGCTGCCATGTTTGTTATAGGGGAAAAAGCGGGGTTGAAAAAGAAAACGCCTTTTGATCAGTATAAGCTTCTGGAGGACCTGCCTTTTAAATCAGAAAGAAAATTCAGGGCGTCATTGGTGGAGACGGAAGAGGGTCCTGAAATTTTTGTCATTGGGGCCCCTGAGAGGGTACTTGAACTAAGCAAAGAATACCTTACCTCCGACGGACCTCAATCCATGGAGGATGAAAAAAGAAAAGAGATCCAGGATAAAATGGAAGAATGGGCCCATCAGGCCATGAGAGTCCTTGCGTTGGGATACAAAAAATCAGATAGCAAGGAAGGGCTGTCTTCGGATGATGTGGAAGATTTAGTCTGGGTGGGCATCACTGGTATCATTGACCCTCCCCGGGAAGGAGTACGAGAATCAATAGAGGAATGCAAGAAAGCGGGAATACGCGTCGTGATGGTCACAGGCGACCATAAAAATACGGCTACCGCAATAGCCGAAAAGACGGGGATCCTTGAAAGTAAGGAAGGAAATGAAGATAGCGAATATCCCATATCAATGGTAACCAAGGAACTGGAGGTTGAGGATGAAAAATTTGACGATTATATCAAAAATGTCAATGTTTTCGCCCGAATGAACCCCGATGTGAAACTCCGTATTGCAGAAAGGCTTCAGGCAAAAGATACTTTGATAGCCATGACGGGGGATGGCGTGAATGATGCCCCTGCGCTTAAACGTGCGGATGTTGGCATCGCCATGGGAGAGCGCGGTACAGATGTAGCTAAAGATGCATCTGAGATTGTACTGCAGGATGATAATTTCAGCAGCATCGTGAACGCTATCCGGGAGGGCCGCATAGTTTTCAATAATGTCCGGATTACCAGTTATTATCTGCTTACCACTAACTTCGCTTTTGCCGTAGCTTTCATTTTAAGCATGGCCATCGGCTTGCCTCTGCTATTGACGGCTGTCCAGATCCTTTATGTTAATCTTGTTACCAGCGGGATCATCGGAATAGCTTTGGCAACAGAACCTGGCCATGGCGATATCATGCACCGGCCGCCTGTAAAAAAGAATGAGAAAATTTTTAAATGGGATGTAGTTCCTTATATCATGTTGGTTTCACTGGTAATGGTGACGCTGGCTTTACTGACTTTCAATCATTATCTCCCCCAAGGCGAAGAAATGGCACGGACGGCAACCTTTGTGATAGTTTCCATGACTCAGATATTCAACATCTTCAATATGAGAGCCCTTCATTTATCCATATTTGAAATAGGTTTTTTTACAAATTTCTGGGTAAACATCGCCTTTGGCGCTGCAATTGCACTACAATTTGCAGTCGTGAAGATCCCGTTGCTGAAAACCCTCTTCGAGTTCGAGGAATTTCCAGTGCTGGATTTTCTGGTAATGATGCTGATTTCAACCGTGATAGTCTGGGCGGGGGAATTGTACAAATACCTGAGGTTTAAAAAGGGCCTGTTCTAAAGAATGCATGGCTTGGCCGCTGTAATTTATCTTATGGTCTTAACAAATGAAATCATGATCACTACAAAAATGGAAATGGTGGAATACCAGCTGAAAAAAAGAGGCGTAACGGATCCCCGGGTAATTAATGCCATGCTTGAAGTTGACAGGGATCTTTTTGTTCCTGAAGAGCTGATGGACAGGGCCTATGAAGATGGGCCGTTACCCATTGGGAAAGGACAGACCATAAGTCAACCCTATATTGTAGGTTATATGGCCGAAAAATTAATGTTGGACAAAGAGAGCACAGTACTGGAAGTAGGAACCGGATGCGGATACAATGCAGCGGTTTTATCCCGGATTGCCTCGCACATATACAGCGTGGAGATCATTGAATGGCTGGCTGATCTTGCCAGGGAGAATTTATCCAAAGCGGGTATTGAAAATGTATCGGTCCGGGCAGGAAACGGATATGACGGATGGCCGGAAAAGGCGCCCTTTGACGCCGTTGTTCTTACTGCGGCCGCAGCCAAAATCCCGCAGCCCTTAAAGCAGCAGCTGAAGGTAGGAGGAAGGCTGCTCGCTCCGGTAGGAGAGACCATTCAGCATCTGATCCTGTTTGAAAAGATAGATCAAGACAGTTTTGAGGAGACAGAGTTTTTGCCGGTAAAGTTTGTTCCGATGACAGGAGAATCAAATAACTGATTATAAATAAGAGGCAAATGGCTAAGGAAGAAAGTTCAAAATATTATAAAGCTGAAAACAGGGAATGGATTGATTCATTGCGCTATGTCTTGGAAAATGACTCAAAGGAGCGGGTGGAGGAATTGTTGGAGTTGCTTCAAAATGAAGCAAAGAATTACAGCGTTTCCTTTACCATGCCATTTAATACGCCTTATGTGAACACCATTCCTCCTGACAAGGAAACTGCCTATCCGGGGGACCTGGAAATAGAGGAAAAATTAACCGGAATCATCCGTTGGAATGCCATGGCCATGGTGGTAAAAGCCAATATGGAAGCTGAAGGGATTGGAGGCCATATATCTACCTATGGATCCATTGCCGATTTATGGGAGGTAGGCTTTCATCATTTTTTTAAAGTAAGGGATAAAGGAAAAGCAGATATCGTGTATTTTCAGGGCCATGCCTCTCCAGGAGTATATGCACGGGCGTTTTTGGAAGGAGAGGTATCTGAAAAGGAACTCAGGAATTTCCGCAGAGAACTGTTACCGGGAGGCGGGCTATCTTCTTATCCCCACCCCTTCCTGATGCCGCGCTTTTGGCGTTTTCCCACCGTATCCATGGGCCTTTCGCCTATTATGGCCATTTATCAGGCCCGGTTCAATAAATACCTCAAAAAACGAGGGCTTATTGAGGAAGACAATCAAAAAATATGGGTGTTTATTGGCGATGGAGAAATGGATGAACCGGAATCAACCAGCGCCATAGATTTGGCTTCAAGGGATAAGTTGGACAACTTGATCTTTGTCATCAACTGTAACCTCCAAAGACTGGATGGCCCCGTGAGGGGCAACGGTAAAATCGTGCAGGAACTGGAGGCGCTGTTTAAAGGAGCAGGCTGGAATGTAATTAAACTTTTGTGGGGAAAAGATTGGGATGCCCTTTTTGAAAAGGACGATAATGGCCAATTAAGGAAACAACTCAATGAAATTCCTGATGGCCAGCTTCAAAAATACGCTTATGCAGAAGGGGCGTTCATGCGCCAGGATTTTTTCGGAAAAGATGAAGCGCTGTTGGAAATGGTCAAAAATTATTCCGACAAAGAGCTGCAGAGATTAAACAGAGGCGGTCATGATCCTGTAAAAATTTTCAATGCCTATAAGGCCGCGGTGACCCATAAAGACCAGCCCACAATTATCCTTGCCCAAACGATAAAAGGGTACGGGCAAGGAAAATCCGGTGAGGCCAGCAATGTTTCCCATCAGACCAAGAAAATGGACATTGAAGCGCTGAAGCAATTCCGGGACCGGTTTAAAATTGCGCTCTCGGATAAAGAGTTGGAAGCCATTCCTTTTATCAAGCCGGATAAGGAAAGTAAGGAAATGAAATACCTGATCCAAAAAAGGGAGGAAGCAGGGGGCTTTATACCCCGGAGGAAAGACATGAGTAGGCCGCTGAAAAATCCGGACGAATCTATTTTCAAGGAATTTTTTGAAAGTTCGGGCGAAGAAAAGGTGGCTACCACCATGGTTATGGTGAAGATATTGAGCAAACTCCTTAAAGACAAACATTACAAGGATCTTGTTGTCCCGATTATTCCTGATGAATCGCGGACTTTTGGAATTGAATCCCTGTTCCGGCAGGTGGGGATATACTCCCCCGATGGACAACTATATGACCCTGTAGACAAGGAAAGCCTTTTGTACTATAAGGAATCCGAGGATGGTGTGATACTGGAAGAAGGGATTACCGAAGCCGGCTGCATGTCGGAATTCATTGCGGCAGGCACGGCTTACCTGACGCATGGTTTAAACACCATCCCTTTTTATTTTTTCTATTCCATGTTTGGCTTCCAGCGTGTAGGGGACCTGGTTTGGGCGGCTGCGGATGCAGGCGCCAAAGGCTTTCTGATAGGGGGCATTTCCGGGAGGACAAGCATGCCTGGGGAAGGCCTGCAGCACCAGGATGGACAAAGCCATGTGTATGCCTACGCCATTCCCACCCTCAAGGCCTATGATCCGGCATTTGCCTATGAAATAGCGGTCATAGTCCAGGACGGCATTAAGCGCATGTATGTGGAGAAGGAGAATATCTTTTATTACATCACCGTGGGCAATGATACTTATCCCATGCCGGCAATGCCCAAAAACAGTAAAGAAGGTATTCTAAAAGGGATGTACCGGTTCAAAAAATCGTCAAGCAGGGCCAAAAAAAAGAAAGCCCATCTTTTTGGAAGCGGCGCCATCCTGACAGAAGTTTTGAAGGCAGCCGAAATGCTGGAAAAAAAATATGGTGTGGCTACGGATATATGGAGCATTACCAGTTATAAAGCGCTTTATGACAATGCTATAGATACCGAAAGGGCCAACCGGTCGAAGGCAAATCTAAATATGGAATCAAATTACATCCAGGAGTGTCTGGAAAATGAGGAAGGCGTTTTTGTCGCCGTATCGGACTACCTCAAAGCGCTGCCCGAATCCATAGCCAAATGGTTTCCCGCAAAATTGACGGCTTTGGGAACTGACGGCTTTGGCCGAAGTGATACCAGGGAGTTGCTGCGGGAATTTTTTGAGGTAAACGGGCAACATATCGTCTTTGCCGTATTGTACGAGCTGGCTTTACAGGGACATCTGAGTGCCACTGATTTAAGAAAAGCTGCCAAGGAGTTGGGGATTGACCCCAAAAAAGCCAACCCCAGGACGTCCTGATTCTTATCACAACAAGAAAAACAAAAACATGGCTATCGAAGTAAAAATACCGCAAATCTCAGAAGGCGTGGATTCCGCCCAGGTAATAGAAGTGCTTGTTTCCGAAGGGGATAATATTAAAAAAGAGCAGTCGATCATTGCAGTGGAAACAGACAAAGCATCTGTGGAAGTCCCTTCTTCCGACAGTGGAAAAGTGAAGGAGATAAAAGTCAAAGAGGGGGATGAGGTGAAAGTCGGAGATGTCATTCTGATCCTTGAAGAGGATGAAGAAAAAGAAGGCGGTGAAGGGAAAGAGGAAGGCGGTGGAAAAGGGCAAAAAACCGAAAAGAGTAAAGGAGAAGATCAGGAGGAAGAAGACAAGGGAAAGGAAGAAGAGGGAAAGGCGAAGGAGGATGAGGAAAAGGAAGATGAAGAAGGGGAAAAGACGGAAGAAGGCGACGAAAAGGAGGGCAAAGTTGAAAAGAAAAAGGGGAAAGAAGAAGATAAGGAGAAGGAGGAAAAAGATGGGGAAGAGGAAGGTGAAGAAAAAATGAAAGAAGATGGGGAAAAGGAAAAAAAACCGGGGAAGAATGGGGAAAAGGAAGAGCAGGATTCGGAGGGTGTACCCGCTTCTCCCGCAGTCCGAAGACTGGCGAGGGAGATGGGCGTAGAGATAAGCAAGGTGCAGGGAAGCGGCCCCGGGGGGAGGATTACGGAAGCGGATGTGAAGGCCTATTTAAAAGAGGGAAAGCAAGATTTAAGAGGATCCTCCTTGCCGGATTTCAGTCAATGGGGTCCGGTGGAAAAAGAGCCGCTTTCCCATATACGAAAGGCTACGGCGAAGAACACCCTCGCTTCTTGGCAGTCCGTACCCCATGTTTTCCAGTTCGATGAAGCCGACATCTCCGGTATTGAGAAATACATGGAGAAGTACAAGAAAGATGCGGAGGAAGCAGGGGGCAAACTCACCCTTACTGCCATTTTGGTAAAAGTTCTGGCCAATGCATTGCAGCAGTTTCCCCAATTCAATGCAAGCATAGATATGGAAAACGAAGAGGTTATCTTTAAAAAGTATTATCATATAGGCATAGCCGTGGATACTGAAAAAGGTCTTTTGGTGCCGGTGGTCCGGGATGTGGATAAAAAGACGGTGATGGATTTAGCCATAGAGATCACAGCGCTGGCAGAAAAAACAAGGCAGGGGAAATTGAAACCGGAAGAAATGGAGGGGGGAAATATCGCCGTTTCCAACCTGGGAGGTATAGGCGGCACACAGTTTACACCTATCATTTATTCTCCACATGTTGCCATATTGGGGATTTCAAGGGCAAAAATGCAACCCGTATATATAGATGACGGTTTTGAGGCCCGGCCAATACTGCCTGTTAGTCTTTCTTATGATCATCGTCTGATCGATGGGGCCGACGGGGTAAAATTCCTCCGCTGGATATGCCAGGCGCTTGAGGATCCTTATAAGGCTTTATTGGGAGCTTGATTTAATGTCAGATAAGTAGAAAAAGTGATGGCCGGAAAAGATGTAAAAGAAGTGGTGGTTCTGGGAGCTGGACCGGGAGGCTATGCCGCAGCTTTCAGGGCAGCTGATCTGGGATTAAAGGTGACGCTAATAGATCCTGAGGCCAATCCAGGCGGCGTTTGTTTATATAGAGGATGCATACCGTCCAAAGCGCTGCTGCATCTCGCCGAAATCAAGCAGACATCTGCTAAAGCGGCGGAATGGGGGCTGGCATTCAAGGATCCGGATGTTGATGCAAAAAAAATCAACCGCTGGAAAAATAAGGTAATCGCCAAACTTACCCGCGGATTAGGCCAATTGGCAAAAAGCAGGGATATTGAATACCTCAGAGGCAGGGCCAAATTTACTTCCAAAAATAAACTCGAAGTAGATGAGGATGCCGGGGGAAAACTGACCCTTGAATTCAAGCATGCCATTATAGCCACCGGATCGGTTGCCATGACGCTGCCCAACGTGGAAATTGACCATCACGTAGTTATGGACGCTGCGGATGCGCTGGAATTAAAGGAAATCCCTGGCAGTTTGTTGGTTATTGGCGGAGGATATATTGGTTTGGAATTGGGTAGCGTATATGCCTCTTTTGGATGCAAGGTTTCCATTGTGGAAATGACGGCAGATTTTCTCCCCGGAACGGATGATGATCTCATCAAAGGTTTTGAGAAAGCAAATAAGGGTCTTTTTGAGGCGGTATATTTTGAAACCCAAGTGGAAGCGGTGAACGCTGAAAAGGGAAAGGCAACTGTAAAACTGAAAACCGGTGGGAAAATAAAGGAAAAGAAATTTGATAAAATCCTGGTGGCTGTGGGCCGACAACCCAATTCGGCCTCATTGGATCTGGACAAGATCAACCCTGAAATGGATGAAAAAGGCTTTTTGAAAGTTGATGTCCGGCAGAGAACCAGCATTGAAAACATCTTTGCCATTGGGGACATAACAGGGGAGCCGTTGCTTGCCCATAAGGCTACCCATGAGGGGCGGGTAGCTGCTGAAGCCATTGCCGGGAAAGCCGGCTCGGCTTATGATCCGATGGCCATCCCGTTTATCGTATTTACCAACCCGGAAATTGCCTGGTGTGGCCTAACAGAGATCCAGGCAAAAGAAAAAGACATGAAAGTAAAAGTGGAAAGATTTCCCTGGTCCGCCTCGGGCCGGGCCATCACCCTCGGTGAAGAAACCGGGATGACCAAATTGATTCTGGATGCGGAAACCGGAAGGGTTTTAGGGGGAGGTGCCGTCGGTAAACATGCGGGCGTGCTGATCCCGGAAATTTGTTTGGCCATAGAAATGGCTGCCACTGCGGAAGACCTGGCCTTGACCATCCACCCTCATCCCACGCTCTCTGAAACGATTATGGAGGCTGCTGAGCTTTTTGTAGGAAGCCCTACCCATTTACCCAGAAAATAACCCTTTTTAACCTGAGTATATTGCATCGTTTTCATAACCAATTTTAATGGTCAAGGCTATCTCTGCTTCTACCCCTAATCCCGTGCCTTTTGGATTATTTTTAAATACTCGTCCCTGATTGTCGAAGATTTTAAACAGGGGAAAAACCCGCTACACGGTTTTGTCCTCTCCTGCTCTTATGCCCCAGACATTCCTAATCTATCCATAGACGGGAGCGTCCATGAAGAGACTGCTTTTCCGGTTGGCAGGGATAAACTTTTACCAACGACATATTTCAGAAAACCCTTCAAAATCAGTTTCAGGGCAATGTTTATTCACGGCTGCCAATTGCACTTTACGTATGAGGTCCACGCTGGTCCTGGGTGCAGGCAAATCAACACCATCATTTCTCATTTTTAAATTCTAAATTTTTATAACTCGCATCTGACGAACTTTTCCGTTATCGAGAGAAACGGAAACCTGTCGGCGTAATTGACGGAAACGCTGTCCGCCGAAGCGATCTAAGCGGGCGGGCCGGCATCCCGTACAGCTGTCCACCTCCGTTAACTTAAGGACTAACCTGCTGACAAACAGGTTTTTGAGGACGGCGTAATTCCTCCTTGGAGGAATTGCGTAGTTTTTTCCCCATATTTGTTTAGTTATTTATTTGTAAATAAAAG
>NZ_JBHSJJ010000028.1:0-24603 GCF_042652345.1 Negadavirga shengliensis
TAAACAAATATGGGGAAAAAACTACGCAATTCCTCCAAGGAGGAATTACGCCGTCCTCAAAAACCTGTTTGTCAGCAGGTTAGTCCTTAAGTTAACGGAGGTGGACAGCTGTACGGGATGCCGGCCCACCCGCATGAACCGACTCGAATTGGTTAAAACCTTCTATGTTATCGAATTAACTGGACGGCATCCACGCCCTGAGTGTAATTTGCAATTACATCCCTCCCATCGTTTTTGAAACGGTACAGAGGCATTTGCAATGCCGGTTTCTTTAACCCAACCCAGCGGGATTATAAAAACGAATTTTTACATTATTCGTTTTTTATAGTTTTGACAGGATTAATGAAAGAAGCCGACAAAGCCTGTAAGGTGACCAATACAAGGGTGAGGGCTATCCCGCCGGCTATGGTTAAGGCAAAAGTGGTTACACTGGGCCATTCCCGGACGGCAAACTGCTGCAGCCATCCCTGCATCAGCCACACGGCCACCGGGATGGCAAGGAGGATGCCCACTAAGGTTATTGTAAGAAACTCTTTGTTGAACAACCAGGTAATGGAAGACGGGGAGGCTCCCAATACTTTCCGAATTCCTACTTCGCGCAGTCTTCCGGCCACCGTCATGGCCGTAAAGGCTATCAGTCCCATAACGGCTATCATTATCGCCAGAAAAGCCGTATAGGTCACCATTTGGCTCAGTCTTTCCTCATTTTGGTATTCCTCGAAAACAAACTCACTGAACGGATAATACGCAAAGTTTTCTCCCGGATAGATCTTCCCGTACTCCTCCTTAAGCATGGCTATGAAATTTTCCTGGCTGACGGTAGCGCTCCTGACGAGCACCATGGCGTTGGAACGGCTTATCTCGATATCGTTTATTCCTTCCAGGATCAGTCGCGGATTCCTGGACAACAACACGGGGGAGATTTCCTCATAAAGGGAGGCATGGTTGAAGTCTTTTAATATACCGATCACCTGGTGGGTGTCAAAATTGGCTGAAGGTGGAAGCTGGGCCTCTTCCAGGCTTTGCCAGCCCATTTGTTCCGCGAACCTTTCGTTTACCATCACCGCACCGGAATCAAAGGTGATGTCCTCATAAAAATTTCTCCCTTCGGCAAGCTGTATTCCCATCGTGTTCAGATAATCCCCTGCAACAAAGTTGAGTCTGAAAAAAAACTGTTTGCCGTCAGAATTGGTAAAACCTGCTCTCCACCAGTCTCCGGACCCGAATAAGGAAACTGAAAGGGCGGCATCAGCAACATCCGTCCGCTCCTTTAGCCTTTCCCTGAAAAGATTCGCCTTATCAAAGGAGTTCTTTAAACGGTTGGTAAAAGATTCAGACCCTTCATAGCCTACCGGAACCACAAAAAGCTGTTCTGCCTGGAAGCCAAGATTATGGTTTCTGATCACCTCCATCTGCCGGTACATAACCAGTGTGCAGCAGATAATGAGAAATGAAAGGAAAAACTGAAATCCCACCAGGCCCTTCCTCAGGGCCTGTTTTCCGAAACTCACCGAATAGCTCCCTTTAAGTGCCTGTATTGACCGCATTCCGGCCATATAAAAGGCTGGAAATCCCCCAGCCATAGCGGTGAGCACTATCAAAAGCCCGGCCATCAGCCCCAGCTGCCGCCATGAATAGTCGATCGATAGGTTGGTTTCAAACAAGGTGTTGAAGTTTGGCAAGAGCAATTCGGCCAAAACCAGCGCGAGCATAAAAGACAACACCGTGACCACCATTGATTCAAACATGAATTGAAAAGTCAACTGCCCCCTGTCGGCACCCATGGATTTTCTGACCCCTACTTCCTTGGCACGGACCACTGCTTTGCCGATGGCCATGGTCGTGAAATTGATCGCCCCCAGCACCAAAACGATCAGGCCTAAGGCCAGCAGCACGTAAAGCATCCTGGGATTGGTAACCCGGATATTGCCAGGGTTTTCTCCGGTATGAAAATGCAGGTCCTCAAGTGCATAGGGTTCAAAATAATAATGCCCTTCCCTGTAGTAATCCCCCAGGACACGCTGCATCATAGGTTCCATTCCGTTTCTCAAGGCCGCCTTATCGCCTGCTGAATGGGTCTTGACATAAGTATCGGTCATGACATTGAACCAGTTGTGGAGTGCCCCTTCAGAGTACATGTCTCTCAATAATTCATCGGAAACCAGAGCCTGCACCGCTATGCTGGAATTGGCAGGTACATCCTTCATCACTCCTCTCACAGTAAATGGAATAAAATCGTCCATCAATTGCATTTCTACAACTTTACCCAATGCGGTCTGTTGACCAAAATACCTTTTAGCCGCAGTTTCTGTAAGGATAATGTCATATTTGCCGGCAAATAACGGAGCGATATCACCTTCTTCTAATTCAAAGCCGAAAATCTCCAAAAACTGCTGGCTGACAAAGGAGATAGGCTGTCTGTATTCTGTCTCATCGGGAAGTTTAAACGGCCTTGAAGCTTGCATCAGTCGGGTGGATTTTTGGACCTGAGGGAATTCATTCTCCACCACCTCGCCGAGAATATAGGGAGTCGCAAACGACTGTACCATCCCATCGTCAAACATTTCAAATCTTTTGAGCCTGAAAATCCGGTCGGCGTCCTGATGGAAATCGTCAAAGCTCCATTCAAACTGAACAAACAACAATATGATGACCGAAACAGAAAGCCCGACGGATAAGCCCAAAAAATTAATCAGGGAAAAAACCAGATTCTTTCGGATATTCCGGATAGTAATGTGGAAGTAATGCTTCAGCATGGGAGCGTTTTTTGAATTTTTGTCAAATACCGTTTTCTTCATTCTCACTAATCAAATGCCACAATTTTTACCTCTCAAACCTATCCAAAACCTTATTACGAGAATTTTTAAAGGTCTTTTGGCGGACATTTTTGTTCGCCTACGGCCGATTTTGGAAATTTGGCGGGGTTCGAACATTATCAAACAAAATCCTTTAAACACCGCGTGAATCAATATTGATGCTTAACCTCTCCCATTTTTTACTTCCGACCGCTCGCGGACAGCTTCGTCCATTTTTGGAACCGGCGAATTGCATGCACCTTTGTTTAAAGCTTCCTTTGCCCTTTTCCGTTTGGTATTCCCTTTGTCATACAAGCAGGTCTCTGATGTTTTAAAGAAATTACACATGCTGAAAAATTACCTGTTAATCGCTTTCAGGAACATGCTGAAATACAAATCTTTTTCAGCCATCAACATTTTGGGGATGGGAATCAGCTTGGCTTCCTTTATTTTGATATCTCTTTATATATATGATGAATATCAATATGACAGATACCATCCTGAAGGTGATAAAGTCTTCAGGGTCTATAGCCGTATAAGTTCACCCGAGGCAGGGGAAAGGTTTTCCCCCATGGTCCAGCCCATGTTGGCGACCGCCCTGCATGAGGAATTTCCAGAGGTGGAACAGACGGCCAGAATCCTTGGCACGATAAGTGAAAAACAGGTGCAACTGGAAGATCAACTCTTCAGCGAAAAGCGAGGTGCTCATGGTGAGGGTGAATTGTTCAGTATGATGGACATTCCTATTTTGGAGGGAGATCCAAACCGGGTTTTGGAGAAACCCCATGCTGTGGCGATTTCCAAAACGATGGCCAACCGCTATTTTGGCAACAAAAACCCGGTAGGGGAAGCCATTAAGATCGATGGTACCGATCATGAGATCACCCATGTTTTCCAGGATTTCCCCACACATTCCCATTTGCAGTTGGACTTCCTGATTTCCCTTCAAAGCCTTGCCTGGATGAAGGACAGGATCACCTCTTGGCAATGGCACCAGCTTTATACCTACTTTAAGGTGCGGGAAGGGACAGACGTTTCAGGCCTGGAAAGCAAGTTTCAGGCCTATGTGGATCAGGAAACCGCTCCGCTGAATTCCGATTCAGGCTTCCGTTCGGTGCCATTTTTCCAAAATCTCACCGATATCCATTTGGAGTCATCTCATTTTCAGTATGATCTGGCGGTAGTCGGCAATAAGGATACGGTACTGATTTTGATCGTAGCCGCAAGCATGATCCTGCTGATAGCCTGTTTCAACTTCATTAACCTATCCACGGCCCGTGCGGTCAAACGCATGAAGGAAGTTGGGGTAAGAAAGGTCATTGGCGCCCAAAAGTCCCATCTGAAGATACAGTTTTTATTAGAGTCTTTTGCCTTCACCCTTTGTGGATTGATGCTGGCCTTGCTTTTGGCAAAACTTTCCCTTCCGTACCTTTCAGACTTTACAGGGAAGACGCTATCACTGCCATTGACTTTAACCTCATTGGCCATTGCTTTTGGAACCTTCATTTTTCTGGGCTTAATGGCCGGGGCATATCCTGCTTTTTTATTGTCCGGTTTCAAACCTACAGCCATTATCTCCGCGGCCAAAGATTCCCAAGGAAGGCATGGCACATTCAGAAAAGCAATGGTGGTTTTTCAGTTTGTATTGTCCTTCTTTTTAATCATAGGCGCGTGGATAGTGGTGGAGCAAAACAATCTCCTTAAGGGTAAGGATTTGGGCTTTGACAAAGACACCTTATTGTCGGTTTACGGACGGGGTGTACAAGTAAGTCAGCTCGAAAGCATTAAAGCATCGGTGCTGGAAAAAACCGGCTTGGATAAAGCGACCTGGAGCTATGGAATTCCAGGCGATATCTTTGCGCAGGACGGTGTGATCAACCCCGAAACAGGCGAAAGATTGAGCACCATTATGTTTTTGGTTGATCATGATTACATCCGGACCTTTGAAATGGAGCTTCTGGCAGGCCGTGATTTTTCACGTGACTTTGGCACCGATCTTTCAAAAGCATTTATCATCAATGAAACAGCCGCCCGTAACTTTGGCTTTGGCACTCCTGAAGAAGCTTTGGGTAAGCGGCTTGATTGGGATATGTGGACAGCTGATTCCCTAAAGCAGGGTGAGGTGATCGGAGTGGTTAAGGATTTCCACACCAACAGCCTAAAAGAATCCATTATCCCTCTGGTGATGCACATGCAGCCTGAAATCTTCTATACGCTTTCCCTGCGCCTGGACCATCGCCGCGCCCAGGCACAGATCAACCAAATTGAAGAAGTCTTTGCCGCCCAGGTTCCAGGCCAGCTTTTCAGCTATAGCTTTGTAGATGAGAATTTTGACAAAATGTACCGGTCGGAACAAAATCTGTCAACATTGCTCAACATTTTTGCAACACTGACGGTCTTTGTGGCCTGTATGGGTTTATTTGGACTGGTGGAGTACCATGTACATCAACGGGCCAAAGAGATCAGCATCAGAAAGGTATTCGGCGCAAGGTTGGATTCCCTATTGGTGACTTTGACCAAACAGTATTTCTTAATGGTCTTGCTGGCCTTTTTGATTGCCGTGCCGCTGATTTGGTATTCGGCCCAGAGCTGGCTGGACAATTTCGCCTACCGGATTGAAGTGACGCCACAGCTGTTTTTGAAAGCAGCCATGCTGGTGGGCATCATTACCGTCCTAACGGTAAGCATCCAATCCTTCAGGGCAGCTATGGGAAATCCTGCAAAAGTGCTTAAGGGCGAGTGAAAAGTCTGATTCCTTAAAATGGGGTGAAGGGATACTCTGGATGTAGATTTATATGGGGCAGGGAGGCGACTGGGTGTAATTTGCATTTACATCCCTCCCATCCTTTTTGAAACGGTACAGAGGCATTTGCAATGCCGGTTTCTTTAACCCTCCCCAGGGGGTGAAGTGATGACACGTTGGATGTAGGCCGGTAAATGACTGGGTGTAATTTGTAATTACATCCCTCCTATCCCTTTGAAAAAGGCACAGAGGCATTTGCAATGCCGGTTTCTTTAACCCCACTCAGGGGTGAAGGAATGACACGTTGGATGTAGGCCGGTAAATGACTGGGTGTAATTTGTAATTACATCCCTCTTATCCCTTTGGAAAAAGGCACAGAGGCATTTGCAATGCCGGTTTCTTTAACCCAACCCAGGGGGTGAAGGAATGATACGTTGGATGTAGACCGCTAAATGACCGGGTGTAATTTGCAATTACATCCCTCCCATCACGGCAGGTTCTTTTTATCAACAAGCCACCCCTGGGACCGGGAAAGGCCGGGAGGGTTGCCCATAAACAGCTTGCCGGCTTCATGGTCATCCTTCAACTGCCACTTGTACCACCGCGTGGCCACCCGGGCAAATTCCCCGCCGTGAGGTTCGCCATAGGTCCCCCCGTGGCCCACTTCCAGGTTGCCTACAAAAACAGGGACGTGGTTGATTTGCCGGAAATCATCCATGCCATTCTCATAAGCAATATCAGAAGTGCCGCCCAAAAGGTACAGTGTGGGGGTATGGATCTTTTGGAGCTGGGCCTTGTTGACCTGGGGCATGCCGGGCCTGCCGCCCCCGGGATTTTTCAGTACGCCGCTGTTGAAAACCCCAATGGTGGTAATCCTGGGATCACCCGCCACTTCCAGCGTCTGCAACCCCCCGCAGGACATGCCGCTTACCGCGATTTTCCCAACATCTATTTTTTGGTAATAGGGACTGCCGGGGTCATTGTTTTGGGCGATGGCCCAGTCAATGGCATCCAGCAATTTCTGTGATACCGAGCGCACTTCCGTTTGCTTGGGCATCGTGCCAACGGCAATCACCAGAAAGCCATGGGAAGCCACCTCATTCAGGAAATTGACATGTTCCCAGGGGGAATCAAAACAGGCCCCGTTTCCCCAGGCGATGATGGGCAGTTTGTTCGCATTGCCGAAGACACTGACATCTTCAGGCCTGAAGACGGTATGGGTAGGCAGTGAAGATTCAGTCCTCATGATGGCGGGGTATTCACCCGTACCGCCGTCCTCGATGATGCTGGCCGTTTTTTCCTGTTCAAACACCAGGTTTTCCGAGAAAAAAGGCAGTGCCTTGGTTTGGATCCGTTCGGCGATCCGGTTGAGGTGATCCCCTTCATAGCTTTCATATTGGTGGGGAATCTGATAGCTGTCCAGCAACCCGTGCAGCTTCTTCGAGGCTTCGCTGATCCCCCGGTCCTGCAGTCCGGCATCCAGGCCTATGGCTTTCAGCTTTTTCAGGTTGTGGATGTACTGGTCGATGATGGAGAGGGTCCGGTTGGCCGTTATTTTATTGGCGATATCCTGGCGCGGTTCTCCGTCCGCAAAGGGCAGATCCAGGTAAAAAGGCGGGTTGCGGGGATTGGGGGCAAAGGCCGCGGAAGTGGCCAGGGCAGCTATTTCGAAAAAGGACGTTTCCTCCAACTGCTCAAAAGTGGAGAAGGAGGCAATTTTTTCCATCATTGCCGGGTTGGTGCCCGGTCCCCCTTCCATGCAGCAGGGGCTCAGCGCATAGATGGAAGAAAAAACATCCGGGTATTTCATCCCCAGGCGGAGGGTGCCGTATCCGCCCATGGAGTGTCCGGCCAGCCCCCGGCTTTTTACATCCGGCAGGGTCCGGTAGTGGGCATCCATATAGGCCACCAGTTCTTTGGCGACAAAGGTCTCCCAGTCGCCTATGGTGGCGGAGCTGGAATACATGCTTCCCTTAAAGCGGTTATAGGCATTGGGCATGACGACGATCATCTCCCGGGAAAGCCCTTCAGCCAGGGATTGCTCGATCACATCCTGCAGGTTGATCCAGTGGTCTTCCCACCCGAACCATTGCGCGTCCGTGTCGGTAAAGCCATGGAGCATATACAGCACCGGGAAGCGGCTGTCCGGCTGGGAGGCGTACGAGGGAGGCAGGTACACCGTCACCTCCCGCTCGGCAGGATCACCGATGAGGTTGCCTTCCAGGGCTTTGCTGTGAACTTTGACCCGTTCTTTGGTTCCCTGTTGGGCCTGGATCAAGGGAAAATTCAGGAAAACGAGGGCAGTCAATAGAAAAATTCTTTTCATCATCAATAGGTTAATAGTCAGGACTAAAAATAGGCCTAATCCTTTATTTTTCCAATTGTAAAAATTGAATTACCAATTCAAGTGATGGAATGGCAGAGTTACAACGCCTACTACGCCAAGGAGATAATGATTGCTTATTTTTTAGGATAAGTGGTTGTTTTTAATTATCCTCTTGCTCTTCTGTACTTTTGGTCCCGATGCGCGGAGCTTTCGGGATACCAAAAAATCAAGGCAAAAATAAGCTTCTCCCCGCAAGGCCCGCGCCCCCTCGCTCCCGACAGCTGTACGGGATGCCGGCCCGCCCGCTTGAATCTTAACATTTTGCCCAATTGGGGAGGACGCCATAAATACGTTATCGGCACGAGTTAATCCCCGACAAAACCGTGAAAGCAGTCTCTTCCCGGACACTCTCGTCTAAGGATAAGATTAGGAATACCTGCGGCATAACCAAGAGAGACCAAAACCCGCAGAGCGGGTGAAAATATGGTAACCGGGGATTTCAATCCCCGGACCCCTAATGACGAACGTTTACAGGATTTTGGCGTGCGTTTTTGCGGGGAACCAAGCAAAAACCATGACAAAATCCTATCGGAATTGAAAATCATATGCAGCAACGCCAATCCAGGACAGGTTAAGATGCCACCACATTCTACTCCCCAACAATGACAACCACGACAACCCTTACTGGGTGTAATTTGCAATTACATCCCTCCTATCCTTTTTGAAAACGGCACAGAGGCATTTGCAATGCCGGTTTTTTAACTCCATCTAACAGGGTAGTCCGTCACTTCAAGAAGGTAACCCCGGCCAAACCTGGAAAGCAATCTCCTCATGGACACTCTCGTCTAAGGATAAGATTAGGAATGCCTGCGGCATAAGACCAGGAGAGGCCAAAACCCGCGGAGCGGGTGAAACCATTGTAACCGGGGATTTCAATCCCCGGACCCTTACGGACAAACGTTTACAGGATTTTGGCGTGCGTTTTTGCCGGGAACCAGGCAAAAACCATGACAAAATCCTATCGGAATTGAAAATGATAGGCAGCAACGCCAATCGAACTCCGACGGCCCAGCGCTCCTGACACAGGAGCTACGCGAACAAATCCCACTCCCGAACAATGACAACCACGACAACCCTTACTGGGTGTAATTTGCAATTACATCCCTCCTTTCCTTTTTGAAAACGGCACAGAGGCATTTGCAATGCCGGTTTTTTAACTCCATCTAACAGGGGGTCCGTCACTTCGGGAACGTAACCCCGGCCAAACCGGAAAAGCAGTCCTTTCCCCGGACGCTCTCGTCAGCGGATAGATTAGGAATGTCTGTGGCATAAGGGCAGGTGGTTGTTTTCTATTATCCTACTCCTCTTCTGTACTTTTGGCTTGATCCAAAAGTACCAAAAAATCAAGGCAAAAATAAGCTTCTCCCCGCAAGGCCCACCCACCCCCGCATTTTTGCCGGCCCACCCGCTTGGATCAGGTGTCTGCCAGACGACCGTCCACGCTAGACTTAATATTTCAGAAAATGCCCAATTGGGGAGGACGCCATAAATACGTTATCGGCACGAGTTAATCCCAGCCAAACCGGGAAAACAGTCTCTTCATGGACACTCTCGTCTAAGGATAAGATTAGGAATGCCTGCGGCATAAGACCAGGAGAGGCCAAAACCCGCGGAGCGGGTGAAACCATTGTAACCGGGGATTGAAATCCCCGGCCCCTTACGGACAAAATCCTATCGGAATTGAAAATGATAGGCAGCAACGTCAATCGAACTCCGACGGCCCAGCGCTCCTGACACAGGCGCTACGCGAACAAATCCCACTCCCCAACCACGACAACCATTCCCAACAACCCAACCCTCCCCTTCCTCAAACCCATCTATAATTTGTTTTTCATTAACTCCGTCAGACTTGCGGTAAAAGGAAATGCCAATGCCCTTCCGCTTGAATACAAAAAACTTTGTAACTTTCAGTCCGATCTGACCAAGCCCACTGATCGCCATGCCGAAAAAACCCTATAGCGAACCTAAGATTATCGTACCCAAGTTCAGCGAAGAAAACGGCTTCTACACCACGAAGCAGCGGTCCTTCAACATGTCGAGGATAAGGGGTGGGAACACCAAGCCCGAGCGACTGTTCAAAAAGGCACTGTGGCACGCAGGGCTCCGGTCCAGGAAAAGCAAACAGAAGCTACCGGGCAAACCGGACATTGCCTTTATCAAATACAAGCTGGTCATCTTTGTGGACGGGGCCTTCTGGCATGGCCATGACTGGGAAAACCGCCGCCAGACCATCAAGTCCAACCGGGCTTTTTGGCTCCCAAAGATCGAGCGCAACATGCAGCGGGACCGCGAAGTGAACGCGTACTACCGGTCCAAAGGCTGGACGGTACTGAGATTTTGGGATTTTGAGGTCAAGAAGGAATTGGGCGCCTCTGTAATAAAGGTGATAAAGGAAGTTCTTTCAAAAAAGATGATTTGACTTAAGACGCTACCCTGCCGGTGTCAGTAGACAGGTCAACGTCCCATTCCTGCGATTTAATTTTTTGGATGCTCTTTTTATGACAAGGTTTGGGTGCAATCTTAACTAAAATATTATAAATAATTTTAGATGTGTTTACATAATTATATTCTATTGCATTAACTTATATATAATTTTATTTTTATATTTAAACCATATCGTGTTAATAAATTTTGAATTAATGAAAAAGTTTTTTATAACCATTATTTTTAACTTAATGTTTGGGTCCCTATTGTTTGGCCAAACGGAAATCGGTAAAATTCACCTTAAGACCAGGCAATTGGAAATCAGATCTGTCCTAACTGCGGAAAAAAAAATCGATCGATACAATTCCCGAATCCGAAAATGCTTTTTTTTCGATTGAAAGCGTCACGATCCATGTGGAGGACGGCATGATCAAAAAGATGTTTGTGGCAACCGACAACCCCTCCCGCTTCAGGTTTGAAAACCAAAATATCATATCCATTAAAGACCTGAACAATGGCAGGCTGGAAGATTATTTTTACAACGTACGGGATAAAAAAAACGCCCGTAAACATATCCAACTCAACCAGTTTTTATATTACGACAACCTTTCCCGTTACAGCCTCATCCCAGATGATACCAGTTTTACGTTGACCGCCGACGATACGGTCTTTACCTTTACCAAAGGGGCAAATCTGACGGTGGACCTGAGGATTTACACTGACTTGATGGCAACTATTTTTAACGAGCCAAATGGTCTCATCCAGACGGAAGGCGACTTTAGGGTCATCCTGAATACCCGGAACGTCAGTAATACCAATCTGGTATTTGGGAATTTTGTCAGACCCTATTTTCAGCTTACACGATTGGATAGGGAATTTCAGGATGTGTTTTACGAGAATAATGCGATCAACAAAAGGCTGGAACTTGTTCAAAAAAGGCCTTTTACCTTCGGTATGTTTTTGAATTTTTTTGAGTATAAATATAAGAGGGGGTGGAAGCTTTGGCCTCAATCCCGGGTATGAATACTACACTTCGTTTTTAAAAGACGGCGGGGTGGAAGACCCGGAACGCCGAAAAGTCAACTCCCATGTGTTTAGGATCGACCCTTACTGGAATATAAGGGTTTCCGATGCCACCCTTCTCAAATTTAACCTTAGCATGCAGTTTCACTGGATAAACAAAACCGAGGAGTTGGCTCCCTTGAACCAACACTTCAGTTTCGGCAGAGCAAATATTGCGACCATAAAAACGGAAATAGAACAGGGTTTGGGCGGAAAATTGGAGGACAAACTGTTTATCCGGTTCAATCACTTCTTTAACCTTACCAGTAAGGGAGGGGACTTCGTTCAACTACAGTTGGGTTATGCCAAGTCCATCGACAACATAGGAAAAGCTTTTTCGGGGAAATGAACTGGGTTTTTTGGCCGCTGTTGAGTCAACTCGGTCCCGGCTTTCCTGGCCATTTTGCCTGAGGGAAACCGAAAATGCAGTAGCTATGCATGGCAATAATTCCTATATTTGGAAAATCATTTTCAATTCCCATTCTAAATTACGATGGCTGTAAATTACTCCGAACTCAGAACCAGACTTAAAATCGAAATCAAAAGACCTGAACAGTCGGAGTTAGCTTACCTGACCCATTTTCTGCAGACAATCGATAACGGATCCAAAGACCATTACCGTCAGGAGGCCAGGCAGTATGTGCAGGGAATTTGCGATAAAGATGTTCGTATTGATGAACTGTGGTACCAGCCCTATTTACCGATCAAATGGGATGTTCCATTTCCACCGCCTATAAAACACCGGTTTAAGTTCATAGACCTTTTTGCGGGTATCGGAGGATTCAGGCTGGCCTTTCAGAATTTGGGTGGCAAGTGTGTCTTTACCAGTGAGTGGAACCATTATGCCCAGAAGACCTACGAGGCTAATTTCGGGGAGGTGCCTTTCGGCGATATTACGAAAATCAGTGAGCAAGACATACCTGACCACGACGTATTGATAGCGGGTTTCCCCTGCCAGCCCTTTTCCATCGCGGGTGTATCCAAAAAAAACGCGCTGGGGAGGAAGCATGGTTTTCTGGACGAAACTCAAGGCACGCTTTTTTTTGATGTAGCGAGGATATTGAAGAAAAAGCGGCCTCCGGCTTTCCTTCTTGAAAACGTAAAAAACCTGATATCTCACGATAAAGGCAATACATTCAAGGTGATCTCGGGAACATTGAAGAAACTGGGTTACAACATCCATTACAGGATATTGGATGGAAAATATTACGTTCCCCAACACCGGGAAAGGATTGTAATAGTGGGCTTTGATACCCAAGTCTTCGGCGGCAAGGAAGATTTTTCCTTTCCCAGGATGCCGGAAAATCCCCCCATGGTGGTGGAGGACATTCTAGAACCAGAGGTTTTGGAAAAATACACACTTACCGACAAACTTTGGAGCTACCTCCAGACATACGCCCTTAAACACAAGGCAAAAGGCAACGGCTTTGGTTTTGGCTTGGTGGATTTTGACGGTGTGGCCAGGACATTGAGTGCCAGGTATTATAAGGACGGTTCCGAAATTCTGATCCCTCAGGAAGGGAAAAATCCCCGCAGACTGACCCCCAGAGAATGTGCCCGGCTGCAGGGATATCCGGGGGATTTTAAAATACCGGTATCCGATACCCAAGCCTACAAGCAGTTTGGAAACTCCGTTGTGGTACCTTTGATGCAGGAAGTGGGAAAACAGCTTGTCCACGCCTTGGAGCAAAAAAACTGAGATGGGCAGCCCTTTGTCAAAATATTTTGTCGCAGCCGGGGCCAAGCGGTTGAGCCAGGTCGAGGTAAGAAAAGAAATTTCCAATCAGCATGAGTTCAACGGAGTCTTGGGTTTTAAGGAAATTTTCGGATCTGGCCGGATATCCTTTCCCGCGAAGTTTTTGTATCTGGCGGATGAGGAGGATGACCAGGTGTTCGATCAAGGTTCGCTGACTTGGTATGACGCCAGGGAGAACCACCCCACAAGATCGGAGTTCCGGCTCTATTATAGCGCCAACACCGTCACTGGACTCGCAAAAGAAGCCGACTTGGTTCTTATAGCAAAATCCACCGAAGGGTTTCTATTGGTAGTTGTCTGTCCCAGTGGCTCTACCCACGAAAGCCAGTTGCTTTGGCTTTTCGGTTTGGAAGAATCGGAAAGAAAATTCGTTATAAGGGAGTACAGCGACGAAAAGTCCGAGCTGGGATACGCTGGCAAAATGGTCATTTCCTATCTCGGACTGGAGATAGAGGAGGAAGAACCGGATTTTCTGGATGACATGATAAGGGAG
The DNA here is from genome assembly GCF_042652345.1 of Negadavirga shengliensis. Lineage (NCBI taxonomy): Bacteria > Pseudomonadati > Bacteroidota > Cytophagia > Cytophagales > Cyclobacteriaceae > Negadavirga > Negadavirga shengliensis. The sequence continues at coordinate 13,660 of NZ_JBHSJJ010000028.1, forward strand.
TTCGGTTTGACCTTTCCGAGTACCGCGGTGTTTTCCAGGTACGCCCGCCGGACCCTTCCTGAAAAAGTATCTGCCGCGGATGCTCCTGATGAGGCCCTGATGGCTTGGCTTGAATGGGAAGAAGCGTTGTTTAGGACCTTGGAAAGAAAAATAGTTGGCAGGAAATTGAGCGAGGGTTTTGGAAAAGACGGCCTGGATGTGGATGATTTCGTGAAGTTTTCCTTAAGCGTCCAAAACAGGCGTAAATCCAGAGCAGGCTACGCCTTCGAGAACCATTTGGCGGAGGTTTTTGACAGGAATGCAATCCAATACACCCGTGGTGCCAAGACAGAGCGCAACAACAAACCCGATTTTCTGTTTCCTGGGATAGAACAATATTTTGCTACGGAATTTCCTACAGAACTGCTTACCATGCTGGGGCTGAAAACCACGGCCAAGGACCGTTGGCGCCAGGTGATACCCGAAGCAGACAGGATACCTGTCAAACATTTGGTTACCTTGGAGCCTGCCATCAGCTCAAATCAGACCGAAGAAATGAAAATCCAGAAAGTCCAGTTGGTACTGCCCAAACCGATTATGCTCACCTATACAAAAGCCCAGCAGGCTGGGATTCTGACCTTGTCCGATTTTATAGGCGAGCTCAGGGATAAAGAGAATAAAAGAGGGGAATATCCGTCCATCTAATCATTTAGAATTGGGATACAAATCAGTCCTCTCCGTTGGGTCAGGTTCACATGCCGCAGTACAGAAGGCTGCCATGATCTATTCCTTCTTTTCTATATGCAAAAAACATGATGTAAATCCATATGAATGGCTCAAGTATACCCTTGAAAACATCATGCAGACAAACCACAAAAACGTCAGGGATCTATATCCACAAAACTACAAATCAAAGGTTAACATGGAGTTGGTGGGTCGCATACGGCTATTCTATGAATGACTCTCTGCAACTTAAATGTTTAGGAAGAGGGTATCTTTCTATCACATTATTATTTGCATCTTCATTTTTTAATACAAGTCTCAACACCGTTGTCGAATTCAAGGATTCCTCTTTGGCCTCTAGTTTATACTTCTTCAGTATCTCGTTTATTGAATTTCTTTTAAAAACATGGATCATGAATTCCTCATACTCCTTTACAAGATTATCCATCACAAACAAATGAAGCTGCTTATTGTCGGAACTTCCAGACAATGCTAAAGAGTATAATAGCAATGCTGAAATACCGACAGATTGGTCCCGGTTAAATTCTGGTTTCTCCAATAGTAGTCTATTTATAAATGTCTGATAAAAGCTTTTAGGAAGATTTATTCGTGAAATTCTTTTATATATAAATTCATTAAAATAGAAACTTGAATTTGAAGAAATTGCTATGGCAATAGCAAATTCATTTGGGAACTGCCTTATTGATTGTACCCCTTCGGGGATAGTTGGTAACCTAACTATGTATTCTGCGGTTAGATATTCTTGGAGTGATTTATGAGCAAATTCATAGAGTTCGAATCCGGATTTAATAAATAAGCCTGTATGGGATTCAAGTTCATTGATAACCATGTCAACCTCTCTTTTACTGAGATCAAAATCTTGATGAATTCTGTCATAAGCAAATTTCAAATCATTCTTTGAGAATATAGACCTTCTGCTAGTCCCGGTAATGAAAAAAGCTAAATTGGTTAGGAATTCGAATTTGCGATCAGTTTCAAATTTTGCGTAACTGGACTCTCGTTTAATATTTCTTTGTTCATCCCATTCTTCTAGCAATAGGTTAACGATTTTCTTATATACAGTTTTCGGTTTTTCTGGAATTTTCCCAACTCTTTCAAAAATTGCACACAGATGAGCTATTGTTATAGGTCGGATAGTTGCGTCAGAAAAAGGGGAATCATCAACCGCTCTAAGAAATTCCTCAGCAGATTGACTGTCCCCTAACCATTTAGTCGCAAAATCCTTTATTTGCTTTGAGTTAAGAGGACAAATTTCAAATTCAGAGAACTTTTCAAAGGAGTAATAATAATCTGCAGTTCTCGATGTCAATATCATTCTAGCAGTTTCTAATTTAGTTGCTAATGCAGCTAGTTCCTCTAAAACAAGATCACGATGTTTTTTGTAGCCTAACTCATCAAAACCCTCTATTATTAATAAGACTTTTAATGAATTAAGTAGGTCAACAACAATTTCTTCTTTCTTTTCATATCCTAAATCATATTGAATCCCTTGATCTTTAATCCCTTGGAGAGAAACTAAACTATAAATATAGTCTACTATTATTTTGTGATTTTTATTCTTCAGAGGCTTGTTAAAGTCTCTAAGTCGAATAAGAATGGGATATTTAAATTTTTCAGAATAAAATTTCTCATCAAAGAATATTGACTGACAAATGAATTTCATTGAAGTGGTCTTGCCTGCCCCTGGCTGCCCTAAGATAGCAATATGACTATCTTCCGTTTCAAATATATCCATAAGGCCTACTTCTTCAATTTCTTCTTCATCATTAATACGGTTTCTTCTAGGGTAAACGTAGGTATTTAATTTGATGTAAATGTCTTGCGTCCTTTTTGCTTTCTTCAAATCCTTGAAGACTATTTCACTTGACCAGTTTTTAACATGATTTATGTGATTAATCAAAGATTTTTCAATATCTCCTTCTGAAAAACCCATTTTAAATTTGTTCTTCATATAAAAGGTAGATGCTACTTTAAAAGCTGTTTTGACTCCTTCTTTGATTAATATTTCTTCAATCATAAATTCTAATAATACATAAACCTGACTGCTGTAAAGCATTTTACACGCAATTTAACAAAAAGTAACTAAAATAATTTGACTTTTCAAATTGCAGTGAAAACAGAATTGCACTGCCTGTCGCTGTTATTTCTGAAAAGTCTGACCATTACTACCGTCATGTATTTTCCTTTCTAACTCTAATGAAGTGAAGAGCCATTTTTTTCAAACCTGGTTCTGATCATTTGATCTGGATGGCCGCTTTCCTTTTCTTTTTTTCTTTCGGATGGCTACCCTTTTTTGCACCAGTTCACCTGCAGATTTTTCATTGCTTTCGCTATCCAGAAATACCTACATTTCTTTTCCCATTTTGACATACTCCAAATTCATCCTTATATTTTAGTCCTTCATAAATTGGATTTACATCATCGATAATCACTTCTTTTAATGACCTCCCGCGATGTCAGTTCCTTTATCTAGTTTTTTAGTTCTTCTCGGTTCACCTAATTATTTCAAACATAAAATTTTTAAATATACCATTGTCTCAATAAATTTATTATAAGCTTTTTGGTGAGGTAATTTCCGGCATTTCATCATACGTATGCCCATTCAAAAGTCTGCCCGCGGCTTTCTTGTTTCTGCCGCCCCACTGTTTGAAGAAGAAAGCAACGTCTGAGATTTCACATTGCTCTTGAATGTCTACAACCCATTCTGGCTTCATTGGTCTTGGATGGAAACCGCTTTCACCACCAACAATTACCCAGTCTATCTTTTTTAGGTTAAGGTTTGGTAAGGGACCTATGAGAGGTTCAAGAGAAAGGAATTTTACTTTAGCTTTGGTTTTTCCCAATAAATCTATCCGCCCCTTTACCTTCTCATTTTCTACTGAAACCCCCATCCAAATATTGTGGGTCCACTTCAACTCCTTGTGCAACTTATAAAGTCTTTCCGCACGTTTTGTTAAAACCTGAAAAACATGTTGCGGGTTTTCATTCATTACTCGAAATACTTGCTGAATGAAGTCAAATGGTACATCTTTGTGAAACAGATCGCTCATAGAGTTCACAAAAACAATTTTCGGATTTTTCCAAGTGTACGGAATTTTTAGAGCTTCTTGATGGGTTTTGACAACTTTAAACCCATACTTATATTTTTCCTGACCCATTGATTTTAGCCTGCGGGTCATAATTTCAGCATAGCAAAATTTACACCCTGAAGAAACCTTAGTACAACCTGTAGTTGGGTTCCATGTCATTTCAGTCCATTCTATTGATGAGTTTGCCATTATTTGAATGATAATTTACAATCCTTTATTAATAGTACAGACTTTAAATGTTTCTTTCCATCAGTATAATCTGAATCCAGTTTACCTTCATCCACCAATCTTCTCAAAGCTTCTGTATAATGATTTCTGCTGTATAGCCCATTGGTATGATGAGTTTCAAATAAATCAAAGGCTGTGATTTTTTTTCCCTTATAGGCTAACTGAAGATCTTCCTTAAGTTTGTCAACGTTTATGGAATTCAGGTCAAATAGTTCGTTAATAGAATGTCCAAATTTCTTTGCGTCAAATGTATACGTATTGATTCCATCAAAAACAGTCCCTACGTTTGCGAAATCATTGTAAGTAGTTTTAATTAAATCATAGCCTCTGGAGCCTTTAGTAAGGTGGAGAATATAATGACTGGTTGTAGCAATATCTTCTTCCTGAAACTTAAAGGCGGTAAAGAAAACTTTCCCCCCAAGTAATGATTGATATTCATCTCCTAAGCTATTGATTATTAGGGCTAGTCTTTGCGAAACTGAGGATTTAAACCTTCTATCGTTTTTTATTTTATCTAAAGTTGTAGGGAATAAATCTTTCATCAGGCCCTCAAACTTTTCATTTTCTAATGCCGGATGAATTCGTTTTGTATTTACAAAAAGGAAAATTTCATTACCCCAATTCCTTAGGAATTCCGCAAGTACCCTTGTTTCTATTCCTTTGTATCCAAATGGATCAATAAATAAAAGGGAGGGGTAGTCATTTTTGTCATTTTCATTATGTGTGGATTTTACAAGAAATTCAGCAATTCTCTTATTTTCACCTACAGTACTTTTTCCAAAATGTTGTGGCTTCGCGAAAGTCCCATCTGGAAACTCTTTTAGAAAGTTCTCTTCCAATTCCGAATAATATACGTTGTCATTGAAAATCATTTTCACATTATTCCGTAAAAATTCATCCTGCACACAATGTCTTGCGATCAAAATTGGGGTCGAAGGCACTTCATTCTTATAGAGACCTGGACCAGCGAACAAATCTATGTACCGTATTTCTTTAGGTGTATGTTTTTTGGCTATAATTTTGCAGTAACTTGGAAAATATTCCGAAACTATACTCGCTTTGATCTTTGAAGAAATTGTTTGTTTTTCAAAAAATTGACTTTCTTTCATAGCATTGCTGTCTTAAAAAGATTGAGGTTATACCTATAATTTATACATTATAAGTTTTTAATGGCCACTACCCAATAAAACTAATAAATCTTTTTTATTTAAAAAACATCCGATAGCAACATTTTTTAACTTCCGTTATATAAAAAAACCTAATTAAATATCACAATAATCCCAAAACGGAATCAGTATATTGAACTGTAATATTAAAAATAAAGAACACCCAATTTTTTCTTTACCAAAAAGAAGAAATTTTTATTAAAAATCCCAGATCTACCCCGACCTTATCCCAGGAAAAAGGTATAAAAGCTACTTTTTCCCTTCCAATACCTTTTTAAGCGCTTTATTCAATTCCAATACCTCAGAAATTAATTGAAGCATCATATCCTGTTGCTTTTCGCTATAGGTCTGAAAAGTACTGTTGGTTTGAATGGCTACATTTGAACTTGTCAAATGCTCTATCACATGTCCGGGATGGGCCGATACGATCTGCAAAGGGTCCACCTTCAAAAATTCCGCCACCTTTTGGATCAGCTCTATGGTGATCTTGCTTTCCCCGCGCTCGTATTTGGTATAGGTGGCCTCCTTCACGCCTAGGTATTCCGCCACCTCCAGCGCCTTCTTGTCCCGCAACTTCCTGAAAGTGGCCAGGTTGCGGCCTATGTTTTTGTTCTCCAGAACTGTAAACCCTGATTCTTCCGCTTCTTTCATAATTGACAATAATGCTATATTAAAATTAACATATTTTTTAAACTTAAAAATGGCCTATAAGCCTCCCTATGGAATTTTAACGCTGTTTCCCGTAAAAAGTAGTGCTATACTACTTTCCCTACCGCTAAAACTACTCCGCAAAATAATTTTTTCAAAACGATATTCCTAAAATTGTTAAATCATTAGTTATAAAACCGCGCATGACGGTAACATCCCACCCCTTTCCTTGAAGGAGAGGGGCCGGGGGTGAGGTAAAAAACCGCAATAAATATTATTTTATGATGAAACCGAGCCATTCTGAAAACATAATATTAAACCAATCCCCCACCTCATACCTTTTGTCCTTTTCTACGGCGCGGAGGTTGGCATCCCGCACAGCTGTCGGGACCGGGGGGCGCGCTGGTCCCGCGGGGGGAAGGATACTTTTGCCTTGACCTTTTTGGTTTGCGTCAAAGCCTGTCGCGACCAGCGCAGCGTATCGGGGGCAAAAAGAACTAAACAGAAAAAGGTTTATAAGAGCAAACAACTTTCCATTCCAGCCAAAACATTCAACCCCTTGCAATAATAAAAACCATCAAAAACATTCAGCAAAACCCAAAAATAACTAAACGCGGCCCCACGCTTACCACCCACCCACAGGGCAGGGATCCCAGACAGTCCCTGCCCATTCCCGACAGCTAATCCGGGCAAACCCATACGCCCCCACCCTCTCCGCCATGGTGTCGGGGATCCAAGATATATCCCAGAACGCTAGGGATCCCGCCACCCCGTCACCAGCAAGACCCGTATGACGGCAGGCAGAGAGCGGGGGCACCAAACCACAGGTCACCAGGGCCGGACACTTCTTCATACATTAACAATTATCTACTCCGGCCCGGTGATCCTGTTGTTTTCCCTCAATACCATTATCACAGCAACCATATCCAAAAAGAGAACCAAATAAAGAACTGAACACTCCGTAGCTATCACAACAAGTTATAAGGAAGAAGAGTATTTTGGCAAAGAAGCGTCAGAATACGTCAAAAAACTCTTAAAAAATAGACTGGAATATAACGTCCGAAGCTAAGCCACCTGTAGCTTGACCACTTCAAGTTCGGCTCCTTTTTTATACGCTTCATTGCCCTTTTCCAATACCAGTTTGGTCATTTCCGAAGATAAGTAGTAATGTCCGCAGTCAGTACAGACCTCGGCCGGCACATTTTTAATCAAAACAATGGTTTCTCCTTTTTCCAAAGTTACCGTCACATGTCCTTTTTCGGTGCTCCCGTTTTTACAAAGTGTGCATTCCATGGCTATCGCATCTTAAATTTAAAACCATCATCCCACATACTGGGGTCAGGTTCATAGGCCGTTATGATAACACAACGGCGTTCCTTTTTGTTGATGGCCACTACCAGGTGTATAGGCCTGCTATTGATGATTCCTGGCAATAAAAAAACTATGCGGCTGGTTTCTGGTCCAGTCTTTCCTTTAGTGTTATGGCAATGGTTTTTCTTACCAAGTCATTTGCGTTCAAAAAGGTTGATAGACTTTTGATATCTTCAAGGTCTCTATTTAGTAATAATTTACCAAAACACTCATCGGCAAAACTATGCGAGATGACGCTAACACCTTCAAAATCAAAGGAAACAAATTCCTCTTTCTCAAAAGAAGCTTCTATTTGCCGACGAATTTGTTCACCCAGTACTCTCGTACCGAGGCTTTCACCAATATCTCTGAAGCGGATTCTCATAACCTTTGTGCATTTCTAAAAGTATGCCACAAATTTACCATAGGTCTTCAAGTTTACCAAATATATCTTCTTTAAACTCCTGATACATATCATGTTGATCGGAATGTTCGCCAAAAATATCCTTATGGCTAACTGCCACATCCGTGTTGATCTTCAAGAAAGTATAGGTGCCTTTCCATCGATTCGTTTCATGGATTCGTGTGTCACGCCCACATAATAAACTATGCGACCCGGAATGTATAACCATCTCCCCTCTATTTAGCCTCATCATTTCAGCAGTTGCCCAAAGACCAAACCCAAGACCTTCACTGTTGGTAACACCCCGATTGATACAGTTAAGTACCGCTTCCCTTTCCGAATACGTTTTGTACTTTGAGCGGGGATGTGTGGTCAGAGCCTGATGGATACCTATTCCTGTATCTGCTATGATAACCCGCACTTCTCGTTTGGAAGGAAAATATTGGGCACAGACGTATCCTGATCCGGAACCATATTTAAAACCTTCTCCCGAGTGGTTCAGAGTATTGTCAAACAATTCCCATAGACAAAAATTAAGAACGGTAAGCATGTCTTCATTGACACCGTTTATCATCAGGATTTTCATAATATCACTGAAGATTTCCCTTACATTGGATTGATCAAAGTGCTTGATTTCCGTGAATCTACCTAAAGGGTTCCACCTTTGAAACTTTTCTTTAAAATCAAACCCGATCAGATTAAAGAAATTAACCCGGCTGGCATATTTAGCCTTATCGTTGTCATGTTTGAAATCAACAAATTGTCCGGAAACCTTTGAGCCTTGATTTTTAAGATAATGGTTGACACAAACGACCAGCAACAACCAATCCGAGTAAAGGAATATACAATTAAGATTCAACTCAAAGTGGACAACATCATTTCGCGATGCCGAAAATGCAGGAGACAATTTTTCCAACAGGTCAGCATGGGATCTTATATGTCGAAAATCTAAAAGGATAGAAATATGTGCCAAAACAACTTACCTTAATTTTTCATCACTGATGTTTTCAGATTGTTCCATTTTTGAAACAGGCTGTTTGGTAATTCCTCCTAATCCTTCAGCTAAATTCGACTAAGTTAACCCCCTTAATTTTCTGATTCTTTCAATTTCCTTCTTTGTGAAAAGAGCTTAGTCATAATATCTTCCGTAGATATGTCGCGTTTTAAACATCTGCATAACAGAATGATCGCTGTAAATAAGTTCCTTGCAGCTGAAATAGGCAATATTCACCTTCAGGAATTTAATTCATCCTTTCCCCTCCAATATCTTCCTGATCGCCTCGTTCATCTGCATCATCGTCTCCATCATTTTCATCATGACTTCAGTTTGGTTTTTGTCAGCATAATTTGCATGAACCTCTCCCCCGTCGAATGCCACATTTGAATTTTTCAAATGTTCAATCACATGGCCAGGCCGAGCCGAAATAATCTGCAAAGGGTCTACCTTCAAAAATTCCGCCACCTTTTGGATCAGCTCTATGGTGATCTTGCTTTCCCCGCGCTCGTATTTGGTATAGGTGGCCTCCTTCACGCCAAGGTATTCCGCCACCTCCAGCGCCTTCTTGTCCCGCAACTTCCTGAAAGTGGACAGGTTGCGGCCTATGTTTTTGTTCTCCAGAACTGTAAACCCTGATTCTTCCGCTTCTTTCATAATTGACAATAATGCTATATTAAAATTAACATATTTTTTAAACTTAAAAATGGCCTATAAGCCTCCCTATGGAATTTAAACGCTGTTTCCCGTAAAAAGTAGTGCTATACTACTTTCCCTGCCGCTAAAACTACTCCGCAAAATAATTTTTTCAAAACGATATTCCTAAAATTGTTAAATCATTAGTTATAAAACTGCGCATGACGGTAACATCCCACCCCTCTCAGGGGCCGGGGGTGAGGTAAAAAACCGCAGTAAATATTATTTTATGATGAAACCGAGCCATTCTGAAAACATAATATTAAACCAATCCCCCACCTCATACCTTTTGTCCTTTTCTACGGCGCGGAGGCTGGCAAAAATCCGGGGGGCGCGCTGGTCTCGCGGGGGGAAGGATATTTTTGCCTTGACTTTTTTGGTTCTTTTTGCGTCAAGGCAAAAAGAACTAAACAGAAAAAGGTTTATAAGAGCAAACAACTTTCCAATCCAGCCAAAACATTCAACCCCTTGCAATAATAAAAACCATCAAAAACATTCAGCAAAACCCAAAAATAACTAAACGCGGCCCCATGCTTACCACCTACCCACAGGGCAGGGATCCCAGACAGTCCCTGCCCATTCCCGACAGCTAATCCGGGCAGCCCCATACGCCCCCACCCTCTCTGCCATGGTGCACGGGATCCAAGATATATCCCAGAACGCTAGGGATCCCGCCACCCCGTCAACAGCAAGACCCGTATGACGGCAGGCAGAGAGCGGGGGCACCAAACCACAGGTCACCGGGGCCGGACACTTCTTCATACACTAACAATTATCCAATTCCGGCCCGGTGATCCTGTTTTCCCAAACAACCAGATCAAACCATATGTAATTTACAATATCCTCACTCCCCTCTCCGCTTGGGAGAGGGGCCGGGGGTGAGGGAGTTAAGAATTACCCTAGTCCACATGAAAACATTATCCCGTACAGAAACCAAACATGACGCAAGCGATACTCACTATAAAAAAACAATTATTAAACAGATGAACCACCACCACAAAATCATCCTTCCCCTCCTCTTCCTTACCCTTCACCTCGCGGGTGCCACACCCCCCGACACCCTAAAAACAGGGGACAAAATCCCCCCGGCCTTCACCTTCCAACAAATCCTCAACCAGAACGGGAAGCCCCTCCGTGCGGATGCCCTCACAGGCCGCCACCTCATCCTCCAGTTCTGGTCCACCACCTGCAACGCCAGCATCCGCCTGTTTACCCAAATGAAAGACATCCACGCCAAATACGGCGACCGCATCCGCGTACTCCCGGTTACCTTCGACCCTGAGGAAAAGGTCACCGCCACCCTCCGGACCTATCCGGCCCTACGGGACCTGGACCTCCCCATGGCCGTCAATGAAAGACAGCTCCATACCCTCTTCCCCCACATCACCATCCCCCACATCGTGATAGCAGACCCGGATCTAAAGGTGCTGGCCGTTACCGGCGCACAGGACCTCACAGAGGAAAACATCGAAAAGCTGCTTGCAGGTCAGCAGCCCGCATTCAGGACAAAGGAAGATGTGAGGATACCCTTCCTTCACAAAGAAAAATTCATCAGCGAAAACCGCCAGATTCCCCATAAAAACATCCGGTTTCAGTCATCCCTGTCCGCCTATATCCCCGGCGTCTCCGGGGCGTTGGTGGTGTCGG
>NZ_JBHSJJ010000029.1:0-22816 GCF_042652345.1 Negadavirga shengliensis
TGTGTTCGAAAGAATCCAGAGCCATAAACAAAAAGACCTCTACCAGCTCCTACCCTCAAACTGGGAAGAATACCGTCCTAAATAAAATCCCCTTATTTAACAAGACGGGGTTTGTCGGAGGGATACATTAATCAAATGCAATTCATTGTTGTAGAGTTGTAGCAACAAACAAATGCTTAGTATTGTGTGACGCTTTCTTGATTGTAGGTTAACTGAAAAAAGACCCTATGATCTTTCCATAGGGTCTTGCTTTTTTACTTTATGTTTATTATTCGGTCGTTTAACTGCTTTACCCACTTGTCAGCCAACTGCAATTGCCCACTTAGCTGTGTATTTATTTCCTTATCATAAAGCTCAAACCTTATTTCATTCATGCGATTATTTGCCGGTGTAAAGCAGAGTTCAATACGATCAGTAATAACTAAGTTTCCTTCTTTAGTTTTTATTGTCCGTGCCTTCTTTGCAGTATGGCATGTTTGAATTTCAGACAGGTCAACGTGTTGAGAAACAAAATTTTCTTCTTTTTTCTTATAGAAGAACGCGAAATTTTTACTCTCGTCTAAGCCTATAATAAAATCACTACAAAACTCGTATTGGCTTATTTCGCAGTTATGTTCCTGAGCAATTCCTTTCAATGATTGAAACAAAAGCCGTTCCTTCTTCTTTCTGTTCCGATAATCATAAACAAAAGGCAAAGCAAATATGGCTAATCCAACAACACCTACTAAGGTGGTTCCTAAATCTATTTCCATCTTTTTCAATATTTTTTAAAATTCGATAATTACTAACTGGGCAATGTAAAGTAACAATGCCATCCTCAAATCAAGTCAGTCAAATTGTCCAGAAAGACAATGACAACTTAAAATGAATTACCAAAAATAATGGAATGGGAAAATGATATCGGATTTTCTATGGTTTACAAGAAAATTTCTCGAAAGCCTGAAGTATTGGGCAAACCTAATTTCAATTAGCCGATTAATTGATTCGGTTTTTACAATAAAACCTGGATAGGAATATTTGAAATTTAGTGGAGGAAAATTATTGGCGTTTTTGCCATTATACTCTGAATGCGCAATGTGACAAAAAATCTGTGACGCAACCCCTGATAAGAACTTGTCCTTTTCAATTTTTAGTCCATATTGAATTCCAGAATCTAAATAGGAGTTTGTAGCAATACCTATTGCAAAGCTATAAATAGCTACTAAGTTAATTGCGATTAGAATTTTGGCAGTGTTTTTCACGTTGCAAAGGTAGCTTGGTATATCATACAATTTCAAATTTGGTTAGACGGATTTGAAAAAAAAGTTTTGAGATAAACCACAGTACTCACTGAAACAAGCAATAAGCCAATAATATTGGTAATGGTTGTAAAAAACCCGATAAATAATATCAGCATACCTGTGATTAACATTCTTTCAGAATACCTAATCAATTCCATTGCCGAAAGATCTTCAATATTTATAGAATATTTGAACAATTCTTTGTCAATATGGATTTGAGCAACAACAATCCAAATAATCGCTATTTTTAATATAAGTAATCCGACTAAATTAATCAATGGGTGATGAAATATATCAAGTGGGATAAACAAATAATAGAATTCAGGTATAGCAGAATAAATTATTATCATCACTCCAAAAACAGAGAATACCAGCCAAAAATGACCGCTTCCTTTCTTTAATCGGTTATATTCGGCTATCTTGTTTGTGGTAGGCAAGGTCTCTGTTAGCTTTGATGTTTTTCTGAATCTGTTCCAAAAGACAATAAGGCAAGTAACCACAAGCATGAAAGCTGGTAAATACATTTGTAATGTTGGGTCAGTCATAATTTATTCTTTTTTTATGGTAAAACAATCAATGGGGTTTGTCCTTCATACACTAATTCGTTTATTAAAAAACGTCTGAAAAGTTGGTCAGTTAAAAGGCGTGAGCCTTTTTGAACAACTAACATATCATCAAACTTAATATTAAGTATTTTCTTTATGTCGTCTAATGGATTGCTGCCTTCATAAATAGCAAATGATGTGTTGTATCTATTTGAAAACATTTCTTTTAACTCTTTTAGGTGTTTTTCAATTCCTATGGTTTTTTCATTAGGTTTTGCCAAATAGAAAAAGGTAATAGTGGTGTCTTTATTGTCAATGAAACTTAAGAATTTGTTCAATTCCGAAACATTCAATGGGTGTTTTTCTGTTACTGCCACATAAATTTTTTCGTGTGAAAAAGAATCAATTTCTTTGGGCACTGCAACAATACAATTTTTTATTTTATCAATAACCTGAAGTGCAACGCTTCCAAGGAATATCTTTTTGAGAAAGCCCGTTCCTTTAATTCCCGTAAAAATTAAATTTTCATAGGGTTCTTTTAAAAGTTTTGGTAAGATAAACTCTAAATTGCTATCCGAAACTTTGAACGAAACTTTTATAATTGGCGGAATGAGTTCCTTTGCCAATGCCTTTAATTTTTGTAATGCTTGATCATTCGTATATTCCGCAATTTGTTGTCTACTTTTATTATCTGTAAGTGCAGGGGCTAAAACAATGGACTGATGAACCAAGAGCAATTCAGCATTAATCTGTTCACTCCAACTGCAAGCATACTTTATTAAGTTGCTTGAATACTCCGAAAAGTCAATAAGTATGATAAATCGGTTTTTCATTGCTTATGTTTTTGAAGTGGTGTTTGGTTTTTGCAGACTCTCATTAACCTTTGTGAAATCTTCTTGGCTATCTGCAAGAACCATTAAAATGTCTTTTGCTTCTAACTCCGTTGAACCGCCCGGACGAATAAATTCTCCGTTTCTTTTTATCATCACAATAAATGCCGATTTAGGAAAATTCAAATCCACAATTCTTTTGTTTACTGCGTGAAAATCGGGTAAAATTTCAAATTCTTGTAAGGATGATTTAGGTAGGTCTAAAATAAACCTGTCTATTTCGGTAATCTTTTTTGCTTTTTCAGGCAAAGCAACATTGAGCCATTTCGCAACGATTGATAAAGTAGTTCCTTGAATTATGACGGATGTAACCGATATGAAAAATACAATATTGAAAATCATATTTGCTTTGTCTATCCCTGCCAAAAGTGGATAGGTGGCAAAAACAATTGGAACCGCACCGCGCAAACCAACCCAAGAAATATAAAATCTTCTTCTCAGTTTCATTTTAAAAAATATCAAACTCAGAAAAATACTTATTGGTCGGGCAACAATTATCAAAAATAATGAGACGAGTATTCCAATTCCGAAATATGGTATTATTTGATAGGGAAAAACGAGTAATCCCAAAGTAAGGAACAGGACAATTTGCATCAGCCAAGCCAAACCATCAAACATTTTCAAAATGGTTTTCTTGTGAATTAGGTCTTGATTACCTAAATAAACCGCACAGATGTAAATTGCAAGAAAACCGTTTCCATCTACAAAGTCGGTAGCTGAAAATGTAATAAACATTAAAGCGATAACCAAGACAGGGTAAAGCCCTTCAAAGTCGAGTTTAATATTATTGATGATGAATTTACTTAGCTTTCCAAAGCCAAAACCTGCAATACCTCCCAAAATCATTTGTTGGAAAAAAAGCGGAATGATTGAAACAATATCTTGGTCTTGATTGATTACCAAAGTCAAAAAAGCGATTGTCAAAACATACGCCATTGGGTCGTTACTACCGCTTTCCAATTCTAAAGTCGGACGTAAATTGGTCTTTAAGGCAAGACTTTTTGAGCGTAAAATTGAAAATACTGCTGCTGCATCCGTCGATGAAACAATAGAACCCAAAAGCATACTTTCATAAATTGTAAAGTCTGTAACGAACCAAACAAAAGTCCCAAGTGAAAGGGCAGTCAACAAAACACCTAATGTGGATAAAACAAGTCCTTCTCTTAGAATTGGCTTTACAGAAGTCCAATTCGTGTCAAGACCGCCTGAAAACAAAATGAAATTAAGTGAGATAATACCGATAAATTGAGCAATTTGTGGGTTGTCAAACCGAATACCGCCAATGCCGTCAGAACCTGCCAACATTCCGATTGTCAAAAAGAGCAATAACGTCGGAACGCCAAATTTATATGAAGTCTTTCCTGCAATAATGCTTATAAGAAGTAATAGAGAACCAACTAATAATATATTTTCAATTGCTAAATTCATTCTTTTTTTCTCCTAATATATTTCTGCACAAATGTACGTTTTCTGATTAGTTAAAGTGTCAAATAGCCTTGTTGTTTTTAAGTTTTGTCGAGCAGTAAACCGTCAAATTTAAAGAATTCGTTTAGGAATCGGTCGGCATTGTCACCAACTAATTTATAAGAGATTATTTGTTAACTTTAGCAAATGGAATTTTTTCCTATAATGCTCTATCTTACAAAAAATATATTTTAAACTTAAGTCTTCGCCAGAGAGATAGAGGTTTCCCCAAGTGTTGGGCGTTGAAGTTGTAGTTGTGGGAATTGGGATCGAATCCTGAAGTCAGGACAGGGTTTATGAACCTATCCATCCATATATACAGGGTACGGGTTTGACGAGCCGTGAGGTGTAAAAAAAAGACCGGCATATTAAGACCGGTCTGTGTGTAGCCTCGACAGGAATCGAACCTGTATCTAAAGTTTAGGAAACTTCTATTCTATCCATTGAACTACGAGGCCATTTTACGTCAAATCACTGCGGTTTCGGGTGTTTCCAATCCCCTTCGGGAAAGGCCTTTTCCGAAAAACACCGCAATTTAAACCAATATTTTGCTATTACGCAAATAATGTAAAGGCTTATTGTTCTTTTTAATATTATTCCCCTATCTTTGCAGTCCAAAATTAGCGATGGACGGGATCCATCAATTCACTAAATATCAATAGAATATGGCAGTAAAAATCAGATTAGCACGTAGGGGCCGCAAAAAGTTGGCCATCTATGATGTAGTAGTAGCTGATGCTAGAGCTCCACGGGATGGACGCTTTATCGAGAAAATCGGGACATACAATCCCAACACTGACCCCGCATCGATCAACATCAACAACGACCGCGCGTTGAAATGGTTGATGAACGGTGCCCAGCCTACCGACACGGTAAAGGCCATGCTTTCCTACAGGGGAGTGATGTTGAAGAAACACCTGCAGATAGGTGTGGTAAAGGGAGCCATCACGCAGGAACAGGCGGATGAAAAGTTCCAGGCTTGGCTCGAAGACAAAGAAAAGGCCATTGCAGCCAAAGTGGACAGAATCACGCAGGCAAAAGACAGTGCCAAAAAAGCAGCACTCGAAGCAGAAGCTGCTAAAAATCAGGCCCGTCTTGATGCCATCAAGAAAAGGGAAGAAGAAGCCGCTGCAGCAGCTGCTGCTGAAGAAGCAGAAGCAAAGGCAGACGAAAATACCGAAGCGGGAGCCGACGCCCCTGCTGAGGACAGTGAAAATCAAGCCTAAACCCTCCTGTCAACCATGAACAAAGACAATTGTTTTCAATTGGGCCACATCGCCAAAGTTCATGGACTGCAAGGGGAACTGTTATTGGTGCTGGATGTGGATTTCCCTGAGGATTATGAGGGAATTTCACATGTTTTTGTAGAAAAAAACAACAGGTTGGTCCCTTATATATTGGAACACCTGGTTCCTCAGCCCAACAACAGGTTTTTGGCCAAGTTTGAAGAATTCGACCATATAGATCAGGTTAAACCTTTTGTGGGAGCAGGAATCTATCTTCCGCTGAAAGAACTGCCTGAACTGGAAGAAGGACAGTATTATTTCCATGACTTGGTCGGATGTACCGTGATTGATGAAAAGATGGGGGAACTGGGAAAAATAAAGGTCATCTACGACCTGGATACCCAAGACCTGATCGGAATGGAATACCAGGGAAAAGAAGTTTTGATCCCCATCCAGGACGGTATCATCCAAAAAGTCGACAGGACAGCGAAACAAGTTTTCTGTCAGTTGCCCGAGGGCTTGCTTGACATCTACCTGAATGACTGAAATGCGGATTGATATCATCACCGTAGTACCCGGAATCCTGGAAGGCCCCTTTTCCCACTCTATTTTGAAGAGGGCTGAAGACAAGGGCCTTGCTAAGGTAAGGGTCCATAACCTGCGGGATTATGGCATCGGCAAACAACAAAGCGTGGACGACTATGCTTTTGGTGGGGGCGCCGGCATGGTGATGATGATCGAGCCGATCGCCAGTTGCATAGCCGGATTGAAAAAGGAAAGATCCTATGATGAGGTCATCTACATGACCCCTGACGGCGAATCCTTTGATCAGTCTATGGCCAATGCCCTTTCTCTAAAAGAGAACCTGATCATCCTTTGCGGCCACTATAAAGGCGTGGATGAGCGGATAAGGGAGCATTTTGTGACCCGGGAAATAAGTATCGGGGATTATGTGCTTTCTGGAGGGGAACTGGCTGCTGCAGTCGTAACAGATGCGGTTATCCGCCTTATTCCCGGAGTGCTCAACGATGAAACTTCCGCACTCACGGATTCCTTTCAAGATGGCCTGCTGGCACCGCCCGTTTATACAAGGCCGGCAGACTACCAAGGTTGGAAAGTGCCGGAGGTACTGTTGTCAGGACATGCAGCCAACATAGAGGCATGGAGATTTGAACAATCGGTTCGCCGTACCCAGGAAAGAAGGCCCGCGTTATTGGCCAAAAGGTACAAAGGCGATAATACAAAGAACGGTTAGATATTAGTAAAAACATCAGGCCACACCGCAGTGAGGCCGTTAAAAAGCGATAAGCAAAATAGTAAAGCAATGAGCGAACTACTTAAATTCGTAGAAGAGGATTACAAAGACGTCAGATCGAAGTTTCCATCCTTCAAAGCCGGGGATACCATTAATGTCCATGTAAAAATTACGGAAGGCAATAAAGAGCGTATCCAGCAATTTCAGGGTACGGTGATCCAAAGAAAAAATGTCAATACCAACGGTGAAACCTTCACGGTAAGGAAAGTTTCAAATAGCATTGGAGTAGAGAGGATTTTTCCAATCATCTCTCCCGCCATTGAAAAAATCGAACTGTTGAGAGAAGGTAAGGTAAGAAGAGCCAGGTTGTTTTACCTTAGAGGAAGACAGGGTAAATCCGCCAGGATCAAAGAAAAGATCAGGGTCAAGAAATGATTCCATCATTTTTTTCAGAAAGGGGGCTTCGGCTCCCTTTTTTGTGCCGGTCATATCCCCTCCAATCCAATGGCCTTTCCCAATAAGCAAACCAGGAATCAAGCTGTATTTTGATCCACTTTTCAGAGGCTTCTTGAAATATTTTTAAGTTCAAATCCTTTGTGTCAATTCATGAAGACCTGTCCCAGACTTGTTTTGGGGAATCGTGAGCAATGTAAATCGGAGACTGGGGTTTAATCCCAAAACGGGGATATTGTGTTAATCTGTCAAATATTATCCGACCTTTGATGGCGTACCCTGTATTTATTAAATTTTTGCAATTTTATTTTAAATTGATGAACTAATTCCTAAATAAATAACGAAATTTTTAATATTCCTGATATTTATTTTTACAAAAGCAGTACAGGATGGGATAGTGTTTTGAATTGGGTTAATTATCATGACTTTGGTCAGCTTTTTATTTAATGATAAACTCAAAACCAAAAAACTATGGAAAAAGAATACTTAAACACCTTATGGAAAAAGGTCTTTGGCCTTTTAGGTGTGGCCATCATGCTAGCCTTATCCGGCCATGCCCAGGAACTTGGGCAGGTATCGGGAACGGTAGTTTCTGCCGACAATGCGGAACCGCTACCGGGAGTGTCCTTATTGGTAAAGGGAACAAATCGAGGTACTGTGACCAATATGGAAGGGGAATTTTCACTTCAGGCCGCCGCCGGCGAGGTACTTACAGCCAGTTTTATCGGGTTTGAAACCATTGAGATTCCCGTTACCTCCGGTCAAACCGTATACGATATCACCATGGAGGCTTCACTGGGTGATCTGGGAGAAGTGGTGGTAGTGGGCTACGGTTCGCAACGCCGGGCAGACATCACCTCCGCGGTATCCGTGATCAATATGGACAACATAGGGGATGTGCCTACCACCAATGTTTCCCGATTGCTGCAGGGCCAGGCGGCAGGCGTGCAGGTGCGGCAAACATCCGGCCGGCCGGGACAGGAGATGGAAGTCACCATAAGGGGCATCGGATCCCTTGGTGCAGGAAGCCAACCCTTGTATGTGGTGGATGGGTTCCCGGTGGGTACCGCTTTGGGCCAGAATCTCAATCCAGCAGACATTGAAAGCATTACCGTATTGAAGGACGCTGCCTCCACCGCTATTTACGGTGCAAGGGGTTCCAACGGCGTAATCCTGATCACGACGAAATCGGCAAAGGAAGGGACAGTGGGTCTTGACTTTGTGGTCAACCACGGTGTACAGAATGTGCCCAATTCCCGCCGTACCAGAATGATGAACGGTGTGGAGTTCGCCCGGTTCAAGCATGAAAGTTTTGTGGACCGCATCCGCTATTTTGAACAAAGAGAGCCTTCTTTGGAAGAGATCCCCATGGAGTTCAGGTACCCCGAACAGACTACGGTTTCAACGGATTGGTTTCAGGAAATTATGAACCAGAACGCACGGTTCCAGAATTACAATGCCACTTTGACTGCCGGTAAAGGTGATATCCGTTCTTTGGTTTCTGTGGGGTATGTAAACCAGGAAGGCGCCGTGATCAATACCGGTTTTGAGCGGTTCAACGTAAGGGCAAATGTGGATGGCAGAATCAATGACTTCATCAGCATGGGATGGAACATCGCTGCTTCCCATTCTAAAGAAAATTATGCCGGCACTGATGGCAGAGATGCCTTGATAGGCAGAGCACTATGGGCCGACCCCAGGTTTCCGGTTTATAACGAAGACGGAAGTTTCAACACATTTATCGGTGGTACACATGGTGTATTCGGCACCGCAAATGTGGTTCAGGAACTCCATGAAATGGAAAGAACATTGCATACGAATAACGTGCTCACTAACGGATTTTTGGAATTTACTTTCCTGAAAGATTTTAAATTCAGGACTTCCGTTAACGCTACCTTAATCAATTCCGCGCAAAAGGAATTCAGACCCTCTACCTTAGCAGGTCCTGGTTTCAACCAGCCACCTCCAAGGGAAGCTACCTTGATGCAACGCTCCTTCGAGTCCCTTAATATCGCTGCCGACCAGTTATTGTCCTATAACAAGTACATAGGACAACATAAATTCGAAGGCCTGCTTGGTTTTTCTGCCCAGGAAGAGACCGTAAAACACCTTCAGGGCAACGGCAACGAATTTCCGAACGATCAGGTAAGGTACCTTAATTCCGCAGTAAGGCAGACCTCCGGATCCGGAGAAGCTGACTGGAGCCTTATGGCTTATTTTGTCAGGGCCAACTATTCCATTGCGGACAAATACCTGTTTTCTGCTTCCATGCGGAGGGAAGGAAGTTCCAGATTCGGTGCCAACAATAAATGGGGTAATTTCCCGGCATTTTCCGCGGGATGGAGGATCTCCGAAGAATCTTTCATGCCGGAAACCAACTGGATCACGGATTTGAAATTAAGGGCCAGCTATGGCATCACCGGCAACAACGCCATCGGTAATTACAGCAGCCTTTCCAACATGAGGCTCTCCAATTATGTGCTGGGCGGCAATTTTGTCAACGGACAGGTGCTGGCCAACTTTGCCAACGCCAACCTGGGCTGGGAACAATCCGAACAAACAGATATCGGCCTGGATCTGGCCATGTTTGACAACCGTCTGATCCTGACGGCGGAATACTATAACCGGCTTACCAATAACATGCTGTTATCCGTAGAGATGCCCGTGATTTCCGGATTTACCCAGTCTCTGGACAATGTCGGAAAAGTCCGAAACCGGGGCCTGGAACTTGCCTTGGACTACAGGACACGGATCAACCAGCTGAACCTGAGATCCAATCTCAACTTGACCATTAACCGCAATCAGGTACTTGAGATCCGGGGGGAAAACGATGAAATATGGAGTGGCGGATTTTATAGCACCTACAACGTTTCCAAAGTAGGAAGACCTTTGGCCATGTTACACGGCTTTAAAATGATGGGGATATTCAATACCGAGGAAGAGATAGAGGCCTGGCCTACCCAAGACGGTGCGATACCGGGTACTTACAAATACTTTGACGCCAATGGGGACGGGGAAATATCCTACGATCAGCAGGATATGATAGAAATCGGAAATCCCCATCCCGACTTTATTATAGGTTATACCTTGGGAGGGGATTACAAAAATTTTGACTTCAACCTGATGTTTACCGGAGCATTTAATTATGATGTGTTCAGGAACATTGAAGCCACTACCATGAACATGGACGGGGTTTTTAATATCCTTCAGTCGGGCGTGAACAGGTGGCGTTCTCCTGAAAACCCAGGTGACGGGGTGGGCGCTACCACCAATACCTGGAAATGGCAGCGTGAATCCAATTCGAGGTATGTGTATGATGCTACCCATGTCTGGTTGAGAAATGTAACTTTAGGTTACACCATTCCTCATAACCCTGTAATTCCCAATGCCAGATTGTTTGCCAGTGCGGAAAATCTGTTTCTGATGACCTCCTTCCCCGGAAGCAACCCTGAAGTCAACCGAAGAGGCGGAATCAATATCGGAGTAGATGACGAGGCGTATCCCATGCCCAGGACATTTACGCTTGGCGCCACGATCAGATTTTGAACCCTAAATACAAAAAATCATGAAAAATAGAAATATATATGCGGTTTTGATGAGTTTGGGACTGTTAATCAGTTCCTGCGGGGAAGATTTCCTCAATAAAACGGATCCGACGGTTTTGGTAGCTGAAAACTTTTATGAAACCGAAACCCAATTGATACAGGCGGTGAGCGGGGTGTACGGCCAATTGCAACCGCTTATCAGCAACCAATGGCAATACACGGAATTTATCACGGACAACACCACGCTCCATTTCAACCCCGGTAACAGAGGCCAGGGCCCCGCATTGGAGGCGCTGGAATTCTGGCAATACAACGCTGCCACTCCCAATATTACCAATTTGTATAACAGCACCTACGGAACCCTGGTCAACGTGAATACGGCCCTTGCCCGGTTGCCAGAGGCAAATGCCAGTGATGAAATCAAGCAACGCTCAGAGGGAGAGCTCAGGTTTGTAAGGGCTTATCTGTATTTCCTGCTTGTACAGTATTTTGGGGATGTGATCATCGTAACCGAACCCATCAGTACCCCATCTGAGGCATTCCTTTATGAGCGGGAACCGGTGGAAACCGTTTATCAACTGATAATATCCGATCTTCAAAGCGCTGCAAACACGCTTCCCTCAAGTCATCCGGCCAGTGAGACAGGCAGGGTCACAAAAGGGGCGGCCTTGTCCTTATTGGGAAAGGTTCACCTTACCAGAAAGGAATATCCCCAAG
The DNA here is from genome assembly GCF_042652345.1 of Negadavirga shengliensis. Lineage (NCBI taxonomy): Bacteria > Pseudomonadati > Bacteroidota > Cytophagia > Cytophagales > Cyclobacteriaceae > Negadavirga > Negadavirga shengliensis. Next base: position 11,376 of record NZ_JBHSJJ010000029.1, read on the forward strand.
CCATTGCGGTACTGAACCAAGTTTTGCCACTTGGGTACAGTTTGTTGGGAAATTATGGGAACATTTTTGATCCGCAAAACAAAAACCATCAGGAGTCCATTTTTGAGATCCAGTTTCAGGGGGACAACCTATTCGGAGTGCACAGCAATTTTATCTATACTTTTGCGCCCAGAGAATCTTTTGGGGCAGTAATCGATTTTCCCGGACAGGAGGGCGGTGGTTGGAATACGCCCACAAAAGATATCATAGCGGCATATGAGGAAGGTGACCTCAGAAAAGAAGTGTCTCTGAAGGAAGGATATACTGATTTGGACGGCAATTGGGTGCCGGTGCCGTTTATCAACAAATACAATCATCCCCATTCCATCCGGGGAGTCACCAACGATAACTGGCCCGTGTTGAGGTATGCGGATGTGCTATTGATGCTGGCGGAAGCCATCAACGAAGAAAACGGTCCCACTGCTGATGCCCATGGTTACCTTAATCAGATCAGAGAAAGGGCTGGATTGGATCCCATTACGGGCCTTTCCCAATCTCAATTCAGGGATGCGGTTTTGCGCGAAAGGAGGATAGAACTCGCGTTTGAGAACCATCGGTGGTTTGATTTAAAAAGGACCATGTCTACCCAGGAACTGGTGGATTTTCTAAATGCCTATGGCCTCAGGGAAAGGGCAGACCCTACCACATCCAGGGGAGGCATTCCTTTTTCCAATGACGACTTTGTGTTTGAAGCCCACCAAGTGTTGTTTCCCATGCCACAAGACCAGATGAGGATCAATCCTTCTCTCCAACAAAACCCGGGGTATTGACCGGAAACTGCATTTATTATCCATCGGTTTTTTGTTTGTAGCCAAAAAACCGATGGATTCTTTTATCCAAACGGGCAATTTAATCGATTCCTTCCAATTCACTGAGTTCCAACCACCGCATCTCAAGTGTTTCCATCCGCCTGTCAATCTCCTCTATTTCCTTGGACCATGCCAGAAGTTCTTCGTGGTCTTCGCTGCCTTGGTTAATCTTGCCTATCAAATCGTTTTTTGCCTTACCAAGTTGTTCCAGCTCAAGGTTGATGTTTTCAAATTCTTTTTTTTCCTTATAGCTCGCCTTGGTTTTATCCGGTTTTTCTTCAACCTTAATCTGTTCGGGTTTTTCGGTGACCGTTTCAGGCTTCGAGCTGTCCTTTCTGGCTTTCTCCCATTCCCTGAAATCCGTATAGTTGCCCGGAAAATCCCTGATGCTTCCTTTACCCTCAAACACAAAGAGATGGTCTACAAGACGGTCCATAAAATAACGATCATGGGAAACAATGACCAGGCATCCCGGAAAGTTGTCCAGGAACTCCTCCAACGTATTCAGCGTCACAATGTCCAGATCATTGGTAGGTTCATCCAGAATCAAAAAATTGGGACTTTTGACCAAAACCATCAACAACTGCAGCCTCCTTCTCTCCCCTCCACTGAGCTTGGCGATAGGTGTGTGTTGTTGTTTGGGCGGAAAACCAAACTGGTTTAAAAATTGGCTGACTGTAATGGCACTTCCGTTGGCCAGGGTGACCACTTCCGCCACTTCTTTGACAATGTCCAGCAACTTCTTGCTTTCATCAAAGCTGTCCTCCTCCTGCCGATAATAACCAAATGCGGTGGTCTGCCCTTTTTCGATCTCCCCGCTGTCGGGATCAAGTCGCCCCGTAATCAAATTCAAAAATGTCGTCTTTCCCGCACCGTTGGGTCCCACAATGCCAATCTTATCGCCTTTTTTGAACGTGTAACTGAAATCCTTTATCAGCTCAAGACCATCATAAGACTTGTTTAAATCACGGATTTCCACGATTTTTTTCCCCAGCCGCTGGGAGGTCACTTCCAGGGTAACCTCTCGCTCTTCCCGTTGTTGGAATGCTTTTTCCTTTGTTTCCTCAAATGCATCTATCCTGTACTTGGCTTTGGTCCCCCTGGCTTTCGGCTGCCTCCGTATCCATTCCAGCTCTTTTTTGTAAAGGCTTTTCGCCTTTTCCTGCTCAGTAGCCTCTACCGCTCTCCTTTCGGCTTTCTTTTCCAGGAAATAACCGTAATTGCCGGCGTACCGATAGATATTCCCCCCATCCATTTCCAGTATTTGATTGGTTACCCTGTCCAAAAAATAGCGGTCATGGGTCACCATCAGGAGGGCAAGATTCGCCTTGGAAAGGTAATCCTCCAGCCACTCGATCGTCTCCAAATCCAAATGGTTGGTGGGCTCGTCAAGTAACAAGAGATCGGGCTGAGAGAGGATAGCCTTTGCCAATGCCACTCTTTTCCGCTGACCCCCACTCAAAGTTCCCACCTCAATAGCCGTGTCATGCAAACCCAACTTACCGAGAACTTCGTTGATTTTATGTTCGAAATCCCATGCCTGCAAACGGTCCATTTTTTCAAAAAGTCCATGAAGCGCTTCTCCATCATCCCCCTCCTTTTGGGAAGCAAGCAGGGCCTGCTGATATTCCTGGACCACCTGCAGCATTTCATTATCCGTATCTTCGAAAATCGTCTGATAAATAGTCAAATTTGCTGTGAATACCGGGTTTTGGTGCACATAAGCTATTTTAGTGGCCTGATTGAGCGCCACCCTGCCCTCATCGGCTATTTCTTCACCCATGATGATCTTCATGAGGGTTGATTTGCCGGCGCCATTGATGCCTACCAGGGCTGTTTTTTGACCCTGCTCAATCCCAAATGAAATATTTTTAAACAACACCCTTTCACCAAAGGATTTACTTAGATTTTCTACGGAGAGGTAATTCATGCTGCAAAATTACCAAAAGATTCGCTGCATTGACAGGAATGTCGGATTTATTGTCATGTGATGCACGCGTGCGGATGTCCTAATCTGCAACGGGAGGGTAACCAACGGCACGGAGGAAAAATCGCTGCATAATCATATCCCGATAAGTGGCTTTAGTGACACCAAATCCTGGCTTCCGCGTATGGGCGCATTCTTTAACAACCATTCCATGGGAAGAAAGGCATTAACCTAAGAACTGCCCGATCCAGTGGTTTTAAAGTGCTGTTTTTCCAATATCTGAGGAACGAAATCCGAAAACCTGCGGTTAGTTTCCCATACACACTGGTCCATGAAAAAAACTAATGCCGTTTTTCCCTACTCCGTCCTGGATTTGGCCATTCTAAAATCCGGACATGATGCACAAGACGCTTACATCAGAAGCCTTGATCTTGCCAGACATGCTGAAAAATGGGGTTACTCCCGGTTTTGGCTGGCCGAACACCATAATATGGCCCATGTGGGAAGTTCATCGCCCACCATCCTGATGAGCCATATAGCCCATGGAACCCAAACCATACGGGTGGGTTCGGGAGGGATCATGTTGCCAAACCACAGCCCGCTCATGGTGGCCGAACAGATCGGAACCCTGGAAAAGTTGTTTCCAGGCAGAATAGACCTCGGGCTGGGAAGGGCGCCCGGGACGGACCAGAAAACCGCGGCCGTACTAAGGAGGGGAAGGGTGGAGACCGTGCAGGAGTTTCCCCATGATCTGGAAGAATTGCAGATGTATTTTTCAGAAGACAATTTTGACGCGCCTGTCCGGGCGTTTCCTGCGGAAGGGCTTGATGTTCCCATATACCTGTTGGGATCAAGCATGAGCAGTGCTGTGCTGGCGGCAGAAAGAGGCTTGCCCTATGCTTTTGCCAGTCATTTCGCGCCGGCTTATTTTGCCCAGGCGATCAGGCATTATAAAAACCATTTCTCGCCCTCCGCAAAAAGCAAAAAACCCTACCTGATTTCCTGCATCAACATCATTGCGGCAGATTCCGATGAAAAAGCCCATCATTTGGCCACTTCATTTTACCAAATGGCCCTTGGCATCGTCAGGGGAAAATCCTATCCCTTACGGCCACCGGTAGACAATATGGATGCGATATGGCATCCTGAAGAAGCGGCCGCCATAAAAAACATGATGGCTTACAGTTTTATCGGCAATAAGAAAACCGTTGGTGCTGCATTGGAGGAATTCATCCAGGCCACAGGTGTCGATGAAATCATGGTGACCACCAATATTTACGACCATGGAGACAGGCTCAGGTCCTTTGAACTGGTCTCAGAGATTTTTAAAGAAATGAAAGTGTCCACTATGGTATAACTCCCATAGTGGCATCGCAACTGTACATCTATAAAGTGCTCAGGTATTATAGAGGCGGTGATATTCCTGGAACCGGAACAGGATAACAACCGTCCTCTCCCGCTACAAAGCGGGGCATCTCATTCCATTCAAACTTTTCCGGCAGTAGATGGAGTTCTGAGGCCAGGGATTCATCCCAGGATAACAGCTGGCCGCTATGGGAAGCCATTCTGCCCATGATGGTGGTCATGGTGCTTTTGGCACCCCAGTCGGTGTCATTCAAGGGTGTCCCGTTCCTGATGCATTCGAACAGATGATCTGTCTGGAGTTGGTAAGGGTTTCCATATTTTTGCCGGTTTCTCCAAATCACATTTCCCTTATGGTCTGTAATTGAAGCGTTTTTAAAGTCAGCAATCCCCTTTGTGCCTATGATATACGCCCCGCCTTTATTCCAGGTCCCACCGATATGCCTGATCTGGCTGTTCAGCTTGACATTGTTTTCGTATTCGTATTCAATGAAAAAATTATCAAATATATCGCCATAATCAGGACCTCTCTGGCCGGATTTTCCACCCAAACCACTTGCTTTGACAGGATAAGCATCCATTACCCAGTTCACAAGGTCTGTATTATGTATTTGAAGGCCTGCAGGTGAGCCCGCCCATAGCCAATTAAAATGCCTCCAATTCCGCATTTGAAATTCCATCTCCGTCCATTCCGGTTGACGGGGAACAAGCTTGACCGGACCGATCATATAATAATCGGATGCCGAAATAATTTCACCGATTTCCCCATCCCTGACCCTTTTGGCCACCTCCTGAAATTCCGGTGCATAGCGGTTCTGTAAACCAACCAGCACCTTTAGCCCTTTTTGATCGGCAATTTTTCCGACTTCCAAAACTTTTCGGATCCCGGGTGAATCAGAGGCCAAAGGTTTTTCCATAAAAACATGTTTACCGGCTTCCACGGCGGCTTCAAAATGCAAAGGCCTGAAAGCCGGGGGTGTGACCAACAAAACCACATCGGCCAATTTTATCGCTTCTTTATACCCATCAAACCCCACAAATTTGTGCTCTTCCGAAACTTTCACTTTTTCTTTCACCCCTTCTATCTGCATCAGGTTGTCATATGTCTCATCAAGTTTATCTCTGAACGCGTCCGCCATGGCCACCAACTCCACACTCCCTTCAGTTCTGAGGGCGTTGACCGCAGCACCGGCTCCCCGGGCACCACAACCAATCAATGCGACCTTGAGGGTTTCATCCACACCATGATGAAATGAAGCCATGGATTGCAAAGGGAGGGCCGCTCCCAACGTGGCACCTGCTATGATGGTTCCCGAATGTTTGATAAAGTCCCTGCGTGAATGCGGGCTGTTTTTCGTTTGGCCTTCAATGATCTTTTTCATATTTATTGTCGGTTTCTCCTATTGATCTGATTATCTTTTAATTACAATGCCGAGTTTGGAAAATAAAAATAAAACTAAAAAAAGAAAGCCGTATAGCAATCTGCTAAAAAATAACCGGAAACTATTCACAATCATGTAGCTCACCTGTTGGATGCCATAATATGACCTGCGATTAAAAATCTTTAATGGCTTCATAAAAATAAGCTTCAATTTCTTCCCTTGATGGATTTTTCAAAGGCCGGACTATCCTAAATCCTACATGGGAGGCATCTGTCAGCCACCAGTCGCTCTTTGGTATTTGCGGATCCCTTTGCTTCCAGCTTTCATCAGATTTAGCTCTGGCAGCCGAGCGCAGCGCTTCCGGATCATCATCCCAGCTTCCGCCCCTCACCACATGGGGATAGGTTTGGGTGGTTTCGGCCCACCTTTGGCCACCTTTTTCTTTATGACGATAATAATCAGCATGGTATTGATCCATTACCCACTCTGCCACATTGCCGTGCATATCATGAAGTCCCCAAGGGTTAGGTTTTTTTGTCCCCACTTGCTGGTATTGATTTTTGCTGTTTTTAAAATACCAAGCATATTCGTCTAACCGGGCCACATCATCTCCAAAATGGTAAGCAGACTGGCTCCCGGCCCTGCAGGCATATTCCCATTCTTCTTCAGTGGGCAGGCGATAAAAATCCCCGGTCTTTGCCGTCAGCCACCTGCAATAAGCCAAAGCTGCATAGTGGGTCATATTGACTGCCGGATAACCCTTTTTCCCCATCCCAAAGCTCATGTCCACAAAAGGTGGAGTGGGTCGCGACACGCCATCCACTTGGTTATTTTCCAATATATCGTAGTTCAGTTTTTCGGCTATCTGTTTTTCCATCCGGGGATCCACAAACAATTCAAACTCATCCCAGGTAACCTCATGCTTCCCCATCCAAAAAGCCGGGATCTGAACACTATGGGCGGGGAATTCATCAGCATTTCTGCCGGCTTCCGACTCCGGGCTTCCCATCATGAATTCCCCTTTAGGAATGGCTATCATTTCAAATTCCACCTCAGATCCTGGGATCGCCTGCTTGTAATTTTCAAAATTTCCTGAGGTTATCAGCATACTGTAGTCAAAGGAACAGAAAATAAAAGTAACCAAGACCAGAGGAAGAAGGGTTTCATAAATCTTTCTTATATTTTGTCTTTCCATAGAGAGTAAGGTTTGGCCACCGGCAAATTATTATCCCAGCACAGCCTATATCGTAGGTATTGATATCGAAATATATAATTTTATTACAATAAGAAGCCAATAACGATGATAATATCTAACCGTGAAAACTATTTTATAGAAGAATATGAAGAATTGGAAAAATATGACATGCACATGCATTACAATATTTCCAACAGTTTTTTCCTTAAAGCATCAATCGCCGAAAATTTTAAGCTACTCAGTATCAATGTCGATGTGGGTGACGCATTCCCCTCCTTGGAAAATCAAAGGGATATGGTAATCGGGCTCATGAATGATATCCCGGAAACTTTGTTCTTTTCCACCAGTTTCAGCATGCAGGGCCACCGGAAGTCAGGTTGGACAGACAGGGTCATCGACTATATCAGGGATTCAAAGGAAAAAGGAGCGGTGGCAGTGAAGGTTTGGAAAAATATCGGCATGGATTGCAGGGATGAAAAAGGGAGGTTTATGATGATCGATGACCCATTATTTGATCCCATTATGGAATGCATCATTCAGCTGGACCTTCCCCTGATCGGCCATATCGGAGAACCAAAAAACTGCTGGTTGCCACTGGAGGAAATGACGGTTTCCGGGGATTATGAATATTTTAAAGCGCATCCGGAATTTCACATGCACCTGCATCCGGAATTTCCAACCTATGAGGAGCTTATCGCGTCCCGGGACAGGCTGCTGGAGAAATTTCCTTCACTCCGGTTTATCGGCGCACACTTGGGAAGCATGGAGTGGAGCGTGGACGAAATTGCCAAACGACTGGATAAGTACCCCCACATGGCGGTGGATCTGGCAGAAAGGATCTCTCATCTACAGCTGCAGGCGGCCAGGGACTGGAAGAAAGTCAGGGACTTCATCTGCAAATACCAGGACCGCATCATATATGGAACCGACATGGTCATTGAACAGGACCTGGGCGAAAACAAGATGCTGGAAAAGGCCAGAGAAATCCGGTCCCGGCATTGGAAATTTTTTGTATCGGATGAAAAGATGTCCTCTCCAAAAATCGACATGCCATTCCAGGGTCTCCAGTTACCGAAGGGTGTGGTGAATAAAATATACTGGGACAATGCCAAGCGATGGTACCCAGACATCCGATGATTAACCTGCAATCCCTTATTTATCAGAGGCCATAATGATTCTTTCCAGCAATAAATAGGCTCTGCTTTGATTGTTCAATTCATCCAAATTGACCGCCTTGTCTTTTCCAGATAGGGCTCCGATCAACTTAACGGACCGCTCATCTCCCCTTTCCTGAATTTGGGACCACAATGCCTCCGCTTTATCCTTCTGCCCTGTGTTATCCATGGCTTTCAGCACCAATGCCAAATGGAGTTGTACATTTCTCCTTCCCTCTACCTGCGTTTCCTCAAAAAGGTTATTCATGGCCGATTCATAGCCCTTTTTATCGCCCGAGAACTTCGAAATCAGGCCCAGCAGATAGGTCTGTAACGTTTCCCGGGTATTGAAAGGTTTTCCGACGCCGAGGTTTTCCGGCCACTCCAAAGACTTGACAACTTTTTCCCTGGCGGATTCCAACCTGCCAGCTTCCATATCGTCCAAAGCTGCATGTAAATATACATGTTCAAAAATGGCCCGGCCCTCGCCAGCCCCCTCATAAGGCAGCACGTGGATGGCGTCCAATACTTTCATGGCCAATTCATATTTGCCGTTATGGGATAAAGCCCTGGCATAGTCCATTTCTATCACATAGTTCCCTCCAAATTTTTGGACCGCTTCACCCAAGAGGGCTAGCTGATCCCCAAACTGTCTTTTGTTTTCATAATACTGGCCCAAAAAATGCCATGTTCTCCACTGCGACTTATCCATTTCCAGGGCTTTCTGAAAATCAGCAAGGGGTTCATAACCATCCGTATCTTTTAACAACAAGGCCCTATTTAGATAGAACAACGCTTCTTCGGGCTGGTCCTGGATGGACAATAACAGATCATTTGCTTCGCTGGATTCCCCCAAAGTGGACAGGTTCAAAGCCAGGTAATATTTAAGCTTCCAGTTGTCCCTTAACCCATTGGCCCATTTCAGCATTTCCATGGTCTCCTTTCTGAAGGGAAAAACAAAATCGATGGGCTCGCCAAGCATTTTAGCGAGGTATACATCCTGCTGTTCCTTATCCAAATACGCCAACCAAAGGTCCGAAAGCGGATGTTCGGGGCCTGCCTTTAATGCCTTGACGGCCTCCCCTGCTCTCCCATATTTTAGATAAAGTGAAGCCAGCTCAAGAAATGTCTGGTAGGGAAACTCATTGTTTATCCCGGATCTAAAATCCTCCAGGCTGTGGATGTCCGGATCAAGAAGATGCAACTCAAACCGCGCAAAATGATTCAGAGGATCAATGTCTTTGATTTTTTCATACGCCTCCAAGGCCACCATTTTTTTATTCGTTAACCGGCCAATCAATCCTAATACCTGATAAGCCATGATGTTGTTCACATTGAATTCCAATGCTTTTTTGGCATAATCCCTGGCCTTCCACAGATCTTCCATCACCAGATAAGTCTCTGCCATGGCGGTATATGCGGAAGACCTGAATTCCATGGATCTTGCGGCCCATCCGAAAGCTTCCAATGCATCAATATGTTGTCCCAATGCCCTGTAAATTGCCCCTGCTACAAAATTGGCCTGCGGATCATAAAAATCATTGGATAAGGCCAGGTTGATGTTTTCCAAAGCTTCCTGATGCTTGCCGAACCGGTACAACATCTCTGCATAATCCACACGGGCCCTTTGGTGGGCTGGGTCTGTTTCAAGGCATGCTTCATATTTTGTTTGGGCAAGCGCAAAATGCCTGCTGTAGTAACTTTGGCGGGCATCATAGTAAAGTTGCTCTACTTTGGAAAAGTCATAAGCCGAACTTCTGTCGTAAGGCCGGCTCAATAGGTTGGGGTCTTCCTTTTTCCATTGATAAGTGGGACAACCGTTGATCAGCACTTCCAATTCCTTTAATTCGCCCTTTAGTGGGGCGGTATGGGAAAACACATCCATGGGGTTCAGGTCAACATCTAAATCGGCCTGATCTGTATTGTTTATCCTGATGACCATGGAGCCCTTTATAGGCTGGAAAGGATTAAAGTTTAAGGTCAACTGCCCTGTTGCCTCCTTGATAAAAAAACTTCCTTTTTCAGACGCGGAGCTTATCCCGCCTATATCTTTTACCGGGAACCAATAATCGGTCCATCGGTCCACTGTATACGGCTGAAAACCGACTTTGGTCAATGGGGTCGGGTACCTGGAAGGCTGGAACTGATTCATGAGCCTGCCTGCCTGAAATTCTATATATTGTCCGCTTTTGTCAGTAAGCAGGTCCTCCCATATGCCCCCAGACCTTGAAAGCGCCCATATCCACAGCTTTTTCCCAGGCATATCATCAAAAGCCGCAAAATGACCAAAGCCAATCCCGGTATCATGAAAGTATCCTCCGAAGTAATTTTCAAAGGAGCCTGCCATATGATGGGATTTACTCCCTCCAAAGGCATTGTTTTTATATCTGGAAATTTCATTTCCCGCTTCATCCACAGGCCAACTTAAAGGCTGACCGCTATGTTGCAGGGCGATATTTCCCGGGTAAAAAAATTCAAGGTCATCTCCGGTATGGGCTGCCGCAGTCATCCAATTGTAATAAGGTTGACGGGCCATTTCGGGATTATACCACAGGCCTTCAGTTTCGAAATACGCCCGGTCCTTGAGAAGATTGATCTTTACCCGCCATTGGGTGCGGGACGGCAGGTCCATGGTTCCAACCACGCAGGTCACGCTTCCATCCTCATTTTCATAGAACACGTAATCCACAGGAGTGGCTGTGGCGGGAGAATGCCCGATAATCCCAAAATTAAACTCAATTCCCCCGGAGGTCCAAGGGCCCCGCATGGCAATATTGCGGAATTTTACCACCTCATTTTGATAAATAAAATCCTCTCCCGTAGACTTTTCCACCGCCCCCCATACCCTACCGCCCACTTCGGGAAGAACGGTAACCTCCAAAAAGTCATTTTCAAGGGTAATCACTTTCCAAACCCTGTCCTCGGGCTTTGTGCTGTAACCTTCAAACCTGAAATAAGGATACATGTCTGTTTTATATACCAAGGAAGGCACAGGGCTTGGATCTGAGAAGGGATAAGTAACAAATGTTTTATTTTCGATGGAGACATTGGCTTTTTGAGAAATAGCCGTTTCCGATATTAATAATATACCAAGTAGCAAAACATAATATTTCAGGCTGGACGGTTTTATAATGGCAATGCCCATTTTCGGATGATTTAGTATGAAAAACAATTAAACAAGCCAATATAATCAAAAACAAAATACCGATGTTATACCTTTTTATAGGATGCGGAAGGAATGCTTAAAAAAATCTCCCATTGGAATATTCAGGGAACAGGGAATGGGGAACGGGGAACCGGACAAAAACTCCCGTGCACTTTTCTTTCCTGTCCGTTATCCACCGAATGTTCAAGGAATCAGGGAACGGGGAAGCGGAGGAAGGCCTCCCGTTTGTTTTTCACTGTTCAGCGTTCACGGAGTGTTCATGAAACCGGGAACAGGGAACGGGGAACAGAACAGGACAGGACAAAAACTTCCATGCACCTTCCTTCCTAGCCGCTATCCACCGAATGTTCAGGAACCCGGGAACGGGGAAGCGGCCAAAAACTCCCGTGCACTTTTCATTCCTGTCC
>NZ_JBHSJJ010000030.1:0-20762 GCF_042652345.1 Negadavirga shengliensis
GCAAGCCAGGAGTGTCTGGTGGAGTTTTCCAATGATGATCCGGCCACCGGACAAAAAACGATTCTCCAGGAGGGGGCGTTTCAATAATGTAGGTATTTATCCAAGGTCTATTGGCCTTGGATATTTTGGTCTCCGGGTTTCACGGGGGTACTGAAAGTTTCACCCCATCCGGGGTGGGGGAGATTGTTTTAGCAAACAGGCCGGGAGAGGGTGAAGCAACCTTTCGTTTTTCTGTGCTCCTCAAAGGACCATATGGAGAAATTGAATAAATTCAAGCCATTGATGGGGAATGTTAATGTATTCCACAGTTTCGTGGTGAACAGTATGTTATGGTTATTGATATGTGTTATATAAATATTATTATATAAAAATAATTTATTCATTGATTAAATATATTAATAACTGTAATCATCATAAAGAAATTGAATGACAAGGTAATTTTACTATTAACCATAGATAATGGTTAAAACCATATCGGATGAGAATAAGAAATAAATATTCTTTGAAATTGGGTTTTTTGAATGATAATATTTGTAGTTCAAACTAATAAAAACATATTTTATTTTATTAAAGTAGTTTTTTTGAATTAAAAATTTTGAGTTTTAGATTATTATTTACACTTTTAGTCCCTGTTTTCATGGTTGTTGGTTAAAGTTTATGGGAATCCGGCTGAACGGTAGCAATTTGAAGGAATAGAAAAGAGGGATTTGGAATTTTGTACTGATCTTGATATTTGAAAATTTAAAAACTAGTGAGGATTAAACCATTTTCTTCATTTAGCCATGCAGTCAACTTTTTTGAACTGGCACAATTACCTCACCAAAAATCATTTTTGGTCTGGTTTACCGGATTGCCAGGGTCGGGAAAAACCACGCTTGTCCAAGTGAGAGAAAAGGCTCTTGTTGAGACAGGGTACAATAATTATTTGTTGGATGGAGACAAGGTCAGGGCCGGATTGAACAAGGATTCGACTTCAGCCCAGGGGATCGGATTGAAAACCTGTGTAGGGCAGGAGAGGTGGCAAGACTCATGCTGGATGCAGGCTTGGTGGTTATTGTTGTATCTATATCTCCTTTCCAAAAAGCGCGTGAAATGATTAAGGAGACGGTGGGTGCAGAGAATTTTTTGGACATATCTCTAAACTGCCGTTTAACGGTCTTTAAAAAAGGGATGTGAAAGAACTATATAGAAAAGCCAAAGAAGGTAGCCTCATAAAATTTGCCGGAATAGATTCATCTTATGAACCTCCTTCTTGCCCCGACCTTGTTTTGAATACAGCGACTGAAAATGCGGCAATATCACTCAACAAAATTATTTTCTACATACAAAACAAACTTCTATAAATGTCGCGGTTTCATTTTATTTCCGGACTTCCCAGATCAGGATCCACCCTGCTTTCAGGTATAATTACCCAAAATCCGGAATTTCATGCAGGCATGAGCAGCCCCGTTGGCTCACTCATCAATGGAATGTTGGAACAAATTGGGGCCGGAAGTGAATTTTATTCCTTTTTTGATGAAGATAAGCGCAAACATATTTGCAGGGCAATATTTAATTCCTATTACACATCCGAACTGAGCAAGCGAACTATTTTTGATACCAATAGGATGTGGACGGCCCGTTTGCACCAACTCTCAGAACTGTATGAGGATTTTAAGGTGATCTGCTGTGTACGGAACCCAGCCTGGATTATGGACAGTTTTGAGAAAATTTACAGGAAAAACCCCTTTGATTATAGCAAAATGTATGGGCCTGGTACCAGGCCGACTGTCTATTCCCGTTGTGAGAGTATGGTGAACGGAGGGATTGTAGGTGCCTCGTGGACGGCATTGAAAGAGGCTTTTTATGGAGAATTCTCAGACAGGCTTTTATTGGTGGATTATGACCTGCTGGCGCAGCATCCCCAAAGGTCCATGGAACTCATCTATCGGTTTATCGGTGAAGAATATTTTCCCCATGATTTTGACAATGTGGAGTATGCCCATGATGAGTTTGATTACACTTTGGGAGCAAAGGGGCTTCATACGGTACAGCGAAAAGTGGAGTTTAAGCCAAGAAGGTCTATTCTCCCTCCTGATTTATTTGAAAAATACAGTGCCATGGCATTTTGGCAGGATACCGCAGGGTCCGCTGCCAGTGTGATCGCACCGAAAAAAGAAAAGAATTAGCCAGAGAGAAATACGACTATATGAAACAAGATATACTTAAAAAGCTGGGAACCGCCTGTTTGCATATGGCACTTTCCATGAATGCCCTTTCAGCAGTAGGGGCCTCCTCATCCTATTACCGGACCAGGAAGGGAACATACGGGAGCGGAAAGACCCATTATATTTCCGATCCTAATCTAAAACCTCTTTCCACCACCACATTTTCCAATCGAACTGTGGGAACCCGCCAATTGGAGACGAGGGAATCCGGATTCCATTTCAAAAAAGGGGACAGGGTAAAAGAACTCGTATTGGTGGACCATAGCGTCCAAAACAAGCAGGTATTTTTTAAACAGGCCCGTCCTGGGCTGGAAGTAGTGGAGATCAAGCCCGGAAAGGACGGTCTGGGTGCCCTTGTTTCAATCCTGCAAGAATATTCACACCTGGATGCGGTACATATCGTATCGCATGCCCGTTCAGGTGCCCTTCAGGTCGGCGGGCATGTTCTTGACCAAAAGGTCTTGGAAAACAATGTGGCCGCATTTGCCACCATCAACAACGCTATACGTGAAGGTGGTGATTTGATGCTTTATGGATGTGAGATAGGCAAGGGCAAAGAAGGTGAGGATTTTCTTGAAATCATTCAAAACAATACCCATGTGGACATCGCTGCTTCCGAGGATAAAACTGGAAACGAAATTGATGGAGGCAATTGGGAGCTGGAAATCCAAAAAGGAGATATAGAAGCAAGACCACTGCCGGAGTCCATTGCGATGAATGATTTTACGGGGACTTTGCAATGGTCTGGGACTATTGAATTTAGCGAAGTTAAAGCGTGTGGAGATGCTTATGGAGGAGCTGGATTTGATGCTGAATTTTGGACAAGTGGAAATCAGGAGTATGCACTTGTTGTTGACGGGCTCAATCAAGGTACTGATTGCTACTACCATTCCGGGGTAGCCGCTACACATGTGGATGAAACCTCTGTTACATTGAGGTTTTCAAATGGTGAAGTATTTGATCCCCAATCAATAAGTGTTCGAAATTGGCATAGCAATGCGCATACCTTCAACTTTACGAGTGACAAAGGAGATAGTAAGAGTATTTTTTTTGGAAATGATGAAACAAAAACTGTAGACTTATCAGACTTTGCCAATGATATATCTTCTTTAACAATTTCTTCGGATAAAGTTTATGTTGTATTAGACGATTTTGAAGTAACGAATTTAGGCGGCAGCAGTGACACCCAGGCACCCATATTTCAAAACAGCACTCCATCGGTTTCTGGTATTACAACCACAGGAGCAACACTAACTGTTCGTTTGGATGAAATTGGTACGGCTTATTATGTGGTAGTACCTGATGGTGCTGGGGCACCTGGTTCTGCCCAAGTGAAAGCCGGCCAGGACAGCGGCGGTGGCGCGGCCTTCAAAAGCGGAAGCATTAATGTGAGTTCCGCAAGTCAGGATTTCAATGAGGTCATTACAGGTTTGAATCCTGGTACTTCCTACGACATTTATGTCGTGGCAGAAGATGATGAAGGCAGTCCCAACTTGCAAGCTAGTCCAACAAAGGTGGACATCACAACTGCGGTTGCTTTAAGTTCATCACCTACCCTTACATTTACATCCAGCAGTACCTCAATTACCACAGATGATATTGCAAGTGACGGCCAGGGTGGTGCTCTGGAAATTAGTGATATCGATATCGATGTTTTCAACATTTCCGACACGAACGGTACTTTGCATGCCTTTTTGGACTGGAAAAACAATACGTTTTTAACGAGTAACGACGGTAGCCTCTCTGGCCTAACCGACCCTAATACCGGCTCCAAGGGAATGTCGATAAAGTCGTCCGATGGCAGCGAATTTAAGCTGATCCAATTTAAATATTATAACTGGGGAGAAACTTCGTCCTTCACCAACACCATAGTCGGTTACCGGGATGGTGGACAGGTAGCCACTACTACCTTTGACGGTTATGACAGCGGTTACCTGCCTCAAATTGTAACGCTGAGCTCAGCTTTCTCCAACGTGGACGAAGTACGTTTCTATATCAGTGCCGGCGGGTATGAAGGTAGCCAGGCCTATACCAACCATACAATTAACGATATTCAGGTCTCTTCACCGGTTGCTGTTGACACCGACGCCACCCTCACCGCAGCTGCTGGTGTTGTGGAACCGGTTTCCTTGTCCAGTACCGATGATACTGTGGGAGAAGCAGTGGATGTATTTGACTTTACCATCAGTGACGGGGGAGGTGGTGACGGCCTGGCCACAACGGTTTCCCAAATTGAGGTGAACGTATCGGGTACCTCTACTGATGTCGAACGAAGCCAGATTACTTGGAGATTAAATGGCCCGGATGCCTCAAACGTTACCGGTACTTATAATGCGGGAACCAATAAAATCACTTTTTCCGGTCTGAGCATATCCGTAGCTGATGGTGGCAATGAAACTTACACGATTAATGCCTATTTCAACGACAATACCGGTCTGACGGAAGACCATACCATTATTTTGTCCGTCAGTGGCGATACCGACCTGACAGTGGGAGGGAGCGGAACGCAAATGGCCTCTAGCCAGTCTGCAGTTACCAACGGTTCGGGCACCACAATTGATATCGTAGCCACACAACTGGTCTTTACCACTCAACCCGCCGGATCGGTATCGGGTATTGCTTTGACCACTCAACCTGTGGTTTCGGCACAAGATGCATTTGGCAACACCGATGTGGATTTTACCGAAACAGTCACTTTAACTGAAGCCAGTCCCGGTACACTCAGCAATAATACGCAGGCGGCTACTAACGGTGTGGCTACCTTTACCAACCTGGTTTATACGGCCACAGCCGACCAGGAAAGCTTTACGCTAACCGCTAATGATCAGGACGGAGTAGGCAGTGATCTGCCAACTGTAAGTGCCAATGCGGTGACTTCCGATGTAGTGGCCACCAAACTTCTGTTTACCACACAGCCTGTGCCAACCACCGTTAATAGCGGGGCCACAACCAACTTCAGCACCGTGCCGGTGGTGAGCGCCGTGGACGCCAATAACACCGTCGATACCGGCTACAGCACGGGTATTGTTCTGTCCGAAGTCAATGGGGCTGGCAGCGCCACCATGAGCGCCACCGGCGATACCGACGGCGACGGCACCACTGTGACGATTACACCGAGCAGTGGTGTATCGACCTTTACAGGCATGCAGATTACTTACACGGCCTCCGGCAGCAGCAGTGAAACCTTTAACCTGCGGGCCTCATCGGGCGGATTGATCACGGCGGAGAGCGACCAGCTGACCGCCCTTGTCAACGACCCGCCCGTCTTTGCCAACCTCAATGGCGACAACGTCGCCTGGTCCGGTATCGGCAACACCGTCACCCTGGATTCCGGCGGTGATGCCACGGTCAGTGATACCGAATTGGATGCACTGAACGGAGGCAACGGCGACTATTCCGGCGGCTCGCTGACGGTGCAGCGGTCTGGAGGCGGGGTTACCAGCGATGTCTTCGGCTTTGATACCAGCGGTGCCTTATTCACAGTCAGCGGTGCCAACCTGCAAGACGGCGGCCAGACCTTCGCCACCTTTACCAACACGAATGGTGTGTTGACGATCAGCTTTACCAGTTCGGGTACCACGGCCACCACCGCCTTGGCCTCCGATGTGCTGCAACGCATCACCTACCGTAACGATACACCGGCTGGTGATGCCACGGTTCGTTTCACGCTGAGTGATGGCACCGGCACAGATACCGCCGATGTGACCGTGACCTCTGACAACATTTATATTACCGAGACCACTGATACCAATACCATAGACGTCACCAATGGCGTGAGCTTCAGTGAAGCCATTGCCATCGCTGCGGCGGATGGCACGGGCACCCAGACCCTGATTTTGGCCAGCAGCTTAGCAGGCCAGACCGTTTCGGCTACCTCGGCCACGAGCCTTAGCGAAAGCCTGACGTTGGATATGGACTTGGCTTCCGGGGTGACAATATCAGGCGGCTCCCTGACACTCGGCGGCGGCGTTACCTTAACGCTCGATAACGGCAGCGGCGATACCGCCACCATCAGCACCGTCTTTGCCGGTACCGGCTCACTCGCCAAAACGGGCGACGGCACCATAACTCTCACCGGCTCACAGACCTACAGCGGTACCACGACCCTAACCAGTGGTACCCTGAGCGTTGCTGCTGACAGCAACCTGGGTAGTGGCACGGTAACACTCGACGGCGGCACCCTGCAAGTCACTGGCAGCGGAGTCACGGTAGACAACGCCGTCAGCTTCGACAACGGCGGAGGTACTGTTAGTAATGCCAATGACATTACGCTTTCAGGTTTATTCTCGGGCAGCGGCACCTTGACCAAGACCGGCACCGGCCAACTGACCTTATCCAATTCTGGCAACGAAGCCAGTTTCAGTGGCAACATCACCGTTACGGCGGGCACCCTCTATGTGGAAGATGACGACTTTCTGTCCTCCGGCACCATCACCCTGGACGGTGGTACCCTGGCGGCTTTTGGTACCCTTAACACCTCGGACACCATCGACAACGACCTCGTACTCGGTACCAGCGGCGGCACTATCGGGGTTTCCGGTGGAGGAGGTACTTACACCCTGATCCTATCCGGTGTTATCTCTGGCTCGGGTAGTCTGACCAAGACTTTGCCATCCAGATTAGAATTGAGCGGCGCCAACACTTACAGTGGCAGCACCACCATCCAAACTGGCCAAATCATTATAGCCAGTGACAGTAACCTGGGTTCGGGCAACCTGATCATGTCGGGCGGTACTCTTTCCGTCACAGGTGCTGGCGTTACCATCGATAACAACCTGAACATGTCCGGCAGTGGTACCCTCAATAACGCGAACGATATTTCCTGGTCAGGCGTGATCAGTGGCTCCGGTAGCCTTACCAAGACCGGCTCCGGTACCCTGACCTTGTCCGGTACCCAGACGCATAGCGGGGCGACCATCGTCTCAGCAGGTGCTATCAGCATTTCTGGAGACAGCAATCTTGGTTCCGGTACCTTGACGCTGAATGGCGGCAGCCTGACCGTGACGGGTTCTGGCGTGACTATCGACAACGCCATCAGTCTGGGGGCGGGCCATGGCACGGTGACGAATGCCAACGCCGTGTTGCTGTCCGGCGTGATCAGTGGATCGGGCAATTTGACCAAAGCAGGAGCTGGTACCCTGACGCTCTCCGGCACCAATACCTACAGCGGTTCCACTGCGCTTTCGGCGGGCCAGTTAACCGTCAGTGGCAGCCTGGCCGGCGCGGTTACCGCCGCTACCGGCACGACTTTGGAAAGCGCCGGTACTATCAGCGGTTTGGTCACCATCAATAGTGGCGCCACCCTGCAAACAGGCGGCTCACCCGGCACCCTGACTCTGGGCGATGGCCTGACCCTGAATTCCGGCGGCACCCTGGTGGCAAGAATCAACGGTACCACGGCCGGTTCCCAATATGATCAGTACAACGTGACCGGGACGGTAACGCTCGGCGGCACCCTGAGTGTGACCGGTAGCCATACCGGTAGTGGTGGTGAAAACTTCGTAATTATTAACAACGACAGCAACGATGCGGTCAGCGGTGCCTTTAACGGCCTGATGGAAGGCGATGAATCCACGACGCTAAATAGTATCCCCCTTGCGGTCAGCTACCTGGGCAGTACGGGCAACGACGTCGTGCTCTCAGTGGTAGGGCCTGAAGTGACCGACGGCAACATATCCATCTCCGGGGCCAGTGGCACTGGCGGTGCTTATAGGATCGGCGATACCGTTACCGCCACTTGGAATAACACCGGAGGAGGCGATAATAATGCCGATATTACCGGCGTAACGGTTGATTTCTCTGCCTTTGGCGGAGGCGCGGCCGTCGTTGCGAGCAATAGCGGCAATACCTGGACAGCCACCTATACGATTGTCCCCGGAGCCATCGACGGTACTGACCTGAACGTATCGGTGACCGCGACCAACAGCAATAGCATTTCCACCACTACAGCAGACACTTCCAATGCAACGGTTGACAATGTTGCCCCCACAGTGACTGACAGTAATATCAGTATCAGTGGTGCCACGGGTACAGGCGGAACATTCAAGATAGGCGATACGGTAACCGTCACTTGGAACAATACGGCCGGAGGGGATAACAACAGTGATGTGATCAGTAGCGCGACGGCTGACTTCTCCGCCTTTGGCGGGGGGGCAGCCGTTGTCGCAAGCAATAGCAGCGGAACTTGGACGGCTACTTATACGCTTGTGGCAGGGGCAATAGAGGGTACCAATCTTAATGTGTCGATTACTGCTACAGACAATGCAGGCAATTCCACCACTACAGCGGATACTTCCAATGCGACGGTCGATACCCTGGCGCCAAGCGTTTTGTCGGTAACTTCGTCCACTGCAGACGGCAGTTACAAAGCAGGTGATTTGATTTCCGTGCAGGTGGTGTTCGACCAGAACATCACGGTCACCGGTACACCACAACTGGAATTGGAGACTGGCGATAACGACCGCAGCGTTGATTACGCTTCCGGCTCCGGTACCAGTACATTGACCTTCAGCTACACGGTACAGGCAGGTGATATCACATCTAACCTGGATTACACCGGCACCGGCGCATTGAGTTTGAACGGTGGTATCATCGCGGATGATGCCGGCAATACGGCCAGTCTGACCCTGGCCAGCCCCGGTGCGGCCAATTCCCTGGGCAACAACAAAGCGCTGGAGATCGATGGCATCCCGCCGACCGTGACCAGCGTCAGCGTGCCGGCAAACAGTACCTATGTGGCGGGCGAGAATCTGGATTTCACGGTCAACTTCGATGAGAACGTGATGGTGAATACAGGGGGCGGTACACCACGCATCTCCTTGACTATCGGATCGACTACACGCTATGCGGACTACCTGTCAGGATCCGGTGCCAGTGCGGTGGTGTTCCGCTATACGGTACAAACCGGCGATCTGGACAGTGACGGCATTGCATTAGGCGCCCATGTTGATGCCAACGGCGGCACCTTGAAAGACGCTCCGGGCAACGATGCCACCCTGACGCTCAACAGTGTCGGCAGCACCGCATCGGTATTTGTAGACGCGGTCGTACCAAGTATTAGCAGTGTCAGCGTACCTGCCAATGGCACCTATGTGGCCAATGACAACCTGGATTTCACGGTCAATTTCGATGACAACGTGACGGTGAACACCGGAGGCGGTACACCTCGCATCCCGCTGACCATCGGCTCGACCACAGGCTATGCGGAGTACCTGTCCGGCTCGGGCACCAGTGCGGTGGCGTTCCGCTATACGGTGCAAACCGGCGACCTGGACAGTGACGGCATTGCGGTAGGCGGCAGCGTGGATGCCAACGGCGGCACCTTGAAAGACGCCTCGGGCAACGATGCCACCCTGACGCTCAACAGTGTCGGCAGCACCGCATTGGTATTTGTAGACGCGGTTGCACCAAGTATTAGCAGTGTCAGCGTACCTGCCAATGGCACCTATGTGGCCAATGACAACCTGGATTTCACGGTCAATTTCGATGACAACGTGACGGTGAACACGGGAGGCGGTACACCTCGTATCGCGCTGACCATCGGCTCGACCACAGGCTATGCGGATTACCTGTCCGGCTCGGGCACCAGTGCGGTGGCGTTCCGCTATACGGTGCAAACCGGCGACCTGGACATTGATGGCATTGCGGTAGGCGGCAGCGTGGATGCCAACGGCGGTACCTTGAGGGACGCCTCGGGCAACGATGCCAGCCTGATGCTCAATAGTGTTGGCAGCACCGCATCGGTGCTCGTAGATGCGGTTGTACCAATAGTTACTGATGACAACATCAGTATCAGTGGCGCGACAGGCACTGCTGGAATATTCAAAATAGGGGATACGGTTACGGCGACCTGGAACAATACCACAGGTGGTGATAACAACGCTGACATTGCCGGCGTCACCGTCGACTTCTCCGAATTTGGCGGGGGGGCAGCCGTTATCGCAAGCAATAGCAGCGGAACTTGGACGGCCACTTATACGATTGTGGCAGGAGCAATAGCGTCAACCAACTTAAATATATCAATTACTGTCACAGACAATGCAGGTAATTCCACCACTACGGCGGACACCTCCAATGCATCAGTGGACAACGCTTCTCCCACCATTGATGGCGTGAGCATTGACCAGGATATCATCAATGCAGGAAACCAGTTTGCTTTAAGTTTTGCACTGGATAATGCAGAAATAGGTGTTGTCGTTAATTACGCTATCACAAGTGACGGTGGTGGTACTTCAGTTACGGGTTCTGCTAATGGTACCCAGCCAAACCAGACCATTTCAGGAATAGACGTAAGTGATTTGTCAGATGGCACTTTGACGCTGACTATAACGCTTACAGATGGGGTAGGTAATGAATCCGGTCCTAAAACAGATACAGTAGTAAAAGATACGCAAGAACCGGAAATTACAAATGTGACGGTTCCGGTATCAGCTACCTACACAGTTGGAGATGTGTTTTCCTTTACTGTAAATACAAGTAAAAATGTCACAGTAAATACAGGAGGAGGTACCCCTTATTTGGAATTGACCATAGGCGGAAAGACAGGTGTGGCAAACTATCTGGCTGGTTCGGGTACCGGTGCACTGGTATTTTCTTACGAGGTTCAAACAGGAGATATTGATTTGGATGGTATTGACCTTGGAGTTGCCGTGATTGCGGATGGCGGAACACTAAGGGATGGTTCAGGTAATAACTTAAACCTTACACTCAACTCAATAGGGAGCACAGCAGGTGTTTTAATAGATGCATTAGCTCCAACTGTACAAGGTTTTTCCCCAGCTGATCTAGCCACGGATATCGTCCTTCAGCCTACACTTTCCCTGACATTTGATGAGGAAGTCGCTTTAGGAAGTTCAGGGGTTTTGGTCCTGTACGATGGAGGAACTGTATTAAAAACCTTAAATCTTGCGGTTGCGGAGGATAGAGAGGCTATTTCTTTATCCCCGGATAAGCTTAGCCTTTCTTTAGATTTGGGGCTTACCTTACCGCTAAATACCTCTATTTCCGTAGGTATTTCGGGAGGTTTTGTAAAAGATGGGAATGGTAATGATTTTGAAGGATTCAGTGAAGGTTCAAATACCTGGGTATTTACCACCATCAATAAGATGAACCAGTCCATAACTTTCCCTGAGATCGCTTCCAAAACCTATGGGGATCCGGTTTTTGTCTTAGGAGATGCTCAAACAGATCAGGGATTGGAGATAACTTATACTTCCTCAGATCCAACCCTAATAAGTATTTCAGGCAATGAAGCTACCGTTCTAAAATCAGGTACTGTAACGATTACAGCTACACAAGAAGGAAATGAAACCTACTTTGCCGCCGATCCTGTGCAAAGAACATTAGAAATAGGTAAGAAAGACCTGACCATTTCGGTAGAAAACAATACCAAGGTATACGGGGATGCCAACCCTGCCCTGATCTTTAGCTACAGCGGGCTGGTGAACGGGGACACGGGAGTGGACATTGAACCGGGGATCAGCACCACGGCGACGGCGGGTTCGGGCGTAGGGACCTATCCGATCATTCTGGCGGGCGGCTCGGATGACAACTATGAGATCACCCTTGAATCCGGGGAACTGGAAGTGACCCCGGCCCCGCTGGACATCATCGCCGTTCCCGGGCAGTATAAAATCCGGGGCACCGCAGATCCTGAACTGGCATATACCGTATCAGGGCTTGCCACAGGGGACGAAACTTCGATTATCTCCGGAAGACTGGATCGTGAAGCCGGGGAAACCGTAGGCTTCTATCCCATCAGCCTGGGCAGCCTGGCAGCCGGTGCTAACTATACCATTGCCTTCACCTCCGCTGATTTTGAGATACAGTCTGCTGAACTGGCCGAGGTGATCGATCCGGCCGACATGGAAACCGCCTGGGCGGTACAGCCTGAACTCCCTGGAACCGTGTTGGTGATGACCGAAGACGGCAGATTTATGGAGATCCCTGTGGCATGGGACACCGCAGGCTTGAACCTGATGGCCAGGGGCGAATATACCCTGGCGGGAGAACTTCTTCTTCCCGAAGGCCTGACCAATCCGCAATCGCTGGAAGCCCGCCTGCCCCTAACCGTACTGGCCAAGCCGGCTCCACTCGACATCGTCCTGGGCAACAACACCTTTGAGGCGGATGCCAAAAGGGGTACTGTTGAAGTGGGACCGCTGGACGTACAGGATCCGGTGGATGATGTCCATCATATTGAACTGGTACCGGGAGCCGCCAGCAACGCTTTCTTTGGGATATCGGGGGGCATGCTCTACTGGAACAGTAATGACGCTGTTGCTGGAAAATCAGACTTTACGGTCACCATCAGGGCAACCGACCGGGACGGCAATGTGCTGGAGAAAAACTTTTCCGTTACCAGATTGAGAAAGTCATTAAAGGAAATTGAAATCTACAATACTTTTACTCCTAATGGTGATGGGGACAATGACATGTGGGGTGTTCCTGATATGCGTTTCTTCAGGGGCGGAAGGGTTCATGTTTTTGAACGTAGCGGCAAGCGGGTTTTCTATACCGAAGATCCGGATGAAAAGTGGGACGGTACTTATATGGGCAGGGAACTCCCTGCGGGTATTTATTACTGGACCGTGGAGGTTTTGGAAACCGGGGAAAAACGTCGTGGAATTCTGACGCTATTAAAACAATAAAAGCCAGGCATGAAATACAGAAAGTGTGGGAAAGGAACCGTTCAACTCAAGCGACGGGAATTTCTTTCTGTACTTTCTGATTTCAAATCTTCAAAATTTTGAAAATATGAAATCGACATGACTAAAATAATCATTAGACACACAGGGCAATGATTATTTTAGTCATCAAAGATTCCATATGGCCGATAAAAAACAATTATAATCATATGAAAAAACATTTATTGACCACCTTTGTCCTTTTATCCTCCTTGGTATTGCATGGCCAGGCTCAGAGCAGAAAATATGTCAGTCAATTCAGCCATCTGCAAAACTATTTCAGCCCTGCACTTACCGGGTACGAGGGATCCAGCCTCCGGGGTTTTGTCCGAAACCAATGGGCTGGGTTTGAGGGAGCGCCTAAAACCTATTTCCTTTCAGCGGAAATGGATATTGCAGATTTTGGAGAAAGTGAAAATGAAGCCGCAGCCGGAAAAAACGCGGTGGGGTTGGCCATGTTGCATGACACCTATGGAGCCTTTACCGAAACCGGGCTGATCGCCAGCTATGCGTCCAGAATTCAGGTGGCCAAACGTGCGAGCCTCCGTATGGGTGTAGGTGTCAACTATAACGCCATCAGGCTGGATGGTGACCATATGACAACCGAGCAGGCCAATGATGAAACCCTCACCCAATACCTGAACGGTTTTGCCAACACCCGCATCCTGGACTTCAACTTGGGACTGGCGCTTACTCATCCCAATTATTACATTTCCTATGCTGTCCATAATGTAAACCAAGGTGCCATCAGTTCCGGGGATGAGATCGTAGGGAGAAATCCCCGGGAGGGCATCCTCCAGTTGGGTTATCGCAGTGCGCTGAATAACGACATGGCTATTATCGTAAACGCCATGTACAACAACCGGGAGGGTCTGCCTGCGAATGGGGAGTTCAATGTAAAGGTTTTATTGAAAGATCTTGTGTGGATCGGAGGGGGGCACCGGATGAGCTATGCCAACAATTTTCAATTCGGTATACTGCTGCCGGCTATGAGGATAGGGTATGTTTACGAGTTGCCCATGACCAGATCCTACCTGCTTCCCAATACCACCCATGAGTTTATGGCGGTTTTCCCCTTGTTCAGAAAAAACATTCGAAAATCGGAAAACGAGGTGCTGATCTGGTAAGAAATATTTTTAAAGAGGAGAGTCCGGGGATTACCTTTCCCGGACTTCCGCTAACGGGGCAAAGCAACCTGGCGTTCCCGTCATGCCAGGGTTCTAACCGGGTTTTTTACCTCACCCCCAGCCCCTCTCCCAGACGGAGAGGGGAGCTTTACCCGGTTAATTGTTAATAACTGGTACGCATTATTGCCGGGGTGGGGAGGCCGTTATGGCAAACTGGCCGGGAGAGGGTGAAGCAACCTTTCGTTTTTCTGTGCTCCTCAAAGGACCATATGGAGAAACTGAATAAATTCAAGCCATTGATGGGGAGGTTAATGTATCCACAGTTTGGTGGTGAACAGGGTGTTGTGGGTATTGCAACGGATCATGTAAACGCCTGGAGGCTGATTCTGTACAATTTCCAAGAATTCCTCAGCTATGGTATCCATGACCCCGTTGGTCTTGATTTTTGTACGGCCCCAGGCATCGACTAAGCTTAATTCTCCTTTCTTTTCTTTTACATGGCTTGGCATTAGGAGTTTAAGGTGTCCTGACCGGTAAGGATTCGGATATATTTTGAAGCTATTTTCCCTTAACCTGTCCATTTTCAGCCGGACCACGCCGCTATAATCGTACCGTTCATCCTCATCCACCTGTTTGATCCGGTAATACACGTCGGTATAAGCACTGGCTGTGGTGTCCAGAAATTCATAATCCACCTGTTTTTGACTTTGGCCCACCGCATCTACCTTTCCGACAGCATGCCATGTGTGACCTGCATCGGAGGATCTGTATATGATGAATTTATCATTGTTTTTTTCCTGGGCAGTACCCCATTTGATCAAGTTGCCTTCCGGTTTCTGTTCGGCTTGCTGATACAGCCAGACCACTGGCAGGACGGTGCGGGGCTCCGTTTCTTCTGAATCAGTATTGTTTTCTTCGATAGGATCGGGAATGGCCCCCGAAATGCGGACGTTATTGATATAGTCTTGTACCGAAGTAACTGTGGCGGTGATGGTCAGTGTCTGTGTAATCCCGTGGTTAAGATCACCAATATCCCAGATTCCCAGTGAAGGGTCATAGGTACCTGTAGAAACGGTGTGACTCACATAAGAATAACCTTCAGGCAAATGTTCTTCGACAATTACCTCACCGGAATTGCTGGGGCCGTTATTGGTGGCCTGGATGGTGAATACGACGTTTGCACCCACTTCCGGAGTTGGGTCATCGACTGTTTTGGTGATCTGGAGGTCGGATTCCTGCAAACTAAATCCAATGGTAATCCCGTCCCCAGCCGGGTCCGTGTTATTAGAAGACCAGTTTCCTCCTCCATTTCCCCGGATGTAGGTTCTTAACGTGATGCCCGTGATTTCATCACCCTCAAAAAGGACTGATCCGGATCCTGCGTCATTTCCAGAGGCCTCTGGATTCGTTGCACCGTTGTTTATTTGGTAGGAATTCACTTCCAAGCCGGGAGTTGTCCCCGATAATTTGGAGAATACAATAGGCGTATTTGAATCAAGCAGATCAAATTCTATTGCAAAGCGTTGGCTACCTGCTAGCCCTCCTGTACCTGCAACATGGAATATTGGATTTCTTACCGGACGATCGAATGAGATTTCAAGATCGGCCAGGAATACCCTTTGGTTATTAGGTGCTCCTGCGACTCTAAGTGGGGTAGTAATCGCTTGAATCTCCACAGCCCGATTTACATTCACATCTATGCCCATACCTATCGGGGCCCCAGCTGAAGTATAATAAGAATTTTGGGGGACTCCAAAGACATTTAATAAGGGATAAATAGGATAGGATCCGTTAGCATAGCCAAAGACAATCGCTGCATTTTGCGAGATTCCTGCAAAATTGAATTGTTGATTGACAAATGTGAGCGATATATTCAATGGTGGTTCATAAGTCGCAAATGTATTCCCCGAATAGTTGTCAATATTGTTTCTAAACCTTATCGTCGTCGAGGTAACAGGTCCGTTTCCGGTGGGGTTGCCGTCTCCTCCGGCAAATTCCAGTGCCGGGTTTTGTGCGGAGGCCTCCATAAAAACAAAAAAAAGCAAGGGCAGCAATGCCTGTTTGCTGCTAAAATACCCTGATCTTTTTTTATGCACAACGCTTTGGATATGCATTAAATTAAAAATGGTCATCATATTGTCGCGACGCTCCTGTTAGATAAAAGCCGTAAAATTTTCCAGATTATGAATAAATCTCTTTTTAAAAATTTATCATGAAAACTTTGTTATGGTTCTATAAAAGCTAAATATGGATTATCTTCATTAAAAAAACAACGTTCTGATTTACAAAGCAAAATACCTGATTTCTATTGCAATTATTTGGGTATTGTTATAAAAAGGAAATTATAATACAACTAAATTCATTGGATAGTTTCTTTATTTACATTCTGTTTTCCCAAATACCGCCGCGTCAATATCGGCAAGGGGGAACCGGGGGAAGTAAGAATGAAATAGGCCAGAGATCGCTTCGTCACGGGTACGGTTTCCGTCGATTACAGCGCTAGGTTTCCGTTCCTCGCAAAGCCGGGAAAGTCTGCAAGGCGGAAATGGCTTTTTTTCCGGCCGGAGAAGGGAATCCGGAATTCTTTAAAATAAAAAAATCATGAGATGGAATGCTTAATCTTTATATTTTTGTTAAATGTTAATTTAAGAAAAAATAATGCGGTTATAATGGTTTTTTCCAAAAGGGATTAGGAAAAGAGCCAGTATATTATTTTCCGTTTCAAATGAATTAAAAATGCGGTTATCTGATATTCCTGCGATTATCCTCGTAGATGATGATCAAATTATTCAGCTGGTAAATACTTCACTTTTAAAAAAACTAGGCTATAAAGGGTTGGTGTATAATTTATCTGATGGTAAAAAGCTGTTGGATTTTTTAGACGCTTTCATGGAGCTATTAGATGAAACGGATCAGCCCAACCTCATTTTTCTGGATTTAAACATGCCATATATGAATGGTTGGGTTTTTTTGGATAAGTTTAAAGAATTCCCTATTCATCAGCGAAAAAGATTCAGGATATCGATTCTTACAAGTTCCTTTTCCACTGAGGACAAAAGCAAAGCACTAAGTTATGATAGGGTGGATTATTATGCGGTTAAACCTCTGGACAGGGAAAAGTTGTTACAGATACTGTCCGAGATCAAATGACGGTGGGTACTGATGTTATGTGTTGGGGGTAAAAAAACCGGCATTGGAAATGCATCGGTGCCATGGATGGGAGGTTTGCGACCAGTTTTCTATTCACTGTTTCTCATTCTCTGGCTCCTAAATTCTGAGTGAATAGGGAAAAGGGAAAAGAGAACAGGAGGTTTTCGCGCGATTCCCTGATCCCAACAATACAGCATTAGAACGGGTGATGAAAACCGGATAAATGGCTGGTACAACATTCCTGTCGATCTCCACCACCCGGTTCCTTATGGAAAAAGGAACGGTTCCACATCAGTGACGGGAATACCGGAAAATTCTGAGAACTCCCTGGTAGTGACGAACTGATGGGGTTTTTTATTGTAGAACTTGCGGATCTTTTGCAACAAGTCCTGTCCGTAGCGTTCACTTCTGCCAGTGATCATTTGTACATCCTTTGGATATACCACACATCTTTTTTTAATCATCATCATCTGCAAAAATTGCCTTTTTAAAGATCAAACAATAATAATTTTACATTTCAAAAAGATCCCGGGCCTCAGCGAGGCGCAGGATACCTGTGCGCTGCCTACTTGGCACCCCGAAGACGGTTCAGGGTTCTTTCCGGGATGTTCAACACCCCACTGATGTCTTTTATCTTGATCATGTTGGCTTTAGGAAAAAGTCTGAGAAATTCATTGTAAGTTTCCAGCGGTTTGTTCCACAACATTTTGCGCCAGGCCAACTCCCTGACGATACACCGCTGGTTAAGCCTGCTGCCCAACTGGGAAAATTTCCAGAAGTTCCGGTAAATGATATCCACATCTTTTCTATTCAGTTCGCATACTATGCAATCAGTATACGCCTTCAGGTGAAAATCACTTGGAGCCTGGAAAAAATAGGATACAAAATCTATCGCAATATCTGTTTCCGTAAACAGGCGTCTGCAAACGGGTTTGTCTTCAATTTTCTCAAAAAGACCGATAATGCCACTTAAAAGGTAGCGATAGTGATCTTCTACCTGTCCTTCTTTTATGATGAAGCTGTTTTTTTCATACGACCGGATGCGCAGATATGGTGACAGGTCTGCATATTCTCCGGCACTGATGTCCATCAAAGTGTCCAAATCTTTTTTTATTACCTCCAGATAGTTCATAATAGGTTTGATTTAAAAAATGGTTGTTTATAAATTTTTATTCAGAATCTCAACTTAAACAATGCTGATAAGCCATTCATCACCCGGGTCTTTATAATCCCAATTCCTAAAAATCCATGCCTTGTCAGACCCGAGTTTACAGCATGATCTTATTAATCCCATAGTTGAAATTATTAAAGGATTGGATTAATATGCAAGTTTATTTATAAGAATTTGATATTGGTTTACGAAATAAGGCCAATTGGCGCATAAAGGGGTAGGGGAAGTCAGAAGTTCGAAGGTGACAGGAGATGGTTTTGTAAATGGATTGTGGGGACATTTAATGGCAGCCAAATGGCGGGATTTTTGTTTGCCGCTTTTTTTCGGCCACTTTTACTTTGGAATGATCAGAACCTGCTATAAATTTCTTGAACCATCTGAAAATAAGAAGGTTATAAGGGTTTGTTTACGGTTATTAAGTACACGCATTGAAAAATCATTCCAAAATTTTTGCAGAAGTCTTTGCCTTATCCTTGGTCCTGCTTTTTACCTATACCGCTTTCAGTAAGTTGTGGGACTGGGAAGGGACCCGGACATCGCTTCATAACCAGGTATTTCCTTCGTGGATGGCGGAGGTGTTGCTTTACGGGTTGCCATTGATGGAGTTGGCAGCAGTGGTCCTTTTGCTGTCCTCCCGGTTCCGGAAGTGGGGGTTTATGCTTTCGGTGGTACTGATGTGCCTGTTTACGGCATATGTTGGATTGGTGATGACGGGAATATTTGGCAGAATACCCTGTTCCTGCGGCGGGGTGATTTCTTCATTGGGTTGGAGGGAGCATTTTGTGGTGAATGTGTTTTTCTTGACTCTCGCGGTGTGGGGGATGGGGAAAAGGGAATAGGGAAAAGGTTTGCGATCGATTTTCTGTTCCCGGTTCTCTGCTCTCCGTTGCCTGGATACTGCGTGAATAGTGAATAGGGAAAAGGGAATAGGTGGTTTGCGGTCGATTCCCTGTTCCCTGTTCCCGGTTCTCTGTTCCCTGTTTCCTGAATACTGCGTGAATGGTGAATAGGGAATAGGAGGTTTGCGACCGGTTTCCTGTTCCCGGATCTCTGTTCTCCATTACCTGGATACTGCGTGAATAGTGAATAGGGAAAAGGGAATAGGTGGTTTGCGGTCGATTCCCTGTTCCCTGTTCCCGGTTCTCTGTTCCCTGTTTCCTGAATAGTGAGTGAATGGTGAATAGGGAATAGGTGGTCTTCGCACGATTTGCTGTTTCCGGTTCTCTGTTCCCTGTTTCCTGGATACTGCGTGAATGGTGAATAGGGAATAGGAGGTTTGCGGCCGATTGCTGTTCCCGGTTCTCTGTTCCCTGTTTCCTGAATAGTGAGTGAATTGTGAATAGGGAAAAGGGAATAAGTAGTTTCGCGCGATTCTCTGTTCCCGTTCCCAATTTCCTGTTTTCTGAATACTGAGTGAATAGGGAAAAGGGAATAGAAGGTTTGCAACCGATTCCCTGTTCCCCGTTCCCGATTCCCTATTTCCTGAATACTGCGTGAATGGTGAATAGGGAATAGGAGGTTTGCGGCCGATTGCTGTTCGCGGTTCTCTGTTCCCTGTTTCCTGAATAGTGAGTGAATTGTGAATAGGGAATAGGTGGTTTTCGCACGATTTGCTGTTTCCGGTTCTCTGTTCCCTGTTTCCTGGATACTGCGTGAATAGTGAATAGGGAAAAGGGAATAGGTGGTTTGCGGTCGATTCCCTGTTCCCTGTTCCCGGTTCTCTGTTCCCTGTTTCCTGAATAGTGCGTAAATGGTGAATAGGGAAAAGGGAATAGGTTTGCGACCGGTTTCCTGTTCGCGGTTCTCTGTTCCCTGTTTCCTGAATAGTGAGTGAATTGTGAATAGGGAATAGGTGGTTTGCGACCGGTTGCTGTTCGCGGTTCTCTGTTCCCTGTTTCCTGAATAGTGAGTGAATGGTGAATAGGGAATAGGTGGTTTTCGCACGATTTGCTGTTTCCGGTTCTCTGTTCCCTGTTTCCTGAATACTGCGTGAATGGTGAATAGGGAATAGGAGGTTTGCGGCCGATTGCTGTTCGCGGTTCTCTGTTCTCTGTTTCCTGGATACTGCGTGAATAGTGAATAGGGAAAAGGGAATAGGTGGTTTGCGGTCGATTCCCTGTTCCCTGTTCCCGGTTCTCTGTTCCCTGTTTCCTGAATACTGCGTGAATGGTGAATAGGGAATAGGAGGTTTGCGGCCGATTGCTGTTCCCGGTTCTCTGTTCCCTGTTTCCTGAATAGTGCGTAAATGGTGAATAGGGAAAAGGGAATAGGTTTGCGACCGGTTTCCTGTTCCCAGTTCTCTGTTCCCTTTTTCCTAAGTATTGAGTGAATGGATAGTGTGGTATGAGAATGTGAGAAAAGTGGGAACGTGAGAATTAATAATTAAACCAAAAATATAAGGTAAAAGAAAAAAGGAACGGAC
>NZ_JBHSJJ010000031.1:0-8735 GCF_042652345.1 Negadavirga shengliensis
TTGCTTATACCGGAAGCCCGCCACCTGCAAAACAGGTTATAATACTCGTCGTTGCTTATCTTTTTCATGATGCAACTATACGATGTTTGCACCAGCTATGAAATATGGGGTTTATCGGACGGATACGGATAACTACCTGTTTTTCACATCGTAATTTGCCATATCGAGGCTTCGTCACTGGTTCACCCCGAAAGCTTTCGGGGTTCAGCTCCACAGTACCCACCTACGGAAATCTATGTTCTCGTTTTTCCTTAACCGTTCACCACACCGGAGTTTCCGCCAGATGCAGCGTAAGGCTTCGGCGTGAGCTCAGCCGAACGGTGGTTTGATGGCTGCTCTCCCGGTCAACCGGGACCACCGGAGGGCCTCTCTATTGGTTACCCAACAGTCCTCCATCCATTTCAAAGCATTCAGCCCCTTGGGGCTGATTCAAGTCACACACGGTTTGCAGCTACCCGAAGGTGGCGATTTCGAAGCACTTCACTGTCAACTAAGCACAAATGTTGATAGAAGCACTGCACTTGATTTAACCACGCCAGCCCCCATTGCGGCAAACGGCTGTTAGCGGCTGCCTTTTTTGACTCCTGTCTAATTTTATTCCGAAATGTCCACATTAAATCTCATTTTTAAGTCGAACATATTCTCTGCGGGTTGATATAATTTGTTGGGGTCCCAAAGTATTTTTCCTGATAAATAGTCAAAACTTTTACAGTCAGATAACCCTTGAAAAAAATATCCACCTTTCCCATTTGAAGTATCCATAACACAAACACTATCTTTAACTTCTACTAATTCGTATTTATCGTCAAACACACTAGGTTTAATTGCTAAATTTTCAAACGAGAGCCTTTCTTTTACACTAGGATAATAGATTGCTTCAATAGTTCCATTTTCAAAATCAGTGAATATTTTGTTGGAAAAGTATGCACTAAAAATGTAATTTAAGTCAGAGTCTGGGTGAACTCTTTTTGTAAATGCGTCAGCAACGAATTTAACTAATTCATCAATTTGCTCTCTTAAAAAGTCAGGATAATCTCTAACCTTTTTGTTGTAAATCTGGTTAATTTCAAAAGTCCGAGGATTGATTACATTTTCACCTATTGGCTGATTTTTGAAAATTGGAACATATTTTAAAGTCTGATTTCTTTTTACTCTCCACACACTCTGAGTTACTAAGTCCCCAATTCGTGGTCGTGTTTCATTCATCGCAGTCATATGTATGAAAGAAGCATAAAGAACGGATTGCTTTGGAAAATTGCATCTTCCATATTTTGAAACTTTGTCGGCAGGTGGATATTTTAGATACTTTATTTCTCTGATTCTTTTATTTGTCCCCAATACTCTTTTGTTTATTGTAAGTCTGTGTATTTCCGGGAATATATCAGTCATAACTAAGTGCGAAAAAAATGGAATCGAATTGTCAAGCATAAGCAATAGTTGCTTTTCAATTAAAGGTGTCACTCCGTCTTCAGAAAGTCTCTTTAAATATTCAAGCAATTTTCTGAAGTTTTCAACTTCTTTCTTCGATATGTCTTTCAGTGTTTGCACTTAGATGTCTGTTGTTCAAGGTTGCCGCTAACGGGATTCAGCTATACGCAGGCAGGGCTTTTTACCACTAAACTTTCCTACGAAGAACTGAACTTCAAATATACCACTTTCCTGTCCTACGAAGCACGAAACCCCTGCTTGAGTGTAGGTGATGTTGGGCTTAGTTGTTTTCCCAAATGCCTAATGCTATTTTTGATAGATTTTCATCTTTCAAATATTCACTCGGACTTTCAATACTTGTATTTTTCTTGTATTTATCTCTGAATAATCCTCTAAATTTTTTTAAAACTTCTTTACCGTGAAATAAAGTTTGTTCATTTTTGATATATTCAGTTTCAAAATATTCATTTAAGTGACTACTTTTTTGTTGATGCTTTTGTCCAAATTCTTTTAACCTTAAATGTTCAATTGATTTTTGTTTTTTGTCATCTAATGCTGTTCTAATTAACTTGGATAATTCAGATTTATCGATTTCTTCGTGGCAGAATGATATGTGTTCTGCATTGATAAAATAGGATTCAACATCTGTTCCTTTTGTATAAAATAAGATTATTCCCTTTTTTTTATATTTATCAATTTCTGATTCAACTTCTTCTTTTGTTAAATAATCCTTGTCTTTATGAACTAATATAATAGGACACTCTTTTTTAAATTTATCCTTCAAATATTGTATTAGTACCTCAGCTGATGTGATGTTAGTACAGCCTTTATAAGTCCTTAAATCAACATCATTCATTTGAAAACCATTTGAAATAAGAAGCTTTTCGATAAATCCTTTCTCCTTATCTTCGGTTAAAACAATACATTTTTTATTGTTCCCTATAGTTTCTAATTGCTTTTCAAGAGCTTGCTTAGATTTTTGTAAATCTTCAAATTGCAAGCTTAAGTTTTTCCAATGCCGAGAAAGCTCTATTAATGGCATAAGTTTCATTTCTGTTTCAATAGAAATTGTTTCGTCATTGGTGATTAGCTTAATATCAGAACTTAAATCTGGTTGCTTTTTAACTAAAAATGATGTGATTTTGGGGTTATTTAAGTTAGATAAGGTATAGAAAACTGGTGAATGTGTAGTTAAAAAAATTTGAATTCCTTCATCATTAAAAGACAACTCCTCTTCTTGAAAATGAATTCTATCTATGTATTCTATAAACGATTCTGCTAATTTCCTAGCTGAATCATACTCAAGGTTATTTTCAGGCTCCTCGAATCCCCAAATTGTGCTTGCTATTGGTTCTCGATTTTTTTCTTCTTTTAATTCCGCCTCAGCGATATTTTGAAGAATTATGGGAATATGTCTTATTTTAATTCCGTCACCTCTTTGAGATAACATTGATTTACCATCACTAGACCCAAATTCTAAATTTAGAAATAAGTCTCTAAAATTACCTTTAAATTGTAGGATACTATCAATGTTTAATCTTGAGGTTATTTCTCTTGAAATTAAATTAGTTTTAGATTTTACTTGATTATTAAATTCATTTTCGAGGTTAACAGTATCCTTTTGTAACACATCGTAAAGGGAATACATTAGGTCGTTAAAATATTTCTCGCTCTTAATGGCTGGAACATATCTAAACCTTATTTTTTTTAACCATTTAAAATATGAGCTTCTCTTATTACTGGTAAATTTATGTTTACCATCAACATAAACTATTGTTTCTTCTGGTATGTTAGAATTTTCTTTCCAAATCTTTGTCCATTTAACTTGACCATAATGTTTGAAGTATTGCTTCTGAGGTGGGTTGATTATGAGTTCAATTTCAATTCTATTTTCTTCTCTTCTTACTCCATGTCTTTGAATAGAAAAATCTTTCCAAAAGCTAAATGGTACGTTAGGCTCTGAATAATTATTAAAAAAAAGGCTAAGTGCTCTTAAATAATTTGACTTACCCGCATCATTGCTACCTACAATTACATTTAAGTCATTAGTCTTGAAATGTGTTTGATTTCCTCTTGTTGTATTTAGAATTGAACGAAAATATTTAATTCTTATACTTTCAATTATCTTCATTTGCGATTGTTTTTTTTCAATTAAGCCCAACGGTCTCGGGTATGAAACGTAGGGCATTTCGGAGCTGCCTACTTGTCCACCGAGACTAAGTTTGCCATGAACCGAAAACTTGCGGAAACCACTGTCTGCCCTATGTTTTATACCCATTGTTGGGCCTTCGTTATTTTATTTTTTCAATCAATTTCTTCATTTCCTTTTCAAGCTTACTCTTCTTTACGAACTCTTCAAACCCATTTGTAATCTTGATTTTACCTTTATACAATTCAGTTATCATCTTAATCTTTTTGTCGTCAGTTCTTTGGTAATCATGTCCATAGTCGTTTAAAAATTGAATTGCCAAAAGGTGATAACATCTAAGGATATTCAAATTCTTGTCTTCATCTGTCCCTTCCATCTTAGTGAAATATTCAATTACCTTTTCAAGCGGTTCGTAGCTGTAATGAAGTTTCGTCTCAAATTCATCAAAATCGATTACGGCATGGTTGAATACAACCCATTTGCTATATCTTATCAAATCATTTTTATAGAAGTGGTTTGTGTTTTTCGTTTTATCATAATTGAGGTCTTTGAGTAAGTCAGCATCTGTAAAAATGTCCTTAAAAGTCTTAACCCACTTTAAGTAAAGAATATCTTCCTTATCCGCAATCGTTGTGTCTACTGATATAGTATCTTTTTCGGTTTTTAGAGTCCAATGCAAAAAACAAAGAAAACGATAAACAAAACTGTTGATATAATACTGGTCGTCTGTTTGAAACCATTTTTCCCGAGGAATCTTGTGCCAATTTTCATGGGAATTCTGACTAAAATTCCACATACGGTGATTTAGTGATTCAATGGAATTTAGAAAGTGAGTTTTGTTCTTTGCTATTTCTTCTTTGAGCTTTTTTCTTTGTTCAAACTCAAATTCCTTTTTCATTTTATATGTCAAGGAAAACCTGTCGTAAAGAACTTTGAAGAACCATCCAAGTAGAAACACAGTCAAGGAAGTAATACTTGAAATTATTACCACTTGAAGCTTTATGTCTAAATTGTTAAACCATTCTGTCATATGTTCTTTTTAATGAAGCCCAACGGAATTCAGCTTGGAGACGGCGGGTATTTCGGAGCCGTTCTTTTCCAGTCTACTCCTAACTTCTTAAAGGTACTAAACTTTCAATTTACTCGGAACCGCCCGCTGTCTTCCAAGGTGATGTTAGAGTGCGTTATTCCTTTCGAATGCTCACAGGAATGTTAACCCAATTCTTTTATTCAATCCTTGTTCGAAAATCCGGATCAAAGTTGACAACTGAATATTTCCTTTACCATTTTCAAGCTTGGAAATATAACTTTTCTTTGTTCCTGCCTTTTCCGCCAATTGTTCCTGGGTCAGATTTGCTTCCTTCCTAGCTTCTTTTAGCATTTCGCTGATAATGAACATCTGCGCATTCTCTTCATACTTATTCCTGCTTTCACTTCCAATTTTACCGTGTTCCAGTTCAATCAATTCATCGAATGTTTTGATTTTGCTATAATCTTTCATAATGTTATTTCTTTGTTTGGAAATATTCCTTCATTAATCTTTCTGCTTTCTCTATTTCTTTCTTCGGGGTCTTCTGAGTCTTCTTTTGAAATCCGTTAAAAAGGACTACCAGCTTTCCTTCATCAAAACAGCAGAATATTCTGTAAATATTTGATTGGTATTCCACCCTCACTTCAAATAACCCTTCGGTTCCTTCAAGATGCTTGAGAAACTTCTCGGGTACCCTTTCCACTTGCTTGATCAGTTCAAAAACATACTGAATCTTACTCTTGACCTTTTCATTCTGGCTTTGGTAAAATTCTATAAAGTGGTTTTCATAAAAAATTATCTTTCTTACCATATCTACAAAGTTATCTCAAAAGATAACATTTTCCAAAAATGGGACGTTCTTTTAATGCACTCTAACTCGTTTATTGGCGCGGTTTTTCCCCGCTCTATTGCAGCATGCTGTTGGCTTGGCGCGGTTTTGCCCCGTTTTATATTTTTATGTCCATGTCCTCTATCGGGCTCCGGATCTCCCCTATTTGGCGGTTGCGTACATAGGCGTAAATTTTGATGGTCCTGTTATCCTAGATGCCTTAACAGCCCCGCACATAGATTCGCCCTAATCAAACACGCGATGGGCTGACCATCACACCCCGTAATCCCGTAATATCCACCACGACTCCGTCACAGCAAGTCCCATATGGAACAGCTTATTATAGCATATCGGATAGTAATTAATCCTTAACTAATTGGTGGGATCAGTAATAACGCAGCCTTGTTTCCCCTTTTTGGGAAGCCTGTGAAATAAATAGAAAGCGGAAGTGCATTCCTCTCAGTGAATGACCACCAAACCCTTTACCTTTGAATAGTTCAACCTCTCCCCAACAACCCATCCTCTAAAACTAAAAAATCTCTCCCAATTAAAAAATACCCCGATCACGGTATTTTTTATACATGATTAACAGAAATTTATAATTAAATATCTAAATATTAATAAATAATAGATTATTATATCAAACCTTCATAATAAAAAAATTTCCAGACGCAACTTCTACGCTACTGAAAAAAAAAATTCGTATCTATCGACTCCACCTCTCAATTTTCTTTCCTAGTGAGAGGAACGCACAGTGATCTCAATTACTGGAAAGGATGATCAATTATTCCTATAAGTCCCTATATACCCGCTGTTGCTGTTACTTTTTTCTCCATAATTGTTATGATTTACCATGGTAGGATCTACAAAGAAGAACTCACCAGGAATCTCAAAAAAATTGGAAAGTTTAAGTGCTGTATCAATTGTTAATTTCCCTTTTCCTTCAACTAAACTTTTTAACTCCTCAACCGGGACATCGGAACCTTTAGAGATTTCTTCGGGGGATATATTTTTGTCTTGAATAAGTGTTTGGAGTATTATACTAATTCCTGTCATCATGGAGTAAAATTTTCGATTTTTCTTTTAAGATTTTGGACTTCTCTTCTTTCTATTTCCAGCAACTCTTTTAACAATTTGATCTGATCATCTTTTTCCTTTATGATGTGATCCTTCTCTGACAATAACCTTTCATACAAAGATTCACTATTTTTCTCATTTATATATGTATGAATATACCCACTGTTACTATTGCTTTTAGGCCCTGTATTGTTATAGTTGATGACCGGAAGTTCATCAGAAAGGAAATATTCAGGTTTAACCTTATAGAAATCAGCCAGTTGATTGATCCTTTCCAAGGTCAGCTTGGTTTTGCCCGATTCCAGGTTGGAATAGGTCTTTTGGTTGATGTCAAGCACATTGGCCACATACTCCTGGCTGTAATCGTTTGACTCCCTCAATATCCGCATGATCTTCTGTGCCTTCATCGTTTCAGGATAATTTCGCCTAAACTGGAAAATCTTTTACTAAGATAGTAATTTTTATCCACTATTCTTTTGGGTATAGTTTCAAAATTTGTACTTCCCGGATTCACAACTCAATATAGCCATGAATCCGGCAAAAATGAACGCATTAAAAAGGTTTTTTATAAATGAAAGCGGTAATATAAATATATGCGATTAGGTACTATCCCGATTATTAACGATTCCCGCAGAATCGCTTTAACATGGAACACCAGAACACTTTTACCGAAACCAGACATGCTGCCCAAGGGCGGGATGGAAGAGACTCTTCTGGAGTTCTGCTACACACCATCCCATGCCTTCTCACAGCCTCCGACCTCCTCTACCCCCTCAAACCCAAAAACCCCATATGAACCAACCCCTTTGGTCATCATGGAAAACAACTTTCTCCCTTCCGGTCCCAGCATCAGAAAGGAAACCGGATTAAATTCAAAAAACATTCAGCAAAACCCAAAAATAACTAAACGCGGCCCCATGCTTACCACCCACCCACGGGGCAGGGATCCCAGACAGTCCCTGCCCATTCCCGACAGCTAACCCGGGCAAGCCCATACGCCCCCACCCTCTCCGCCATGGTGTCCGGGATCCAAGATATATCCCAGAACGCTAGGGATCCCGCCACCCCGTCACCAGCAAGACCCGTATGACGGCAGGCAGAGAGCGGGGGCACCAAACCACAGGTCACCGGGGCCGGACACTTCTTCATACATTAACAATTATCTACTCCGGCCCGGTGATCCTGTTTTCCCCCAATACCATTATCACTGCAACCATATCCAAAAAGAGAACCAGATAAAGGACCTAAAATGAAACCAAGCCATTCCATAATATTAAACCAATCCCCCACCTCATATCTTTTGCCCTTTTTTACGGCGCGGGGGCTGGCATCCCGCACAGCTGTCGGGACCGGAGGGGCGCGCTGGTCTCGCGGGTGGAAGGATATTTTTGCCTTGACTTTTTTGGTTCTTTTTGCGTCAAAGCCTGCCCCGACCAGCGCAGCGTATCGGGGGCAAAAAGAACAGAATAAAATAAGGCTTATAAGAGCAAACAACTCTCCTCAGCCCGCAACCTCAAATCGCCTCCATCGACATCCGTCATCTTTCAAAAGAGATTACCTGTTTGGTATCCAGATGCAGGTCATCCTTCCCCTCCTCTTCCTTACCCTTCACCTCGCAGGTGCCACACCCCCCGACACCCTAAAAACAGGGGACAAAATCCCCCCAACCTTCACCTTCCAACAAATCCTCAACCAAGGGGAGCCCCTCCGTGCGGATGCCCTCACCGGCCGCTACCTTATCCTCCAGTTCTGGTCCACCACCTGCAACGCCAGCATCCGCCTGCTCACCCAAATGAAAGATCTCCACGCCAAATACGGCGACCGCATCCG
Source organism: Negadavirga shengliensis (assembly GCF_042652345.1). Classification (NCBI taxonomy): domain Bacteria; kingdom Pseudomonadati; phylum Bacteroidota; class Cytophagia; order Cytophagales; family Cyclobacteriaceae; genus Negadavirga; species Negadavirga shengliensis. The sequence continues at coordinate 8,344 of NZ_JBHSJJ010000031.1, forward strand.
CGTACTCCCGGTTACCTTCGACCCGGAGGAAAAGGTCACCGCCACCCTCCGGACCTATCCGGCCCTACGGGACCTGGACCTCCCCATGGCCGTCAATGAAAGACAGCTCCATATCCTCTTCCCCCACATCACCATCCCCCACATCGTGATAGCAGACCCGGATCTAAAGGTACTGGCCGTTACCGGCGCACAGGACCTCACAGAAGACAACATCGAAAAGCTGCTTGCAGGTCAGCAGCCGGCATTCAGACCAAAGGAAGATGTCAGGATACCCTTCCTTCACAAAGAAAAATTCATCAGCGAAAACCGCCAGATTCCCCATAAAAACATCCGGTTTCAGTCATCCCTGTCCGCCTATATCCCCGGCGTCTCCGGGGCGTTGGTGGTGTCGG
>NZ_JBHSJJ010000032.1:0-6139 GCF_042652345.1 Negadavirga shengliensis
TGTAGTCGGTAACTGAATATGCACCAAAAACGGTAATTAGGAATGCACCAAAAATGGCAACAGGAATGCACCACTTTGTAAATATAGGTTGTTATTCCTGATGTCCAAAAAAAGTTTTTCTGTTTTTCATTCTATAACTTTTTCCGGAAAGATTTATAATATCACAATGGAACAGCAGCCTGTCCAGAAGTGCTGTAGCCAAGACCTCGTCATCGAGCATTTTGGCCCATTCTGTGGGCATTTTATTGGTGGTGATGATAAAGCAGGTTCTTTCATAAACCTGGTTGACAAAGTTGAAAAGGGAGACGGCCACACTTTTCTCCACCGGAAAGAGCATGATGTCATCCAGGATGATCAGATCTGCCTTCAGTAACCTTTTGTATTCGGACATTGCCGACCTGGCCATGTCCTTTAGCTTCAGGATGTCTGTAAGCTCTTCCATGGTCTTAAAATAGGTTTTGTAGCCCTTTTCCACGGCATCGGCCCCGAGACCGGCCGCAAGGAATGTTTTACCTGTTTAATGTAAAATTTTACATTAAACAGGTAATGTAAACTATACGATAATGTAAAGCAGAGAGGTTAAATAAGTGTTGGTTTCTTTTTTATACCAATATTCTCCCTATCCACTTTACATTATAAATATTGCTCTCATTTAAAAGCTTTCAACCATTCAAGAAGATCATGGTTTCCAATCCACTCAGGTACCTCTTTATTTACCACATTTACATAAGCTTTTTCGATAGCCTCCCTTTTTTGCTTTGAATCTGTTCTTGCGTATATTTCTGTAGTTTGGACGGACTCATGTCCCAGAAAATCCCTTATGTATACCAGGTTTACCCCAGCCTGAAGCAGGTGCATGGCCTTGCTGTGGCGCAGTATATGGCAGCTTACCGCTGGGATTATAACAGCAGGATTTTTTTGGTATGCGATTCTGACGTATTTTTTAAGAATACTGTTTACACCTGCCCTGGTGAGCTTTTCCCTTCGACTGTTAAAGAATAAGGGAGATGTTCTAAGATGGGGCTCATGGAGATTATTTTCAACGATATACCTCTTTATGTGGATGACGCTTTCCTCCATCATGGGTATAATACGGCTTTTGTTCCCCTTTCCAACAACCTTTATAGTATAAGGTTTGTCCAGTCTGATGGAGGATGGCCCCATGTCTATTATTTCCTGTACCCTGACAGCGCAATCATACATCAGCGCCAGCAATGCCAGGTCCCTTCTTCCCTTTAGGACAGTAGTATCCGGTTGTTCCAGTAGAAGTTTAATCCCATCGATGGAAAGATAACCAATGGCCGGTTTTTCATGCTTTTTAGCTTTTATGGATAGTATCTTTTGCCATTCCTCCATCCGATCAGGGTGTTGGTACTGCAGGAAGCGGAAGAATGAATGTAATGCCGCTAGCCGTACATTGCCCGAAGCCGCAGAGCATTTCCTTTCTGATTGCAGCCAGTCCAGGAATTCAACAATTGTTTCTCTGGTGATATGGACAAGCTCAAGTTTGGTTGCTTTTGTTTTCTTCCGCTGTTCCATAAAGTTTAAAAACAATATGAACGTGTACCTGTATGAGGATATCGTATGGGTACTCATCCCCCTTTCTCCGGGAAGGTATCTGGAAAGGAAGCTGGTAAGATGCAGGGAAAAGTCAGTGGTCTTGGTCATCATCTGATTCGGTTTTAAAAACAGGGAACACATTGGCGATAACAATACCAGATCTTTTTAAAAGGTCGGGGTACATTTCAGCAGTCAAACGCACATAGCCATCTGTTGCCCCTAGTGACTGATGCCCCAGGTATGTGGATAATAGCGGAAGGGAATGGTACATGTCAAGTCCTTCCCGGGCCATTGAAGCAAGGGAATGGACGCTGAACGTGTGGCGTAGGTCGTGAAGCCTGGGTCCTTTGCCTCTTCCCCCATGTGATATCCCTGCGGACCATATTATTTTCCTGAACCACCTGTATGCAACGGACTGTTCCAACAATCTACCATCAGGCAGAATGAGGAGACGGTCGTTCTTATGAGCTCCGGGGAAAAGAGCCCTGTACATCAGGTAGTTTTCGCAGACAGTACGCATAGAGCCGGAAAAGGGTATCAATCTGTCTTTGCCGTTTTTTGTATCCCTCACGATCAGGTATCCTTCTTCTGGATGTATGTCGCCGGTAGATAAGTACAGTGCTTCACCGATCCTTATCCCTGTCCCATATAGCAGCCTTATCAGAAAAGGAATAGCAAAGACAGCGGAGTTGCGATGGCGTACGGAGGGGGCAAGCGCATCGCATTCTTTGAAAATGGAATGCATTTCATCCGATGAAAAAATGTAAGGGGTGAACATGCTATGGCTCTTTGGCAGCCTGGGAATATAGGACCGGATGCCGATGTCGCATAGGAACTGAGCAAACTGGCCCAATAGCTGGACCCTGTTGTACCTGGTCTTTTCTGTTTCATTTGGTCTTTTTAACCCATGTTCTTCCGCCAGTTCTTTTGTGATAGCTACCTCTGACAGGTTGTTTTTCAAAGCCAGAGTGTCCAGATGCGAGAATGTCCGTCCTGCATCTTTGTATTTATAGCCCAAACTGTTTTTGAGAGCAATAAACTTCACTATAAAGGGACCAAATAGGCTGTAGTATATCCTAGCCATTTCTTTTTCCTCCTTTCTGTTCATAAAAAAAGGTGTGGAGCGGTGGGACTTCCAAGGCACATTTTTTTAGTGCGGCTATATCTATACGCAGGTAATCCATGGTAGATTCCATGCTGCTATGTCCGAGTACTTCCGATATGACAGGTAGCGGTACCTTTTCCTTCAATAGTGCGCTTGCCAGGCTATGCCGGAGACAGTGGGACCCATGCTTCCGGTTTGAGTAGTTGATTTTGGCCTGGGTCATGTATTTACGTACCATATTGCCGATATCATGACTGTGCATCCTTTCATAGGGGCCATAAACATGGATAAAACAATGGTTGTCACCAGTTACCGGACGGCCATGTTTGAGATAATCCACGATAGCATTGCCAACCTCTGGCAATAAGGGAAGCTCCTGTTTCCTTTTGGTTTTAACCTGGTTGAGAATGATTACATTCCGGTCCCATAGGATATTGTCAAAAGTAAGTTCACAGATGTCAGAAGCTCTTAAACCTAGCCGGGTTGCCAGAAGGAGAATGGAATAATCCCGTTTTCCCCTGGGGTTACCTCTATCTATGGTTTTCAGAAGGCTTTCTATTTCTTCATCGGTGAAGGTAGATGGAAGCTTGGGCTGGTGTTTATAGTTGTTCCTGGGTATTATGCGGGAAAAATCAATATGTAATATCTGCTGGTCAAAGAGGAAGACAAAAAAGTTCTTTATGATATTCAGCGCAACATGTTTACTTGCAGCCAGGTCCGGGTTTAGCCGTTCCACATATGCCAATACCCCGGAGGGTTTTATGTTTTTTTTACTGATTTTGTTACTGTTCAGATAGCAGCAGAACGGATAGAGGTAGAATAAATATGATGCAATCGTTTTTCGGGACAGACCTATAACCTGCTTTTTGTATTCGATAAATGCCTTAATATCTACTGCCCAGGGACCATGGAACTCTTTAGGTTTATGCTTTCTTGCTCCCTTGAATACCCTGCCTGATTCCTGGAATTCTGTAAGGGCCTCTATAATATTTACAAGGTCCCTTTTTTGCCGATCAAGCTGATGGTAATCAAAATTACCCAACTCATGCTTTAGGTAGGACCGGCCGACATTTCCATCATAAAACCTAATGCCCCGGTACTGCATAAAAGCATTAACCCTCTTCCAGTTCCTCCTGTACCTTTTAAGTGTACCTTCACAGCGATGAATGCTCCTCATATAATCAAAGAATTCATTCATCAACTCATCGATTGTTTGGTTCTTTTTCATGATATTAAGTTTAAGTTATATGTCCATGAAAACGCCAGAAATAATGTAAAGTGGGTTGTTGGGATACCCTGTAAATGAAGAAAAAGAGAGGTTATTTTATAAGAAAGTTTGCATTATCATATAGTTTACATTACCTGTTCCCGAAGGGCCCATCAGCATAAGGTTGAAGCCCTGATCCAGCCAGTTCATCTCCCTCAACTGGTTTATCCTTGTCAGGTTCAGCCCGTTTTCCGCCCCGGCATCATAGGTTCCAAGGTCATTTTTAAGCGGCAGATTTGCGGCTTTTCTTCGTCTGATAACTTCGTTTTTCGACCGCTGTGCGGCCTCATGCCGGAGCAGATCGAGGAAAAAGTCCATGAAGCCCGAGCTCTGTTTTTCCGAGCTGGCAACCACTTCGGGAAGCCCAGCTGCCATTCCGGTGATTTTAAACTGCCTGCAAAAGGCGTTGATCTGTTCTTTCTTTTCCATTTAGGGATTGCGTTTTGGCCATGGGCCTCCCATTCCCGGGGCTGCCCATGGCTGTTGTTGATCATTTGTTGCTTTTGGTTTTTGTATTCAGGATTTCCTCATACTCCCCGATGTTGCTTTTTTCGGGCTGGATCAGGGCATTTTCCGGCATTTTTCCGCTCAGGGGGTTCAGGACCCTGATTTTGGGTGCTACTTTACCGCCGGTATCGGGCAGATCCAATATGGCCTTAAAATCGGAGGCACTGCAGATGGCTTTTTCAAGACAGTATTTCAGTGCATGTTCTACCTTTTGGGGATCCTTTCCTTCGATGGCCTTTTGGATCATGCCGAGCTGGTCCCTGATATACCGGGGCTTCTCCTTTCTGAGCAATGCCATCCAGCTAAGGGCCGTTTCTTCCCGGGCAAACAGCCTGGCCGTATCGGCAATCTTTTCTGCGATGGATCCGGTTTTATCCCTGCCGTGGTCGGTTTTCTTTATTTTTTGGCCCGTGCCCACAGGAATGGTGTGGCGGCAGATTTCGGTTTTGTTTTCCGGTCGGCTGATGACCAGTTCACCTGCCTCTACGTGCAGGGCTACCCGGCTTCCCTTCCCTTTGTAGGTGCCGAGCGGCAGTGAGTAGAAGTTTCCCTTATAAGGGATGGAATTGTCCTTCCGGACAGCATAGAGGTCCGGGACAGCGGGCCGTGGGGAACAGGGCCTGTAGGGCGTGAGATAAGGCCGTTCAATAATATGTTCGGAGCAGGGCTCTTTTTTGGTCACCCCGTGGGGCAGGGCGTTGGCCGTACGGCCAAGCCAGCCCAGGGCCTCATCGTTAAGGGTTTTGATATTGTGGAAGGTACGGTTGTAAAGGAAGTTCCTTTTGACATATCTGACCACGTTTTCGACCTTTCCCTTGCTTTCCGGATCGGATTTCCTGCAGAAGTAAAGATCAAAGGACTGTTCACGCGTATAGGCCCTGAATGTATCGGTCAGGATAAGGTCCCCGCCGTTTTCGCTGACCATGAACACCTTGTCCTGGTCATAGACGATTTCCATCGGCACGCCCCCGATGTAGGCAAAGGCTTTTTCGTGGGCTTCGATGGCCAGCAGGGAGGTAAAGTGTCTGTCGGTGAACCATACGTATTTAAACCGGGAGCGGGAAAGGGTCAGCAAAAAGAAAAACACCTTTACCCTGTTGCCGGACGTGTTGCGCATGTTGTATTCGCCAAAATCCACCTGTGCCTGTTTTCCGTAGGGAAGTTCTTCCACCATCCCGTATTCACGGGGAGTTTTGATGAAGGGCAGGTTGTGCGTGCGCCTAACCCAGGAAACAAAATTGAAAACTGTTTTGGGTGATACTTTTGGCAGGTCCTTAAAACGTTCCTTCAGCCAGTCGTGCATCTGGGCGGCCGGGGTGTCCCTGAAAGTTTCCAGGCGGGACTTCACAAAAGATTCATAGGGGGACAATACTTTGATCCGGTCGGACCGGTTGACCATCATCTGTTCGAACTCCGGTTCCGACATGGAAAGATACCTGCTCACCGTCCGGCGGTCGAGTACAAGTTCCTTACTGATCTGCCGGATGGTAAATCCATCTCTGCGTAGGCGGTGAATCTCAAAATAAACCATAAATTTGTTCAAATACACATTCATAAAATGCTAGTTTTGGTAGACTAGCAAAATAGTACCAAATCCCTTAGGGGCATGCCCCTAAGGGATTATTGGTGGTGCATTCCTGTTGCCAAATATGGTGCAGTCTTATTTACCGAAAGTGGTGCAGTTGTAATTACCGATTACA
>NZ_JBHSJJ010000033.1:0-5648 GCF_042652345.1 Negadavirga shengliensis
TGTGTTCGAAAGAATCCAGAGCCATAAACAAAAAGACCTCTACCAGCTCCTACCCTCAAACTGGGAAGAATACCGTCCTAAATAAAATCCCCTTATTTAACAAGACGGGGTTTGTCGGAGGGATACAGACAGCCACGCTGGCGGCATACCCTGGGATTACCTTTTTGGGTGACGCCACTCGCACTTATAATTGTCACAATTTTGCTTGGTACATGTCCGGTGGGGGAACAACTTCCGTCTGGATGAACCAATATAACACAGGCAAACTCCTCGGTTTTTTGGATAAGGAACACGCTTCAGTTTGGCACCTTTCTACCAAAAAACCTCGTCTCCCGATAACTATCGGGGATGCCTGGGCACTTGCCCCCACTTCTTAAATTTCTTAACGCGCAAAATCTGCAAGGCGGAAATGGCGTTTTTCCCAGCCGGGGCTATGAGGGGATGGGGTTCGTCATTTGTGTCCGTCTAGAGAAACTGAATAAATTCAACCCCTTGATGGAGAAAATTAGTGTAGTATTGAACTGATAAACCGGCAATGTGGTTGCCGCTGCCGGCCTTACCCCTTACCGGGGGTTTTGGGTGAGGCCGGTTAGTTGTATTTCTTCATCGGGCAGCGGGAAAGTGTATTTGAGGGAATTGGGCGGAAGGAGATGTTCGGTTCCCCCGATCACCCGTCTTAGGGTAATGGCATGTTCCTGCTCCTGGTTCAGCCTCCTCAGGTCAATCCACCTCAGGCCTCTTCCGATCAGTTCCTTCCTTCTTTCTGCTAAAATGATTTCCAGCAGTTTCGATGGTTCTTTTTCCTCAACCGGTACCCAGCTTTCTTTCTCGTATCTTCTTGACAGGAGGCTGTTGAGGTGTTCCAGCGCCTTTTGGGGGTCACCCAGCCTGGCCGCTGACTCGGCGGCCACCAACTTCAATTCACCCACCGTGAAACCCCCAAAAAACTGAGGGGTACCGGAAAGCCTGCCTGTGAAATGGTGGTAGCCAGCGGCGTTTTCGCTGAATAAGACCTCTTTTCTGAGATCATTGCCTGCATAGCTTCGGTACAGGAGGGTATCCACCAGGGCCAGGTTGGTTCCCATAAAGCTGTAGCTCTGGACCAAGGTATAGTTGATGGTTTCTGCATTGAACCGGACAAAGGGATTCGGTAGGGCAGGGTCCAAGTCATTGAAGTCTATTCCGTCGCCGTAAATGGAGAGTGCCTCTTCAGCAGCTTGAAGGGCCTGTCCATATTGGAAAGTGGTGAGGCCAAACCTGGCCTTCAGTCCAAGAGCGGCTGTTCTTGCCGGCCGGGCCTGGGGCGTCACCTGTTCCGGTAAGAGTGCCAAAGCCTTTTCAAGATCAGCGGCGAGGTAATCGTAACCATCCTTCAAGCCCGCTCTTTTCAACGGCTCGTTGATGTCGGCAACGTCTTTTATGACCACTCCAAGGAGGTTTTCGAAATTCCCGTCGATAGGGAAAGGGGGGGCGAATTCCTGGAGAAGCTGATAATAGGCATAAGCCCTGAAGAAGTGGGCCGTGCCTTTGATCCTCCTGAACCGCTCCCCGTTGTTGTCAGCGATATTTTCCAGGGCTTCCAGCACCACGTTGGCATAGAAAATCTGTTCGTAGGGCAGGGACCATGATCCGGTGAATCCTCCCTGATAAGGGTCCGCCGCCCAGGTGTAGGTGGCGGCCTCGACAGGGTTTATCAGCCCGGAAAGAACGGATTCAGGCACCCACAGCTCGTCTGTGGCCAGCGAGGTGAGGCCCGGCTGGTAGTTAAAGACCTGGGTGTTGTCCAACAATGCCTGAAGGTCGTCCAGGGTTTCCGGGACCAGGAGGCTTTGGTCCGGTCTCGGGTCCAGAAATTCTTCACATGCGGTGGCCAGCACAGTGGCCACCAACAGGAAACCCAAGAGTGATTTTTTTGTAGGTTGTGTTTTCATATTAGTGTTTTTAAAGTGTTTGACGTTGTCGTCAAGTTTGGTTTCGGTATAGGATGATATTTTCGTGTGGATTTGGGTGATTCTTAACCTTTTGTGTTTTTTTGCCTCACCCCCGGCCCCTCTCCCAGGGGAGAGGGGAGTTCACACTCGGTTCATGTGTTTATAATTGTTTTTTAAGGGGTGATCAGAGGTCCAGACGAAGGCCCATGGCGATACTGCGAAGGGGTTTGGCGGTGCCGAAATCCGGGTCAAGATCCTGTTTGGTGGCCTTCCAAAGCATGCCGATATTGTTCATGTACATGTATACCTCCGCATCCTGTACGGCCCGCGCCCAGCGGGTTCCCCTGGGTATCCTGTATCCCAGCCGGATATCCTGAAACCGGATATGATCTGCTTTTTCGACGAGATTTTCCGAATTTCTGTAAAAGGTGTCCCTGAAGGCGTTTCTGGTGTCAGGAAGGGCGGGCACTTCGGTTACCCGTTCATCGCCGGGCTGCTGCCACCTGAGCGGGAAATCACTGTGGCCGCCCCTTGACAGGAGTATGCGGTCATACTGTACGGTATTCCTTTTGAAGTAGTAGCCGAAACGGTAGGAAATGTTGGCGGAGAAGCTGAATCCCTTGAAGGCGAGTGTGTTTCTAACCGCCCCAAAGGTGGTAGGTCTGGCAGGACCGTGGTAGATGAGGTCCTCCATGGTGGCCCCATTGACAATGAACTGGTAATTGTCGCTTGGTTCCCCATCCAGATAGCCTCTTCCTGCTCCGGTGTCCGGATCCAGCCCGGCCCAAGGGAGTGAATAGATGCCGAACAGGGGTCTGCCGACCACCGGGAAGTACTGGCCTCCCGATCCGGAGGCACTGAAATTCAACAGGCTCTGTACAGGGATATCGGTATCATAACCGGTCACTTCCTCCCTGATCCCGCTGAACAGCCAGTCGGTGGTCCATTGGAGCGTCCCAGTAAGGTTCCTGGATACCAGTGAGAGGTCAAACCCGGTGGTTTTGGTCGAGGCGTTGTTGCCCCGGAACCTTGTGATCCCGGAAGTGGTGGGGAAGGGGCTTTCGCCGATCAGGTCCAGGCCGTCCTTTCTGTAAAACTCCAAGGCACCGGATATCCTTCCTGAGCGGGTATCGAAATCCAAGGCCGTGTTCAGGACCCGGATCCGTTCCCATCTGAGATCCTGGTTGGGCGGGTTGATGATCTGGGCATAGGGCAATTGGGATATGGGGTTAAAGGTAACGGTGCGGGCGGTGGTAAAAGCGGTGAGGCTGCGGTCCACGTTTCCGGTGTAGCCATAGGTCATCCTCAATCTGACAAAAGGCACGGCATCCCAATGGTAGAAACTTTCCTCACTCAGGGTCCATCCCAGACCTGCCGACCAGAGCGGGACAGCGCGTTGGTTGGCCCGCACGCCGAACAGGTTGGAGGCGTCCCGCCGGGCGCTGGCGGTGAACAGGTAGCGGTCCTGATAACCCAGTGAAGCGTTGGCATACACAGAATAAAACCGGTCCCTGGTGAGTGAATGCCGGTCCATAAAGGGTATCCGGACTGCTGCAAAGGGGTTGTTGGACTGCGGAAAAAGGGAGAGGTAGTCCACGGGCTGGCTGGTGGCGCGTTCCGGGTTGTAGCCGTAGAAGCGGTTGGACAGCGCTGCGGATTCCAGGGATTTTATTTCTGTTCCACCAAGGGCGTCCAGGGACCATCCGTCGTTCCAGGCTTTCCGGTAATCCATCTGTAACCTGGCCGAATGGCTGGATGCATCCAGATGAGACAGGTCAAGGATGCCACCTGCTGGGATGTGATGGACGATGTTGCCCGATCCGTCGGTTTGGGAAAAGCGGTTGACCAGGTCACGTGCATAATAGCTGTCCGCGGCATATCCGGTTTCCGTACTTCCTGAGTTCTGCCAGTATTGGTACAAGCCGGAAATTTTAAGGCCTGTAAGGATTTTATAATCCAGGCCCATGTTGATCCGCCAGTCGTCGTGGGTGGTGACCGTGGGGGCTTTGCCTTGCTCCCGCAGCGGGACAAAGGACCAGTCGGCCAGTCCCATGGCTTCGGCCTCCCTCTTGAAACCTTCCCTGAGTTCCCGGTTGATCTCCACCGGATTACCGTCATCGTCCGCCAGCCTCGCATAGGGATATACCGATCCGGCCGGATCAAACACCAGGCTTTGGGGCCCCATGTTATGATCGGTGTCTTTTGTTTTCACCCCATATATCCCGGTGCGGATATTTATCCTGTCATTCAGGAGACTGAAGTTGTTTTTGATGTCCAGGGTGATCCTTTGGTAGGCGTTGCCCACCACAGCTTCCCGGTTTTGGTCCATACCCAGGCCGATTCTGTAATTATGGGATTCCCCACCACCGCTGACGCCCAGGCTGTATTGTTGGTTTACCCTGCTTTGGTAAAGGTACCTGGCCAGATCCTCCCTGAGGTCCTGGCCCCTGAACCCGGCGATCCGCTCAGCCGCCTGCCCGGATGAAATGATGCCGTCCCTTTCCAGGATCAGCGTTTCCACTACCGGACTCAATACGGGCTTGTTGACATTGTTTTCCGTGGCTGTATAGAAACCCTCACGGAAAAGTTTCTCTTCCGTGTCTATATAGTCATTGACCGAAAGAACGGGATCACGGTAGGGATCTATGGGCTGTATGACATTGACATTGGCGTTGAAGCTGACTGCGGCGCCGCGCGATCTTTTTCCGGATTTGGTGGTGATGACGATGACCCCGTTTCCCGCCCGGGTACCCCAGATGGAGGCGGCGGCCGCATCCCGCAGCACGGTGATGTTTTCCACGTCGTTGGGGTTGATGTCCTGCAGGCTGCCGTCATAGGGGAAGTTGTCGATGATGATCAACGGGGCGGAGAACCTGCCCAGGGTGCTTCTGCCCCGGATGGAGATGGGATCCCTGCCCACATCCCCCGTCCTGTTTAGAATGAGGCCGGAGGTGACGTCTTCCAGGCGGTCTATCAGGTCGGTGCTGACCCTTCTTCCGACGAGCTGTTCATCCACGGTCACGAAGGAACCCGAGGCCCTGGATCTGGGGATCTGCTGGTACCCCGTAGCCACCACTTCCACCTGGTCCAGGGTATGGTCTTCCTGTTCCAAGGTGATCAGCAACTCCTGTGTGGAAGGTGTTTCGAAAGGGGCGGTTTTGGTGGCATATCCCAGGAAGCTGGCATCGATTTCGGTTTTCCCAGGAGGAAGGTCAAGGGAAAAGCGGCCGTTTTCGTCCGTTACCGTCAGCTTTCCGGAGGTTTTTTCTTGGATAAGGGCCCCGGTGATGGGCTGTCCGGAATCGTGGTCCACCACCTTTCCATGTAAGGGGACCGTCTGTCCGTGGGTATGATGGAAGGCCATCAGGAGGCCGGCCATCATTAAGAGTAGTGTTGTTTTCATATGTTTATAATTGTTTCTTAATGGCCATATGGAATCTCGCATGTTTTATAATCATCCCAGTTTGTGACGATTTCGTCATGCTCGATTTCATATGATTATAATTTTTTCTCAATAGGCCATATAGCCTGCCCCTGCCTGCCCCGAACTCGATTCGGGGAACTTGTTTCGGGGGAATCTCGCATGATAGATAATCATCCCAGTTTGTGACGATTCCGTCATGCTCGATTTCATATGATTATAATTTGTTTTCAGCGGTCATATGGAACCAAGCCTATTATAATCCTCCCACTGTGTGACGATCTCGTCATGCTTGG
>NZ_JBHSJJ010000034.1:2500-5314 GCF_042652345.1 Negadavirga shengliensis
CGCGCGGCGGGAATCCTGAGTAGGCCGGGACGGGAGAAATCCCGGCTGAATCCGCCGGCACCATCCGGCAAGGCTAAATACTCCCGGGAGACCGATAGTGGACGAGTACCGTGAGGGAAAGGTGAAAAGCACTCCGAACAGGAGGGTGAAAAGAACCTGAAACCGTGCGCCTACAAGCGGTCGGAGCCCCGATGGATATCGGGGTGACGGCGTGCCTTTTGCATAATGAGCCTACGAGTTGCGCCTCACCGGCAAGGTTAACCCCGTTGACGGGGGCAGCCGGAGCGAAAGCGAGTCCGAACAGGGCGTTTGAGTCGGTGGGGGCAGACGCGAAACTTTGTGATCTACCCATGGCCAGGCTGAAGCCCCGGTAAAACGGGGTGGAGGGCCGAACCGATAAGCGTTGAAAAGCTTCCGGATGAGCTGTGGGTAGGGGTGAAAGGCCAATCAAACTGAGAAATAGCTCGTACTCCCCGAAATGTTTTTGGGAACAGCGTCGGGGGACGTATGGCGGAGGTAGAGCTACCGATAGGACTAGGGGGAGTCACATCCTACCAAATCCTGACGAACTCCGAATGCCGCCATAGGGTACCGGCAGTGAGGGCTCGGGTGCTAAGGTCCGAGTCCGAGAGGGAAAGAACCCGGACCTCCCGCTAAGGTCCCGGAGTCCGCGCTAAGTTGAACAAAGGCGGTCCAGCTGCAGAGACAGCCAGGAGGTTAGCTTGGAAGCAGCTATACCTTTAAAGAGTGCGTAACAGCTCACTGGTCGAGCGGCAGGGCGTCGATAATAATCGGGCATCAAGCGCGGCGCCGAAGCGGAGGATCCCGTCCCGACGGTTGTCGGGACGGGGTGGTAGGGGAGCATTCCATCGGCGGCGAACCCGGGGCGCGAGCTCCGGCGGAGCTTATGGAAAAGCAAATGTAGGCATAAGTAACGATAATGGATGGGAGCAACATCCACACCGCAAGACCGAGGTTTCCTGATCAACGCTAATCGGATCAGGGTCAGTCGGGACCTAAGGATAACCCGCGAGGGGATTCCGATGGCAAATGGGTTAACATTCCCATACCGCGCATGCAGGTGACGGGGTGACGGAGCGGTGAAAGGCCCGCCCGGTGACGGAATACCGGGTTGAAGGGTGTAGGTATTGGGGGCATGGTCAAATGCGTGCCCCTAGCCGAACCTGAGAGTACCGCGAGGCTTCGGCCGAGCGGACAGCGGCCGTAATAGCTTCCAAGAAAAACCCCTGGCGTTAAGCGCATGCGCGCCCGTACCGCAAACCGACACAGGTGGTCGGGGAGAGTATCCCAAGGTGCTCGGGTGAATCATGGCCAAGGAACTCGGCAAAATGGCCCTGTAACTTCGGGAGAAGGGGCGCCTCCCCCGCAGCGATGCGGGGAGGCCGCAGTGAAAAGGCCCAGGCGACTGTTTATCAAAAACACATGGCTTTGCGAAATCGTAAGATGAGGTATAAGGCCTGACACCTGCCCGGTGCCGGAAGGTTAAGGGGGGATGTTATTCCCGAGTGATCGGGGAGAAGCATTGAACCGAAGCCCCGGTAAACGGCGGCCGTAACTATAACGGTCCTAAGGTAGCGAAATTCCTTGTCGGGTAAGTTCCGACCTGCACGAATGGTGTAACGATCTGGGCGCTGTCTCGGCCATGAGCCCGGTGAAATTGTAGTCGCGGTGAAGATGCCGCGTACCCGCAACGGGACGGAAAGACCCCATGAACCTTTACTGCAGCTTAACATTGGCACCGGGTACACGGTGTGTAGGATAGGCCGGAGGCTGTGAGGGGGCGTCGCCAGGCGTCCCGGAGCCGACGTTGAAATACGGCCCTCTGTGTGCCTGGTGTCTAATCCCGGGACCGGGAGACATTGTTTGGCGGGTAGTTTGACTGGGGTGGTCGCCTCCAAAAGGATAACGGAGGCTTCCAAAGGTCCCCTCAGCACGTTTGGTAACCGTGCGCGGAGTGCAATAGCATAAGGGGGCTTGACTGCGAGGCATACATGCCGGGCAGGGACGAAAGTCGGGTATAGTGATCCGGCGGTACCGCATGGAAGGGCCGTCGCTCAAAGGATAAAAGGTACTCTGGGGATAACAGGCTGATCTCCCCCAAGAGCTCATATCGACGGGGAGGTTTGGCACCTCGATGTCGGCTCGTCACATCCTGGGGCTGGAGAAGGTCCCAAGGGTTGGGCTGTTCGCCCATTAAAGTGGCACGCGAGCTGGGTTCAGAACGTCGTGAGACAGTTCGGTCCCTATCTGTTGCGGGCGTGGGAAGTCTGCGGGGGTCTGGCCTTAGTACGAGAGGACCGGGCTGGACCGACCGCTGGTGTACCGGTTGTGGTGCCAACCGCACCGCCGGGTAGCTAAGTCGGGAAGGGATAAGCGCTGAAAGCATCTAAGTGCGAAACCCGCCCCAAGATGAGACTTCCGTACAGGGCCGTCAGAGACGATGACGTCGATAGGCCGCAGGTGTAAAGCCGGAGACGGCACAGCCGAGCGGTACTAATAGCCCGAAAGCTTGGACGGCAGCAGGCGCTGCATTTTCCGCGAGACATAGTCAAAAAGGACTTTGAGACATGATGCCGCAACGCGGCACCGCCGCCGTACATTTCGGCGCGGAAAGACCTAGGCGGCCCAGCGCAGGGGCACCACCTCTTCCCATCCCGAACAGAGAAGTTAAGCCCTGCAGCGCCGATGGTACTGGGGTCACACCCGGGAGAGTAGGCCGCCGCCGTATTATTCATAAGGAGCCCCTTCCCGACAGCTGTCGGGAAGGGGCTTTCTGCGTTCCGGGGGGATCCC
>NZ_JBHSJJ010000035.1:0-4135 GCF_042652345.1 Negadavirga shengliensis
GGGGTTACCTTCTTGAAGTGACGGACTACCCTGTTAGATGGAGTTAAAAAACCGGCATTGCAAATGCCTCTGTGCCGTTTTCAAAAAGGATAGGAGGGATGTAATTGCAAATTACACCCAGTAAGGGGATTTCAATCCCCGGTTACAATATTTTCACCCGCTCCGCGGGTTGTGCCCTTCGCAGCTGCCTTTATCCCGCAGGCATTTCTAATCTATTGACGAGAGTGCCCAGAAAAAGACTGCTTTCCCGGTTTGGCCGGGATTGCCTTCCCGAAGTGACGGACTCCCCTGCTAGGTGGAGTTAAAAAAACCGGCATTGCAAATGCCTCTTTACCGTTTTCAAAAAGGATGGGAGGGATGTAATTACAAATTACACCCAGTCGCTCAATTCTACATCCAGTAGCCAAGCTAATGTTATTTTTAAGCTAGGCATAGTTTGTAACTGCGCCTTTGTATTCTTCTGAATTTGTAATTCAATTTTTTGATAATTACTTTTAGTTATTGGGTAGGTAGAGGGGGGACTGCTTTCCCCGTTGGCCGGGTTACCTACTCGCAGTGATGCAAAACACATACTCATAAACGCCCGACAATGGAAGAAAATACAAGCAACAACCAGTCAATCCAAAGCCCCTTTTCCCAGACGTACTTCCATGGTACAAAGGTGGACTTGAAAATCGGCGACTTTATAGAAACCGGTATTGAATCAAATTATGGGCAAAAGAAGAAAGCGAAATACATCTATCTGACAGCTACCTTGGATGCTGCTATTTGGGGAGCGGAACTTGCTTCAGGTGAAGGGCGTGAACGGATATATCTGGTACAGCCCACCGGGCCAATAGAGGATGACCCCAATTTGACAGATAAAAAATTCCCCGGTAATCCCACCATGTCGTACCGTTCTAAGCATCCTTTTAAAGTGGTGGGCGAAGTGACCGTTTGGCAACCCCACTCACCTGAACAGGTGAAGGCAATGAAAGACGGACTGGACCGGCTGAAGGCCCAAGGGATTGAAGCGATAGAGGATGAGTAAAAGTCAAATTTTAAATACGGACTTTGATTTGAAAGCAGATACCAATCCTACACCCAAACCTATGAAGAAATGATATACATTACCCAGCTTATATACCTTCTTGACGGGCAGGAGGCGACTTTCGATGAGTTTGAGAAAGTGGCCATGCCTTTGATCCCCAAATACAACGGCCGGCTGCTGTTCAGGTACAGGCCGGCTCCGGAAAACATCATTGAACAAAGCATGGAAACCCCCTATGAAATCCACCTGGTGGAATTTAAGGATGAGGCGGATCTGGATCATTTTTTCAAAGATGAGGAACGGAAAAAATACGTCCACCTGAAAGAACAATCCATCAAAACGGTTTGGCTGATCAAGGGGATAAAGTTGTAACGGGCGTTTATTGTCCACTAATTTCACTAATTGACACGAATTTTATGAAGTGTTAGTGGACCGGCCGCTCCTATGGAGCTTTTGTGAATCCAGAAGGAAATTTATTTAGAAAGTTATACCGTCTTATAAAAAACATCAAATACACCGGGGTTCCCTGAAATCTGAACTCCTTCTAAGTGCCTTAGGTGCGGATGATTTTGATAACCGTAGGTTTCAACCTACGGATTCCAAAAGCATACGCTTCTCTCCAAGTCCCGTAGGGACGGCCGATCTGGAACGGTTGTATATCGGCCGTCCCTACGGGACTCCGGTCTGCTTTGGGGCCGTCCGATCCATGGGTTTTAACCCATGGTTATAAGATCGGGCGCTCCTACGGAGCTTTTGTGAATCCAGAAGGAAATTCATTTAGAAAGTTATACCGTCTTATAAAAAACATCAAATACACAGGTTTCCCTGAAATCTGAACTCCTTCTAAGTGCCTTAGGTACGGATGATTTTGATAACCGTAGGTTTCAACCTGCGGACAGCCAATATATACCCTTCTCTCCAAGTCCCGTAGGGACGGCCGATCTGGAACGGTTGTATATCGGCCGTCCCTACGGGACTCCGGTCTGCTTTGGGGCCGTCCGATCCATGGGTTAAAACCCATGGTTAATAGTTCGGGCGCTCCTATGGAGCTTTTGTGAATCCAGAAGAGAAATTACTTGGTGATTGCATCTTTTTGTAAAACATCAAATACCTAGGGTGTTCCTTTGGAACCCGGCCCCTAAGTGCCGTAGGCACGGACGATCTTGATAACCGCAGGTTTCAACCTGCCGCCCGTCAAATCATACCCTTTTCTCTAAGTTCCACAGGGACAGTCGGTTTTGGGCTGTTGTATATCGGCCGTCCCTACGGGACTCCGGTCTGCTTTGGGGCCGTCCGATCCATGGGTTAAAACCCATGGTTATAAGATCGGGCGCTCCTACGGGGCTTTTGTGAATCCAGAGGAGAAATTACTTGGTGATTGCATCTTTTGGTAAAACATCAAATACCCAGGGGTTCCTTTGGAACCCGGCCCCCTAAGTGCCGTAGGCACGGACGATCTTGATAACCGTAGGTTTCAACCTACGGATTCCAAAAGCATACGCTTCTCTCCAAGTCCCGTAGGGACGGCCGATCTTGGACCAGGCTAAAGTTAACCGGTCCGCTTTCCCTTCTGATCAGACCTTTTTGCAGGTAGAACCGTCCTGATGTGGAAAGCCTCATATCCAATTCGTTACCTGGCCGTTTGGTACTGTTTTTAAATATACGTATATTTGTTAAAAACACGTGTAAACAAGCAACTTCCATGAAAACGAAACTGACCCTTACCGTAAAAAAGAGCGTCATCGATACGGCCAAAAGGAGGGCGAAAGAGAAAGGGATTTCCCTTTCCCGGATGTTTGAGGAGATTTTTGAAGAAGAGGGATCAAATGAGATAAAAACGGCGCCTCAAAAGGCGGCGGAAAGACTCCTTCAGATGTTGCCTTTGATATCATTTCAAAAAGAAAGCCCTATTTTTCGACGGCCGTCAAGCTGCTTGAAATGGCATCGAAAGACAAAGTAGCATTGCTTGTTTCCGAAAGCAGCATGGCCAATCTCATTTACCTTTCTTTTGATATCTACAAATTGCCGGATGCGGCGCCCAAACTGCTGGATTTCATTGCGGCTTGCGGCGTTGTGGGAGGGGGAAAGTCCGTCATGATGGAAGCGCTGGCTTCAAACTTCAAAGACAAAGAAGATGCGCTGCAATATTATACGGCCCTTCACCATGGTGCCGATTATTTCATCACCAGAAATACAAAAGACTACAAACGTTCTTCCCCTTTGCTCCCCGTATTTACCCCCTCGGAATTTTTTGCGCACATCTGAGGGCGAATGATCCCATTGCCAATCCACCGGCCGCGGCTTCGTCGTGGAGACCTGTAGGGGGGGTATCAACTTTCGGGTTGATCACCGGGGTTATTGTCCACGGATCCCGAAACGAGTCCGGGACAGGTTTCACTGATTGCCACGGATTTTATGAAATGGTTCAGATGAAGGAATCGGATTTCCCAATGATAATTTGATTTTAAGTTGCCCTTTAGCTTGCACCTCGGGGTTCCCTGTAAGTGCCATAGGCACGGATGGTCTGGTAACCGCAGGTTTCAACCTGCCACCCGTCAAATCATACCCTTTTCTCTAAGTTCCACAGGGACAGGCGGTTTTGGGCTGTTGTATATCGGCCGTCCCTACGGGACTCTGGTCTGCTTTGGGGTTTTCCGATCCATGGGTTAAAACCCATGGTTAATAGTTCGGCTGCTCCTATGGAGCTTTTTGTTAATCCCAAGGAAAGGTCGTTTAGGAGTTTCATCTTCTTATAAAACGTCAAAAACAAAAGAGTCTCCTTTGGAACCCAAACCCCTTGCAGGTGCCGCAGGCACGGATAATCTGGTAACCGCAGGTTTCAACCTGCCACCCGTCAAATCATACCCTTTTCTCTAAATTCCACAGGGACAGGCGGTTTTGGGCTGTTGTATATCGGCCGTCCCTACGGGACTCTGGTCTGCTTTGGGGTTTTCCGATCCATGGGTTAAAACCCATGGCTCGACTTTGGCTATTTACTAGACATAAAATAAAAAGAGGCTGCAATTTGGAATTGTGGTCTTTTTTATTGATTTTTATATCTAGTTATATGACTAGATATGGGATATCCGACTAAAATCCAGCTCA
>NZ_JBHSJJ010000036.1:0-1283 GCF_042652345.1 Negadavirga shengliensis
ATGGGGCGCCTATTCCCGGGGCGACTGTATCGGTCCCGGGGACCAATATAGGTACCGCCACGGATATCGACGGGAAGTACGCCATCACGGTGCCGGAAGGAGCGACCCTGGTCTTTTCCTTTATCGGTTTCGAAAGCCGGTCTGTGGAGGTGGGGAACCGGAAGGTCATTGATGTTACTCTGATGGAAAGTGCCCAGGCTCTGGACGAGGTTGTGGTCGTGGGTTATGGCAGACAGGAGAAGGTGAACCTTACCGGTGCGGTCGGCGTAGCCGGATCGGACAGGTTGGTTAACCGTCCGGTGGCCAATGTGGCGGAAGGTCTTCAGGGCGTTATCCCAAACCTCAACATCGAACCGCAAAACGGTGATCCGGCCCAGAGCCCCGCTTTCAATGTAAGGGGATTCACCTCGATCAACGGGGGGCAGCCCCTGGTGTTGGTGGACAACGTGCCCATGGACCTGAACCAGATCAACCCCAATGATATAGAAAGTGTCTCCGTGTTGAAAGATGCCTCCGCGGCAGCGGTTTATGGGGCCAGGGCAGCCTTTGGGGTGATCCTGGTGACTACCAAAAGCGGCCAAAAAGGCAAGGTGAGTGTTTCCCTGAACAGCCAGTTCTCCTTGGCCAAGCCCATTTTCAATATGGATCCGATTACCGATCCACATGAATTTGTTAATGCCAGAAACATAGCCAATATCAGGACCAATGGCGTTCCCACATACGATCAGGATATGGTGGAAGGAACCAAAAGATGGTCAGAAAACCCCATCCCGGAAAACGAATGGGGCGTGGTGGACGGTGCGCTGAGGTTTTATGGCTTCAACAATTACCAGAAAGACATCATGACCACGTTTGCCCCGACCCAGCAGCATGACCTGACCATTTCCGGAGGGGGAGAAAACTCAAATTATTTTGTTTCCTTCGGCCATCTTAACAAAGACGGCTATCTGGACTCGGACAGAAATGAGAATTTCAAACGGTACAACGTCCTGATGAAAGGGGATTTTCAGGTCACCGACTGGCTGAAGCTCGAGGAAAAAGTGATCGTAAACACGCGGCGAAGCGACAAGCCTTATTTTTACAACTGGGACGTAAACATCAATTCCCTGGCGCGGGTGAATCCCATTATGCCCATACAGTTTCCTGACCTGCCCCATTACCTGGAGCCCGGTGACCGGGAACAGTACGAAAGATACATAGGTATGTATTTCGGCGGGACCAACTTCTGGCCTTACCTGGAAGACGGGGGGCGTTCCACCTGGACATCCAACGACATCTGGCTC
>NZ_JBHSJJ010000036.1:1381-3092 GCF_042652345.1 Negadavirga shengliensis
TTATATATTCGACGACAGGTTCCTGATCGAATCCAACGGCCGGTATGACGGCACTTCCAGGTTTCCGAAGGACAGCCGTTTTGGCTTCTTTCCGTCCGTCTCTTTAGGCTGGAGGCTTTCCAATGAACAATGGATGGCCCCTGCTTCCAACTGGCTCGACGAACTGAAAATCCGTGCTTCATACGGCCAACTCGGCAATCAGCTATTGGTTGATAACAACAACAATCCCATCTGGTATCCCTATATCCCCACCATGGGCATAGGCCAGTCCAACTTCATGATGGTGGGCGCCAACAGGACACCTTTTGTTTCCCCCGCGGGACTGGTCAGTCCAACGCTTACCTGGGAGACGGTAATCTCCAAAAACATCGGACTGGACTTTACCCTGTTCGGGGGCAAACTGGACGGCTCTGTCGATGTCTTCACCCGGGATACCAAGGACATGTTGATGCGGCAGGAATACCCATCTATATTGGGAACCGGTGCGCCGTCTTCCAATGCCGCCGACCTGAGAACCTATGGATGGGAACTGGCACTGACCTACAGAAACCAGTTTTCCCAGGATCTTAATTATGATGTGACCCTGGCCCTATCGGATTGGCAGGCCACCATTACCAAGTTTGACAATCCCGCCGGCGCCATTCCTACCGGGATTTCTTCCAGTAACCAGTATTATGAAGGGCAGATGCTCAATGAGATCTGGGGCTATGAGACCGTGGGCATTTTCCAGACAGCTGACGAGGTGGCCAATGCCCCTGACCAGTCCGCTTTGGGTGCCAACTGGAGACCGGGCGATATCCAATACGCGGATCTTAACGGAGATGGCCGGATCACTCCGGGCAGTAACACGTTAGATGATCCGGGAGACAGAAGGGTGATCGGTAACTCGACACCCAGGTATAGTTTCGGCATCAACAACAATCTGCAGTGGAGAAACTTCACGCTGAACCTTTTCTTCCAAGGGGTATGGAGCCGTGACCACTGGCCCACCTCCGGCAACTGGACCTGGTTTTTCCCCTTCAATGCCGGTCATGTTGAGCATTATTTTATCACTGACTCATGGTCTGAAGATAACAGGGACGCCTATTTTGCCCATCCCCACATCTCGACCAACGATAAGAAGAACATCCAGCCGCAGACGCGTTTCCTGCAAAATGCCGGATATATCCGTCTGAAAAACGTTAATCTGGGTTATAACCTTCCTGTGAATTGGATGCAGGCCATTGGCTTCCAAAGTGCCAACGTTTATTTTGCCGGGATGAACCTGTGGGAGTATTCCCCCATCAGGCCGCCTTTGGATCCCGAAACCATCTGGGCCGGAGCCATTGAATATCCCATGCAGCGGATCTATACATTGGGAGCAAGGATCACATTTTAACATTTAAAAGCAAGAAATAATGAAAACATATAGAATATATTTCAGGCTTCTGATGGTCAGTTCATTCATGCTCGGGGCCTGTAACGATGATTTTCTGGAAAGATACCCGCTTGACCAGGTCAGTAACGAAACGTTCTGGAACACGGAGAATGACCTGGCTACCTATAATAATTATTTTTATCACCTGGCCCAGAATGATGTGAACATCCCCATCCTGCTGGGACATCACAACGGGTTTGATAGCCAATTGGCCAGTTACCTGCATTTGGACGGGTTTGCCGATAACCTGGCCCCCAACCACGAAAGACACCGGCCTTTCCAACAGGTGCGGGC
>NZ_JBHSJJ010000037.1:0-3069 GCF_042652345.1 Negadavirga shengliensis
AAAATCAATTCAGCACCAGTTCATCCACCATGAGCCAAGCTTTGGCACCCGCGCCTCCGTGCCATGGGGGCAGGGAGCTTACCGGGGTGGCCACCAGCCTCATTTTCTCCACGCCCTCGGCCGAAAAAGGGATCTCCATCTGTCTCAGATGTGCTTTGTCATCTTTTCCGGGTGGCTGCGGCCTGAATTTTTTGGCCAGGCTCCAGTCTTCACCGGTCTTTTTTGTCCAGATCTCCACCTGTCCGGGGGGGAAAAACCTGGCCCCCACGTTGTGCCAGATGGAAAGGGCCATATGGCTGATGTCCGTGGGCTCCCCGAACTCCATCTCCACATCCAGCGGGCTGTTGAGGAAGCCGAGCCAGTTCAGGTCCCACACATCCGGGACCGCCTTGTCCCCGTCGAACAGGCTGCTGACGCCGTCGCCCTTGTACCTGTCTTCCGGGGGAAACCTCAGCACGGACTCCCGGGGACGGATCTCCGAACGGACAAACTCCGCCTCGGCCGTCCCGCTCCCCTTCCAGCCCGGGGCAAAGGCCCTGGCCTTCAGCGTGAGGTCCCCGGTGATCTCCAAAGGGCCCCCGTAGGGTATGAAGTTGCTGCTGTCGGGCTCCGTCCCGTCCAAAGTATAATATATGTGCGTCCCCTGTATGGGATGCTCTATTTTCACCTCAAGCCTGTCCCTGAAAAAAGCCCTGTCGAATCTGAGGACAGGGGGATTGAGCGTGTACACGGTGCCGTCATCCGTATAACCCGTCTCGATGCGGGTATCCGGCAGAGACTCCCGCAGTCTTTCACAGGCATTTTGGTCCAGTCCCGTGTTCCAGACATACAGCTGCTTTAAGCCCTTCAGCTGTCCCAGCCTGTCCACCGCCTCCCCGTCCAGGGGGTTTCCCGAAAGGGAGAGCAGTGAGAGCTTTTCCATCCCGGCAAGGAATTCCAGCCCTTCGCCCCGGACCGCCGCGGAATTCAGGTACAGCCTCTCCAGGTTGACGAAAGGCTCCAGATAGGCCATTCCCCCGTCACCCACGGGCATGCTGTTCAGGTTCAGCGAGACCGTCTGTTGGTAGATGTCCTTCAGTTCCCGCAGCGAGGAGGGGTCAAAATCCGACCTCCCGAAATAACTCACGGACAGCGCGGGAGAATCCGAATCCACGGGATGGACTTTTCTGTAAAAACTGTTCAGCCCGCTGATTTTTTTGGCGTCGGCGGCCTTAAAATCATAGGATTTGGGCTTGGACGTAAATTTCTCCACCGCCAGATGGTAAATGCGGGCAGTATCCCCCAGTTCCAAAACTTTCCTTTCATAATCCGCGCCGCCGGCAATCCAGGCTTCAAGGATGGCCTTTTCCCCGTCGGTGAGCTGTGGTTTGCCCTTCGGCGGCATGTGGTCGTCATCTTCCAGGGGAAGGTGAAGCCGCTGTATCAGCGGGCTGTTGTCCACGTCCCCGGGCTTCAGCACGGGACCGGATTCCCCGCCCTTTTTGATGTATTGGGGAGCATCAAGCCTCAGCTCCCCCTTCTGTTTGGAAGCTTTGTGGCAGCTGATGCATTTGTTCTGCAGTATCGGCTGGACCACGTGGGCAAAAACCTCCGCCTCGTCCAGGCTCACATTGACTCCCCGGTCCCTGACCAAAGGGGCCGTGATGAAATCCTCCCCGTGGGTGACGGCCGCACCGAAATGCCCCGAAAGGACAACGGTCAGTGCCAGTACGCCCGCACCGGCTTTCAGAGCCGCCCCGTCTGCCTTTTCCACAAAAAGATACAGCAGCGAAGCGCCCCAGAAGACCCCCAGGCCGGTCCATTTGTGCCATACAAGGGCTTCCGGGTCATACCCCTCCTCATGGGAGAGCAGCAGCCCGGCTATGACGGTAAAAGCGGCCGCCAGCGCCCCCAACAGGAGCATGTTGCCCCCATACTCCGCCGAGTCTTCCCGGTTTCTGAGCAGACCGGGGAGGGCCAGCAGCAAAACCGCCAGAAGCAGCAGGACAATCGGGAAGTGGAGCAGCAGGGGATGGAGCCTCCCGAAAACGTGCAGCCAGTCCGGTATCAGCAGCCGGCTTTCTCCGATTACGAGTACGAGTACAAAGACATTGGCGGCAAACAGCAGCTGTCCCGAAACCGCCTTCAATCTGGGTGATAACATATAAAACCGGGTTACTTCAAACTTTTTGGGTCCGGCCCTTTCAGGCGATCAAACCACTGACTACATTTCCCGCCACATCCGTCAGCCTGTACCTCCTTCCCTGGTGCCGGAAGGTGAGCCGCTCATGGTCAACACCCAAAAGATGAAGCATGGTGGCATGAAAATCATGCACATGCACCGGGTCTTTGACGATATTGTAACCGAATTCGTCCGTCTCGCCGTAAACCGTGCCGGGTTTGATGCCCCCGCCGGCCATCCATACGGAGAAGGCCCGGGGATGGTGGTCCCTGCCGTAGTTGTCGGGGGAGAACCTCCCCTGGCAGTAATTCGTCCTGCCGAATTCGCCGCCCCAGATCACCAGGGTCTCGTCCAGCAGCCCCCGCTGTTTGAGGTCCGTGACCAGGGCAGCCGATGCCTGGTCGGTATCTTTGGCCTGCATGGCCATTTCGTTGGGCAGGTTCCCGTGCTGGTCCCAGCCCTGGTGGTAGAGCTGGACGAACCGCACGCCGTTCTCCGAAAGCTTCCTTGCCAGCAGGCAGTTGGCCGCATAGGTGCCCGGCACCAGGCATTCGGGGCCGTACAGCTTCACGATGCTGTCGGGTTCCCTGCTCAGGTCGGTGACCTCGGGGACCGCCGTCTGCATCCTGAAAGCCATTTCGTACTGCTGGATCTTGGCACTGATCTCGGGGTCCCCGAAGGATCGGTAACTGATCCGGTTCAGTTCGGAGATTCTGTCCAGCATCCTCCTGCGGTCTTCTTTGCCCATCCCTTCGGGGTCGTTGAGGTACAGGACCGGCTCGTCGCCGCTTGAGAACTGCACCCCCTGGTGGACGGAATCCAGGAAGCCGTTGGTCCACAGCTTGGAATAGACCCCCTGGCCGTTGCCCTTCCCCCGGGAAAGCAGCACGCAGAAACCGGGCAGGTTG
>NZ_JBHSJJ010000038.1:0-2620 GCF_042652345.1 Negadavirga shengliensis
TGCTTATACCGGAAGCCCGCCACCTGCAAAACAGGTTATAATACTCGTCGTTGCTTATCTTTTTCATGATGCAACTATACGATGTTTGCACCAGCTATGAAATATGGGGTTTATCGGACGGATACGGCTGTCTTTATTGTGTTTTTTTGAGCAGTCGTATAATCGGGAGAGGTAAGCCCCAAAACTTGAATAGGAGTTGATTTGGGGGTATAGACTGGAGTTGGACTGATTATACTATAAGTCTGTGCATGTATGGAATATATCCATAGCACTGTTAATACGCAGGTAAAGTAAAGCTTTCTCATATCAAATTCGGTTTAAGAAGTTTTCAGCATGTTTTACGATGGTTTGGATTTCGGGAGCATCCGGATATGCATGCAGGATTCCCGTATCAAAGAGAATTTTAATAATCAAGGACTCGTCCTTGTCGAGCTCCCAAATAAAGGGACTGAAACCGACATTTTTTAGAATCCTGACACATAAGAATAATGATATGCCTGTTCCAGCTCGTGTTTGAAATTCTTCATAATATTTCATCTTTTCCGGTATTTGGATAAGGCCTCAGATAACAGCGTTTTCTTTTGAGCCGGACTGAGTTTATCAAGAATAATATCCTGGGCAAGCAATAATTCTATAGGAACATAGTCAAGAGTAAAAGAACTCAGCATCATTTCATCCTCATAGGTTGTCACACAGGCCGGTTTCATAAGTTGGTATCTTGCCATAAGCTCGGTACCCGCGTCATTTCGACGGGACAACTCCTGTAATCCGGAAAAATTCTGGATGTGGAACTCCATTCCAAATTGAAATTCATTATCAAGAAACAGGTCTAATGTGAGAGGAAATTCCCGCCAGCTATCTATCAAACCTGCGGTGCTCATGGATTCTAACAGGTCTGCTGGTATCTGGCATGTCTCCAGTCTTTCTTCCCAGGTGAGTAGATTTTCCCATTCAGGCATTCCCGGTACTATCGGATAAACATACGCATCTGCAGCCCTGGGAACCTCACAGTTGGTAGGGATCCAGTCCTCTTCATTGCCACAGGCTAACAAGAAAATAAGGAATGACAAATGCCCTCCCACATAGCTGTGGTTAAAACTTTTTGCTCGCTTCAAAAATCTCGTCAAATATTGACTCATCTCTATATCGTGAAGTAGTTAAAAATATATGAAGCTCGTCCGCAGAAAAAGTTGCTAAAAGGGGAGGTTCTTGTCCAGAAGTTTCAATAAGTTTACCAAGAACCATGGAGGTAGTTGACAGCCCAAATGACCCAAAAACATCATAGTGCCCCCAAAGAAAATTGCACATGCAATTAATTTTTTTTTCATGGCGGTTTAATTTAGTTATTAAGAATAAAGTAAGTTGTCAACAATCTCGTTAAACCTTTTGTGGTTGTCTCGTTTGGGTAAAATCACAATAAATTGATGCTCTTTTCCATTTCAGCGGTTTGGGTTAGATCTTCGACGCCTTCTTTACAGAACATTAAACCCAAGGGGATGTTAAGGATTGGTAACTAAGAATTAATTTTTAAGTTATTTATAATTATACCCAATTTGAAAACTTCCATTTGCAATATGTAAGGCAAAGTCAGATTCCTTTTAAAAAAAGATATCGAAGACAGAATAAATTTCACGTTAAATTAAGGAAATAGTTAACAGCTAGCGAGTAATTGGGGATATTATTTTATAATTTATGAAATTTAATCAAATAATTGTTTAAAAGGCTATAATACGGTATTAAATCGCCATATATTAGTATGAGTGGATGAAAATATTTTTATCCGAATTATTTTTTCAATTTCTCCTAACGGCGTATATGTCCATAATAAAGGTGAACGGGTACCGTTTAATAATTTTGGCATATAATAGCGACTCAAACGCTTCAAAACTATTATTGGTGGTTTCCATTTTAGAATTAATTCTGGTACAGTTGCAAAAAATAAAATGACACTATTCCTATAGCCACCATCCTATTTGCGTCAAGTCAGGAATAGTTTTGGTGTTCGAGTTTTGGCAGAGTAACTTGTGTACTGCGGATGTTTTGTGCGAAATCCGGTGCGCCACGATGTGTTCAGAAGAAACGGAGCCCCGTACCGTCCTGCCAGTGGTCTGGCTGTATCAACAAGCCTGGCCTTGTAGGCGGCTCTTTCCTCGACAGGCGCTCCCTGTATGAGGCTAGTCTCCTGAGTTGATCCAGGTTTTTGGAAGGCATCCGGATACACTTGATCTTCTCCCTTTTCTCGTAAATATATCCCGCAATATCCCGGGAATCGGCTTTATCCGACTTCCCTCTCCTGATGTCCAGGGACTTTTTAAGTTCAAGGCCCGGGATTAGGGTAAAGAAGAGGTTGTGGCCGTCCAGAAAAGCAACCAGTGATCGGAGTACAGTCCGGTATGGTCAAGGCCAAACAACAGTTCGGTATGGACTACCAAGCCGGAATTCTCCATGATCCATTGCGAGCATGCCGATAAACCCCGGGAAAACCAGGAGGCGAAAATATCCAAGGCCAATAGACCTTGGATAAATACCTACATTATTGAAACGCCCCCTCCTGGAGAATCGTTTTTTGTCCGGTGGCCGGATCATCATTGGAAAACTCCACCAGACACTCCTGGCTTGC
>NZ_JBHSJJ010000039.1:0-2492 GCF_042652345.1 Negadavirga shengliensis
TCCCCATCCTGCTGGGACATCACAACGGGTTTGATAGCCAATTGGCCAGTTACCTGCATTTGGACGGGTTTGCCGATAACCTGGCCCCCAACCACGAAAGACACCGGCCTTTCCAACAGGTGCGGGCGGGAAAGCAGATTGTGCCCACTTCCTCATCCGGTATTGGTAACCAGTGGTACGGTTACCGGGGATGGAATTTTGTGAGAGCCATCAACATTGGCTTGGAAAATTATCCCCGGGCAGATGTTCTTGAAGATGTCAGAAACAGATATGTGGGGGAGGCCAGGCTCTTCAGGGGGTGGTTTTATCACCACATCGTGAAGATGTTCGGCGATGCCCCCTGGGTGGACAAAGAACTCAACATTGATTCCGAAGAGCTGTTTGCCGAAAGAATGCCCCGTGAAGAGGTGATGGACAATGTGCTGGCGGACCTCGATTTTGCTACGGAATGGATACCGGAGGATTGGGGGGATGGCAATGAGCCGGGTAGGCTCAACCGCTGGGCTGCCCTGCTGATAAAATCCCGCGTATGCCTGTTTGAAGGTACCTGGAGAAAATACCACGGCGGATCCAATCCGGAGATGTGGCTGAGGGAAGCCGCTGATGCGGCCAGGGAACTGATGGACAACGGGCCTTACTCGCTGTACATGACAGGAGACCCGGAACATGACTACAATGCCTATCACCGGATACTTGATGTTTCCGGCAATCCGGAAGTAATGGTCTGGAGACGTTACCAGCTGGGTATCCTGACCAATCATGTGCAGGATTATTACAGCTACTCCGGCGGGGCCACCCGGGATTTTGTGGAAGACTACCTTTGTGAGGACGGATTGCCCATCACGCTTTCCCCGCTTTATCAGGGTGACGATGCCATTGAGGATGTGTTTATGAACAGGGATCCCAGATTGAGACAGACCATCCTTCATCCTGAGGATTCGGAATTTTATCAATACCACAATGCCGACGGCAGGCCTTATCCCAGAATACAGGGCCAGCCCGGTGGACGGACTTCCTCCACGGGATACCATGTCATCAAACATTACAATGCAGACGACATGATCGGAATGGCTTATAACACGGCTGAATCCCCTGCCATTATTCTAAGGTTTGCAGAAGCCTTGTTGAATTATGCCGAAGCCATGGCGGAACTGGGGGAAATCACCCAGGCCGACCTGGATAAAAGCATCAATTTGCTCCGCGACAGGGTGGGCATGGCGCATCTGGATATGAACCCGCCTATGGACCCAAGGTACGCCGATGACGGGATTTCACCGCTTTTGGTTGAAATCAGAAGGGAAAGGAGAATTGAGCTGTTTGGAGAGGGTTTCCGCTATGATGATCTCAGGCGGTGGAAGCAGGGCAGGAAGCTGGAAAAGCCCGACATGGGCATACAGTGGAATGCTGCTGCTGAGGCAAGATATGCGGGGGCCATTATCCATACCAGTGTGGATCCCGAAAACGGCAAAACTTATATCGATGTATATAAGAACTCTGATTGGGAAAACCCCACCTTTGATGAAAACAGGGACTATCTGTGGCCGATCCCGTTGAATGACCTGGCCCAAAACCCGGCCCTGGGCCAGAATCCGGGATGGGATTGAGTAAGAATTATTGATTTGAAAACATAAAGCTGTTGGCAGAGAGCTGGAAATGTACCCGGCCCTTTGCCAACAGCTTTTTATTGGTTTTTTCATTTATTTAATATCAATAAGCTGCCAATAAGCAGCCATCCCTGACCGCTGGGATATCAGTATTTTTTGAAAATATTTTAATTATCAATGATTTTATTTAATAATAATTTTAAAAATCGATTTTGTTCAATTTTTACTTTGTTTTTATCCTATTTGTTTTTATTATTGAATGATACTATAAACAATATAATCATTCATTTATGATTTAATATTTAAAATATAGTTTTAAAAATGACCTAATATTGTTATATAATTAGTTGTTTATTATTTAATGCCTTTTTAGAATAAATTTTCATTGACCATTTTTTGTGCTAAATAATTATAATTTAAATAGGATGCCTATGGTAAAAAACAAATGATGAAAAAAAATTACGGAAAAAAAGGTTATTGCCTTAAGGAAGATTATGAAATTTCAAACGAAAATTAGCAAAAATCCATTATGAAAAAACCATTACAAATGTATCGATTTATGCAATCGATTTCACTGATTGCGGCCGTCGTATTGAGTTTATTTTCAGAAGGTTTGCTTGCCCAGGAGAACAGCTGGTTAAAAAGCGACATACTGAAAATAGAAAAAGAAAAGCCGGTTCTTGCATCCGTACGTATCTCAGATGAATTGAGACCTACCAAAATATTTGATGTTACCATTACGGGTACGGTTACGGACCAGGATGGGGCGCCTATTCCCGGGGCGACTGTATCGGTCCCGGGGACCAATATAGGTACCGCCACGGATATCGACGGGAAGTACGCCATCACGGTGCCGGAAGGAGCGACCCTGGTCTTTTCCTTTATCGG
>NZ_JBHSJJ010000040.1:0-2282 GCF_042652345.1 Negadavirga shengliensis
ATAGTTGCATCATGAAAAAGATAAGCAACGACGAGTATTATAACCTGTTTTGCAGGTGGCGGGCTTCCGGTATAAGCAAAGCTTCATTTGCTGAGGGCGAAGGTATTTCCAGGACGGTTTTTTATTATTGGTGCAGGAAGTTCGGCATGGAGCAATCTTCTCCAACCGATCAACCATCCTTTTCATTGATCACCCCTGATGTTGGTTTTCATAAAGAACCGGTGGTCAGGATCAGTTATCCATCGGGTGTGAGCATTGAGTTTTTCGGAAAGGTAGAGATCGATTCGGTCAAAAAGCTTCTTTGATGCTTGCCCTATCGAGCTCGACCAGATACTTTATGTATAGAGAACCCACCGACATGCGTTTCGGGATCAATTCGCTGGCAGGTCTGGTCCGCAGCAAGCTTGGCTTTGACCCCATGAACGGAGACGTTTTTGTGTTTCTTGGTAAGCGTTCCAACCAGATCCGTCTCCTTCACTGGGACAGGGACGGTTTTGCCATGTACATCAAAAAGCTTGAGAGGGGGACTTTTGAACGCCCCATATTGGCAGGAAACTCCATTACAAGCGGTCAGCTGAGCCTGCTCTTACAGGGGGTAAGGCTCGGATCGGTGAGCTACAGGAAGCGCTATACCCCCTTAAAAAGGGTGTAAAAAACAGTGTGTTTTTTCTTAAAAAAGTGCTTTTAAATACGTTTAAAGCCACTTTTTTATGGTATCTTTATGTCATGGAAAACAGGGAAAAGGACTACAAAAAGCTGTATGAGGAAGCCCTGTTGACCCTATCTGAAAAAGAAGAAATCCTGCTCCGGAAGGAAGAGATCATCTCCGATCAGCAGTTTGAACTCGACAAACTCCGCAGACACCTTTTTGGATTCAAGAGTGAAAAACGCACAGGTAACGTCGGTGACGGCCAGCTGGGACTTTTTGAACTCGGAGTGACACAGTCGGTACAGGAAGAGCTTTCGGAATCAGTTTCAGTAGAAAAGCCTGCTCCCAGGAAAAGGGCCAAAGGAACAGGCCGTATGGCCCTCCCCGAAGAGCTCAGAAGGGAAGAAGTGGTGATCGAACCGTCTGAATCCACCGAAGGCTGCACAAGAATCGGGGAAGAAGTGACAGAGGTGCTTGAGCTTGTGCCCGCATCCTTCTATGTGAAGCGTTATATACGTCCAAAGTATGCCAGGGCGAACGGTGAAGGCATCATCATCGGGACACTTCCTGACCGGGTGATCGAAAAAGGCATCCCTTCCGAGTCCGTGATCGCCCAGATGACTGTCGACAAGTATGTTTATGGGATGCCGCTCCACAGACAGATAGACAAATATGCCAAGATGGGGATACGGATTCCCGCCTCAAGTGCATCAGATTGGATCATGAGGGGCTGGGACCACCTCAGGCCGCTCTGGGAGCTGCTCCGGCTGGTAGTGATCAGCCAAAAATATCTCCAGGTCGATGAAACACCGATAAAGGTCCTGGAAAGGGATCACAAAAACGGCATCCACCAGGGCTACATGTGGCTGTACCATGCCCCTGTGGACAGACTTGTGGTATTCGATTACAGAAAAGGACGGGACCGGTCAGGTCCCAAAGAAATGCTTGCGGACTTTAGGGGCATCATCCAGACGGATGGCTATAAAGTCTATGACTCCCTCTTTGGAAGCCATCCGGATATCCATTTGACTTTTTGTATGGCCCACGCCAGACGTAAGTTCGTGGATGCCCTAAAGGATGATGAAGAACAGGCCAACTATGTACTGGACAAAATCGGGAAGCTCTATCTTCTCGAGGCACAGATGAGAGATGGGACAATGGACTGGGAACAACGGACGGTTTTGAGAAAGGAACATGCGGAGCCCGTTCTGAATACTCTTGGCAAATGGCTGGAAGAAAACCAGTACAGCTACAGGCCCAAAAGCCCGATGGGTGAAGCCATCGCATATGCACACAAAAGGTGGGCAGGACTGAGTGCATACGTACTGCACGGTCAGATGGAAATCGATAACAACCTGGTGGAAAATGCAGTGAGACCCCTGGCTGTGGGCAGAAAAGCATACCTGTTTGCCGGATCACATCAGGCAGCAGAAATGACAGCCGCCATGTACTCCTTCATGGCCAGCTGCAAAAAGAACAAAGTCAATGAATTTGATTGGCTCAAAGATGTGTTCGAAAGAATCCAGAGCCATAAACAAAAAGACCTCTACCAGCTCCTACCCTCAAACTGGGAAGAATACCGTCCTAAATAAAATCCCCTTATTTAACAAGACGGGGTTTGTCGGAGGGATAC
>NZ_JBHSJJ010000041.1:0-1955 GCF_042652345.1 Negadavirga shengliensis
TTGAGCATGGCCAGTGCCTGCAGCGGCGTGTTGGTCCTGTTGCGGGTCACCTCGCAGACGTCCCTGTTGCTGCCGTCAAAGATGATGGGCTTGGGCGGGGGCGAGGTCAGTTTGATGAAGGTGTAGAGCCCCCTTCTGTAGAGTTTCTCCCCTTTGTCCCGCCTGTAGACGGCCAGTTCCCCCCTGCCGGAGGTGGAGGCCTCCCACAGCCCTTCAGGCTGGTAGGGCTTTACGCTCGGACCCCCTATTTCTTT
Source organism: Negadavirga shengliensis (assembly GCF_042652345.1). NCBI lineage: Bacteria > Pseudomonadati > Bacteroidota > Cytophagia > Cytophagales > Cyclobacteriaceae > Negadavirga > Negadavirga shengliensis. Next base: position 255 of record NZ_JBHSJJ010000041.1, read on the forward strand.
GACCATCAGGCCGCTGCTTGCAAGCACCATGTCCCTGATGTGCTCGGCGTTCAGCCGGATCCGGGGGGCCCTTGCCAGATAGACATTGTCGGGGTCCCTGTTCAGCTTCTTTTTATCTGTTTCAGCGGACTGTTGATATGTAGCCGAACTTACCATCTTCCTGATAAGCCCCTTCACGTCCCAGCCGCTTTCCCTGAAATCCACCGCCAGCCAGTCCAGCAGCTCCGGATGCGTGGGCAGGTCGCCCTGCATGCCGAAATCACCCGCCGATTTTACCAGGCCCCTGCCGAAGAGCTCCTGCCACATCAGGTTGACGAACACCCTGGCGGCAAGCGGGTTCTCATCCGAAAAGGTCCACTCCGCCAGACCCAGGCGGTTTTTGGGGTACCGCTCCTCATCAAAGGGCAGTATCGCCGCCGGCGTGCCCGCGGAAACCTCACGGGTGGGCTGGTCGTAAAGCCCCCTGTCCAGTATATAGGTGCTCCTTGTCGTGTCCTTGAAGTCCTCCATCACCGACACCATGATCCTGCTGGTGTCCTTATGGTTGATGAAGCCCAGCAGGCCGTCGATGTCGTCCCGCTCTATCCAGAGGATGGGCTTCTTTGCCGGTTTGGATATGCTCACGTCGCCCTCGTACCCCTTTTCGGGGGTGTTGTTGAAAAAGGCGTACAGCTGGAAATAGTTTTCCTGGGAGACGGGGTCGTACTTGTGGTCATGGCACTGGGCACATTCCACGGTCATGCCCAGGATGGCCTTGCTGAAGGTGTTGGTCTTGTCCACGGCGTACTCCACCCGGTATTCCTCCTCGATCACCCCGCCTTCTTCCGTGTATTTGTGGTTCCTGTTGAACGCGGTGGCCAGGATCTGCTCCTTGGTGGCATCCGGCAGCAGGTCACCGGCGAGCTGCCAGGTGACGAACCGGTCGTAGGGCATGTTGCTGTTGAAGGCATGGATCACCCAGTCCCGGTAGGGCCACTGCGTGCGGATGTTGTCGTCCTGGTAGCCGTAGGAATCCGAGTACCTGGAAACATCCATCCACAGCACCGCCATGCGCTCCCCGAAGGCCGGGCTTTCCAGAAGCCTGTCGATGACCCTGTCGGCGGCCCCCTCGCTTCCGTCCCGCCTGTAGGCATCCATCAGCTCCGGGGAAGGGGGAAGGCCGGTCAGATCAAAGCTCAGCCGCTTGAGCAGGTGCATCTTTTCCGCCGGGCCGTTGGGGCGAAGGCCCATCCTTTCCAGCTTGTCCAGCACAAAATAGTCGATTTCGTTTTGGGCCCACTCCGGACGCCTGACCTTCGGAAGCTCCGCTTTACGGGGTGCAACAAACGCCCAGTGCGGTTCATATTCCGCCCCCTGCCTGATCCACCCGGTGATGATGTCCTTTTCCCCCTCCGTGAGTTTGAGGTTGGAGGCGGGGGGAGGCATCATCTCGGATTCATCCTCTGTCCGCAGCCTGCGGACCACCTCCGATTTCCCCGGATCACCCCGAACGATCGCATGGGCCCCGGGGTTCTCCTGCAGTGCCGCATACGCGCTTTCAGGGTCGTCAAGCCTCAGGCCCGCCTCCCGCTTGTTGGCGTCCGGCCCGTGACAGGCAAAGCAGTTGTCCGACAGGATCGGACGCACATGGAAGTTATAGCTGATCTGGTCAGAGGATGATAATGAAAAATCCTGATTATCATCGCCAGATCCACAAGAACT
>NZ_JBHSJJ010000042.1:0-1735 GCF_042652345.1 Negadavirga shengliensis
CTTAAGTTTGGCTAATTTCTTGTATAGAACAAGCTTGACAGTGAATGAATAGGGTTATTTTTGGCACTTCGCTGTTTATTTTCCATTGCGACGAAGTCGGTGAAATTGATTTTGACAGAATCAGTCCAGTTTATGGCCCTGAACTGGTTTATAAGGTCCTGGGTCGTTGTTCTGCGGTTTTTCTTTTTCCTGTACCACTTGGGCCTTGGTAGTTCTGTAATTTTGGCTTTTGAGGCCGAGACCAGCAACATTGAGTAAACGGCGGTGATGAACTGAGGCGTCTTGCTGCAGGGTATTTCTTTTCTTACCTGTGCCTGCCCACATCCCATCAGTGTTTTCTGGTCCCTGAAATTCACTTCTATACCCCATCGCCACAGATATGCCTGCAGCAGTTTTTCAAGTGGAAGTTCTGTGGACGTACAGATCAGATATGCAGGATCCCTGTAAAGCAGTTTTGATTTTTTTGTGAGCCTGTATCCGACAGGCCTTATGATCACCAGCCTCAGATTCATCGGCCCTGATTTTTTCCATCTCACCCCCCCGACTGTCTTGATATTGAAAGTATGTATTTTTCCTGCCGCCCATGCTTTGACTTCCTTCCAGCCGTATCCGTCGGACTGACGGATCTGTTCCGGGGTGGGAAGCTCATCTCCGTAGACACGCTTTCTGCCCTTGCTCTTTTCAAGGGAAACATCGGGCAGCCCATAAAGCTTGCAGTCTTTGCGGATCCTTCCGATCAGGATGACATTATCAACAAGTTTTTTGAGAACAGTCTCATTGGTATAGCTGCCGTCCACGCTCACCACCAGGCTTTTTCCTCTGTGCCCGTCCGAATCAAGCCCCTTTCTGAGGGCAGAGATCCTCTGGGATCCTATCAAGCTCAGTTTGGTCTTTTTTTGTGTTTCCCTGTAAAGGTCATGATCTTCCCGGGGACTGTCCTTTTTGGGTTTACGGGCAGAGGGGCAGTGGTGAAGATCAACAGGAACGGTCGTGGCCTGTACTTTGTCCATTCTGGAACACAGAGAAAGGGACACCTGTATAAAACGCTGGCCCCATACAAAGTTGGTCTGAAAAGGCGGGCCCAGCGGATCCCTCATCCATTTGGCCCCGTCCACTTTTTTACCTGTTTTTCTCAGAAGTGTATCGTCCATATGGGCATAGATCTCTCCTTCGTCGGCCGAGACAGCATCCGCTACGGACTTCCTGATGACTGAAAACAGCGCATCGGTATTCATCCTGTCCCCCTGAAAAAGCCGGTATGCCGCCGACCAGTCTTTGAACTGCTGTCCGGCGGCCGTTATCATACCCGTTACGGTACTCCTGCCGACACAGCCCAAAAGACCTTCTGCAAGTACAGAAGCCCTTTTCCAGGTCCGGGCCTGCTTAAAGGCCAATTTACAGTCCGAGAACAGGGACCCGAAGATGTCTTTCAGGTTTTCGGGGGAAGTTTTTTTTTAAGGCCTTCGGTTGCCTTTTCACTTCGCTGAAGAACAAGTCTCTGATGGTCATCAATGATCCACTCCACCACTTCCCCCTGCCGGAATTCAATGGCCTGTGCCACTGCGGCAGGAAAGTTGACGTACCATTGTTCACTTTTGGCTCTTTTTATGAGCTGGATTTTAGTCGGATATCCCATATCTAGTCATATAACTAGATATAAAAATCAATAAAAAAGACCACAATTCCAAATTGCAGCCTCTTTTTATTTTATGTCTAGTAAATAGCCAAAGTCGAG
>NZ_JBHSJJ010000043.1:0-1721 GCF_042652345.1 Negadavirga shengliensis
CAGACTGTCTAAAAACCCTGTTCTGTAGGAGATTAAATTTCACACTTTTTCTATGGGATATATAGGGTAATTTTTGTAAATTCTACCATGAAATTCATACAAGGCACCGACCGCACACAGCTTGCCCTTTTCCCCACGTGTCTGGATGATACCCTTGAGTTTGACAATGAAACCCGCCTGATCGATCTGTTTGTTGATTCCCTTGACCTAAAGTCTTTGGGTTTTGAGATGGACTTCATCGACAATGGTCGCCCTGCCTACCATCCGGGTGATCTGCTAAGGCTTTTTATCTACGGATATCTCAACAGGATCAGAAGCTCCAGGGCATTGGAAAAGGAATGCAAACGCAACATCGAGATTATCTGGCTCATGAAGGGACTTGTTCCCGACCACAACACCATCTCCAATTTCCGCAGAGATAACCCTGCCGCCATCAAGAGGGTATTCAGGGCCACCGTACAGATGGCCAGACATTTTGAGCTGATTGGTGGAAGGCTTATAGCCGGCGACAGCACCAAGCTCCGCGCACAGAACAGCAAGAAAAACAACTTCAACGCCAAAAAGATCGAAAGACACCTTGCCTATATCGAGGAAAAGCTCGCCAAATACCAAGCCGAGCTTGCCAAAGAAGACGCAGACAGCATTCAAAAGGAAGCCATCGAGGCAGAAATCAAAAAGCAAACCGTCCGAAAATCCAAGTATGAATCCCTGCGAGAAAAGCTGAACAGCAGCGATCAGGAGCAGATCTCCACCTCCGACCCTGACAGCAGGCAGATGATCATCCGAAACAACATCACCGAAGTGGCCTACAATATCCAATCCACGACAGATGCAAAGCACAACATCCCGATCGACTTCAAGGTGACCAACAACAACGATAGTAAAGCCATGGGAAACATGGTCCAACGAGCTAAATCCATTCTGGGTACCAATCAGTTTACAGCCCTGTTTGACAAAGGATACCACACGGGCAGCGAAATCAAAACAACTGTCGAACTCGGCGTGGAGCCTATCGTAGCCATTCCTGCGGTCAGCGGTTCAAGTATGGCACCCGATACTGCCTTTAATGTATCAGAATTCACTTTTGACCCCCAAACCCGAACCTATACCTGTCCACAGGGAAACACACTGTCCACCAACGGATCATGGTATAATAAGGAAAGGGGCGGTCCCTCCCGGAAATCAGCAAGCAGCGTGAGGGTGCAGCACTTCAAGACCAGGGCCTGTCAGGCCTGTCCCGTCCTTGCCGGTTGCACCAAAAACACCCGTGGAAGGGGTAGGGTAATCGAAAGGACGGAGCATCAGGACTTTATCGATGTCAACAGAAGAAATGTGGAGCAGAAGGAACATCTCTACAAACGGAGGCAGGCCATCATCGAGCACAACTACGGGACGATGAAGCGGCAGTGGAACTTCCACTACATCATCACCAAAAAAGGAATAGATCGGGCCTGTTCCGATGTCGGTCTGATCTTCACCGCATACAATCTGCGCAGAATATTTAACTTGGTGGGAGCAAAAATGCTAAAGGAATACCTCCGGGTCATTTTGCGGTGGATTTTGGCTAGTTTAGAACGATTTTCAGCCCAAAAGAGACCGGCAATCGAATCAGGAGTTTTTGACCGGGATTCAGGAAATTTTCGATTGGCAGCTTAAAATCAATCAAAATGAAGCGTTTAAGGCAGATTATTCTACCCACAAGAAGGTTTTTAGACGAACTG
>NZ_JBHSJJ010000044.1:0-1595 GCF_042652345.1 Negadavirga shengliensis
CCACCTCCGTTAACTTAAGGACTAACCTGCTGACAAACAGGTTTTTGAGGACGGCGTAATTCCTCCTTGGAGGAATTGCGTAGTTTTTTCCCCATATTTGTTTAGTTATTTATTTGTAAATAAAAGGCGGCCGTATCTTTGTTCTTCTAACAAAAGGCCGCCTTTTTTTTTGTAAAGATAATTTTTTAGGGGAAAAACGCTTTAAAAACTGACAAAGAAACCACCCAACAACTTGAACTGATACAGCAAAGATACTCCGGACTGTTTTCCAAGGAGGTCCTGGATGCCCTGGCAAGGGAAACGGGCTTCATCCGGCGCGTACGGAAGATATCCGCACTGGATTTTGTAGAATCCCTGGTCTTCAACGGGGAAAAACACGGCCGTCTCAGCCTTTTGGATATCAGTTGTGATTACATGGAGGACACCGGCATAGCGATCAGCCGGGAGGCCATCCATAAGCACTTTACTCCGGAGGCCGTGGAGTTTTTCAAAGCCCTTTTCACCCGGCAGCTTTCCTGTCAGCTGGTCCGGGAGGCGGGAGAGCTGCCGGGGAATGGCTTTTTCAGCGGCATCCATATCAAGGACTCCACCAAATACAGCCTACCCATCGCCCTGGAAGAGGACTATCCGGGCTATAACAGCTTTAACAAGGCCTCTTCCCTGATGAACCTGCAATACGAATTTGACCTGCTGACCATGTCCTGCAGGAGCCTGGAAATGACCAGGGCCACCAGAAACGACCAACAGGACTCCAAAGAGACAGTCGGACAGCTACAGGCCGGCAGTCTGAACATCCGGGACCTGGGCTATATCACCCTTCCCTATCTACTGAGTGTGGTGGAAGCAGAGGCCTATTACCTCAACCGTCTGCACAAGGTGGGCCTTTACCTGCCTGGGCAGGAAGGCGGGTTCAGCCCTTTGGATTGGAAAGGCCTGGACCGGAAGATGAAGAAAACAGGTATGGACTCCTATGAAACAGAAGCCTATATGGGCAGCAAGGAAAAGCTCAAAACAAGGCTGGTGCTCATTCCGGTACCTAAACAGGTGGCTGCCGAACGGATCAGAAAGGCAGGACAATCAGGCAACAGGACCAAAGGCTATAAGCTTTCAGACGAATACAGGATCAAGGCACATTATAACCTGTTCATCACCAATGTTCCCCAGGATGTACTGTCCACCAAACAGGTGATCGAAGCCTATAAACTGAGATGGCAGGTGGAACTGATCTTCAAAACATGGAAATCAAACCTGGACATTGACAGCATCAGGGCCATGAAAAAAGAACGGATGGAATGCCAGCTGCTGGCTAAACTCATCTGGATACTGCTGAATACCAGTATACTGTCGGTGGCCAACCAGCTGCTGGAAAGCAACCGCTGCCATAAACGCTGCAGCTATCCGAAGTTCTTCAAAATGGCAAGAATGTTTACTTCCCGGATGAGAGCAAAAATATCCTGCCACAGGGATCTTGCCAATTGGTTCATCACCAGTCTGGTCCCCATAATCCCCAAATTGACTGTAGAGAAAAGACTCAAACAAAAGCCCCATCATCAAATACTTTACGACCTGTTCTATGCTTAAGTTAACGGATATGG
>NZ_JBHSJJ010000045.1:162-1588 GCF_042652345.1 Negadavirga shengliensis
GCATTCCAACTGAGGGTCGGCGGAAGGACAACGTCCGTAGCGTTGTTCGAGGGCGACACAAGAGAAGGCGCGGGGGGAACGGTCACCGGTTCGGTTTCTGTGGTGAATGCCCTTGCTGCCGACCAGTCACCCGGTCCGGCACTGTTGGCCGCACGCACACGCCAGTGATACTGTGTCGCATATGACAGATCCGGTATTTCCGCGCTTGTCCCTGTGAGGTTATCCGTATTGTAGACCGGACTGCTGAAATCGAAGTTGGCAGATACCTGCAGGTGGTAAGAGGTGGCTCCCGTCACCGCATTCCAACTGAGGGTCGGCGGAAGGACAACGTCCGTAGCGTTGTTCGAGGGCGACACAAGAGAAGGCGCGGGGGGAACGGTCACCGGTTCGGTTTCTGTGGTGAATGCCCTTGCTGCCGACCAGTCTCCCGCCCCCGTACTGTTGGCCGCCCGGACGCGCCAGTGATACTGCGTTGCATATGACAGACCCGGTATTTCCGCGCTTGTCCCTGTCAGGCCATCCGTATTGTAGACCGGACCGCTGAAATCGGAGTTGGCAGATACCTGCAGGTGGTAAGAAGTGGCTCCCGTCACCGCGTTCCAGCTGAGGGTCGGCGGAAGGACAACACCCATGGCGTTGTTCGACGGCGACACAAGAGACGGCGCGGGAGGAATGGTTACCGGTTCGGTTTGCGTAGTAAAGTTTCTGACAGTGGACCAGTTGCCCTCCCCGATAGCATTAATTCCACGCACTCTCCAATAATATGTAGTATTGTACGATAATCCGGAAGCAGCTACTTCGAGAGCTGTTATATTGCTTTGGCTAAATACGAAGGAAGAAAAGTTCTGAACAGTTGAAACCTGAACCTGATATGAATTTGCCGCACTAGCAGCTGCCCATTGCAGTAAAGGCGTTATGGATACATTCGTTGATGCGTTGGCAGGGTTGATAAGGTTGGGTACACCAGGCAGGCTGTTATTTTCCAACTCATATAACTGCGTGATTTCTTGAGAGCTCAAGGCACCGTTATATACCCTCACATCATCCAAGGCACCCTGAAACCTCAAGTCCCCGCCCCATGACCCTATCGTTAACAAACCGTTATTGCTAATTATAGTGGCAGGTTGGGAAAAACTGAGGGTGGCATCTTCCACGCCGTTGAGATAGATTTTCATTGTCTGCCCGTCAAAGGTCGCTGCCACATGCATCCATGTGGAACCATTGGAAGGATAGCTCCCGTTGGACAGCAGGTGGTAAGTAAGGCCATGGGCATCCCAGTTGAGCCAAAACTCTATTCTACCAGAACTTGTCGTGTTGATCTCATAGCCGTTCAGCGTGGATTTGTTCACGATTGATTTGGTCTGCCGCACAGCCGGACGGATCCATGCCGACAAAGTAATGGCCTCGGTGATGTTCAGGGAAGAGT
>NZ_JBHSJJ010000046.1:0-1562 GCF_042652345.1 Negadavirga shengliensis
GAGCTGGATTTTAGTCGGATATCCCATATCTAGTCATATAACTAGATATAAAAATCAATAAAAAAGACCACAATTCCAAATTGCAGCCTCTTTTTATTTTATGTCTAGTAAATAGCCAAAGTCGAGACCGGGGATTTCAATCCCCGGACCCCTAAATGGCGAACGTTTACAGGATTTTGGCGTGCGTTTTTGCGGGGAACCAGGCAAAAACCATGACAAAATCCCATACGGAATTGAAAATCATATGCAGCAACGTCAGTCGAACCCCAACGCTCAACGCTCCTGACACAGGCACTCGTTGCCGCTCACCCCCCTTGAAGTCAAGAAACTTTCATTAAGGACTACGCTTTCTGATAACTACCTAAGGCAGTGGCGATTGCTCCGTGTTATATGCCTTAACCAATTGAAATGTTAAGGTGTTTTCCAAGACCGACTTCAATTAATTTGTAATAAGTAGAAATTTGGATATCACTTAATCCACGTTCAATTCGGGAGATATAACTTTTTTTCGTTCCGGTTTTTGCGGCAAGTTCTTCCTGTGTCAGGTTCGCTTCGATCCGGGCTTCTTTAAGCATGACACCCAATCGGAAAGCAAGGGAATCCGCATCAAACCGATCTCTTTCAGCGCTACCTTTTTTCCCATACTTTTCATCCAGGAGCTGATCAAATGTCTTAACGTTTTTCATCTTCTTTCTGTCTTAAGTATTCTTCTCTAAGTTTTTCGGCAAGTCTGATTTCATTTTTCGGAGTCTTTTGGGTTTTCTTTACGAATGCATTTGTGAGTACCACCAACGTTCCTTCATCCTGAAAACAGAGAATTCGAATACTTTTCTGTGAGGTAATTACCCTTACTTCATAAATCCCCCTTGTGTTTTCCAGTTTCTTATAGAACTTGATCGGAACGTATCGTTCAAATCGAATAAGGTCCAAAACGTATTCAATTTTCAACTGAACTTTCGAATCCTGGGATTTATAAAATTCAATTACCTTGTCCCCGAAAAAAATGATTTCTCTTACCACAAAAACAAAGTTAACTAATCAGTTTACTTTGTGCAACTTTCTATCGTGTTATATATTATGCCTTTCAGGAATGGCATTATTACTTCTGGACAATTTGTTACCGCCCTTACTAGGTGTAATTTGGTACAGAGGCATTTGCAATGCCGTTTTTTTAACTCCACCTAGCAGGGGAGTCCGTCACTTCGGGAAGGTAATCCCGGCCAAACCGGGAAAGCAGTCTCTCCCTGGACGCTCACGTTAATGGATGGATTACAAATGCCTGTGGCATAAGGGCAGGTGGTGGTTTTCTATTCTCCTTTTACTCTTCTGTTCTTTTTGTCCCCGATATGCTGCGCTGGTCGGGGCAGGCTTTGACACAAAAAGAACCCAAAAAGTCAAGGCAAAAATAAGCTTCTCCCCGCAGGGCCCTCGCCCCCTCGCTCCCGACAGCTGTACCATATCCGTTAACTTAAGCATAGAACAGGTCGTAAAGTATTTGATGATGGGGCTTTTGTTTGAGTCTTTTCTCTACAGTCAATTTGGGGATTATGGGGACCAGACTG
>NZ_JBHSJJ010000047.1:0-1241 GCF_042652345.1 Negadavirga shengliensis
GTTCAAACTTGTTCATGTCCAGGGTGATCTTTACCTCACCGTCCATTTTGAGGTATTTGTTGTACCCCCTGTTGTTGATATGGGACTTGTTGAGTTTTCCTGTTTTCAGCTGTTTTTCCAGCTTTTTAAGCCCCTTTTCCCTATTGATTCTATCTTTTTTGGCCCTCTTTTCCGAATAGCCCACTATCATTCTCAGCCCTTCTTCCCAATCCATGGATGTACTCTCACCGTTTTCGAGCCTGAGTGCCAGTACTTTTTCTTTTTGGGTATTGGCAGAAGACTTCAACCTTGCCCCCAGAATAAACCCATATCCGTTCTCCAGCAATTCGCTGATATTGCTGTTGGAAAGCAACCCCGAATCTGCCACTACCATCGGTGCCGGTAAGCCATACTTCTTTCTAAAAGTCTCTATGACAGGAATCATGGTATGGCCCTCAAACTTATTGCCCTCAAAAATCTCGTAGGCAAGGGGGTAACCCTCAAGCCCTACCAGCAAACCCAAAACTATCTGGGGGTTCTGGTGCCTGCCTTCTTTTGAAAAACCCGTCTTTCTGAGCTCGTCCTCCTGATCCACTTCAAAGTAAAGGGTGGTGACATCGTAAAAAACAATATTGATCCTGCCCCCCAGAACTTTTTTAGTGTGCTCAAAACTGATCAGCTGGATTGTTTCCTTGTAATTGTTGTAAAGCCTGTCCATGTACCTGTATAGGTCCTGAACCTGGAACTCAAGCCCATGATAGGCCAACAGGTAATCACAGGTCTTCAGTTTACTTGCCGGGAAACATATCCTGGAATATACCAGCCATTTAAAAATATCGTCTTTGATGGCATTGAACCCAATTCCATTGAATACCCTGTCAAGTAACAGCTCTGTACCGGAAACAGTGATTTTTTCAACATTGTCCAAAACAGAATCAGCGATCTGTTCTTCAGTGTTGAACGGGATATCCAGAAGCCCTTTACGGTTTCTGATCCACTCTTCGCCCAGGTAAACAAGTCTTTCAACTTCCTGGGAGTCGGAGCTACTCCCTATGGTTTTGGCAACTTTATAGCTCCCACGGGTCTTTTCTATTACTTGGACGCTGATCTTCCCACTTTTATTGGGTTTCTTCCGGACGAACATGTCTCTAAAATACTCAAAAATCCTTCTGGGACACCCAAAACAGCAAACTGAAAATCATTAAACCAAACATTATCAATGACTTATACGAAAATGGGACTGACGACTGTCGAAGTCAGGA
>NZ_JBHSJJ010000048.1:0-1143 GCF_042652345.1 Negadavirga shengliensis
TCTACACCTTCATCAAACTGACCTCGCCCCCGCCCAAGCCCATCATCTTTGACGGCAGCAACAGGGACGTCTGCGAGGTGACCCGCAACAGGACCAACACGCCGCTGCAGGCACTGGCCATGCTCAACGACCCGCTGGTGCTGGAAGCATCCAGGGTATTGGCGGCGGACCTGGTTTCCAGGCATGCCGACCCCGGGGAAGCCATAGGGGAGGCGTTTGCAAGGATCATCTGCAGGGAACCCAAAAAAGAAGAGGCCGAAATATTAATGGATTATTACGGGGAAGAGCTGCAGCGGTTTGAGCAGCGTCCCGAAGAAATATCCAAAGCGGTCAGTATCGGCGATCATCCCCTGGGGGACAACAGCGGAAAGGCCGGAACGGCCGCACTGATGCAGGTCATTGTGGCCATATACAATGTTGAAGAAGCGATTACCAAAACCTGATATGGAAAAGGAAAGATTAGAAAGCGGATTAAACGAAAACAGGAGGAAATTCCTTTCCAGGCTCAGTCTGGGCATCGGGAGTGTGGCTTTGGGCTCACTGCTGATCCCGGACCTGTTTTCCGGGAAACCGGGGCCGGATACGGACAGACTGATGTCCGGGGTACCCCATTTTGCCCCGAAGGCCAAACGTGTCATTTACCTGTTCCAGAACGGGGCCCCGAGCCAGCTGGAGTCATTTGATTACAAACCCCTGCTGAACAGACGGGTGGGGGAGGAACTTCCCGAATCCATAAGGATGGGGCAGCGGCTGACCGGCATGACGTCGGGGCAGTCCTCCTTCCCGCTGGTGGGCTCCCATCACGGGTTCCGGCAATATGGCCAGGCAGGTGCCTGGATAAGCGACCTTTTCCCCTATACGGCAAAGATCGCCGACGACATCTGCATCGTGAGATCGATGCATACGGAGGCCATCAACCACGACCCCGCCCTGACCTTCTTCCAGACGGGGGCACAGGTGGGGAACCGGCCCAGCATGGGTGCCTGGCTGAGTTACGGGCTTGGCAGCGAGAACAGCAACCTGCCCGGTTTCTGCGTGCTGCTTTCCCGGGGGAAGGGCAACGGCCAGGGGGTCTATTCCAAGCTGTGGACCAACGGCTTCCTGGATTCCGTCCACCAGGGGGTGCAGTTCTCAAGCGGCGAC
>NZ_JBHSJJ010000049.1:0-1143 GCF_042652345.1 Negadavirga shengliensis
GTCGCCGCTTGAGAACTGCACCCCCTGGTGGACGGAATCCAGGAAGCCGTTGGTCCACAGCTTGGAATAGACCCCCTGGCCGTTGCCCTTCCCCCGGGAAAGCAGCACGCAGAAACCGGGCAGGTTGTTGTTGTCGCTGCCAAGCCCGTAACTCAGCCAGGCACCCATGCTGGGCCGGTTTCCCACCTGCGCCCCTGTCTGGAAGAAGGTCAGGGCGGGGTCGTGGTTGATGGCCTCTGTGTGCATCGATTTCACGATGCATATATCATCGGCGATCTTTGCCGTATAGGGGAAAAGATCGCTTATCCAGGCTCCCGCCTGTCCGTATTGCCTGAACCCGTGATGGGAACCCACCAGCGGGAAGGAAGACTGCCCCGACGTCATGCCGGTCAGCCGCTGCCCCATCCTTATGGATTCGGGAAGTTCTTCCCCCACCCGTTTGTTCAGCAGGGGCTTGTAATCAAATGACTCCAGCTGGCTCGGGGCCCCGTTCTGGAACAGGTAAATCACCCGCTTGGCCTTTGGCGCAAAATGGGGTACCCTGGACATCAGTCTGTCCGTATCCGGCCCTGATTTCCCGGAAAACAGGTCCGGGATCAGCAGAGACCCAAGGGCCACACTCCCGATGCCCAGACTGAGCCTGGAAAGAAATTTCCTCCTGTTTTCGTTTAATCCGCTTTCTAATCTTTCCTTTTCCATATCAGGTTTTGGTAATCGCTTCTTCAACATTGTATATGGCCACAATGACCTGCATCAGTGCGGCCGTTTCGGCCTTTCCGCTGTTGTCCCCCAGGGGATGATCGCCGATATTGACCGCTTTGGATATTTCTTCGGGACGCTGCTCAAACCGCTGCAGCTCTTCCCCGTAATAATCCATTAATATACTGGCCTCTTCTTTTTTGGGTTCCCTGCACATGATCCTTGCAAACGCCTCCCCTATGGCTTCCCCGGGGTCGGCATGCCTGGAAACCAGGTCCGCCGCCAATACCCTGGATGCTTCCAGCACCAGCGGGTCATTGAGCATGGCCAGTGCCTGCAGCGGCGTGTTGGTCCTGTTGCGGGTCACCTCGCAGACGTCCCTGTTGCTGCCGTCAAAGATGATGGGCTTGGGCGGGGGCGAGGTCAGTTTGATGAAGGTGTAGA
>NZ_JBHSJJ010000050.1:0-1060 GCF_042652345.1 Negadavirga shengliensis
AGGATACCCTTCCTTCACAAAGAAAAATTCATCAGCGAAAACCGCCAGATTCCCCATAAAAACATCCGGTTTCAGTCATCCCTGTCCGCCTATATCCCCGGCGTCTCCGGGGCGTTGGTGGTGTCGGATGATTTCGGAGGCCATATCATGGCCATCAATACGCCCGTTCTGAAACTGTTCCGCACCGCCTATTCCGCCAACGACCTGCCCAATTACTTCGGAAACAACAGGATCGACCTGGAAGGCTTCGGACCCGACGACCTCAACACCGGCAAAACCGGCCTGGACTACCTGCAATGGATGGAAGAAGGGGACCACGTCTTCAGCTACGAACTCATCACACCCCCGGGAACGGACAAGTTCGCCCTCATGAGAGAAGACCTCAAAAGGTACTTTCCCCATATAGAAGCCCATATCGAAAACAGAAAGCGCACCATCTGGGCCATGGTAAAAACCGGGACCGGGGACTTCCCCCCTTCCACCGGGGCCAAAACCCATTACGACGTGGGGCCCATGGGCATCAAGGTGACCAACTCCCGATTGCAGGGATTTGTCTACTACCTGAACCTCTACTTCATGCAGGACAGCCCCTATCCGGTCATGGACCGTACCGGCATTGACTATCCAATAGACTTTGAAGTAGACGCCCGCCTTTCTGATCTGGAAAGCCTCCGGGGCGGCCTGCAGCGCATCGGCCTGGACCTCGAATTACGGGAAGAGGAAATACCCGTGCTGGTCCTGAAAAAGAAATTCACAGACAATCAATCACAACCATGAATCCAAGCACGACAATATAGCCACTCCCCTCTCCCCGGGGGAGAGGGGCCGGGGGTGAGGGAAAGAACACCAAACACAACGACAACGCCACTAAATGGGATGATTACCGAGAAAAGGCTTTATGGCCACTAAGAAATAAACTATAAACAAATGAAACCAAGCATGACGAGATCGTCACACAGTGGGAGGATTATAATAGGCTTGGTTCCATATGACCGCTGAAAACAAATTATAATCATATGAAATCGAGCATGACGGAATCGTCACAAACTGGGATGATTAT
>NZ_JBHSJJ010000051.1:0-684 GCF_042652345.1 Negadavirga shengliensis
GTTCATTGGAAAGCCTCCAGCCTAAAGAGACGGACGGAAAGAAGCCAAAACGGCTGTCCTTCGGAAACCTGGAAGTGCCGTCATACCGGCCGTTGGATTCGATCAGGAACCTGTCGTCGAATATATAATTTACTCGGTAAAAAGCTCCCCTGAGGGCCATATGGTTGCTGCCCCCGAAGGTCTGCTGCATGCCGATGGTGGCATTCAGGTCTGTGATCAATGGCGTAATCAGGGTATTGTTCTGCGCCCTCACATATTTGTTCTGTCCCCATTCCTGGTTAAAGCCGATCATGGTGTTCAGTTTGTGTCTTTCGGGAAGATCGAAGTGGTAGTCAGCTACCGCATTGATCACATAGTATTGGTTGTAATCATTCCGCTCGTTGATGAAATCGTTGCCGCTGAATCCGAAATTGATCATGTCGTTGGGATTTCTGAGGTCGTTGTTCACGATTTCCACCCTGCTGGCCACATCCTGTCTGGTGCGGTTGAAGAAGTTGAAGGCAAAATTACCCCTGATGGAAAGCCCTTTGACGGGTGTCAGCTCAACGCCCTGGTCCAGCCAGATGTCGTTGGATGTCCAGGTGGAACGCCCCCCGTCTTCCAGGTAAGGCCAGAAGTTGGTCCCGCCGAAATACATACCTATGTATCTTTCGTACTGTTCCCGGTCACCGGGCTCCAGGTAAT
>NZ_JBHSJJ010000052.1:0-684 GCF_042652345.1 Negadavirga shengliensis
GTTCATTGGAAAGCCTCCAGCCTAAAGAGACGGACGGAAAGAAGCCAAAACGGCTGTCCTTCGGAAACCTGGAAGTGCCGTCATACCGGCCGTTGGATTCGATCAGGAACCTGTCGTCGAATATATAGTTTACTCTGTAAAATGCTCCCCTGAGGGCCATATGGTTGCTGCCTCCGAAGGTCTGCTGCATGCCGATGGTGGCGTTCAGGTCGGTTATCTCGGGATTGATCAGGGTGTTGTTCTGTGCTCTGACAAATTTGTTCTGCCCCCATTCCTGGTTAAAGCCGATCATGGTATTCAGTTTGTGTCTTTCCGGCAGGTCAAAGTGATAATCCGCCACTAAATTGATCACATAGTATTGGTTATAATCATTCCGCTCGTTGATGAAATCGTTGCCGCTGAATCCGAAATTGATCATGTCGTTGGGATTTCTGAGGTCGTTGTTCACGATTTCCACCCTGCTGGCCACGTCTTGTGTAGTCTGATTAAAGAAGTTGAAGGCAAAATTACCCCTGATGGAAAGCCCCTTGACGGGGGTCAGCTCAATGCCCTGGTCGAGCCAGATGTCGTTGGATGTCCAGGTGGAACGCCCCCCGTCTTCCAGGTAAGGCCAGAAGTTGGTCCCGCCGAAATACATACCTATGTATCTTTCGTACTGTTCCCGGTCACCGGGCTCCAGGTAAT
>NZ_JBHSJJ010000053.1:0-643 GCF_042652345.1 Negadavirga shengliensis
TTAGAATGAGGCCGGAGGTGACGTCTTCCAGGCGGTCTATCAGGTCGGTGCTGACCCTTCTTCCGACGAGCTGTTCATCCACGGTCACGAAGGAACCCGAGGCCCTGGATCTGGGGATCTGCTGGTAGCCCGTAGCCACCACTTCCACCTGGTCCAGGGTATGGTCCTCCTGTTCCAAGGTGATCAACTGCTCCTCTGTGGAAGGCGTTTCGAAAGTGACGGTTTTGGTGGCATATCCCAGGAAGCTGGCATCGATTTCGGTTTTCCCAGGGAGAAGGTCAAAGGAAAAGCGGCCGTTTTCGTCCGTCACCGTCAGCTTTCCGGAGGCTTTTTCTTGAATAAGGGCCCCGGTGATGGGCTGTCCGGAATCCCGGTCCACCACCTTTCCATGTAAGGGGACCGTCTGTCCGTGGGTATGATGAAAGGCCATCAGGAGACCGGCCATCAGTAAGAGTAGTGTTTTTTTCATATGTTTATAATTGTTTCTTAATGGCCATATGGAATCTCGCATGTTTTATAATCATCCCAGTTTGTGACGATTCCGTCATGCTCGATTTCATATGATTATAATTTGTTTTCAGCGGTCATATGGAACCAAGCCTATTATAATCCTCCCACTGTGTGACGATCTCGTCATGCTTGG
>NZ_JBHSJJ010000054.1:0-611 GCF_042652345.1 Negadavirga shengliensis
CCGGTTCTCTGTTCCCTGTTTCCTGAATAGTGAGTGAATTGTGAATAGGGAATAGGTGGTTTTCGCACGATTTGCTGTTTCCGGTTCTCTGTTCCCTGTTTCCTGAATACTGCGTGAATGGTGAATAGGGAAAAGGGAATAGGTGGTTTTCGCACGATTTGCTGTTTCCGGTTCTCTGTTCCCTGTTTCCGGAATACTGCGTGAATAGTGAATAGGGAAAAGGGAATAGGTTTGCGACCGGTTTCCTGTTTCCGGTTCTCTGTTCCCTGTTTCCTGAATAGTGAGTGAATTGTGAATAGGGAATAGGTGGTTTTCGCACGATTTGCTGTTTCCGGTTCTCTGTTCCCTGTTTCCTGAATACTGCGTGAATGGTGAATAGGGAAAAGGGAATAGGTGGTTTTCGCACGATTTGCTGTTTCCGGTTCTCTGTTCCCTGTTTCCGGAATACTGCGTGAATAGTGAATAGGGAAAAGGGAATAGGTTTGCGACCGGTTTCCTGTTTCCGGTTCTCTGTTCCCTGTTTCCTGAATAGTGAGTGAATTGTGAATAGGGAATAGGTGGTTTTCGCACGATTTGCTGTTTCCGGTTCTCTGTTCCCTGTTTCCTGAATA
>NZ_JBHSJJ010000055.1:0-596 GCF_042652345.1 Negadavirga shengliensis
CCAGAACTTGTCGTGTTGATCTCATAGCCGTTCAGCGTGGATTTGTTCACGATTGATTTGGTCTGCCGCACAGCCGGACGGATCCATGCCGACAAAGTAATGGCCTCGGTGATGTTCAGGGAAGAGTGGTTGTTGACCTCCGCAAACCTTCCCGTGGTCCCTGGCAAATTCAGGGCAAGACCGTCCACACCCGTGACCCAGGTCACGTTGCTGCTGTTCCTCAGGGTCCCGTTGTTGTTGTTGCCTGAATGGTCCACGATTGTGCTGCCGCTTCCCTCTTCCATTTTCCAATGGGCAACCAACTGGGCGGAGGGCCCGGGTTCAGCAGTTGCGGTGGTGAACGTTCTGGCTTCCGACCAGTCACCCGGTCCGGCACTGTTGGCCGCACGCACACGCCAGTGATACTGCGTGGCATATGACAGATCCGGTATTTCCGCGCTTGTCCCTGTCAGGCCATCCGTATTGTAGACCGAACCGCTGAAATCGGAGTTGGCAGATACCTGCAGGTGGTAAGAGGTGGCTCCCGTCACCGCATTCCAACTGAGGGTCGGCGGAAGGACAACGCCCGTAGCGTTGTTCGAGGGCGACACAAGAGA
>NZ_JBHSJJ010000056.1:0-563 GCF_042652345.1 Negadavirga shengliensis
GTTCTCTGTTCCCTTTTTCCTAAGTATTGAGTGAATGGATAGTGTGGTATGAGAATGTGAGAAAAGTGGGAACGTGAGAATTAATAATTAAACCAAAAATATAAGGTAAAAGAAAAAAGGAACGGACGGCCGGTGAAGCCACGAGGTGGTTGCCCGGCAAGGGTAGGGGAGTGAAACCCGGTCGCTCCTCTCGGAAGGCCTTGGGGGGCCAAAACGACCGGATTATGTAAAATGACTCAATCGTAAAATTATGAAAAAAAATGGCAAAATCCTCCTTCGGGGAGGGACATTGATGATGGCGGCTGTATTTGCTTTTGCATTTAACATGCCCGTCAAAAGGACGGCGACCATGGTCTGGACACCTGACGCGGCGGAACCCATTGGGTACCGGAATGTGACTTCACAGGTGCAATCGGGCAATTACAGTTGTGAACTGGCAAGCCAGGAGTGTCTGGTGGAGTTTTCCAATGATGATCCGGCCACCGGACAAAAAACGATTCTCCAGGAGGGGGCGTTTCAATAATGTAGGTATTTATCCAAGGTCTATTGGCCTTGGATATTTT